>NZ_JBKBXG010000012.1:71059-73476 GCF_046314175.1 Acidovorax sp. | reverse complement strand
TGTTGCTGGGCGTGACCTGAATGCTCTGGGGGTTCTTGAGTAGCGTGTTGGCCAGGTCGCGGATCTCATCGCTGAAGGTGGCCGAGAACAGCAGGCTTTGCTTTTCGCGGGGCACCAGGGCCAACACCTTCTTCACGTCGTGGATGAAGCCCATGTCGAGCATGCGGTCGGCTTCATCGAGCACCAGCACCTGCACAGTCGACAGGTCCAGGAAGCCCTGCTGCTGCAAGTCCAGCAGGCGGCCGGGGGTGGCCACCAGGATGTCGACGCCGCGCTTGACGCGGTCGATCTGGGGGTTCATGCCCACACCGCCGAACACGACGGTGGAGTTGATGTCGAGGTATTTGCCGTACTCGCGCACGGATTCTTCCACCTGGGCGGCCAGCTCACGGGTGGGGGTCAGCACCAAGGCGCGAATGCCCTTGCCGCCGAATTTGTTCTTGGGTGCAGCGCTTTGCGACAAGCGGTGCAGCATGGGCAGGGTGAACGCGGCGGTCTTGCCGGTGCCAGTCTGCGCGCCGGCCAGCAGGTCGTGACCTGCAAGAACAGCGGGAATGGCCTGTGCCTGAATGGGCGTGGGGGTTTCGTAGCCCGTTTCGTGCACGGCCTTCAGGATGGCAGGAGCCAGGTTCAGTTCGTCAAATGTCATGTCGTTGGATGCGCCCGTCCGGGACGCTGGGTATCGGCCTGTCGTGGCAACCGGTGGGTTGCCGAGCCAGTCTTAGGCTGATGAGGTTCAAGAGTGGGAGCCCGGAATTTGCTTCCTTCGTCCCCAGCAGTGTGCTGATGTGACGGGCAACTGGAGCCCGCTACGGACGGTATTGTCGCATGGCCCGATAATCACGGTTTGTACGCAGAATTTCTTCTGCCCACTTTCGCAGGTTTAAGACAAGCAATGGCCCAATACGTATTCTCCATGAACCGCGTCGGCAAGATCGTGCCGCCCAAGCGTCAGATTCTGAAAGACATCTCCCTGAGCTTCTTCCCCGGTGCCAAAATTGGCGTGCTGGGCACCAATGGGTCGGGCAAGTCCACGTTGCTCAAGATCATGGCTGGTGTCGACAAGGAAATTGAAGGCGAAGCCATTCCCATGGCGGGCCTCAATATTGGCTACCTGCCCCAGGAGCCCCAGCTCGACCCCGAGCAGACCGTCCGTGAGAGCGTGGAAGCCGCCATGGGCCGCGTATTCACCGCCAAGGCCCGCCTGGAAGAGGTGTACACCGCGTACGGTGAGGAAAATGCCGATTTCGACGCCCTGGCCGCCGAGCAGGCCGAACTCGAAGCCATCATCGCCACCGCTGGGACTGATTCCGAACACCAGCTTGAAATCGCTGCCGACGCCCTGCGCTTGCCACCATGGGACGCCAAGGTGGGCCTGCTGTCCGGCGGTGAAAAGCGCCGCGTGGCCCTGTGCCGCCTGCTGCTATCCAAGCCCGACATGCTGCTGCTGGATGAACCCACCAACCACTTGGATGCCGAATCCGTGGACTGGCTGGAGCAATTTCTGCAGCGCTATTCGGGCACCGTGGTGGCCATCACCCACGATCGCTACTTCCTCGACAACGCGGCCGAGTGGATTCTGGAACTGGACCGGGGCTCCGGCATTCCCTACAAGGGCAACTACAGCGACTGGCTGACCCAGAAGCAGGCACGCCTGGAGCAGGAGCAAAAGGGTGAAGAATCGCGTGCCAAAGCCCTGAAGAAGGAATTGGAATGGTCGCGCCAGAACCCCAAGGCTCGCCAGGCAAAAAGCAAGGCCCGCTTGGCCCGTTTTGAAGAACTGTCGGACTTCGAGTACCAAAAACGCAACGAAACCAACGAAATCTTCATCCCTGTGGCCGACCGCCTGGGCCATGAAGTCATCGAGTTCGAAAACGTCACCAAGTCCTTTGGCGACCGCGTGCTCATCGACAACCTGAGCTTCAAGGTGCCCGCAGGCGCCATCGTCGGCATCATCGGCCCCAACGGCGCTGGTAAATCGACGTTGTTTCGCATGATTGCCGGCAAGCAGCAGCCCGACAGTGGCACCGTCAAGATCGGCTCCACCGTCAAGATGGCTTTTGTGGACCAGACCCGTGACGACCTGTCGGACGACAAGACCGTTTGGGAAGACGTCTCCGGCGGCCTCGACATTCTCAACGTGGGCAAGTTCCAGATGGCCAGCCGTGCCTACTGCGGCCGCTTCAACTTCAATGGCGGCGACCAGCAAAAGAAGGTTGGCATGCTGTCAGGCGGTGAGCGCGGACGTTTGCACTTGGCTAAAACCCTGATTGCGGGCGGCAACGTCCTGATGCTTGATGAGCCATCGAACGATCTGGACGTGGAAACCCTGCGCGCGCTGGAAGACGCGTTGCTCGAATTTGCGGGCTCCATCATGGTGATCAGCCATGACCGCTGGTTCCTGGACCGCATCGCTA
>NZ_JBKBXG010000012.1:0-71049 GCF_046314175.1 Acidovorax sp. | reverse complement strand
ACCAGGAATACGAAGCCGACAAGAAGAAGCGCCTGGGTGAAGAGGGCGCAAAACCCAAGCGGATGCGTTTCAAGGCGCTCAAATAAGGCGTCAGGTCAAGTAGCATTGCAGCTGGAATTTTTTTCCTTCCCATCCCACCATGTCTCAGACAGCGTCCAGTCCGAAAGCCGTTTTCCGCGCCTGTGTTGTCAACGCTGTGCGTGGCGGCGAGGCGTTGATGGGGCAGCTGGTCAAGGTCACGCAAGGGGCTCTGACCGAGGAGGAGTCCAGCAATCGCAATATTCAGCAACGCAACCTTATCAGCGACAGCTTGCGTTTTCTGAATCAGCATGAGGCCGCTCTGGTCAAGGGCTACCCCATGGCGCTGCTGGAGATATTTGCTGAAGGGCCCGCTACCGCCAAGGGGCGGACGACTGCTGATGACACCGGGATGGACTTTGGCGAGCTTTCTCTCATGGACGAGAGCGAGATGCAGGCCCAGGTGGAGCTATCCAAGGCCCAGCAGTCGGCGTTGCACGCCACCGACGCGGTGCTGGCCGAACTCAACACACTGGTGAGTGCTGCGCAGGGCCTGCGCAGCGTGCAGCCCGAGCGCAACCCGCTGCGCCCGGAAAGCTATATCCGTGCGCTGCAGCAAGTGGTGGGCGAAACGGGCGTTTCGCCCGAAGTGCGCCAGACCTGGATGCAGCACATGCGCGATCTGCTGGGCAAGCTGCTGGTAGAAGAATATAAAAAAACTGCTGCAAGCCTGCGCGAACATGGTGTGCAGCCTGTGGGTTACGCGGTGCTCGGTACGCCGTCCGGGGCCAGCGGTGGCGGACGCTGTGGTCCCGGCACTGGTTACGGTGGCGCAGGTGGTACTGGGTATGGCGGGGGGTATGGTGGCCCCGGCGGCCCGGGGACTGGCTATGGGGGCGGATATTCAGGGTACGGCCCCTCCATGAACGCACCCATGGGCGACTACGGTAATACCGGTTACGGGCGCAGCGCAATGGGCTCCGGTCCGGGTACGGGCTGGAACGGAGACTCCCAACAAGGCGTCATGGCTCCAGCGGCGGAAGAAGCGTTGTTGACCGTGGGAATACTGCGCCAGATGTTGGCAGGCGGCGATCCGTTCGACCCGCGTGCCTATGGCGCCATGCCCGCCCATGGCATGCCCGTGCAGCAGGTGCCCATGCACCCCGGGGCGGGGCAACTTGGTTGGGTGGACCCTCGGGTCGGCGCTGCCAGCGTCCAGCCAGGGCTGGGCGGCGGCTATTTTCCCGGCGGCGCCGCGGCAGAGGCCATTGAAGACATGGCGCAGCTCGAACGGCTGGTAGGGCGGCTTGCCAGCGGCGGCACCGCCAGCCAACCCGGTTCATTGCCAGTGCCACTGTCGGGCTGGCGCGGCCCTGGTGTTGCCCCGGTGGTGTATGCCACCATGCCCATGGAGGCTGCCACCCAATCCACCGCCATGGCGATGGAAGTGGTGGGCCGCATGATGTTCAACATTGCCCAGGACGGCCGCTTGCTGCCGCCTGTGCAGAAAGCGGTGCAGAGCCTGGAGCCTGCGCTTAAAAAGCTGGTCCAGCATGATGGCCGCTTCTTCACCGATGGTGCGCACCCTGCTCGGCGACTGCTCGACGAACTGACCCAGCGCAGTCTGGCTTTCACCGCAGAGACTGCGCCGGGTTTCAGCAGTTTCATGCGCCTCGTCACCGGTGCGGTGGAGCATCTGGCAGCCAACGAGATCAAAGACGCAGGACCTTTTGACACGGTGCTCAAGGCCCTTCAGTCGGCCTGGGACACGCAGGAACAAAAGATCAAGGCCCACCAGGAGGTACAGCAAAAAGCGCTGTTGCAGGCGGAGCAGCGCGAAATGCTGGCTGAAAAAGTTGCCGCCGACATTCGCAAGCTGCCCGATGTGGGCAAGGTCCCTGCCGATATCCTCGATTTTGCGGCCGGGCCGTGGGCGGACGTGGTGGCACTGGCCCAGGTGATGAAAGCGCCTGAGTCGAAAGACGATGACCCTGGCGGCTTTCTGGCACTCGTGCCCGTGTTGCTGTGGAGTTCGCAACCGGACCTGACGAGGCTGGAGCCGGACCGTCTCAATGACTCCATCCCCAGCCTGCTGGCCAAGTTGCGCAAGGGTCTAAAAACCATTAATCACCCACCTGCGCAGACCAGCGCGCTGCTGCAGCGGCTGGTGGGCCTGCACCAGGCCGCCTTTGAAAAACCGGCCCAGGCTCCCGCACCCACCGCCAGTGCGCGCGCTGAACCGGAGGCGGTGGCAGAAGCCCCTCCACAGCCAGCGGCCGTCGATGCGAGCGAGCAAGCCGAGGTCGCTGTGGTGTCCCAAGACAGTGTGCCGGCACCTGCGCAGGCGCCACCAGACCCCTACGCCGACTTTGTGATTGGCGCCTGGGTTGAACTGGTTACCAATGGCCGCGTGGTGCGCACCCAGCTGACGTGGGCCAGCCCGCATGGCACGTTGTTCTTGTTCACTGCGCCAGACGCCAGCACCCAGTCCATGACGCGGCGCATGCGTGACAAACTTGCGTCGGAAGGCGCGTTGCGGGTCGTTCCTGCTGCCAAGCCTGTCGTTGCCCGCGCTGTAGATGCCGTCACAACGGGCCCGGACGGCCGCAAGGCGCCAGATTCCAGATCTTCGGGCTCCAAGCCATCCAGCTCCCAGATGGCGCCCCTGTCTCGCGCGGCACCGCTGTCCAGGTCGGCGCCCCTTGTTCCGTCTTCCGGTTCCAAGACCTCCAAGAACCGCTGACCCGGATCGAGCCCTTGTGTCTTGCCCGGCGCAGGTCATCCTGGCATCGCAAGCCCTCGGCCCTCAAGCGGTACTGGAATCCCCAGACCTGACAACGTCTTTTGGGTCGGCCCAATTCTTACGCTTACGCCCGCAGCAGCTTCTTGCGCACCAGGTGGATGTGGTTGCGCAGGGCGTACAACTCGTCCGCATAAGACAAAGGCACGCTGACTTTCTCTGCCTGTGCTTCCAGTGCGTCCAGAGCCTTCAGAAGGTTGGCCGTTTCGGCTTTGCCTGACTCCATGTCGTTTTCAATCTCACGCAACCGGCCATACCAACGGAACACTCGGGAGCGCACACGAAACTGGTACAGAGGCGGCACGATGCGCGACAGCGGCAGCATGATGGCCAGCAGGATCCCCAGCACCAGCCACATGCGCTCGATCAGATTGGCTATCCAGAAAGGCAGGTAGCGCTGCATCAGGGGCACGGTTTCATTGATGGCGCGTTCGCCTTCTTTGGCAATGGGCAGTTCGCTATGGCGGGTGCTGGGGAACTCCCTGGCCCGGTTGAACCAGCCTGCGCCGTTGTGCAGCTTCTGTGCGTTTTGTGCAAACAAGGTCAGCAGGGCAGGGTGTGTGCCCTCCCGCGCCAACAGCGAGGTGGTGGATGCCACCAGCCGCACGTCCTGCTTGGGAACGTTGGCAGCCAGATCCACCACCCCGCGTGTCAGGGTGACGGGCGTCAAGAACGGAAATCGGCGCGCATAGGCTTCGTGCTGGGCAAAGTCCATCAGCTGGACCCCCGGTGTTTGCAGCAGCATCTGCACCATCAGCGATTCGGGTGCCGAGGCAAAGACCAGTGCATCCAGTTTGCCCGCCAGAAAATTTACCGTTGCAGGTGTCTGCTCCAGGCGCGACAGAGTGACATCGCCTGACTCGATGCGGTTGGCCTCCAGCAACCGGTCCATCAACGTGGGGACGCCACTGCCAGCCGTTCCCACGTTGGCGCGCAGGCCCTTGAGCTGGGGCAGTCCATCGAGCTGGCCTTTTTGTTCATTGGAGGCGCGCTTTTTAATCGCGTCGGACCGGTAAAAAAGCCATACCGGTTCAACGAACAGGCTGCCCAGAGACACCAGCTCATCGGCATCGTCGGGCCGCAGCTCGGACGTGCCACCCTGCACAAACGCCACATCGGCCTTGCCTTCGCGCAGCAGTTGAAGGTTGTGGGACGAGCCCTCGCTGGGCAGCAGCACCACGTCTATGCCATCAACCGCCAGCGCCTTCTGGTAGCGCTTGCCAAACTCTTCATACGCGCTTTGCGCAGGCCCTGTGGCCAGCGTGACTGATTTCGGCGGGTTGGGGTTGAGCCACCAGTACGCCAGCACCAGCAGGCCCACCCCCAAAAAAGCGAGTGGACCGGCGGACACGATCAGATCGCGCAGTGACAGCAAGGTATTGCGAAAAGCCTGGGGCATGGGCGGGTGTCAGAAGAGGAAGAGGGTCACACACGCGACCCTGGACAAAGGTGCCGGGGTGGGCGTGTGCATAGGACATATGACGCTGTGCCAGAGCGACTGTGGCCGCCGCCCGGCACGCAAAACAAGATCAAGAAGCCCGAATGGCTTGAAGCTGCGGAGGGCTACGGCTTTGTGCTGCGCTGCTGCCGCTCGTAGGCTACACATTCCTGTATGGACAACTGGTCGTTCTGGTCGGCATCCGCTGCATCGAAATAGGCCATGCGGGTCTCCACTACTTCCTTTAACGACAGCTTTCCATCGCCGTCCTTGTCAATGGCGGCAAGCCGGCTCATTCGACCTTTGCCCATGCGGGGCACCTGGGCCAGATCTGCCAACTGCACGTATCCGGTCGCGTCGGGCGAAAGGCTGTGCCAGCTTTGCACGATGTCCTGGTGAAACTCATCCAGCGACACGTTGCCGTCGTGGTTCAGATCGGCAGACGAGCAGATGGCCTGAAGCCGTTCGGCCAGCGGTTTGCGGGTGGGCTCTGGTGCGTTGGTTTTTGCGGCGCCAGGGGTTGATGTGGGCGAGGTGGGCGAAGACAGCGGGGCATTTGCCCCCTGGGCCGCCACGGGGAGCGACAAGGTCAAGGCGCCTGCAACCGCAGCGCTGCAAAACAGGCGCGCGGCGCACAGGGCGTGTGAAGTTGCGATCTTGTTCATCATGGGACTCCTTACCACCACCAGCGCTGGCTGGGGCTGCGGTTGCATGACCACACCATGGTGGGCGCCCCTTGGCGGACGCGGCCGTCCTCCACATCCAGGCATTTGCCGTTCAGCTGGCTCACGATCTGCCCGCCGCGCGTAGTCCAGCTCTGGCTGCGTGACCCGGAGCAAGACCACAGCACCACCCTTGCGCCATCGCGCGGGTCGCCCCGGTCCACGTCCATACACAGGTCGCGCACGCGGATCTCGCCGCCACGGCCCACGCTGAAACGCTGGGATGCGGTGCCATTGCAGTCATACACCTGCAAAGCGGTTCCGGGCCGAATATTGCCTTTGGTCACGTCTAGGCACAGGCGGCCATCCACCCGGATCTCTCCACCCCGACCACCGCCGTCGTTGGGATAGTCCGGGTACTCAGGGCGCCGGTCGTTGTCATGCCGGTTGTGATTGGCCAGCAGCGCGATGCCCGCGATGGCAGCCACCGCCGCTACCGCTGCTCCTGCATTGGAGCCGCTGCTGCTGTTGCCTGATGTGTAGCTGCGGGTGATCTTGAAACGGCCGCCACACCCCCCGTTGGTCCATAGCTCCCGGTTTGTCAGGTCGTAGCCCCAGGTGCGGTTGAAGCGGCAAGCGCCTTGGGTCTGTGCGCTCAAGTCCACCTGGGTGGTGTCGTCCGGCAGGCGGTAAGACGTGTAGCCACCAGTGGACTGCAGATCCACAAACTGGTCCTGGGCTTGCACTGTCTGGACGCTCATGAGCAGGGGCAGGCACAGCAGCCATGCATGGTTCCGATGGACCGGTTCTCTCATGGATTCTCCTTTTGATACCAAGGTAGTCGGGCGCCGCTGCGATGCAGATGTGCCGTGGATGGGCTGTGCATGGCGCCGTGCGGCACAGGAGATTGTGCCGCCCCCAGACCGTTCCAGGTGCTCGTGCCGTGGTCTGGTTGCAATCTGGTACCTGTTTGTGGTGTTTTGGTACTGAGAATTATTATCAATTACAATGTGTGCTCTTTTTCCATCCTCTGCATGACCGCCGCTGACGCCAGCCACGTTCACGACCCGCACACGCTCTATAGCCACCACCACGGTTGGCTGCGCGCGTGGCTCCACCGGCGGCTGGGGTGTCGGGATGAGGCGGCAGACCTGGCACAGGACACCTTTTTGCGTGTGCTGCTGCGACCGCAGGCGCTGCAGGGGCTGCGCGAGCCGCGCGCCTACCTCACCACCATCGCCAAGGGGCTGGTGGCCGACCTGTGGCGCCGCCGGGCGCTGGAGCAGGCGTATCTTGATGCGCTGGCCCTGATGCCAGAGCCCCTGGCGCCGTCACCCGAAGAGCGCGCGCTGGTGCTGCAGGCCCTGCACGAGATAGATGCACTGCTCGACGGTTTGGCTCCGAAGGCGCGCCACGCTTTCCTGCTTTCGCAGCTGGAAGGCCTCGCCTATGCCGACATCGCCCGGGAGCTGGGGGTGAGCGAGCGCACCGTCAAGCGCTACATGGCACAGGGTTTCGAATGCTGCCTGGTGGCCATGGCATGAGCCGCGCGGCGCGTGTCCCCGCGGCGGCAGATGCTCCCGGCCGCGCCGTGCTGCGCGAGGCCGCGCAATGGCTGGTGCGCCTGAACTCCGGCCATGCAGGTCCGCAGGACTGGCAGGCCCTGGCCCGCTGGCGCGCGCAGGATGCCGCGCACGAACAGGCCTGGCAGCGCGCCGAGCGGCTGTCCCAAACCTTTGGCGCCGTGCCCGCAGGCCTGGGCCTGCCCGTGCTCAACCGGGCCCACCGCGGCGCCAACCGCCGTGCCGCGTTGCAGGTGCTGGCCTGTGTGGGCGTGGTGCCTGGCGCCGCCTACCTGGGATGGCGCCATCTGCCATGGCAGCCCTGGGTGGCCGAGCACCGCACTGCTACCGGCGAACAGCGCAGCGTGCAACTGGCAGACGGCTCAGAGGTGCTGCTCAACACTGCGACCGCCGTTGATGTAACCCTGAACGCAGAGCAGGGGATGGTGCGCCTGCGCGCGGGCGAGATCTGGGTCACCACCGCCGCTGATGCACCGGCTCGCGGCCATCGCGGCGCCCCCAGCTTGCTGGTGGAGACTCCCCAGGGATTGCTGCGTGCGCTGGGCACCCGCTTTGCCGTGCGCCTGGCCGATGGCGGCGAAACCCGCGTGGCTGTGGCCGAAGGGGCGGTGGAGATTGCCCCGCGCCAGGGGCCGGCGCGCGTGCTGCAGGCGGGCACCCAATGTCATTTCACGGCCAACGCCCTATCGGCCCCGGCGCCGTTGGGAGAGTTGGCCCTGGCCTGGGTGCACGGGGTGCTGTATGCCGACAACTTGCGCCTGGATGCCTTCACAGCCGAGCTGTCGCGCTACCGCCCCGGCATCGTGCGCTGCGATCCCGCCGTGGCGGGGCTGCGCATCTCGGGCGCCTTTCAGTTGCGCGACACCGACCATGTGCTGGCCATGCTGGCTGGCACCCTGCCGGTGCAGGTGGTGTCCCGCACGCGCTACTGGGTCACGCTGGTACCGGCCTGAGAGGCTGAGAGTCACGCGGGTAGAGAGTTTTGGGTGTTTTTGGCATCTAGCGCTTATCCAGTAAGCGCTAGAAGCTATTGATTTAGGAGTGTTTCGATCAGATGCGGAAGAGGGCTTTTCCGCCTCTTGGGTGCGCGTGGGCTCGTACCCATCCCATTCATGGGATGCCTGGTGCGGGTTGTGTCCCCTTTTGCGAACCTGTGCGGCAAGGGTAGGAACGCATTGTTTTCTGCCTTTTTCTTTGACCGACCCGCACCCGAGGAGATCGCGCATGGCGCACCTTTCGCACCGCAAGCTGCTTCAGCCTGACCAGGCCCAGACACCAGTTCTGTTCACTCACCCGCTGGCCCGCGCCACCCAGGCGCTGTGTGTCGCGCTGGCCGTGGCCGCCGCTGCGCCCCAGGCCCTCGCCCAGGGCGGCACAGCCACGCCTGCTGCTGCAACAGCAGCATCGGCAGCGCGTGCCTACGATATTCCTGCCGGTCCGCTGGGCCCCGTGCTCTCGCGTTTTGCGGGCGCGGCGGGGGTCACGCTGTCGTTTGACCCCGCGCTCACCGAAGGCCTGCACAGCAGCAGCGGCCTGAAGGGCCACATGCCGGTAGAAGAGGGCTTTGCCCGCCTGCTGCAAGGCACCGGCCTGGAGGCTGTTCCACGCAGTGGCGGCGGCTATACGCTGCGCCGCACAGCCACGGTAACACCCGCCGCCGGCGCTGCAGGGCGCGCCGCTGCGGCGTCTGATGGGCAGCTGCCCGCCGTGCGCGTGACCGCCGAACGCGAGGCCGCCGCCGGCCCCGTGGCAGGCTACCGCGCCACCCGCAGCGCCAGCGCCACCAAGATGGATGTGCCGGTGCTCGAAACCCCGCAGCAGGTCTCCACCATCGGCGCGGAGCAGATCCGCGACCAGGCCATTTCCAGCGTGGCCGAGGCCGTGCGCTACAGCGCGGGCGTGCGCCCGGCGGACTACGGCATCACCGACGACGACGTGTCGGTGCGTGGCTTCTACCTCACCGGCACGGGGCTGTACCGCGACGGCATGCGCCTCATCCACAACGGTTTCATGACCAACCTGGAGCCCTACGGTCTGGAGCGGTTGGAGGTGGTGCACGGCCCCGCGTCGGTGCTGTACGGCCAGTCGGCGCCGGGCGGCCTCATCAACGCGGTGACCAAACGCCCGCGCGCCGACATGCAGCGCGAAGTGGGGCTGGAGCTGGGCAGCCACACCCGCCGCCAGATGACGGCCGACATTGGCGGAGCGCTCAACGAGCAAGGCACCTTGCTGGGCCGCCTCACCGTGCTCAAGCGAGAGGCTGGCACGCAGTGGGACGACCTGCGCGCCGACCGCACCTATGTGGCCCCCGCACTCACGCTGCTGGGCGACCGCACCAGCCTTACGCTGCTGGCGCACTACCAAGACGACGACACCGGCTACATCATTCCGTACTACCGCGACACGCCTGCGGGCCCTGCCAACGAGCGCATCAACGTGAACGGCCCCGGGTCGGGCCACCACAAACGCGCCTACTCGTTGGGCTACCTGCTGGAACACAGCTTCAGCGACACCCTCACGCTGCGCCACAACCTGCGCTATCTGGACGGCAGCAACCACCGCCTGGAGATGCGCAACCGGGGGCTGCTGGCCGACCAGCGCAGCATGGCCCGCCTGGCCATGGTGCGGCCCGACGCTGAGAAGACCCTGGTGGTGGATACGCACCTGGAGGCGCGCTTGAAGAGCGGCAATGTGTCGCATCAGCTGCTGGCGGGGCTTGACTACTATCACTCCAAGCTCGACTGGCGCATCCATTCGCTGAACGGCGCTGTCGCCCCCATCGACCTGGTGAACCCCGTGTATGTGCAGCCAGACTGGGGCAACAACTTTTTGAGCGACCGTGCCCTGGCCCGCAACACGCAGGTGGGCCTGTACCTGCAGGACCAGATCAAGCTGGGCGAGCGCTGGGTGTTCAGCCTGGGGGGGCGCTACGACACGGCCCACATCGACACGGCCTATGACGCGCGGCTGACGGACAGCAGCGCCTTCACCACCACCCTCGTGGACCGGCGCGACAACGCCTTCACCGGCCGCGCCGGGGCCGTCTACCTGGCGCCCAACGGACTGGCGCCGTACGTGAGCTTCAACACCGCGTTTCAGCCGCCGCTCACCACAGTGACGGCGGTGGACGCCAACGGCACGCCTTACGAACCCGAAACCGCCAAGCAGGCCGAGTTGGGCGTGCGTTATGCACCGCCCAACGCGGGCTACACGCTGAGCGCTGCCGTGTTCGACCTGCGCAAGCGCAACGTTCGCACGCCGTCCACCATCAACCCGCGCTTTGACGTGCAGACCGGTGAAGTGCGCAGCCGCGGGCTGGAGCTGCAGGGCTCGGGCGATGTGGCCGGGGGCTTCTCGGTGATCGGTGCGTACACGTACCTGAACGCCAAGGTCACGCGCAGCAACAACCCGCTCGAAGTGGGCGAGCGCCCTGGCGCCACGCCCGAGCACGTGGCGTCGCTGTGGGGCAAGTACCAGCGCGGCCCGCTGGAGCTGGCTCTGGGAGCGCGCCACATCAGTGCCACGCCGGGCGAGCTGCGCGTGGCCACTGGTCCGCTGCCCATGAACGACAGCTACACCCTGTTCGATGCCATGGCCGCCTACGACGTGGGCGCCTGGCGCCTGTCGCTCAACGTGACCAACCTGGCAGACAAGCGCTACAAGACCCAGTGCAACACCTTCCGGGGTGGGGCGCAGTTCTGCGCCCTGGGCTTTGGCCGCGAAGTGCGCGTGGCGGCTGCGTACCGGTTCTGATCCTTGGTGGGAAGGTGCGTGCACCGGCGCGGCGGGCATGGCGCCTGCCGCGCTGGTAGCACCGTTGCCCATCCACTCCCACACGCACCATGCGCAAGCTGCTGGTACATCTGCACCGCTGGGCCGGCCTGTTCATGGCGGTGTTCCTGGCCGTCGCGGGGCTCACGGGCTCCGTCATTGCGTGGGAGCATGAGCTGGACCGCTGGCTCAACCCCACGTTTCACCGGGTAGCGCCATTCGCTGGCGATGCGCTGCCTGCCACCGAGATCGCGCGGCGCGTGGAGGCCGCGCACCCGCTGTTGCGCGTGAGCTACCTGCCGCTGGCCGCGCCCCCGGGCCAGACGCTGGTGGTCATGGTCGAGCCGCGCCTGGACCCCGCCACGGGGCAGCCATATCCACTGGATTTCGACCAGATGGCCCTGCACCCGGCCACGGCGGTGGTTCAGGGCACGCGCCTGTGGGGCAGGGCTTCGCTCGCGCGGGAGGACATCGTCCCGTTTCTCTACAAGCTGCACTACACGCTGTTCCTGCCGCGCGCCTGGGGGGTAGACTGGGGCGTGTGGTTCCTGGGCGCGGTGGCGCTGCTATGGACGCTGGACTGCTTCATCGCGCTGTGGCTGTCGTTTCCCCGCTGGGCGGCGTGGCGCAAGTCGCTGGCGTTTCGCTGGTCGCGCGGCGGCCAGGTGATCAACTTTGACCTGCACCGCTCGGGCGGCGTGTGGACCTGGGCGCTGATGCTGGTGCTGGCTGTTACCTCGGTGGCCATGAATCTCCATGACGAAGTGATGGAGCCGGTGGTCAACCTGTTCTCCCGCACCAGCCCGAGCCCCTTTGACGAGCGCCCGCGCCGCAGTGCGCTGGAGCAAGCACAGCCCGCTACTGTGGCGCGTGAAGCTGTGGTGGAAGCCGCCCGCGCCGAAGGCCTTCGCCGGGGCTGGCCCGACCCGCCGGGGTTCCTCAGCTACCGCGCTGCGTTTGGTCTGTATGGGGTGGATTTTTATGTACCCGGCATCAGCCGCCCCGGCCTGGGGCCGCCGCGCCTGTACTTTGATGGCGACACCGGTGCCCTGGTGGGCCAGCGGGTGCCGGGCGAGGGCTCGGCGGGCGATCTGTTCATGCGGCTGCAGTTTCCGCTGCACTCCGGGCGCATTGCAGGGGTGCCAGGCCGCGTGGTGGTCACGCTGCTGGGCGTGGCTGTGACGGTGCTGAGCGTGACGGGCGTGGTGCTGTGGCTGACCCGCCGCTCGGCCCGCAGGCGCCTGCCCACAGCAACCGCATCGCCAGGCCAGGTTGGCGCGGCCTATGCCAGGTCTGCCGCCGAAGGCAGATAAAGTCCCTCGGCCGTGGTGATGGACCGCGCCGCCCGAGCCGCGCGCGCCGTGGCAATGGCCGTGGCCTCGGCCGCCATCGTCGCCAGCACCATCATGCCCAGGCTTTTGCCCGCGCGGCCAGTGCCCAGGCTGAAGAGTGTGTCGCCGTCCGACATGGTGTGCACCGGGTTGATGCTGCGCGCCAGGCCATCGTGTGCGGCCACGGCCAGGCGGTGGGCCTGCACCTTGGTGATGACGGCGTCGGTGGCCACCACGCCGATGGTGGTATTGGTGCCCGCCAGCAGAGGCTGGGGCGGTTCGCCGCGCAGCAGGGCGCGGCGCGTGTCGCGCAAACGCAGGCCGTCGTCGGTGCGGGCTCCGGCAATCACCTGGGCGGTATCGGGGTCGATCACATCACCCAGCGCGTTGCAGGCAATCAGGGCTCCGACCGTGACGCCATCCACGGTGACGGAGGCGGTGCCGATGCCGCCCTTCATCGCGCGCTGGATGCCGAAGATCTTGCCCAGTGCCGCACCGGTGCCTGCGCCCACATTGCCTTCGGCGGGGTCGGCGGTGGATGCCGCATCGCACGCTGCATAGCCCGCCGCAGCGTCGGGGCGGATGCGCATGTCGCCCACCAGCAGGTCGAACAGCACGGCGGCGGGCACGATGGGCAGGCGGCCCACGGCCACGTCAAAGCCTACGTTGCGCTCTTCGAGCCAGCGCACGGCGCCGGTGGCGGCATCCAGTCCCCAGGCGCTGCCCCCGGCCAGCACGATGGCGTGCACCTGGTCCACCAGGTTGGAAGGGTGGAGCAGGTCCGTCTCGCGCGTGCCGGGGGCGGCCCCCCGCACATCGACGCCCGCCACGGCGCCTTCGCGGGTGATGATGACGGTGCAGCCCGTGGGGCGTCGGGTTTCGGTGAAGTGGCCGACCTCGATGCCGGCCACGCGGGTAATGCTGCCAGCGTCGCCAGCCAGTGGGTGGTGAGAACTCATGGTCGTTGATTATGGTGCCCGTGCAGGGCGCTTTGTTTGCGTGACATCAGCCGCCCGGCAGGGTGCTCACGGGGCTTTTTCGATCTGCTTGACGTGGTAGGCGCCATTGACCTGCTCTGCCTGAAAGCGCACCTTGTCACCAGGCTTGAGGTCACCCACCACACTGGCGTCCGATACGCGGAACACCATGGTCATGGGCGGCATGTCCAGGTTCTTGATCTCGCCGTGCTTCAGGGTGAGGCGCAGAGTGCGCAGGTCCCAGCGGGTGATCTCGCCTTCGCTCAGTTCCGCTTGCGTCGCCGACGGGGCCGGATGGTGGCTGTTGTGGCTATCGGAGGCTGCAGCGGTGGGGGCTTGCGCCAGAGCGGGCCCTGCACCCAGGATGAGCAGGCTGGCAGTCAATGGGATGGAGAGGAACCTCATGTCGATGCCTTCTTGTTGTAGCTCTTGAAGACGCGGGTGCTGCCGTCGCGCGCCACCAGCAGCACGTCGTACGGGTCACGCCGGTCGCCATACGCAGGGCCGTCCATGCCCGGCGAGCCCACGGGCATGCCGGGCACGGCCAGGCCCAGGGCCTTGGGCTTTTGCTGCAGCAGGGCGCGCACATCGCTGGCAGGCACATGGCCTTCCACCACATAGCCGCCGACGAGCGCGGTGTGGCACGAGCCCAACTTTTGCGGCAGGCCCAGGCGTGCGCGCACCGCGTTGTTGCCGGTGTCGTGCACCTTCACGGCGAAGCCGTTGGCCTGCATGTGGTCCACCCAGTCCTGGCAGCAGCCGCAGTTGGGGTCTTTCCAAACTTCCAGTGGTGTGGGGTTGGGTGTGGGTGTGTTGGTGGCTGCGCGTGACAGCCCCGGTAGCAAGGTGATGGCTACACCCGCGCCCAGCAAAGGCAGCGCGGTGGTGAGCCATTGGCGACGGGCTGGGCTGGCTGCGGCGGATACGGAGCGATGGCGTACGGTGGTCATGGTGTCTCTCCTTGCGTTATTTGTTGCGGGGCAGCACGGTGATAGTTCCTGTCATGCCCGCCTGGTAGTGGCCGGGGATCAGGCAGGCAAAGTCAAAACTCCCGGCGCGGTTGAAGTGCCACACGATGTCGCCGGTCTTGCCAGCCGCCACGTGGGCCATATAGGGTTCGTCGTGTTCCATGCCGGGGTGCTTTTTCATCATCTCTGCGTGCTGGTCGAGCTCGGCCTTGGTGCCGATCACGATCTCGTGCAGCACCTTGCCCTTGTTCTCGGCACGCAGCCGCACGGTGTCGCCCTCGCGCACTTCGATGTGGTTCGGCGCAAAGCGCATGTCGTCGGTCATGCGGACGGTGATGGTGCGGCGCACGGCCTTGGCGTCACCTGCAATGCCCCAGTCCTTTTGCTCCTTGACCACCGGGCTGTTCGATGCGGTGTGATGGGCGTTTTCATGGCCAAAAGAGGTGCTAGCGCTTATCCATAAAGCGCTAGCAGCTATCAATTTAATAGTGTTCATGGTATTTGCCTATGTGTTGGTTCAGTGCTGGTGGCCGCTGGCAGCGGGCTTGCGTGCGTTGGCGGCACCGGGGGCGGTGCCCGGGGTGTCGGCGCGCGCAGGGCGTGGTGTGCTGGCGGGGGCGCCCTGCCATTCGTAGGCCACCGTTCCCGCAGGTTGCTTGAAGTCGCCGGGGTCGCGGTAGTCGCCCGCAGGCTGGTCGGCGCGCACTTTGAGCGTGGTGAACATGCCGCCCATCTCCAGCGGGCCAAACTGCCCGGTGCCAGTCATCATGGGGAAGGTGTTGTCCGGCAGCGGCATCTCCATGGCGCCCATGTCGGCCATGCCGCGCTCGCCCATCACCATGTAGTCGGGCACGATCTTCTGGATCTTGCCGACCAGGCCCCGGTGGTCCACGCCGATCATGGTGGGCACGTCGTGCCCCATGGCGCCCATGGTGTGGTGGCTCTTGTGGCAGTGCAGCGCCCAGTCGCCCAGTTCGTCGGCAATGAACTCGACTTGCCGCATTTGACCCACGGCCACGTCGGTGGTCACCTCGGGCCAGCGCGCGCTTTTGGGTACAGGGCCGCCGTCGGTGCCGGTCACTTCGAATTCGTGGCCGTGGATGTGAATCGGGTGGTTCGTCATGGTCAGGTTGCCCACGCGAATGCGCACGCGCTCACCCTGCCGCGCCACCAGCGGGCTGATGGCGGGGAACACGCGGCTGTTCCAGCACCAGATGTTGTGGTCCAGCATGGTGTTGACTTTTGGGGTCATGCTGCCGGGCTCCACATCAAAGGCGTTAAGCAAAAACGCGTAGTCGCGCTGCACCTTGGCAATCTGCGGGTGGCTTCCCTTGGGGTGGGTGATCCACAGGCCCATCATGCCCATGGCCATCTGCACCATTTCATCGGCATGGGGGTGATACATGAAAGTGCCGGGGCGCCGTGCCTCGAACTCGTACACAAAGGTTTTGCCCACCGGAATCGCTGGCTGGTTGAGCCCACCCACGCCGTCCATGCCGTTGGGCAGGCGCTGGCCGTGCCAGTGGATGGTGGTGTGCTCGGGCAGGCGGTTGGTAACGAAGATGCGCACGCGGTCGCCTTCGACCACCTCGATGGTGGGGCCGGGGCTCTGGCCGTTGTAGCCCCACATGTTGACCATGAAACCGGGCGCCACTTCGCGCACCACGGGCTCGGCCACCAGGTGGAACTCCTTGACGCCTGCGTTCATGCGCCAGGGGGCGGTCCAGCCATTCAAAGTGACCACGGGGTTGTAGGGGCGGCCCGTGGGCGGGTGCAGCGGCGGCGCGGTGTCAGCGCTGGTCTGCATGGCGGGCTCGGGCAGCGCGGCCAGGGCCACGCGGCTGACGGAGGCAGCGGCCACGGCAGTTGCCGCGCCGGAGAAAAAGTTGCGGCGGTTCATGTCAGTGGCCTTGTGGGGTGGTGGAGGCAGCGGCGCCCGATGTGAGGCCCTGCAGCGCGCCTGGCGATGTGCCAGTGAGGGCTAGTTGCAAGTCCGTCTCGGCCAGCCAGAAGTCGCGCTGTGCTTCGATGGCGTTGGCTACGGCCTGGGTGCTGTTGCGGGCTTCGGCCAGCATCTCCCACACGCTGGCCAGCATGCCGTTGTAGCGCAGGGTGGTTTCTTCGCTGATGAGCTGGCGCAAGGGCACGACCTCGGCCTGCTGCTGGCGCGCCAGGTCGAGCGCGGTGCGGTAGGTGAGCCAGGCGGCGCGTACCTCGCTGCGGGCCCGCACAGCGGTGTCTTGCAGCTGGGCGGCACTTTGCTCCACCTCGGCCTGGGCGCGGGTGCGTGCGGCGCCGCCCCAGTCGAACAGTGGCAGGGGCAGCTCGATCTCCCAGCCGCGCGTGATCTCGCGGTGGCCGCCGCCCGGCTCGGTCGCAGTATTGCGGCTGTAGGCCAGTCCGATATCACCAAACAAGGCGCCCGCACGGCTCCAGCCCTGGCGGGTGGCCTGGGTGTCGAGCTGACGGCGGGCCGCCTGTACGTCCAACCGCTCGCGCAGCGCGGTGGCTTCGATGCCGTCTGCAGGCAGGGCGGTGGCGGGCAGGGGCGGCAGCTGGTTGGCCAGCTGGTACTGCGTCTGCAGCCCCCACACACCCATGCGGCGGTTGAGCTGTTCGCGTTCGTTGGCTGCGGCCAGGCGGGCGCGGGCGCGCTGGCGGATGGCCTCTTGCAGCACGGCCTGCTCGCGGGCCTGCTGCAGGCGGCTCCAGTTGCCCACCTGCACCATGCGGCGGGCCAGCTCGGCCCCGGCCTCGGCGGCTTCGACCATGCGGTCATGCGTGGCGGCCACCTGCTCGGCGGCGGCGGCGCGCAGCCAGGCGCGGCGGGTGTCGGCGGCAAGCGTCACCACGTCCTGCGCGGCTTGCAGCGTGGCAACTTGCATGCGCTCGGCTTGCCGCGCGGTGCGCCAGGGCAGGGTGATGAGATCCATCAACCCAAAGGCCAAGGTGCGCTCGATTTCGCGCTCGTGCCTGTTGGTGAAGCGGCCCAGCGCAAGGTGCGGGTTGGGCAGGGTGATGGCCTGCACGCGCTCGGCGTCGGCCATGCCCAGTGCAGCCAGGCGGCCTTGCAGGCCGGGGTTGTTGAGCAGGGCGATGCGCACGGCAGCGTCTTGCGTCAGCGGCTGGGCCAGCCAATCCTGGATGGACTGCTGTGCAGCGGCGCGGGCGGCCGGGTCCGCAGCAGGCAGCGCGGCCACGGTACCGCCCGTGCGGCCTGCCGTGAGTGCGGCTACATCGCTGCGCAGGCCGTCAGGCGACACACTGGCGCAACCCGCAAGCAGCGCAGCTGCAGCCAGCATGGAGAGACGATGCACCGTGCTCATGGTTTGACTCCCTGGGCTGGATGATGGCTGTGGTTTTTAGGCTTGCTGCCGTGGCTGCCATGGCTACTTTTGTGCATGTCATGGTCGGCGGGAGCGTGCGGGCTTGTGGCGGTGGAGGGCGATGCGGCCTGGGCGCCCTGGCGGGCTTCCCACGCCACGATGTCGGCATGGCCGCGCGGGAAGGCGGCCACTGCCTTGTGCCCATCGCTCCAGGACTGGATGGACGGCGATGCCTCGGCAAGGGGCGGCTGGGGTGCCAGGCTGTGGTGAACAAGCGGCACGGTGGCCGCTTCCGGGTTGGCCGCATCCGCATCCGCATCCGCAGCGGCGAGGCCTTGGGCCTGCAATAGCAAAGGGGTCAGCAGCGAAAGGCAAACCAGCCGCCTTGGCCACAAAAGCCGAGACAACGGTGGAAAAAGTAGGGGTGTAGGGGCGCGCACGGCGATCTCCAGAAAACGAACAATGCATTGCGCTGCCGCCCAAATTTCGCTGTGTTCAGCGACATTCAGGCCATGGCAGACACACTTCGGGCGTCGGAGATCAGGCGATGGGTGGTTTGATGACCAGTGCGGCGGGCGCACTGTCAAACGGGGCGGCAAAGAGCGCTAGCAAGCTGCCTGGTGTTGAGGGCGCCAGCGCCGTCTGGGTGGGCGCGTCCAGCATGGCTGAATGGCAGATTTCGCAGGCAGAGCAGGGGCCAGAGTGGTGGTCATGCCCCGCGCAGCCCGTGGCAGGGTCGTCACAGGCGCCAGTTGCTGCTTGTAGTCCATGGTGGCTGGCATGTTCTGCGGCGGCTGTGCCCATCAAATTGGCAGCGTCAGCCTCCGTATGCGCACCATTGTCGTGGTGGTTGGGCTGTGCATGCTGTCCTTGCGGCCCCCAATGCTGCTCGGCTGGGCCATAGGCGGAGAGCTGCGGTAAAACCCCGGCGGCCATGGCAGTGCCGGCAAGACCCCGAAGGACCAGCACCATCATCAACACGAAATACAGGCCGCGACGCATGGGTGAATGATAAGGCGGCTGCCACAAGGTTCCACTGCGACTTGAATCGCACGAGTGCGGCGACAGACAATTGGAGGACAAACCTGCGCCGAACCGGGGCTACGACCGGGGTATAGCCCCACCATGTCAATGTGCTTGCCCTCCCGTGGGGTGGACGCGCGTGCCACGGGCCTTTTTTGTATCGTTCGATTGAAAAGGTCGGTATGTCGTCATGGTTGGCTGCGACAGGGAGCGCGTTCGTCGCGCCGAGTACGCGGCCAAGCGTACCGTGCAGTCTGTGGCTGTCGCGCTGCGCTGTGCAGGCTCAGTGCGCGGCGGGGTACGGCGGCACGTGCCCGCCTTGGGCTAGTGTGCTGGCCACGGCAAACATCAGCTCCAGGTCGATTTGCTCAGGGTCGCGCGGTACTAGGTCGTAGTGGCACAGGGTGCCCAGCAGCACGCCGCTGGAGTCCATGACGGGCACGCCGCAGTAGGCGGGCACGGCCTCGCGGGCGGGGTGGCCCTCTGTGCGTGCGTCGAGCAGGGCATGGGCGGTTTTGAACACGCCTTTGCTGTCGCGCACGTAGCAGCAGTAGGTAGCGGTGTCTGCGACTTCCTGGGCGCGTAGCGTGTTCGTGTTTTCCTTGTCAAAGTGCACGGCGGCATCGGCCTTGCCGTCCTGAAAACGCCAGATGCCGATGAAGCGGTAGTCCGTGAGGTGCACCAGGTAGCCCAACGCATCACGGACACCGTTGGTGTTGAGGATGCTCTGGAACTGCTCGAAATCACGGACGGTATTGACTTGGGCCACGGCCACTCCAGAGAGAAAACAACTGTTGGAGGCGCGATTTTATGTGGCGTAGCGACTTTGGCGGGTCTCAACGAGAATGGCCGCGATCCGGTTCTGCGCCCGTCTGCCTACGTTCCCATGTACCGCCCGGGCCGGTGGTTCATTGCCAGTACCAAGTTGAGCGCGACAGCCCCCGCGATGGACCATGCCACGCGCAGGGGGTCCACCGTCCACAGCGCCAGCAGCACGATGCAGCAATCGACAGCCATCTGAATCTTTCCGGCGCGCCATCCATAGCGGTCCTGCAGATACAGCGCAGCAATGCCCACGCCTCCTAGGCTGCAGCGATGCCTGAACAGCACCAAAAACCCCGTGCCCGTGATCAGTCCGCCCGCAATGGCGGCATACAGCGGCTGCAACTGCGCAAACTGCAGAAACTGCGACTGCAGCTCTGTGAGCAGCGACAGCAGCAGCACTGCAATGAATGTTTTCACGGTGAACGCGCGTCCCAACTTGCGCAGAGCCAGCCAGTAAAACGGCAGATTGACGAAGAAGAAAATCTTGCCAAAGCCGATGCCGGTGGCGTAGTGCAGCAAAAACGCCAGCCCTGCTGTTCCTCCCGTCAGCAGCCCGGCGTTGGTAAAAAACGCAACCCCTACCGAAATCAAAAGTACCCCGGTGAAGATGGCCACCGCGTCTTCTGTCAGCGTGTGCGGGGTGGCCACGGGTGCGGCGGCAGGTGGGGCAACCGGTGCCGGATGGGGCGCAGGAGCGATGGGCGAGCTGGACATGGCGTAAGGCGAAGTGCGTGAAGATACTGACGAGAACGCGCCAGCGAGAGGGAATTAAGGGATCGGGGGAATCGGCGGAATTGGAGCACGCAAGTCCTGTGCCTCTCTTGTCGCCCATCAAGAAAGGCCACGGTCCGTTTTTGATCCCTGATCCCTTAAGACAGGTGTAACACCTGCAACGCCGGGGCACTTGCACCTGACTGCCTTCGCGTTCCTGCGAAAATAGCGGGCTTTGCCCACTGGGGACCTGTTCCCTGATGCAAGCGCCCTCTGGATCCATGCCCAGGCGCGCTGCCAGCACAGTGAATGGCCTCCACCGGATGATTCTGCACCATCGACTCAACAGCTCCAGACTTGTTGTTCTGCTCCAGCAATGGGCGCGGGACGATGGCGCGCGGGCGGGGCCAACCGCAGCGCAGCCGCCTGCCCAGCCCGATGTGGCCGAGCAGCTGAGCCAGTGGCTGGGCCCTGTGGATGCCGTCAAGCTCAGCCGCGCGTTGCACGCGATTGAGGCCTTGCCCCATGAACCAGCTTCCGGAGAGCACCCCGGCGCGCCACTTGACGTGCGCGCTGTCGAGAGGTTTTTTGAAAAGACCAAGACCGAGTTGACCGCGCTGCTCACCGCCGGGATTGCGCCCGCAAAGCCCTTGCGTGCGCGGGCCGACAACACCTCGGCGCAAGCGCCAGACCCGCAGGCCGAGGCTGATTTTTCTGCCCATGGGCCCCGATATCTCGATCTGCAAAGGCAAATGGATACCCGTCTGCTGGCGTTGCGGGCGCAGATGCGGCATGCGCTGACCAAGGGCTCGGTCGCCCTCAGGCAACTGGTGACGCTGGACGCCGTCATGGAGCAGATGCTTGGAGCCCGCGAGCAGCGCATGTGGGCATCACTGCCTGGTCAGTTGGAGCGGCGCTTTGTGCACCGGCAACATAAGCACCAGCAGCGGTTGCAGGCCAGTGGCGCCGCCGATGAACCCCTGCGCTGGCGTCAGCCGGGCGGCTGGTTGTGGGCGTTTGAACAAGATTTACAGGCGTTGCTGCTCGCAGAGTTGCAGGTGCGTCTTCAGCCGATCACGGGACTGCTGGACGCAGCCCAGCAAGAGAACACAGGACTACAGGAATGAACAAGAGTGTGATGACGGTCGTCTTTGCCATGGGCCTTGCGGTCGTGGGCTGGGTGGGTTGGGGTTTTGTGGGTTCAAGCCCGCTTGCGTTGGCGATGACGGTGGTGATAGGCGGGGTGTATGTGCTGGGTGCGTATGAGCTGATGCAGTTTCGCGCTGCCACAGCGTCTTTGGCGAGTGCACTGGCCGACCCAACACCTGGCCCGCTGGCGGACATGGGGGAGTGGCTGAACAGGCTGGCGCCTTCGCTGCGCAACCCGGTACGCCAGCGCATCGAGGGCGAACGCGTGGTCTTGCCAGGTCCGGCGCTCACACCCTATCTGGTGGGGCTGCTGGTCATGCTGGGTATGTTGGGTACGTTTTTGGGCATGGTGATCACCTTCAAGGGTGCCGTGTTTGCGCTCGAGGCCTCGTCCAACCTGGAGTCGATCCGCGCGGCACTCGCGGCCCCCATCAAGGGCCTGGGTTTGTCGTTTGGCACGTCGGTGGCTGGTGTGGCGGCTTCCGCCGCGCTGGGCCTGCTGTCGGCCATGAGCCGCCGCCAGCGACTGGAGGCTGTGCGCTTGCTCGACGCGCGCGTTCCGACAGTGTTCCGGGCGTTTTCATCCGCGCACAGGCGCGACGAAATGCTGCAGGCTCTGCAAGCCCAGGCCCATGCGATGCCGCTCATTGCTGAGCGCCTGAACGGACTTGTGGAGGGGCTGGAGCGCCGCAATGAGCAACTTGGTGAACAGCTGTTGGCGCAGCAACAAGGGTTTCATCGCGAAGCCGCTGCGGCGTACACACAGCTGGCCAGCGCCGTGGGCACATCGCTGCAGGACAGCCTGGGCGCCAGCGCCCGACAGGCGGGTGAGGCGATTCGCCCGGTGGTCGAGCAGGCCATGGCCACGCTGGCGCAGGAGGCCCAGAAATCACACGAGCGCTTGCGCGAAGCCACCGATGGCCAGATGCAGGCGCTCTCGGGCCACTGGGAGGGCACTGTCCGGCAGGTGGCTGATACATGGACCACCGCGCTGCACGGCCAAGCGCACACGCACAGCGCCTTGGTTGAGAAGCTCGACGGCGCGCTGCAGACCGTCACCCAGGCGTTTGACCAGCGCTCCAGCGCTCTGGTGGCTGCGTTGAGCGAGTCCGCGGTGCAATCCCGTACTGCCCAGGTTGTTGCCGACCAGCAGCGCCTGGAAGGCTGGAACCAGTCGATGGACGGCATGGCCCGCTCCCTGACCGCCGAGTGGCAGCGCGCAGGCGCTGAGGCCGTGGCGCAGCAGCGGGATGTGAGCAAGGCGCTGCAAACCACCGCAACGCAGCTTGCAGGCACCTTGCAGACCGCTGCGCAATCGTTTGGCCAGCGTTCTGATGCGCTGCTGACGGCGTTGCAAGAGACGGTGACTCAGTCGCACACCGCCCAGCGCGTGGCTGACCAGGAGCGGGTGCAGGGTTGGGCCCGATCGATGGAGGCAATGACCACCACACTGGCCGACGAGTTGAAATGCGCTGGTGAACACGCGGCGGCCCGGCATCAGAGCGTATGCAATGCACTGGAGTCCACAGCCGCGCAGGTGACCGAGCAGTTGACCGGGCAGGTAACGCGCACCTTGGGCGGTGCCACTGCGCTGATGGAGCAGTCGGACGCGTTGCTGCGCGCACGCCTGGAGGCGGAGGCGCAGTGGGTGCAGGCCCAGGGACAGCGCATGGACGACTTGACGGGCGTTTGGCGCACCGAGCTGGTGGCCCTGCGCGACGCAGAGGCGGTGCGTGGCCAGGCTGCGGTAGATCGGCTCGACACGCTCCAGGCCGCCGTGGCGCAGCACCTTGCCACACTGGGGTCGGCACTGGAAGCACCGCTCACGCGGCTGCTGCAGACGGCTTCGGATGTGCCGCAGGCTGCGGCCGAGGTCATCACCCAGCTGCGCCACGAAATGACGCGGCTGAGCGAACGCGACAACCTTGCGCTGGCAGAGCGCACCGCCATGATGGAGCAGGTAGGGTCGTTGCTGGAGTCCGTCAGCAACGCCGCCGTGCAGCAGCGCAGTGCGATTGATTCCCTGGTGGCATCGGCCAGCCAGGTTTTAGAACAGGCCGGGGCGCAGTTTGCCCAGTCGCTTGGCGCGCAGGCCGGCAAGGTGGACGAAGTGGCCGCGCACGTGGCCGCCAGCGCGGTGGAACTGGCCAGCCTGGGTGAATCGTTCAGTCATGGCGTGGGGCTATTCAGCGCCAGCAACGAAAAACTCATGGAGAGCCTGCAGGGCATCGAGGGTGCCATCTGCCAGTCGATGAGCCGCAGCGACGAGCAACTGGCCTACTACGTGGCCCAGGCCCGCGAGGTGATCGACCTGAGCATCAGCTCGCAGCAGGGCATTGTGGAAGACCTGCGCCGCCTGCATGGCAAATCGTCGGCGCAAGAGGTGGCCGCGTGATGGCGGGTGCGGACGACACCTTTGATGATGCTACTGAGCAGACAGCCCCGGCGTGGGCCGTGTTTGGCGACCTCATGTCGGGTCTGCTGGGCGCGTTTGTGCTGATACTGGTCGGTGTGCTGGTGGTGCAGATCGACTTGGTTGCCAGCCTCAAGCAAGAGGTGGAAAAGCGCCAGATGGAAGAGCAGCGCCGAATGGCGCTGGAGAAGGCCCTGGCTATTCCGCTGGCCAGTGGCCGGGTGACGGTGAACGACGGCCGCATCGGCATCAGTGGCAGCGTGCTGTTTGCAGCGGGCTCCGACCAGCTTCGACCCGAAGGCCGCCAGCTTCTTCAAAGCCTGGTGCAGCCGTTGGCGGTGTACCTGCGGGAGCGCGACGAAATGCTGATGGTGAGCGGTTTTACCGACAACACCACCTTGCTGCGCGGCACGCACCAGCGCTTTGCCGACAACCTGGAGCTGTCGGCCCAGCGGGCACTTACGGTGACCCGTGCATTGATTGACGAGGGCATGCCGTCTTCGCAGGTGTTTGCCGCCGCCTTCGGGGCCGAGCAGCCTGTGGCCGACAACGCGGACGAAGCGGGCCGCGCGCAGAACCGGCGGGTCGAGATGGCGCCCGTGCCCAAGGCGTCCAATGCAAAGACAAAAGCCGCGCGATGAATGAGCCGACGCTGGAGTCGCTGCGGGAGCTTGGGGCTCATGAACATGACGCTGTGCGTTTTCACTACCTGGAGGTGCTGTCCCTGCGTTTGCAGACACAGCCACCCGCCGTGCAACAGGTGTTGGCATTGCGGCTGAACGCGGCAGTAAACGAATATGCCGAGCGCGCCAGACGGGCCTGTGCTCCGGTGGGGGTTGCGGTTGGTACCGAGGGCAAGAGGCCATCGATCGGATCCCCGCTGGCTGAGTTGAACCGGGATCTCAGCGCCCGCACTCAGACCGAGGCTGACGACGTGCTCCTTAGCGACAGTGCCAACGTATCTGACATGAAGAGCGTGCGGCAGTTCAGCGAGGTCTGGTCAAAGATCTCTGCAGACCAGCAGGTGGTGCAGGCCTTGCACCGAGGGCCTGAGAACGCGGGGCCGCTTAATTCTCACAAGCTCATGCTCCGCTCACTCAGCCTGATGCGAACGCTGTCGCCAGACTACCTGCGGCGTTTCATGTCGCAGATGGATTCCCTGTTGTGGCTGGAGGCGGTGAATGCCAAACCTGCGCGTGCGCCAGCTGCGCGCCAGGGGCGTTCGGGTCGAGCAAAGTCCTGATTGCGGTCAACGGCTTGCCGGGCGCGTCAGCGGCGTGACTGGGTGTGATCACAAGCCAAGCGGCGCAGATTCACTTGTCCGACTCTTCGGCCAGGTGGCGCTGAAGCTGCTCATTCGACTTTTCAAGCGCCTCGGCGGTTTCCTGCAGTTTCTGTTCCAACTGGTCGGTACGCTCCACGGCTGATTGCAGATCACCCTTGAGCGCATCTGACGGTATCTGGGTAGCGAGCACCGCATGCACAACGTCCAGTTCGTTGGCAGTGGCCTTGATCTGTTCAGCGGTCTCCAGATTCTGATTCAGGATCTCGGCCATATCCGCGGATGAAGTCTGTGGGGTGTTGCTGGGCATGGTCGAACTCTATAGGGTTGTGGAATCAACGTTCGCTACCGCCACCAAGCGGCGCAACGGCCTACATGCCGCATTCGGTCTGTAGCGTAGATTGTAGGCAGCATCACAACGAACGGAACATCCGGCTCCCCACGATGCCTCTCAATACCATCCTTGTCGAAGACAGCAAGACCATTCAGGACACCCTGGTGCCCGCACTGGCTGAGTTGGCCGACGCGCGAGTGGTCGCCATTGCTACCACCGCCACGGAGGCCAAAGAGGCGCTGGACCAATGGGCTGGCAAATGGCAGTTGATCGTGGTGGACCTGTTCTTGCGGGAAGGTTCGGGACTTGAGGTCCTCCAGGCGTTGCGACAAATGTCGCTACCTCGGTCGCCAATCCAGCATGTCTATGTGTTGACCAACTACGCCACGGCCGACATGCGTCGCAGGTGCGAGCAACTGGGTGCGGACGGGGTGTATGACAAGTCGACCGAGCTGGAGGCATTTTTTGACCGGTGCGTCGCGTTGCGACGTTGACCGGTCAGGGGACGTCAGCGTGTGCGCTGGCTCAGCGCACGTGCGGCAGAGGTTGTGATTCGCTGGCCAATTCCTGGCGTGCCTGTCGGATCACACTGGTACCCCCCGCAATGGCAAGCCACGCCATGATGGCTGCCACGGCCAGATCGGGCCAGGCGCTTCCGGTGCCAAACACGCCCAGCGCTGCGCCCATCACCGCGATGTTGCCCAGCGCGTCGTTGCGGGTGCAAAGCCACACGCCACGCATGTTGGCATCGCCCTCGCGGTACGCATACAGCAGCACGGCCACTCCAAGATTCGCCGCCAGGGCCAGCAGGCCTATGGTGCCCATGGTCAAGGGCTCGGGGGCCACACCGTGCCAGGCACCCCAGACCACGCGGCCCACCACGAACACGCCGAACGCCAGCATGCTGACCCCTTTGACCAGGGCGGCGCGCGCCCGCCATGTGAGGGCCATGCCCAACACCCACAGCGACAACGCATAGTTGGCTGCGTCGCCCAGAAAGTCGATGGCATCGGCCAGCAGCGATGCGGAGCCGGACTGCAAACCCGCACCCAATTCGACCGCAAACATGGCCGCATTGACAATCAGCGCCACCCACAGGATGCGGCGGTAGCGTGGGTCGGCGCTGGCCGGGGCGCCGTGATTGTCGTGATCGTGTTGGCAATGGGCAGACATCGGGTTCTTCTCCAGTCAGGGTTTTCAAAGCGATGGCATGATTTGAAACCTTAAAGTCACTTGAAGGTCAAGCCCATGTCGCAAAACACTGCGCAGTACCGCATTGGTGAGGCAGCGCTGCAGTCTGGCGTTTCCGCCGCCAACATCCGCTACTACGAAAAAGAAGGCCTGCTGGCCCCTGGCGCGCGCAGTGACAACAGCTACCGCATGTACACCGCCACGGATGTGCACCGCCTGCGTTTTGTGCGCCTGTGCCGCGCCATGGACATGTCGCTGGACGAGGTGCGCACGCTGCTGGCACTGGACTGGAGCCGCAAGGAAGACTGCGATGCAGCGCGTGATACGTTGGACGATCACCTGCAGCATGTGCGCGCCCGCCTGGCAGAACTGCAGGCGCTGGAGGCCGACCTGCTGGCGCTGCGCGGTCGCTGCGACGGGTCGGACGCGCATTGCCACATCATCGAGGCGCTGCACGCGCGCGCCGATGCACAGCCTTGGGCGGCGTCCGCCAGCACCGGGCCCGGCAAGCGCCATGTCTGACGCCCATTGCAGCACGGGTGTGAGGACATGTTTCTCACGGGTGTTGGTAACTCCTGATTTGATAGCTTCTAACGCTTTATGGATAAGCGCTAGAGGCCAAAAAAACCTTAATTTTCGTGCCCTGTGACTTTTGGGCCGTGCCAAACATGCGCCGCTATGATCCGACCATGATTTCGCGCTTGCCCGGCTTCTCTCTGCCCGAACGTGTGCTGAACACGGTGCGGCGCTGGGCGGTGGCGTGGTGGCGCATCCTGTACCTGGGTGCCGTGGTGTTGGTGCTGGTGCTGTCGCCGTCCAGCTACGGCAAGGGCACGCGCAAAGCGCTGGCGCGTCATCTGTACCTGGACACGGCCCCCGTGCTGCTCGGGTTTACGGTGTTGGCGGCGCTGATCAGTCTGGTGCTCACCCGCATCGTGGTGGTCACAGCGCTGAGCTATGGCTTGTCGCGCTACGCGCTGGAGATGGTGATCCGCGTGCTGGTGCTGGAGCTGATCCCGCTGACGGCAGCCTTGTTTGTGGCCATGCGCTGCACCATCCCCAATGGCACGCAGATGTCGCGGCTGCGCCAGTCGGGCCGGTTCGAGCAACTGCGCCGCCACGGGTCCGACCCGGTTCGGGTCGAGCTGCTGCCCCGTGTCATCGCCGGGGTGTTTGCCAGCATCACCTTGGCAGCCCTCAGCTGTGTGGTGGCGCTGGTGCTGGCTTATCTGGGTGTGTACGGCTTCAACCTGGCGGGGCTGCCTAGCTATACGCGCATGTTTGGACAGGTGTTTTCGCCCAGCGTGACCATGGTGTTTGCGCTCAAGACCGTGTTCTTCAGCCTGGCGGTTGCGCTGATTCCCATGGCGGCTGGTTTGCACGACACGGGCGAGCGCTCCCAGCCCGACTCTGAACTGGGAGGCCTTGCCCGGATGTTTGCCGTGCTGCTGTTGATCGAGGTGGCCTCGCTCATGGGTAACTACTACTGATGCGGTCGGCCACACGCCAGCCGTGTTCCACGCAAAACCAATCGATGACCCTGACCGTTGCCTATGACCAATAAAAACAACGACAGCCACGGCAGCACGCCGCCACCAGGCCCACCAGCTGCGGGCGAACTGCCTCCGGTGGAAACCTTGCGCCCGGTGGCCTATCTGGAGATCAAGGCCGCAGCACTGCTGCTGTTCACGCTGGCGCTCATCGTCGGGTCGGGGCTGTACCTGTTGTACGCGCGCGGGGCGTTCGAGCCCACGCAAACGCTCATCCTCACTGCCGATGACTCCGAAGGCGTGGTCGTCGGTATGGATATGACCTTTTCGGGCTTTCCCATCGGCCGTGTGCGCCGCATCGAGTTGGCCGATGAAGGCAACGCGCGCATCCTGGTCGACGTCCCTCGCAAGGACGCCCACTGGTTGCGCCAGTCGAGCGTGTTCACGCTGGTGCGTGGCATTGTGGGCGGCACCAATATCCGCGCCTATACCGGCATGCTGACGGACGAGCCCCTGCAAGACGGCGCAGTGCGTCCTGTGTTGCGCGGCGACGCCACCGCCGAGATTCCCCAGCTCATGTCGTCCGCGCGCGAGCTGCTGACCAACCTCAATGCGCTGACCGCGCAAGACGCCGCGCTGGGCAGCAGCCTGACCAATGTGCAGGCGCTCACCGATCGCCTGAACGGCCCGGGTGGTGTGATGGGTGTGCTGATGGGTAACGAGGCCGACGCCAAAAGAATTGTGACCACGCTGGAGCGCACCAACGCCTTGCTCGCGCGGCTTGATGGCATGGCGGCACGTGCAGATCGCCAGGTGTTTGGCAGCGAAGGCAGCCAAGACGCACTGGTGCCCGAGGTGCGCGCCACAGTGGCGCAGCTCAACGGGCTGTTGGCAGACACCCGTACCAGCCTTAAAAAGGTGGACGCCGTTCTGGTCGAGGCCCAGGCCATCGGTGTCAACGCACGGGAGGCCACCACCGACCTGGGAGCCCTGCGTGCCGAGGTAGAGAGCAACTTGCGCAAGGTGGAAAGCCTGGTCAACGAGATCAATCGCAAATGGCCCTTTGCAAGAGACACGGAGCTCAAGTTGCCATGAAGCAATCATTACGGATGACTCTTGGACGGCGATCGTTGGGAGCGGCCGTTCTGGGCGGTTCCTTGCTGCTGATCATGGGCTGCTCCAGCAAGCCCCCGGTGCCGGACTGGCAGATGAATGCCCAAGCGTCCTCACAGAAGGCAGTGGAGGCATATCTGTCCGGCAACGCCCGTGTTGAAGCGCTTGAATGGAACCGCGCCCGAGCGGAGGTGGCCCGCACGGGCCGTCCCGATCTTCTGGCGCGGCTGGAGCTGCTGCGCTGCGCTGCCCAGGTTGCCAGTCTGATGGTGGGCCCGTGTGAGCGGTTCGAGTCGCTGCGTGCCGACGCCGCCCCGGCCGAGCGGGCCTATGCTGACTATCTGGTTGGGCGCTTGCAGCCGGAACAAGCCCCGATGCTGCCGGAGGCGCAGCGCAAGGTGGCAGCGGCGGGAAATGTGGCGACCCTTTCAGGTCTGGAAGACCCCCTGTCGCGCCTGGTAGCCGCCGGCGTGCTGTTCCAGTCGGGGCAAGCCAATCCAACGATCATCGCTGAAGCGACCGATACGGCATCGGCCCAGGGGTGGCGCAGGCCTTTGATGTCGTGGTTGACGCTGCAGGTGCAAAGGGCTGAGGCGGCCGGAGATGCGCAGGCCGCCACCGCATTGCGCAGACGTATCGCCGTTGCCGAGCAAGGTTCGCCTGTTCGGTAGCGCCCCGGTGCTGGCTGATTCAACCTGTGTGGGGCATGTAGCGCAACCCGCCATTCAGCGCAGACGAGCTTGCAACTGGGTCTCTATGTGCTCGCGCTCCATGGCAAATTGCCGGGCATCGATTTCATTGGCTTCGTATTTGCGAGCCGTGGACAGCAGCAGAACGATATTTTCCAGCCGCGTATCCTGCTGGATCGATGGGGGAAGGGCAGTCAACCGGTCAAAGCTCTGTTTGTAGAGCTCGCTCCAGGCCAGGGTTCCCGCCTGCGCCTGGGCGCGCGCGTTGTCGTGCCAGCGGCCAAATTCTTCCAGCGCCACATCGCGTGGGCTGGTGCAGCCGACTAACGCGGCAGCCAATGTGGTCAGAGCCAGTGAGCGGACAAAGGGTGAAAAAGAATCCAGCCTGTTCGCAGAGTATCGAAAACGTGGTGTCACGATCGTCCTCCATTCCTGAATAGCACCGAACTGTCGGTGCGCAGCGCCGAATGGTACTCCGATGCTATGGTTTTTGCTACTGCTGCAGTTTTACTTGGCGCAGCGAAATGTGTTGGGTGCTAAACGTTGCAGTCGCCTCGCCTTGATGGGCGGCCATGGGGGGACCTATTTAGAGGCCCCAACGGGCAGTATCTGATCCAAACCACTGGGTAGCGCCGTCAGAGAATCTACTGCGGGACCAGCAACGTCAGGGGTTAAAAGCGCCATGGAAGCCAGCAGCGCCAGCACCACAGTGCCAAGAAAGGTAACCAACGCACGTGCTCGGGGTGACAACGAACGGTGTTTCATGCTGGAGTCCTCAAAAAGGGTGCGGGGGCCACAATGACCGCCCAGTCAGCCTCAATGGCTGGTGGGTGAGATTTCAGCAAAAGGCCCCGGTTCCGTCTGTCAGACAAGTGCGATACCGCTGCTGTTTGGCCTGCTGTTACGGTTGGTTGCGGTTTCGGAAAACACGTGCCAAAAACAAAAAACCCGCACTGTTGATGGTGCGGGTTTTGTGGGGGTGCTTTCGTTGGAAGTGAAAGCTTGCTAACTGGCGGAGAGGGCGGGATTCGAACCCGCGGTGGGGATTAGCCCACACACGCTTTCCAGGCGTGCGACTTAAACCGCTCATCCACCTCTCCGAAGCCCTCGATTATAGCCATACGAAAACGTCGATTTGGCGGTCAGCGCAATTCGGTGCAAAAAACGCCAGGTTCGGGGGTCAAACTACTTTTTGCGCCTGCACCATTTTCATAGCCGATCCGATGAGCGCCGACACCTCGGTCATGTTGCTGGGCACGATGAGGGTGGTGTTCGAGTCTGCAGCTACCTGGCTGTACGCTTCCACGGCTTTTTCGGCGACCTTGAGTTGTACGGCCTGCTCGCCCCCGGGCTGGCGGATGGCGTAGGCCACGCGTTCGATGGCCTGTGCATTGGCCTCGGCAACGGCCTTGATGGATTCAGCCTCACCCTGCGCCTTGTTGATAACGGCCTGCTTTTCACCTTCGGAGCGGGCAATGAAAGCTTCGCGTTCACCCGTGGCGATGTTGATCTGCTCCTGGCGGCGGCCTTCGGAGGCTGCGATCAGCGCGCGTTTTTCACGTTCTGCGGTGATTTGTGCCTGCATGGCGTGCAGGATCTCTTTGGGCGGAGTCAGGTCTTTGATTTCGTAGCGCAGCACCTTCACGCCCCAGTTCAATGCGGCTTCGTCGATGGCTTGTACAACCTGGGCGTTGATGATGTCTCGCTCTTCAAAGGTCTTGTCCAGCTCCAGCTTGCCGATGACGGAGCGCAACGATGTCTGGGCCAGCTGTGTCACCGCCATGATGTAGTTGCTGGAGCCGTAGCTGGCACGCATGGGATCGGTCACCTGAAAGTAGAGGATGCCGTCAACCTGCAGTTGGGTGTTGTCCCTCGTGATACAGACCTGGCTGGGTACATCCAGCGGAATTTCTTTCAGGCTGTGTTTGTAGGCGACCTTGTCGACAAAAGGCACCAGAAAATTAAGCCCCGGGGTGAGCGTGCCCGCATATTTGCCCAGCCGTTCTTTGACCCAAGCGTTTTGCTGGGGAACGACCTTGACGGAGCGTGCTATGAAGATCCCGGCAATGATGAGAATGACGATAGCGATTTCCATGGATGCCTACTTTCTTGTAAATCTGTTGCGAGAGTGAAATTCAGGAGCCCGCTTTACACAGGGTCGACCAGCAGGCGATTGCCTACCAGTTCTGCCACGCGGTGCATGCCGGTTGATGGGGTGACGCCAGGGCGATGAATGGCAGTCCACGTTGCTCCCCGGTATTTCACAGAGGTGGTGCCGTCAGCGTTCCAGCTTTCGATCATGATGGTTTCGCCCACATCCAGATTCACGCTGCGGTCTGCCCGGGCGGAAGGGTCTCCCGGGCGCCGTTTTTTGACGAGATACCACGCCACCACAGCGCCGCCGCCAACGATGGCCGCAGCGATGATTTGCAGTGTCATTGGCAGCCCTAAATGCGCGGCCAGCGCTGCGGCCACCAGTCCCACGGCCACCATGAGCAGGTAAAAGGTGCCGGTTAGCAGCTCCGTGGCGACCACGGCCCCCGCTGCCAGCCACCAGATGGTGGATTCCTCCATGTCATACCTCCTCGTTATGGTTGTGTTTACCGCACCACATTCTGGGTCAAAAGGGTTGCAGTTCAAAGGCGCGTCAAGGTTATTCCTTACACTTCGCGCCTATTTCGTTTTTTGGCCGGGCAGGCCACGGTTGCACGGAGGCTGCGCATGAAGTTTCGCTTTCCCATCATCATCATCGATGAAGACTATCGTTCAGAGAACACATCGGGCCTGGGCATTCGTGCGCTGGCGCAGGCCATTGAGGCCGAGGGCTTTGAGGTGGTCGGCGTCACCAGCTACGGTGACCTGTCGCAGTTTGCCCAGCAGCAAAGCCGTGCAAGCGCTTTTATTTTGTCGATCGACGATGAAGAGTTCACGGGCGGAGACGGGCTCGACCCCATTGTTCTGAGCCTGCGCAACTTCATCGGCGAGGTGCGTCGCAAGAACACCGAAGTGCCTATTTACGTGCACGGAGAGACCAAGACCAGCCGCCACCTGCCCAACGACATCCTGCGCGAGCTGCACGGGTTCATCCACATGTTCGAGGACACCCCCGAATTCGTGGCGCGCCACATCATCCGTGAGGCCAAGAGCTATCTGGAGAGCGTGCAGCCCCCGTTCTTCAAGGCGCTGCTCGACTATGCAGAGGACGGCTCGTACAGCTGGCACTGCCCCGGCCATTCGGGAGGCGTCGCGTTTTTGAAGAGCCCCGTGGGCCAGATGTACCACCAGTTCTATGGTGAAAACATGCTGCGCGCCGACGTGTGCAACGCGGTGGAAGAGCTGGGCCAGCTGCTGGACCACAACGGCGCCATTGGCGAATCGGAGCGCAATGCCGCGCGTATCTTCAATGCCGACCACTGCTTCTTTGTAACCAACGGCACGTCTACATCCAACAAGATGGTGTGGCACCACACCGTCGCGCCGGGCGACGTGGTGGTGGTGGACCGCAATTGTCACAAGTCCATCCTGCACAGCATCATCATGACGGGCGCGATCCCCGTGTTCATGAAGCCCACGCGCAACCACTTCGGCATCATCGGGCCCATCCCGCAAAGCGAGTTCGAGCCTGCCGCAATTCAGGCCAAGATCAAGGCCAACCCGCTTTTGAAGGGCGTCGACCCCAAGAAGGTCAAGCCGCGTGTGCTTACGCTCACCCAGTCCACCTACGACGGCGTTCTTTACAACACAGAGACCATCAAGAGCATGCTTGATGGCTACGTGGATAACCTGCACTTCGACGAGGCCTGGCTGCCCCACGCGGCCTTCCACCCCTTCTATGGCACCTACCATGCCATGGGCAAGAAGCGTACGCGCCCCAAGCACTCAGTGACCTATGCCACGCAGTCCATCCACAAGCTTCTGGCTGGTATCAGCCAGGCCAGCCACGTGCTGGTGCAGGACTCGCAGACCACCAAGCTGGACCGCCACCTCTTCAACGAGGCCTACCTGATGCACACCAGCACCAGCCCGCAGTACAGCATCATCGCCAGCTGCGACGTGGCTGCTGCCATGATGGAGCCGCCCGGCGGCACCGCGCTGGTGGAGGAAAGCATCCTGGAGGCGCTCGACTTCCGCCGCGCCATGCGCCAGATCGAAAACGACTTCGGCAAGAAGGACTGGTGGTTCAAGGTCTGGGGCCCCGACAAGCTCGTGGATGAAGGCATGGGCCGTGCGGAAGACTGGATCATCCGCAGCGACAGCAAGAGCAAGAAGGCTGGCGCCAAGTGGCACGGCTTTGGCCAGCTGGCCGACGGCTTCAACATGCTGGATCCGATCAAGTCGACCATCGTCACCCCCGGCCTGAACCTGGATGGCAAGTTCGACAAGACCGGTATCCCCGCGTCCATCGTCACCAAGTACCTGGCCGAGCACGGCGTGGTGGTCGAGAAGACGGGCCTGTACAGCTTCTTCGTGATGTTCACCATCGGCATCACCAAGGGCCGCTGGAACACGTTGCTGACTGCGCTGCAGCAGTTCAAGGACGACTACGAGAAGAACCAGCCCATGTGGCGCATCCTTCCCGAGTTCTGCCAGCAGCACAAGCGCTACGAGCGCATGGGCTTGCAGGACCTCTGCCAGCACGTTCATGAGATGTATGCCAAGTACGACATCGCGCGTCTGACGACCGAGATGTACCTGTCTGACCTCACGCCCGCCATGAAGCCATCGGATGCGTATGCGCACATCGCGCACCGCCAGACGGATCGCGTGGAGATCGACCAACTCGAGGGCCGCATTACCGTGGGGTTGGTCACGCCATATCCACCGGGCATTCCGCTGCTGATCCCCGGTGAGGTGTTCAACAAGAAGATCGTGGACTACCTCAAGTTCGCCCGCGAGTTCGCCAAGCTGTGCCCGGGCTTCGAGACCGACATCCACGGCCTGGTCGAGGTGGAAGACGAAAACGGGCAGGTGCGCTACTACGCCGACTGTGTGGCCGAGCGAGCCAAACCCGAAAAAAATCCGAAGCCCTTGGCCACGGCCAAAAACCTGGTGCAGGTGGGTGATGACGGGCCTTACGGCCGCAATGTCTAAGGTTGTGCCCAGGATTTGGCGGGTGCTTTAAACGAGCCCCTGTCCCAAGTCCCTGTCCAAAGAATCGCTCCCCAGCGCTTGCTGTGGAGCGATTTTTTTTGACAGGTTGAATCCGCAAATGGATTGCCTGCGTATTGACTGACAGCCGCGTGATTCTTCATGCGGTGACAGTTCATCCACACTCAGGAGATTCTCATGACCTTTCGTTTGACTGCCCGCCTTGCTTCCATTGGCATGACTGCCGTCTTGGCCGCTGCTGCAGTGCCTGCCATGGCGCAAGTGATGGTGGGCGGCGCCCCCATGCTGGCCAGCAAGGACATCATTGACAACGCCGTGAATTCGAAGGATCACACGACGTTGGTCGCAGCCGTCAAGGCCGCTGGCCTGGTCGACACCCTCAAGGGTGCAGGTCCGTTCACCGTGTTTGCGCCGACCAATGCCGCATTCGCCGCTCTGCCTGCTGGTACGGTCGACACCCTTCTCAAGCCAGAAAACAAGCCCACGCTGACGAAGGTACTGACGTACCACGTGGTGGCAGGAAAATACGACGCAGCCGCTCTGTCCAAAATGATCGCCGACGGCAAGGGGATGGCCAGCTTCAAGACCGTGGCGGGCGGCACCTTGACGGCCAAGGCCAGTGGCTCCGCCATCATGGTGAGCGACGAAAAGGGTGGAACTGCCAGCGTGACTATCGCTGACGTGTACCAGTCCAACGGCGTGATCCATGTGGTGGACAAGGTTCTGTTGCCCAACTAAGGCTGGAAGAGCACACACTCTCCAGAGGCGCGGGGCCCCAGGGTGGGGCCCCGTCTTCTTGGGATTGCAGGATCAGCGTATGGACTAGTCAGGCCGCACGCGCACAAAGCTCGCAAACCGCGGTAGCCCGCCGTCGTGCGTGCCGCGAAAGCGGTAGGTCACCCAGCTGCCAACCGGCGGTGGGTCGGTGCGTTGCACGTCGGTGAACCCTGCGCCCAGCTTGAAACGCTGGCCGTTGGGCATCTCCACCAGCAGCGCACCCATGCGGCCTGCGTGTTTGCCCTTGCCCGGCAGGTGGGCCACCACGCGGGCTTCGGTGTCTTCGTGGGTTTTGACCTTGATGAGGTCATCGCTGCGGCCAGACCGGTAGAGCGATGCTCCCCGGTGCAGCATCAGCCCTTCGCCGCCCGCGCGCATAGTGCGTTGCAGCAGCGCCTGCAAAGCCGCATCGCTGGCCACGCGTTTTTGCGGTACGGCCTGCACCCAGGGCTGGCCGATGCGCTGCACCAACGCGTTGAGCGTGGGCAGCCGTTCATCAAAGCTGCCGCCTTGCTGGGGCAGGTCAAACACCATGAATCGGATAGAGCGCCACGCCGCGTCGTCGGCCTGCTGGGTGCGTGTAGTGGACTGCGCCTGGCTGAAGCGTCCGCGCCCGGCCCACAGTTCGCCGTCCATGGGCGTGTCGGGCCAGCCTGCCGTGAACCAGGCCGGTACCGCCACCGTTTCGCCGCCGCGTGTGCGCAGCGTGCGGCCATCCCAGTAGCCGCGCACTCCGTCGTACTTTTCGCTCACCCAGTAGTCCGCCAGCGGCATGCCGGGGCGGTACACATTGGCAAGAAGCAGCGCAGGTGCGTCCGCCGCGTGTGCGGGCAGCGCCGCTATCGCCAAACAGGGTAGGCAGGCCAGCCAAACCAGGCAACGTCTGCGGAGCATTTGCTACTGAATGTATAGCTGCTAGCGCTTATTCAATAAGCGCTAGAGCCTGTTTTGGCTCAAATTTACGCCGCAATCAGACCTGATCGGCGCTCAGGCCTGCTGTCTGGCTGAAGCCGCCGTCCACATACGTGATCTCGGCTGTCATGCCAGATGCCAGGTCGGACAGCAGGAACGCCGCCACATTGCCCACGTCTTCAATCGTCACGTTGCGGCGCAGAGGCGATGCGTCGGCTACGCGGCTCAGTAGCTTGCCAAAGTCCTTGATGCCGCTGGCGGCCAGCGTCTTGATGGGGCCTGCGCTGATGCCGTTGGCGCGGATGCTGCGGCCGTCTTCGGTGCGGCCCACGGCCTCGGCCAGGTAGCGCACGCTGGCTTCCAGGCTGGCCTTGGCCAGGCCCATGGTGTTGTAGTTGGGGATGGAGCGCAGCGCGCCCAGGTAGCTCAGGGTCAGCAGCGACGACTTGTCGTTCAGGTGCGGCAGCGCGGCCTTGGCCATGGCCGGGAAGCTGTAGGCGCTGATGTCGTGCGCAATGCGGAAGCCTTCACGCGACAGGCCGTCCAGAAAGTTGCCTGCGATGGCTTCGCGGGGGGCAAAGCCGATGCTGTGCACAAAACCGTCAAACTTGGGCCACACCTGGGCCAGGTCTGCAAACATGCGGTCGATCTGCTCGTCGCTGCCCACATCGCAGTCAAAGATCAGCGTGGAGTCGAACTCGGCAGCAAAGTCGGTGATGCGGTCCTTGAAGCGGTCGCCCACGTAGCTGAAAGCCAGCTCAGCGCCTTGTGCGTGGCAGGCCTTGGCGATGCCGTAGGCGATGGAGCGGTTGGACAGCACGCCCGTGATGAGCAGCTTTTTGCCGGTCAGAAAACCCATTGTTCTTCTCCTGAGGAATGCGAGGAATTGGCGTTGAGCGTGGCAGCCGACCGGCCTGCGGGGAAATCCCCACAGGCTCTGCGGTGGCGCCACCGACGTAGTGCAGAATTGTCGCATGCGGTATTGGCTGACTTTTCTGCTGTTGGGTTGTGCTGGTCCGGCGTGGGCCGCGCATGCATATGCTCTGTGGGGCGAGCCTCGGTACCCCGCCGGGTTTGCACATTTCGACTATGTCAACGCTGACGCCCCCAAGGGCGGCGAGCTACGGCTGGTGAGCAACCTGCGCACGTCCACGTTTGACAAATACAACCCGTTCACCATCAAGGGCAACGCGCCTGCGTACCTGTCGAGCCTGATGTTCGACTCTTTGCTGGTGGGCGCCATGGACGAAACTGCCACGGGTTATGGCTTGCTGGCTGAAGACGTTGACGTGTCGGCCGATGGCCTGTCGGCCACCTTTCGCATCAGGCCCGAAGCGCGGTTTCACAACGGCAAACCCGTGCTGGCGCAGGACGTTAAACACAGCTACGACACCCTGGTGGGCCCGTTCACCTCGCCCGCCTACAAAACCACCTTGATCGACGTGGCAGGGGTGGACGTGCTGGACGACCGCACCGTGCGCTACCGGTTCAAGCAACCCAACCGCGAGCTGCCGCTAACGGTGGGAGGCCTGCCCGTGTTCAGCCGCGACTGGGGCGTAGAGAACGGCAAGGCCAAGCAGTTTGACCAGGTGGTGATGGACATCCCCATTGGCAGCGGCCCCTACAAGATTGGCCCGGTGCGGTTCGGCAAGGACATCACCTACGTGCGCGACCCGCAGTACTGGGCGCGCGACCTGAACGTGCGCAAGGGCACCGCCAATTTCGACCGCGTGCTGGTCAAGATCTACAAGGACAGCACCGCGCGGCTGGAGGCACTGAAGGCTGGCGAATTCGACCTCATGCGCTTTTTCAGCGCTGGCGACTGGGCCCGGCGCGTGACGGGCAAGAAGTTCGACACCGGCGAGCTGGTCAAGGGCGAGTTCCAGCACAAGCTGCCGTCGGGGTTTCAGAGCTACGTGCTCAACACCCGCCGGCCCCTGCTGCAGGACGCCCGCGTGCGCGAGGCACTGGGCTTGGCCATGGACTATGAGTGGATGAACCGCCAGCTGTTCTACGGCGCCTACCAGCGGGTCAACGGCCTGTTTGGCAACACCGCGTGCGAGACACGCGGCACCCCGTCGCCCGAAGAGCTGGCGCTGATGGAACCGTACCGCAAAGACATTCCCCCCGCAGCCTTCGGCCCCATGACGGTGCCGCCACGCACCGATGGCGATTCATCCCTGCGGGCCAATCTGCGCCGGGCGCAGGCGCTGCTCAAGGACGCTGGCTGGGAGGTGCAGGGCGGTGTGCTGCGCAATGCCAAGGGCGAGGCCATGGTCCTTGAATACATGGACAGCAACGAAGGCGGTGTACGCACCATCACGCCATGGATGCGCAACCTGGAGAAAATCGGCATCACGATGCGTTTTCGCTCGGTGGACTTTGCGCTGTACCAGCAGCGGCTGCAAAAGTTTGACTTCGACATCACCTCGCTGGCCTACCAGGGCACCAACAACCCCGGCCAGGAGTTTGCCGACATGTTCGGCAGCCAGGCCGCCGATACGGAAGACTCTGGCAACTTCCCCGGGGTCAAGAACCGGGCCGTGGACGCCATGATCAAGGCCATGACCTCGGCCAAAACCGAAGCGCAATTGCTGCCCGCTTGCCACGCACTGGAGCGCATCATCGCGCACAGCCACTACCTGATCCCGCAATGGACGGCGGGTACCCACCGCATGGCCTACAACGCCTGGCGCCTGGCCAAGCCCGAAACCGTGCCGCCCTATTCAAGCGGTGAAGGTTGGGTCATCGACACCTGGTGGGCGCGGGTGCCACTGCAGACCGCGCCAGACAAGAAGTAGCCACCTTACGCACCCACCAACTCGCCCATGTTTGCCTACATCCTCAAACGCATTCTGCTCATGCTGCCCACCTTGTTCGGCGTGCTGCTGCTGACCTTTGTGGTGATCCAGTTTGTGCCCGGTGGCCCGGTAGAGCAGTACATGGCCGAAGCCAAAGCGGGAGCGGGCGGTGGTGGCGCTGAAGGCGGCGGGCTGAGCTACCGCGGATCGCAGGGCGTGGACCCCAAGCGGGTCGAGCAGATCAAGGCGCTTTACGGGTTCGACAAACCCGCCCACGAACGCTTCTTTCAGATGCTCGGCCAGTTCGCGCGGTTTGACCTGGGCAAGAGCTTTTTCCAGAACAAGGACGTGTGGCAGCTCATCATCGAGAAGCTGCCGGTTTCGATCAGCCTGGGGCTGTGGACGTTTCTCATCAGCTACCTGGTGGCTGTGCCGCTGGGGGTGGCCAAGGCCGTGCGCGCTGGTTCGCGGTTTGACTTGGTGACCACGCTGCTCATCCTGGTGGGCTACGCCATCCCCGGCTTTGTGCTGGGCGTGGCGCTGCTGGTCATCTTTGGCGGGCAGTTGCAGTGGTTCCCGCTGCGCGGGTTGACGTCGGCCAACTGGGACGAGCTGAGCTGGGGCGCGCGCATTGTGGACTACCTGTGGCACATCACGCTGCCGGTCACGGCCATGGTGCTGGGCAGTTTTGCGGTGACTGCCATGCTGACGAAGAACGCCTTTTTGGAAGAGATCCGCAAGCAGTACGTGCTGACGGCTCGCGCCAAGGGCCTGAGCGAGCGGCAGGTGCTGTGGAAGCATGTGTTCCGCAACGCGCTGATTCCCATCGTCACTGGGTTTCCTGCTGCGTTCATCGGCGCATTTTTTGCGGGCTCATTGCTCATCGAGACCTTGTTCTCGCTCGACGGCCTGGGCCTGCTCAGCTACGAAAGCGTCATCCGACGCGACTACCCCGTGGTGTTGGGCACGCTGTACTTCTTCACGCTGATTGGGCTGGTGACCAAGCTGGTCAGCGATCTTTGTTATGTGTGGGTAGACCCCCGCGTGAAGTTTGACTAGCCCGAACGGACCCATTGCACTGATGAGCCCCGCTTCCACATCGATCTCCCTGTCCCCCTCGCGCCGCGCCTGGCTGCGCTTCAAGCGCAACCGTCTGGGCTACTGGAGCCTGCTGATCTTTTGCACCCTGGTGCTGGTCAGCTTGGGTGCCGAGCTGGTCAGCAACGACAAGCCACTGGTGGTGCGCTATGAGGGGCAGACATATTTCCCCATGCTCAAGGACTACCCTGAAAAGACCTTTGGCGGTGACTTTGAAACCCCCACCGACTACCTCGACCCCTTCATCAAGGACCGGCTGACCACAGGCAGCAACTGGGCGCTGTACACCATCAACCCTTACGGCCCCAACACGCTGAACTACTTTGCCAAGTCACCCAACCCTTCGGCACCCACCGGCGACAACTGGCTGGGCACCGATGATCGGGGGCGTGACCTGCTCGCGCAGCTGTTGTACGGGTTTCGGGTGAGTGTGCTGTTTGCGTTGGCGCTGACTGTGACGGGGGTGTTTCTGGGCGTGGTCACCGGCGCCATCCAGGGCTTTTTTGGCGGCAAGACCGACTTGGCTTTTCAGCGTTTCATCGAGATCTGGGGATCCATGCCCGAGCTGTATCTGCTCATCATCTTCAGCGCGGTGTTTGCGCCCAGCATTGCGCTGCTGCTGGTGTTGCTGTCGCTGTTCGGCTGGATGGGGCTGTCGGACTATGTGCGGGCCGAGTTTCTACGCAACCGCCAGCTTGACTACGTAAAAGCGGCGCGCGCCCTCGGGGTGAGCAACACGCAGATCATCTGGCGCCACATCCTGCCCAACAGCCTGACCCCGGTGGTCACGTTCTTGCCGTTTCGCATGAGCGCGGCCATTCTGGCGCTCACCTCGCTCGATTTTCTGGGCCTGGGCGTGCCGCCGGGTACGCCGTCGCTGGGCGAGTTGCTGAGCCAGGGCAAGAACAGCATTGATGCGTGGTGGATTTCGCTGTCTACCTTTGCGGTGTTGGTGACCACCTTGCTGCTGCTGACCTTCATGGGCGACGCGCTGCGCGACGCCCTTGATCCCCGAAAGGCCGACCAGTGAACCCATCGGCCAATACTCCGTTGTTGCAGGTGCAGGATCTGCATGTTCGCTTTGGCTCCAAAGAGGTGGTGCGGGGCGTCAACTTCAGCATCGCGGCCGGTGAAAAGCTCGCGCTGGTGGGCGAATCCGGCTCGGGCAAGACCATCACCGCGCTCAGCCTGCTGCGGCTGGCGGGCAATGCCGCCATCACCGGGCAGGCGATGCTGCAGGGCCGGGGCGACCTGCTGGCGCTGACAGAACGCGAGATGCGCGGCGTGCGGGGTGGCGACATTGCCATGGTGTTCCAGGAGCCCATGACCGCGCTCAACCCCCTGATGACCATCGGCTTGCAGATCGCCGAGATCCTGCAGCTTAAGCAGGGCCTGACCGGCGCCCAGTGCGCGCAGGCCGCCATCGAGTTACTGGCCAAGACGGGCATCCCCGAGCCCGCGCGCCGAGCCAACAGTTTTCCGCACCAGCTGTCGGGCGGGCAACGGCAGCGCGCCATGATCGCCATGGCCCTTGCCAGCGCACCCAAGCTGCTGCTGGCCGACGAGCCCACCACCGCGCTGGATGTGACCTTGCGCGGCCAGATCCTGGACCTGTTGAGTGACCTGCAGCGCCAAACCGGCATGGCCGTGTTGCTGATCACGCACGACCTGAACCTGGTGCGCCGGTTTGCCGACCGTGTGGCGGTGATGGAGCAGGGCGTGCTGGTAGAGCAAGGCCCGGTGGCCGATGTGTTTGGCAACCCTCAGCACGCCTACACCCGCCGCCTGATAGCCAGCCAGCCCAAACGCGATGTGGTCGAGGCCGACCCACCTGGGGGCACTGCCCCGGTGGTGTTGTGCAAAGCCCTTCGTGTGGTGTACCCCACGCCGTTGCCGGGGGTGCGAGGGTGGTTCAAGAAGGGCGAGTTTGTAGCGGTGCAGGGCGCCAGTCTGCAACTGCTGCCCGGCCAAACGCTGGGCGTGGTGGGCGAATCCGGCTCGGGCAAGTCCACGCTGGCCCAGGCTATTTTGGGCCTGCTGCCTTATGGCGGGGACCTTCAGGTTGGGGGGCAGGCCTGGCAGCAACCCGCCATGCGCAACACGCCCTCCAACCAGAAGCTGCGCCGCCGCGTACAGGTGGTGTTTCAAGACCCGTTCTCGTCGCTGTCGCCACGGCTCACGGTCGAAGAAATTGTGGGCGAAGGCCTCAAGGTGCATGAACCCGCCCTGGGCGTGGCCGAGCGGCGCGTGCGGGTGCAGGCTGCACTGGCCGAAGTGGGCCTGGCCGAAGACCAGTACCCGCGCTTGCTGGAGCGCTACCCGCACGAGTTCTCGGGCGGCCAGCGCCAACGCCTGGCCATTGCGCGCGCGCTCATCGTGCAGCCGCAGGTGCTGGTGCTGGACGAGCCCACCAGCGCGCTGGATGTGACCATTCAGCAGCAGGTGCTGGGGCTGCTGCAGCGCCTGCAAAAGGAAAAGGGTTTGAGCTACCTCCTCATCACCCACGACGTCGATGTGATCCGCGCCATGGCGCACGACGTGCTGGTGATGAAAGACGGCGAGGTGCTGGAAAGCGGCACTGTCACCGAGGTGATGGAAGCGCCCAAGCACCCTTACACCCAGAAGCTGGTGGCGGCGGCTACCGTGCCACACCCGGTCTGAAATTTTAATGAAATTGGCCTCTAGCGCTTGATGGTAAAGCGCTAACAGCTATCAATAGTGTAGTGTTTTGCGGTGTCTATGCCCGGTGCCAAGCCCACGGCGTGTTGGGCGCAACCCATCGGAACGCCGCTGAACTGAGTTCAGGTGCGCACAGCCTGCCTGGCGTGCTGCTCGCCCGCTGGTGGCGCAAACACAATCTTGCTCACGTCCACACCCATGGCCCGGGCACGCTCCAGCAAGTGTTCGCGCACATGCCAGGGCAGGGCGGGGGTGCGCGACAGGATCCACAGATAGTCTTTGTTCGACCCAATCACCATGGCCCACTGGTAGTTTTCATCCAGCGCCACCACGTTGTAGCCGCCGTAGAACGGCCCGAAGAACGACACCTTCAAAGCCGCCTGGTCGGGCTCGCCCACAAAGCGGGCGGTGCCCTCGGCTTCTTTCCATTCCTTGCGCACGGGGTCGTAGCCCCGGTTGACGACCTTGATGGTGTTGTCTGCATTGCGCGTGTAGGTGGCAGTGGCCTGGGTGAGGCCCCGTTCAAACGAGTTGTCGATGCGCGCCACTTCATGCCAGTGCCCGGCGTAGCGGTCTACATCAAATCCGCTTACCGCCTTGATGCCGTCGGGTGTGCGCGGCGTGGAGCAGGCAGACAGCGCTAGCACCGCCATCAACGCTGCAGCACCCATCAGCAGCGGCCAGGGCGAATGGCGAAGGGGTGGGCTGTAAATGCGCATGGGGCTTTCTCCTGAGGCTGTTGCAGCGGGCGGCGGTCACTTCAAACCATGGTCACCAACGCGTGTGTTGTGATGTGTTTTCAAGTTGCTCTCTGTTGTGAATGAATGTAGGCAGCCCGCCACGGGTGCTGTGTAGGAGTGCGCTGGCAGCGCATGTCGGCCATTGCGGGGCGGGATAGCCGCCAGTGCTGCGACTGGCCTGATGTTGTGCGCGATCCCAGGGAGTAGAGTGCAAAGACGCCCTGGTGTTGGGTTGCCTTCACCGCTCTTGCTGAGAAAACCCATGACCAAAACACCTACTCACGCTGGGACCCCCACGCAAACCCCTGTGCAGACGTCTGTCGAGCACGGCAAGCCGCCGGTGGACCATCTGCGCTTTCACCGCCCCCATGCGCATCTGGCGCCCACGTTTGGTACAGACCGCTTTGCATTGCGCGCCGAGGCCTTCGCGCGGTTCTTTGGAACGCCGTTGTTTCTGGGAGCGCAAACGTTGATCGTGGCCGCGTGGATCGCCATCAATGCGCTGGGTGTGGCCCAGTTCGACTTGTATCCCTTCATCCTGCTCAATCTGGCATTCAGCTTGCAGGCGGCCTATGCAGCACCGCTCATCCTGCTGGCCCAGACGCGCCAGGCTGCGCGCGACAAGTCCCAGGCAGAGGCCGACGCCCAGCACCGCGAAGCGCTGGCCGTGGCTAACGAACAGCGCCTGGCCATCGCCGCAGCCAATGCGGCCCAGGTTCTGGAGCTGCTTCAGCAAAACACACTGCTTACCGCACAAACCCGCGAGCTCACGGCACGGATTGAGGCGCTGACCGTCGAGATTCATCAACGCTTTGTGGGGCAGGCCGCCCAGCCGCGAAGCGCATCCTGACGCGCCCGTTGCTGTGCCTAGCGCAGATCCGTGTTGCGGAGTTGCTATGAGAGCGTTTGGATGATTTTGGCCTCTAGCGCTTATCCATAAAGCGCGAGTAGCTATCAAAATGATATTAATTCATGTCCCGGCGCTGGGCCGGGGCATGAGGGTGTGGCGCCTCAGCGCAGGATCAGCACCGGTACTTCGCTCACTCGCAGTAGTGTGGTCGTGGTGCTGCCCACAATCAGCTGGCGGATGCGCGAATGGCCGTAGGCGCCCATCACCAGCAGGGCGGCGCCCTGGGTTTTGAGCAAGGCGGGCAGGTCGGTTTCCGGCTCGCCGGGCAGCAGCGTCACATCGGCGATGAAACCGGCGGCTTGCAGAATCTGCTGGGCCTCTTGCAACTGCTGGTGGGCGGCCGGGGTGTCGGCGCCCGCCATGGCCAGCAGTGCGGGCAGGCCTTTGAGCAGAGGGCTGCGCGCCACGGTTTCCACCGTCTTGCGTGCGGTGGCGCTGCCGTCGTACGCCAGCACAAACCGCTCGGGCGCCACAAACTGCTCGGCCGTGGCCACCAGCACCGGGCGCTTGACTGCGCGGATCACACGCTCTACATGGTGGTCCAGATGGATTTTGCGGGTACCGCTGGCGCGGTAGTGCTCGCCCAGCACAAACAGGCGGGCATCAGGCTCCAGGTCCAGCGCGGTGTCCGCCAGGTCGCCGTGGCGCATGCGGCTATCGACCTGTGCAATACCAGCGGCCGTGGCCCGCGCGCGTGCCTGCACCAGCATCTGACGGCCTGCCTCTTGCGCGATCTTGCCGCGCTCTTCGTCCAGCGCGCTCAGCTGCTTGAGCAGGATCTCCTGCGCGCCCAAGCCGATGGCTCCGCTGTAGTCGCCCACGGGGGGCAAGGCCTCGGGGGCGCGTTCCAGCACGTGCAGCAGTTCCAGCGGCACATCAAGCCGCAGGGCCGACCAGGCGGCCCAATCGATCACAGCGGCGGTGGCCGCAAGGCCGTCAATGCAGGCGTATACCTTGTTCATGGTGTTTGTCTCCTGTGTATTAGTGCATCAGCTTTTCAACAGCGCCGGGCTTGTCGTGAATGGCAAAGCGGTCCACCAACGTGGCGCTGGCTTCGTTCATGCCGATCACCTCGACCTCTGTGCCCTCGCGGCGGAACTTGAGCACGGCCTTGTCCAGCGCGCTCACGGCGGTAATGTCCCAAAAGTGTGCGCGGCTCACGTCAATACGTACCTTGGGCACCACTTCCTTGAAATCGAATGCGGCCAAAAACGCTTCAGACGACGCAAAGAACACCTGGCCGACCACGCCGTACACCCGTGTGCGGCCATCGTCTTCGCTGCTGCGGTCCACGCGCAGCACGCGGCCCACTTTGTGCGCAAAGAAGATGCCCGACAGCAGCACGCCCACAAACACGCCCTTGGCCAGGTCATGCGTGGACACGGTGACCACCACGGTGGCAATCATCACGATGGACGAGCTGGGCGGGTGCTCGCGCAGCTTGCGCACCGAGTCCCAGCTAAAGGTACCAATGCTCACCATGATCATCACTGCTACCAGTGCCGCCATGGGTATCTGCTTGACCCACTGGCCGAGGAACACCACCATCAAAAGCAAAAACACACCTGCCAGCAAAGTGGAAAGCCGACCTCGGCCACCCGACTTCACGTTGATGACCGACTGGCCAATCATGGCGCAGCCTGCCATGCCGCCGATAAAGCCGGTGGCAATGTTGGCCACGCCTTGGCCCATGCATTCACGGTTCTTGTTGCTGGGGGTGTCGGTCAGCTCATCCACGATGGATGCCGTCATCATCGATTCGAGCAGGCCCACCACAGCCAGGGTCACCGAGTAGGGGAAGATGATTTGCAGCGTTTCCAGGTTCAGCGGGATGTCGGGTATCAGAAACACCGGCAAGCTGCTGGGAAGTTCGCCCATGTCACCAACGGTGCGAATGTCCATGCCCATTGCGATGGAGATGCCCGTCAGTACCACGATGGTGACCAGCGGCGACGGTATCGCTTTGGTGATGTAGGGGAAGCCATAGATGATGGCCAGGCCTGCAGCTGTCATTGCATACACCTGCCAGCCTACGTTGGTCAGTTCGGGTAACTGGGCCAAGAAGATAAGGATCGCCAGCGCGTTCACAAAACCCGTGACCACAGAGCGGGAGACAAACCGCATCAGCAGGCCCAGCTTTAAAACACCCGCCAGGATTTGCAGGATGCCGGTGAGCACCGTGGCGGCCAGCAGGTACTGCAGGCCGTGTTCTTTGACCAAGGTGACCATGAGCAACGCCATGGCGCCGGTGGCGGCAGAGATCATGCCGGGGCGCCCGCCCGCGAACGCGATGATCACGCAGATGCTGAAGGAGGCATACAGCCCCACTTTGGGGTCCACGCCCGCGATGATGGAGAACGCAATCGCCTCGGGAATCAGCGCCAGCGCCACCACCAGCCCGGCGAGCACATCGCCCCGAATATTAGAAAGCCATGTCTGGCGGAGAGAAGAAGAGAAGTTCATAGGCAGTCGAACAGAAAAATACAACGCAAAGCGCACGCAGCGCCGCACAAAAATGCGGGACGCAGGGCACTTCAAAAAAGATGGGAATGGGGGTGGGGTTGGCGCGCACCCGCAGGGGGTAGAGCCAATCGCCAGCGCGCTAGCCTCGCGCTATGGCGGCGTGACGGAGCAGAAATACCCGCGTGGCAACAGCTTGCACCGGCTGCTGCCCGGGGAGTGCAAGAGGGGTTGTTGCGGGTTGTGCATCGCAGCATTGTAACGAGGCATCTGCGTAGCGACTCTCCGCGTGACCGTCCGCGCAGTGCTCGTCGAAGCCAGGGCGCCACCCTCCCGTTCAGGCCTGTCGAAGCCTTGCGCTGATAGTGGTGCGTGCCTTTGTTGAAACCGGAGGCCGGGAGTCGCCCGGCATGCGAATAACTTTCTTTTGGTCGCAAAGAGAAAGTTACTGCGCCGCCGGGCGCACACCCCGGCCTCCACACTCGAAAAAAGACATGCAGATTACTACTAAAACAATAGCTGCTAGCGCTTTATAGATAAGCGCTAGCGGTCAATAACACCACAAATTCTCGTACTGAGGCCTCCCTCCATCCCCGAACCCTCTTAAATCCCAAACACCTTGAGTAGCGAATCCGCCACCCCCTCCAACCCCCTCCGCGCCCGCCCGCCCTTCACCTGCGTGTGCGGCATTTCCTCGTACACATAAAACCCGTCTGCTCCGTGAAAGCTGTCATTCAGCAACCCCTGCTTGCCCAGCAGATACGCGCCAAATGTATCGCTGCGCCGGGTGGTGTAGGCCAGGTTGGCGTTAAAGCCGATGGTGGCCGCCTGCTGGATGTTGCGGCCCTGGTCGGCGCGCTCCACGCGCACGCCACGGCAGCCCTGCACGATGAGCTGCGCCGGGCCATGGAACGCCAGGTAGCGCAGTTGCAGCGTCAGCCACGCATGCAGGCTGCCCAGCCGCCAGTGCGACGTGATGCGCACCGGCTCGCCCCGGCGCTGCAGCACGCCGACCAGGTTGTGTGGCTGCATGACCAGCGCGGCGCCTGGGGGCAGGTGCAGCATGCCGATTTCGCTGTGCGGGTCTTGCGTGGCCGAGATCACGTAGCGCGCCGTGGCCTGCGTGCGCACGCGGGTCAGCGCCACCATGCCCGATGCGAGGCTGGTGAACGGGTAGCGTTTGCTGAACAGCCAGCACGTGTCCTTGTCGCCCTGCACCGCAGTGCTTTGCAAGAACTCGGGGTGCACCAGCAGTTCATGGTCCGGGTCTACGCTCACCTCATGCGACACGGCTGAGGGGCCGGGCACCAGCGCCACCCCGCCCAGGGTGTGTGGCAGCAGCTGCACGGGCGGCCGGCGCTGTGCCAGGGGCGCCAGCACAAAGTACATCACCGCCTTGATGCCCAGCGGCGTGAGCACGATGCCCAGCAGAATCAGCAGCGCCGTGGGCACCACCTGCTGCACGGGCGCGGCAAGGCGGCTGGCCCAGTGCTGGGCCTGCTCGGTGATCAGCGCGGCCTGGCGGGCTTGCAGTGTGCGGAGCAACTCCTGCAGCGGCGCCTGGTGGGGCTCGAATTCACCCAGCGGTGCGGGGGTGGGTGCCGCCTGTTGCACCCGCACGCGCTGCGCAGCGTGGTCGGCAGCGGCGCGCTGGTTGGCGGCCAGCAGGGCGGCCTGTTGCTGGCGCAGGTCTTCGCATGCCGTGCGCTCGGGCGACGCCACGGGCAGGCGGCATTTGATGGGGTGGCTCTCCAGCAGCGCCTGGCGCGCGGCTTGCACGGCCTGCCATTGCGCATACAGCCGCTCGTGTTCCTGGCGCAGGCGTTCCAGGCCGGCGCGCTGCTGTTCGGCGCTCTGGGTGGCCTGCAGGCGCCAGCGCAGCTCTTGCACATAGGCGCGCTCTTGCTGCAGCAGCTGTATGTCCACGTCCAGGCGCATGGCCTGCAGATGGGCTTGAACAAAAGGCGTCCGTTCGGAGTCCAGCAGCACCACGCCCTTGAGGCCCTCGCGCGCCTGCTGCTTGCTGCGCAGGCGCTCGTCCAGGGTGTGGATACGCTCCGTCAGCACGGCCAGCGGGGCCGATGCCAGGCTGGCGGTGCGCTGGCGGCTGGCGGTGGTTTGTTCGTCAATGTGGCCCGACAGCGCGGCCTGCGCGGCCGTGAGCTGGGCTGCCTCGGTGCGCAGGTCTTGCCACGTGCGCCACTGCGCCCAGCCCCACTGCGCAAGCAGCAGCACGCAACAGATCAGCAAGAACGACAACAGGTGGCGCAGCACAAAACGGCCAAGGGCCGTGGCAAGGGCGATCAACGGGCTTCTCCAGCAAGGTGGGGTGGTAGTGGCCTGCCCCAACTTAACATGCAGACCGCCGTGCCGGTGTCAGCCTTGTCCCCCGGATCGCTGCATGGTGCACCGGGGGTGTCAGACCAGGGGCTTATTTACCCTTGGCCGCCTGGGTCTTGTTGTAGACCTCCATCACGGTTGCAAAGTCGCGTTCGAAGCTGATGGGCAAGAAGGTGTCATTGCCCGGCAGCAACTGGCGCAGTTTGGGCGAGAAGCTGTAGCTGTACGAGCATTTTTTCACGCGGTTTTGCAGGTCAGCCGACACGTCCTTGCCCATGGTCCAGGTTTCGGTCATGAAAGGCGGGCTTTCCCACAGCGTGCGGATGCTGGAGCCCTTCACGTCGCCCTTGAGCACCATGCGCTGGTACAGGTCGCTGGCCACGGCGGCAGCGGGGTAAAAGCCGTGCATCACGCCAGTCACAGAACGCTCGTGGCCGTTGGAGAACACCACTTCGTAGTTTTGGTCCGGCAGCAGTCCCAGCGCCGGGAACAGGGCGCGCGGCGCCAGGTTGCCGGAGTTGGACGTGGGCGTGGAATGCGCAATCTTCTTGCCGATCAGGTCCTTGGGTTTTGTAAAGGGGCTGTCCACCCGCGAGATCAGGATCAGCGTGTACGAGTTGCGTTTGCCGCTGGCCTTGTTGCCGGGCACGCTAAACGGTGCGGGCTGGCCAGCGCTCACCAACTGGGGCACCAGGCCAGGGTTGACCTGTGCCAGCTGCGCCTTGCCGGTAAGGATGTTGTCGATCAGTTCCTTTTCGCCCAGCACATCGATGTTGGTGCTCTTCTCCAGCGATTCGCCTTGCAGGTTCTGCAGATCGATGTTGCCGCAGCGTGCGAGATGGTTGAAGTAGTCGCCCCACAGCAGCATGGTTTCGCTTTTGGCATAGGTCTTGGGCATGGCCACCACCATCTTTTCGCGGGGGCTACTTGCAAAGCTCGTGGCGGCAGGGGCTGCGGCGGCGGTGCGGGCAGTTGCGCCCCGGTCGGTCTGTGCAGCTACCGGGCCCAGCATCAGAGCGGTGCCAGACAGCAGTGCGTAAAAGCGGGTATCGAATCGCATGGTGGTTTTCCCTCCAGTTGTGGGTGAAAGCGCGCACCGCGCGCAGGTCGTCGAGTATGCATGAACGTTTTGTGACAATCATCGCCTTGGCGACTCGTGCCGGTGGACGTTTTGTCAACCTTGCGCCGCCATTGCATGGACAAGCCCGCAGGGGACACGCGCGGGCCTGGTCCACACAATCCCAATCCATCGCAATGCCTACCGCTGTGAACAGCGTTTCCCATGTCGCAAAACACCCTGACCTTGCAATTGTTTTTCGAAGAGCCTATCAAGCTGAAGATCGCTCAGCTGACGTACCAGTACCTGTGCTCAGACAACACAGAACAGGCCCAACGCTGGGCCGACAAGCTGGGGGCCTCTGACCTGGAGGCCCTGTGGGACGCGCAATGGTTCAACACATCGGTATCTGCCGCTACCACGCACCTGCTGCTCCGGTTCGACACGGGTACGAGCGACCCACCACCCCTGCGCCAGATCGAAACCCTGTTCGCCCACGGCCTGCGGGCTGCGGTGCTGGAGATCTTCTACGACCAGGTGGGTGAAACCGAGCGCATGCACTTCGACCGGGGCCAGTGGGTGTCACGCAAGGCATTCATGGATGCCAACCCGCAGTGGCGCACGGTGGTGGAGCCCGCGCAGCAGGACAGCGAAGACAGTGAGGGTGCGGCGGATGACCCCTACGCCTGCTCCAAAGACCCGGCCAAACCCCTTGCCGTGGCCAAAATGCGCCAGCAGGAAGAAAAGCGCATGCGCGAGGCCCAGGAGGCGGCCGAGGCGTTTATCGACATGGCGCGGGCCATGGGCAAGAGCGGCAAATCGCCCATGCAGGGCCTGATTGCGGTGCTGCTGCTGCGCGCCGGGCTCAAGGGGCTGCTGCACGCGGTGGCATTCACGGTGGTCACCGTGCTGCTGTTCAAAGGCTTCTGGCTGTGGATGGGCCTGGGGCTGGTGCTGGCCGTGGCGCTGCCGCTGTACTACATCGTCACCGAGCACAAGGAGCTGCGCGGAGACGACGGAGACGATGACGCCAACCCGCCTGGCGACGATGGCCCCGCCACAGTGATGGCCCCCCAGTAAGTGAATTTAAGGAGAACAACAACATGCTGACGCAAATCGAATGGTGGGGTGGGGTGATCTTTGTGCTGGGGGCGCTGACCTACCGCATGGTCATGGGCGCGCTGGAAAGGCCAGCGGACGGCTTTCCCTGGTACCGGCTCATGATGCACGTGTTCTTTCTGGCCCCGGCCGCGCTGTTGGCGGGCTATTTTTACCCGCTCACGCAGCCCGCGCTGCAATATGGCTACCTGGCGCTGCTGGCCGTATCGCTGCTGGTGGTGGCCGTGATGCTGGTGCAGGAAATGACCGGCGATTCTGGACCAGGAGAGGAAGAAGGCGGCGACAAGGAAAAGGGGAAGGAAAAAGTGAAGGGGGGCGAGGCAGCCGAAACCGACGAGGACGAGGAGCCAGGCTGGCTGATGTCGGTGGTGGGCGCCATCGTGCTGTACAGCCCGGTACTCACGGCATGTGGCTTGGCCTGTACCAAAGCGTGGCCCATGGTGCAGAGCTTGACCTAGCGCATCCATCCAGCCCCGTCGGCGGCTGTTGGCCTGCCAATGGTGACAATCCTCGCCAGCCACTCGCCGATTTTTCGCGGGCCCGCTTTTGTCTGGCGTACCGGTCCTCGCCCTTCAACTTCCCTATCCATGCCTCTCGAATCCTTCGCTGATCTCTTGTCGATTTACATGCGCCGCATCCGCGCCAGCGCCTCGGGCGTGGCCACCGAAATCGGCCTGAGCCGCGAGGCGGTGAACAACTGGCGCAACGGCATCTCGGTGCCCAACCCCCGCTCACGCGACCGCGTGGTGGCCTGCACACGCTACCTGCGCCTGACAGAGAGCGAGGCCAACCGCCTGCTCAGTGCCGCAGGCTTCGCGCCTGAGTTTCCGCTGCAGGCCGAGTCGGTGGGCGCGCAGCCGTTTGCTGGGTTTCAGGACAAGGTGTTCGCCCAGCTTGCGCAGGCCGTGCCGTACCCCATCTCGCTGCTGCTGTCGCCCGCGCACTGGGGGCAGCCACCGTTCCGGCATGAGCTGCTGCAGCGCGCCCGCGCGCAGTACGGTGAAGGCTCGGTGCTGCACATTCAGCCGCCCTACAGCGTGAGCACCGTGCCTGCAGAATATTTCGCCGCCATCGCCCGCCAGTGTGGCCTGGGCGATGTGGCGTCGGACTATGAATTCGAGTCGGCGCTGGAGCGCCGCCTGCTGGCAGGCGAGCGCATTTTCTGCCTGGTCAGCCGCTTCGAACAAGGCACGCCCGCGCTGCGCGAAACCCTGGCGGGCATTTTGCGCAGCCTGAGCGAGATGCACAGCGGCCGGCTGCACCTTCTACTGTGCGGCGGCGAAGCGCTGGCCGACCTCAAGTACCGCAGCGGCGACCTCTCGCTGCTCAACATCGCACAGGTCCACCACTGGCCCGACCCGTCGCAGGGCGACCTGATGCAACTGGCCCGCCGCCGTTGGCCCGAGCACACCTGGACCGAACCCGTGGTGGCCGACTTGCAGGCGCTCAGCGGCGGCCACCCCGCGTTGTTTGAAGAAGGGCTGCAGTGGCTGGTAGACCAAGGTGTTGGCGATGGTTATGCGTCGTCTGCAGCGCTGCGCACGCACCTGGCCAGCAGCCCGCGCCTGTGGCAAACCTTTTTGCCTCTGGCGCAGGCGCCCGCCAGCCGCGCGCGCCTGCAGCAACTGCTGCAGGCCGACGACCTGGGCCGTGCACGGCCCTATCTGCAGGACGACGAACTGCGCAGCCTGTTCTGGGGCAACCTCATCCACATCCGCGGCACGGGCGATGCAGCGAGGCTGCACTGGCGCTGCGCCACCATTCGGGATGCAGGCTTGATGGTGCTCGAATCATGTTTGAGCGCTTAAGCCCCTTTTTCTCCAGGGCCGTGGTGCGCGCCGTGGTCATTGCGGTGGTCACGCTGTTCGTGGCCAGTGCGCTGTTCACGCCCCAGCTCAACCCGGTCACGCGCGGCTCGTTTCTGGCGTCGGTCAACGTAGGCCCGGTGTGGGGCGAGTTGGTGCAGTGGCGCGTCGCCATGATCGAGGCGCGCAACGAGCTGGATGGCTGGCCCAAGGACATCCACAAATACGCGCCGCCCATTGCCAACCCGCAGCTGCGCGTGACCTCCCCACGCCCCAACGTGCTGCAGGCCGACATTGCCCACAACCCCGAGCTGGGCAAGCTGGCAGGCACGCAGGTGGTGGTGGAGCTGAAACCTGGCACCCACACCTGGACGTGCCGCCCCGGCAACCCGCCTATTCCACCCGGCTATCTGCCCATCAACTGCCTGGAAGGCAGCACCGACGACTTTGAGCCCGCCAAGCCGACTGCTACTGCCGCCGATGCCGACCCGTTCGGCTGGCTGCGCTCGCTCATCCTGTGGTGCGGCGTGATCTTTGCCGTGGGCGCCGTGGTGTGGGTGGTGCGCCACCCCATGATCGGCGCTGGCCAACTGCGCCCCGCGCGCCTGCGCCGCACCCCGCTGGCGCGCCTGCCGCAGATCGACCGGCTGCTGCGCTGGCTGCGGCGGCTGGAACCCACGCTGCTGGCTGCCGACATCCGCATGGTGGACTGGCGCCGCGCTGTGCTGTGCGCGCAGGCCACCGGCGCCGACCACGCCCCGGCCCTCGCCCGCGCGCTGGCCGAGCGCGTGTCGGCCCGCTGCCAGCCCAGCACCGACTGGGCACTGCCCGGCCAGGTGTTTGAGTGGCAGTTTCCGCCCGACCTGCCGGTGTCGCTGGACCGCTGCATGGTGTTTGTGCCCACGGCGGGTATCGACGAAGCCACCGTGCTGCGCCAACTGCGCGCCGCACAGACCGGCAGCGATGTACTGCTCATCCTGAGCCCGCACAGCGTAGACACGCCCTGGCCGCTGCTGCACGCCCACGCCAGCGACCGCGCCAACCTGCATGTGATGGTCGACAGTGCCAGCCAGACCGAATGGCTGATCGGCGGCGATGCGCTGCAAGTGTTGCTGCGCCAACTGGCCGCGCAGTTGCGCATCACGCGCATCTCGCCCTACCAGACACGCGGCGGCGTCACGCGCGAAGGCGCCTTCTTTGGCCGCGCGCAGCTGCTGGCCCGCGTCATCAACCGCGAGCCCGCCAACTACCTCGTGGTGGGTGGGCGCCAGCTGGGCAAAAGCAGCCTGCTCAAGGCCGTGCAGCGCCGCATGCAGGGCCACCCGCACACCGTGTGCCACTACGTGTCGCTGCGCGACCACCGCCTGGCACCGCGCATGGCGCTGCAGTTTGGATTGCCTGCGGACACCCCGCTCGAAGCCATCGTGGACCACTTGCAGGCGCAGTACCAGGGCAAGCGCCTGGTGCTGCTGATCGACGAGGCTGACCTGTTCTTCCGCGACGAGTCGAACAACGGCTACGTGCAGCTGTCCACCCTGCGCGCGCTCAGCGAAGAGGGCCGCTGCTGGTTCATGCTGGCGGGCTTTTGGGACTTGTACGCCACGGCCGTGCTCGACTACCAGAGCCCCCTGCGCAATTTTGGCGAGGTGCTGGCCATCGGCGGGCTGGAGCGCACTGCCTGCCGCGAACTGGCCACCGAGCCGCTGCGCAAATTGCGCCTGGGCTTTGACAACGAAAAGCTCGTGGACCGCCTCATCTACGCCAGCGGCCAGCGCGCCAACCTGGTGGCCATCCTCTGCCAGGAATGCCTGGAAGCGCTGGCGCCCGGCGAACGTGTCATCGAAGCCCGCCACCTCACCCAGGCCCTGGCATCGCAGGCCGTGCAAGACGCCCTGGCCGGCTGGGGCCGCCTCAGCCACGACGACGCCGCTTGCCGCCTCGACCGCATCGTGGTCTACCACATCGCCCAGACCGGGCAGACCAGCCTGGTGGCCCTGGCCCAACTGCTGCACAGCCACGGCATCACAGCTGACGCGCAAGCGCTGCGCCAGTCATTGGCGCGCCTGCAGCTGGCCTACGTGCTGCGCAAACATGAGGCAGGCGAATACCGCTTTGCCATCCCGCTGCTGCAGGACCAGTTCGAGTCGGCTGAGGTGGAGCTGCTGTTGCACCAGGAGCTGGCGGTGCTGGCGCGCAGCGACGTGAAAAAATGAGTCAAATATGGCTCTAGCGCTTGATGGATAAGCGCTAGTAGCTATTATTTTGGTAGTCGTCGCAGCAACCATGCGGGACAGAACCATCCACCCGTGTCGCGGTGTGTCCGCTATGGCTCCGCCCAAGTCACGACCACCGCCCCGCGCTTGCGCCCCGTCTCTACAAAGGCGTGCGCTGCAGGCAGGTCGGCAAAGGGGTAGGTGCAGTCAATCACCGGCCGCAGCAAGCCCGTCAGCGCCAGTTCCATCAGCAACTGCAGGTCCTGCTCGCGCTCTGCCGCCGGGCCACCGATGCTGCGGCGCGTGCCGCGCGGGCGGGCCAGCAACTCCATCAGGCTGCCCGCCATCGACAGGTAGCGGCCGTGCTCGTTCAAGCGCGGCAGGCAGGCGGCAAAAGTGCTCGCGCCTACGGTGTCGGCAATCACGTCCCACCGTTGGTCGATCTGCGTGTAGTCCTGCTTGGTGTAGTCGATGACGGCGTGTGCGCCCAGCGACCGCACCAGTGCTACGTTGCCCGCGCTGCACACCCCCGTCACCAGCGCACCCCGGTGCAGCGCCAGCTGCACCATGGCGCTGCCCACTGCGCCCGATGCACCTATCACCAGCACCTTTTCGCCTGGCTGCACTTGCGCCTTGTTCAGGTAGTGCAGCGCCGCCATGCCCCCAAATGGCAGGCTGGCGGCCTTGGTAAACGACAGGCGTGCGGGCTTGTGCACCAGGGGTTTGGTGGTAGGCAGAACGCAGTACTCGGCGTGGCAGCCCATGGCGGCACCCGTCACACCCACCACGGCGTCGCCGGGCGCAAAGCCCTGCACATCACGGCCCACGGCCTCCACCACGCCGGCCACATCGGTGCCCAGCACCGGCTGGCGGGGCCGCGCCAGCCCAAACGCCAGCCGTCCCAGCAACGCAAAGCCACGCGGCAAGTTTTGCGTGCGAATGCGCACGTCGGCCGACGACACACTGGCGGCCACCACCCGCACCAGCACATCGCGCGGGCCGGGGACTGGACGGGGGCGCTTCTGCAGCGCCAGCACCTCGGTGCCCCCGTAGTCGCGGCACACCCAGGCCTGCATGGTGGTGGGCGCGTGGACGGCGGAGGGGTTCGCAAGGGTGTTGGAGGGCATAGGGGCTGGCAAGGTGATTGGAAGCAAGAAAGACAAGCAGATGAGGCGCGCGGGTGCGCGCAACCGCAGAGCGTAGGCAGCTGCGGGCCCTGCGCGCAACCCGACCTTGGGCGGGGTGCTGGCGCGCAGCCGATAAGCCTCAGAAATTGCCCGTTGGCCCTGGGCTTTTCGGAGCACTCCACCTCAACAAAATGAAGACCATTGAGGAAGTTTGAGTTTCAAGAAAAATTTGCCTCTAGCGCTTATCTGGTAAGCGCTAGTAGCTATCAATTAAGTAGTTATCCGATGAGCTCCATCAAGGCCGCTGCGCCATTACCAGCGCATACAGCGCCTGCGCTGCCACCGACAAGCTCTCGTCCCTTCGCCGCACCAGGTAGATCTGCCGCGTGAGCCCCGGCAGCGACAACGGCCGCGTAACCAGCCCCGGCTGCTCAAAGTGAAACAGCGTGAGCGCAGGCACCACGCTGATGCCCAGCCCCGCGCGCACCATGCCCATCACGGTGGCCAGCTGCTCCACCTCCATCAACGTGTGCATGGCCTGCGGGTGCAGGGCGGCCTCCAGGTACTGGCGCACGCTGCTGGTGCGCGCCAGGTGAATGAACGGCCAGGCGGCCAGGTCTTGCGCGGTGATGGCTTTGCGCCGGCGCGCCAGCGGGTGGTCGGCGGGGCACACCAGGTAGAAGTTGTCGCTGCAAAAGGGCTCGGCCTGCAGCGCGGGCGTGTCGGCGCGGATGGCGGCCAGCGCAAAGTCGGCATGGCCGCTGGCCACGCGGTCGATGCAGGGCTCGGACAGCACATCGGCAATGTCGATCTCGATGCCTGGGTGCGCCGCGCGGTACTGCGCCAGCACGCCCGGCAGCCAGCCCGCGGCCAGCGATGGCAGCAGCGCCACGGCCACGCGCCCGCGCTGCAAGGTGGCCGTGTCGCGCACGGCGGCCAGCGCCAGCGTGATTTCGGCGCGGATGCGGCGGGCTGATTCCAGAAAATTCTGCCCCTCGGGCGTCAGGTCCACATGGCGCGTGCTGCGGTCAAACAGGCGCAGGCCCAGGTCGTCCTCCAGCGCGCGAATCAACGCACTGAACGCGGGCTGCGACAGATGGCACAACACGGCGGCGCGGGTAAAGCTGCGCTGCTCGGCCAGCGCAATAAAGGCGTCGAGCTGGCGGCTGGAGAGGTGGTGGGCGCTCATCGGGTGCAAGGTGGTGGATGGGCATTCATCTGAATATCAGATGGATTGATCGTAACAATCGATTTCACAGAATACAGCAGCCTGCCTACAGTGAACGCAGGAGACAACAAACCCCATGGCGAACCACGCTGATAACAACCACCTTCTGGTCGGCTGCGCCGCAGGCTTTTCGGGCGACCGCACCGACGCTGCCTTGCCCGTGGTGCAGACGCTCATCGCCAGCGGCCAGCCCTCGGTGCTCATCTTTGAAACCCTAGCCGAGCGCACGCTGGCCCTGGCCCAACTGGCGCGCCGCACCGACCCCGATGCGGGCTACGAACCCCTGCTGGTCGATTTGCTGCAGCCTGTGCTGGCGCAGTGCCTGGCGCACGGCGTGCGCATCGTCAGCAACTTTGGCGCGGCCAACCCGCATGGCGCGGCCCGCCGCATCCACGCACTGGCGGCCGAACTGGGCCTGCGCCGCCCGCGTATTGCGGTGGTGCAGGGCGACGACCTGAGCGGCCCCGAGCACCGCGCGCTGCTGCAGGGCGCGCTGGGCAACGCCATGCCTACCGACCCCATCGTCAGCGCCAACGCCTACATCGGCGCGCAGGCCATCGCCGATGCGCTGCGTGCGGGCGCCGACATCGTGGTCTGCGGCCGTGTGGCCGACCCATCGCTGGTGCTGGGCCCGGCGCTTGCGCACTACGGGTGGGCGCTGGACGATTGGGACCGGCTGGCGCGCGCCACCATGGCGGGGCATCTGCTGGAATGTGGCGCACAGGTCACGGGCGGCTACTTTGCCGACCCCGGCTACAAGGACGTTCCGGGCCTGGCCCAGCTGGGTTACCCCATCGCAGAGATCGACGCCGACGGCCACTGCACCATCACCAAGCCACCGGGCACCGGTGGGCGCATCGACGAGCGCACGGTGAAGGAGCAACTGCTGTACGAACTGCACGACCCTTCGGCTTACCTCACGCCAGACGTAGTGGCCGACATCACCCAAACCCACGTGCAGTCCGTGGGCGCCGACGCAGTGCGGCTGGAAGGCGTGCGTGGCCACGCGCAGCCCGCCACGCTCAAGGTCAACGTATGTTTTGAATCGGGCTGGTTTGCCGAGGGCGAAATCTCCTACGCCGGCCCACGCGCCGAGGCCCGCGCCCGCCTGGCGGGCGAGGTGCTGCGCGAGCGTTTGGACGGCCTGGGCCCGCTGCGCATCGATTTGATCGGCGTGACCAGCATCTTTGGCGACGACACCAGCCGTTGGCTGGATGCGCCCGCCAACGGCAGCCACGACGCCCGCGATGTGCGCCTGCGTGTAGCCCTGCAGCACCGCGACCACGCCAGCGCCCAGCGCCTGCTGCGCGAGGTGACCGCGCTCTACACCTGCGGCCCCGCAGGCGGTGGTGGGGTACGAACCGCCATGCGGCCACGGCTGGGCACGGTGTCATGCCTGGTACCGCGCGATGCGGTGGCCGTGCGCTTTGAGATGGTTGATTGATGAGGAAACACGCACCATGAGTTCCGCAACTGCTTCCACGATCAACGTCCCTCTGTACCGCCTGGCCCACAGCCGCACCGGCGACAAAGGCAACCGCTCCAACATCAGCGTCATCGCCTGGCACCCCGCGCTGTGGGATGTGCTGGTCGACCAGGTCACCGAGGCCGCCGTGGCCCGCCAGTTCGCACTGCGCCAGCCGCGCCAGGTCACGCGCTACCTGCTGCCGCAACTGCAGGCCATGAACATCGTGCTGGACGATGTGCTGGATGGCGGCGTGAACGATTCGCTCAACCTCGACAGCCACGGCAAGGCGCTGAGCTACCTGTTGCTTGACTTGCCTATCAAGGTGCCCACCGCGTTGGCGCGGCATCTGGCTGGCCCACCCATTTCCGTTTCGCGTACCTCACCAACCATCTAACTAAACCAGGAGACAACATGACCCGTCCAACCACCCATCATTCATCCAACCGTCCCGCACGCCGCCATGTGCTGGCGACTGCCGCTGCTACGGTGCTGGGGCTCGGCGCCTTGCACAGCACCGCCGCGCTGGCCCAGGCCCCTGCGTATCCGACCAAGGCCATCACCTTCGTCGTACCCTTTGCCGCAGGCAGCGCCACCGACCAGCTGGCGCGCGCGCTGGGCCAGTCCATCACCAACGACACCAAGCAGCCGGTGGTCATCGACAACAAGGCGGGCGCCAGCGGCATGATCGCTGCAGCCGCCGTGGCCAAGGCCCCTGCAGATGGCTACACCGTGCTCATCACCACCAACACCACGCATGCGGCCAACGAGCATCTGTACAAGAAACTCTCGTACGACCCGGTGAAGGACTTTGCACCCCTGACCGGCCTGGGCAAGGGCGGGCAGGTGCTGGTGGTCAACGCCGCGTCTCCCCACAAAACCGTGGCCGACCTGGTGGCGTTTGCCAAAAAGAACCCGGGCAAGCTCAGCTTTGGCAGCGGCAGTTCATCCAGCCGCGTGGCGGGAGAAATGTTCAAGCAGATGGCGGGCGTCGAGATCCTGCATGTGCCGTACCGCAGCAACCCGTTCGCCATCACCGACCTGCTGGCAGGCCAGATCGACCTGATGATCACCGACACCTCCACCGGTGTGCCGCAAGTCAAGGCCGGCAAGCTGAACGCGCTGGGCTACTCCACCCAAAAGCGCAGCGCGCAACTGCCCGACGTGCCCACCATCGACGAAGCGGGCGTCAAGGGTTACGACATGGGCTACTGGTTTGCCGCCTATGCGCCCGCAGGCACCCCCGCGCCCGTGGTGGCGCGCCTGAATCAGCTGCTGGGTGCCGCCACGCAGAGCACTGTGGCCAAGAACTTCTTTGACAACGCGGGTTCCGAAGCCTGGCGCACCACGCCGGATGATCTGGCCAAGTTCCAGGCGGCTGAGACGGTGAAGTGGGGCAAGGTGATCAAGGCAGCGGGGATTGAGGCGGAGTAAATCTAAGGCCTGGTAGCGGCGGGGGGTAACACGCGCTGCGCCGGGTCTTCACTCCCTCTCCCCTCGTGGGAGAGGGCGGGGGAGAGGGGGCTCTTCTTCCGGGCGCCGCGCCCCGTGCTCCCCCCTCTCCCCAACCCTCTCCCACCAGGGGAGAGGGAGTGTTAGTGCGCCTTCAAAGTGTGGAGAAAATCAAGAGAAATAGGCCTCTACCGCATGATGGATAAGCGCTAGCAGCTATCAAATTGGTAGTAACTCAGCCGGGGCGAGCATCCCTCACCAAGGCACCCCTGCAAAGCGCTCCACCAAAAAATCCAGCAACGCCCGCACCGCAGGCGACAAGTGCCTGCGCGATGGGTACAGCGCATAGATCGTCATCACCGGCAAGTCCCACCCCGGCAACACGGCCTGCAACTCGCCACAGTGCAGGTAGGGGTTGACCAGATACGTCGGCTGCATCGCAACGCCGCCGCCCGCCAGCGCGGCGCGCATCAGCGTGGTGGCCTCGTTGGCGCTGAAATGGCCGCTCACTCCCACACGCTCCACCACATCGCCCTGCGTCAGCTGCCACACGCTTTTGCCAAAGTTGGCATAGCTCAGGCACCGGTGCTGCGCCAGGTCGGCGGGTTGCTGCGGCGTGCCGTGCGCGGCCAGGTAGGCGGGGGATGCCACCAGCACCGAATCACACCGCGCCAGCGGCCGGCCGATGAGCAGCGGGTCAGGCTCGGCGCTGATGCGGATGGCCAGGTCGATGCGCTTTTCCACCAGGTTCAGCGACCCCTCGCTCGCGTCCAGGTCAATCTTTAGCTGCGGGTGCAGCGCCAAAAAGTCCGCAATCGCCGCGCCCATCTGCGCAAACGCAAACGACACGCTGCAGGTGATGCGCAGCTGCCCGCGCAGTGCGCCCTCGGTGGTGGTGGCGGTTTCTTCCTCCAGGTCTTGGCTCAGCGCCAGCATCTGCTGGCAGCGGCGCAGTGCGTGCTCGCCCGCGTCGGTCAGGGTCACGCTGCGGGTGGTGCGCTGCAGCAGGCGCGCTTGCAGCCACTGCTCCATCTCGCCCACATAGCGCGTGACCATGGCGCGCGACATGTCGAGCTTGTCGGCGGTGGCGCTGAAGCTGCCGCTGGTGGCGACTTCGGCAAACACATGCATGGCGGTCAGGCGGTCCATAGGGTGAAAGTTTTGGGGTTATTTGATCGATTGATGAAACAAATATGCGCGGATTATCGGGTTTATTAGATCGTTTTGCGCAAATAAACTTCATTCTGTCATCAACACCAACCTCTCAAAACCCTGGAGAACTCACTATGTTCCGCACCACCCTCATCGCTGCCACCCTCGCCGTTGCCTTCACTGGCGCCCAGGCTGCTCAGCCCCTGCAAGTCAAGGTCTACAACGCCGACGGCAACAGCTTCAACGTCAACTCCACCCTGGTCTATGGCGAGAAAGAGGCCATGGTCATCGACGCTGGCTTTACCCGTGCCGACGCACTGCGCATTGCTGCCAACGTGCTCGACACCGGTAAAGAGCTCAAAACCATCTACGTGAGCCAGGCCGACCCCGACTACTACTTTGGCGTCGAAACCTTGAAAGAGATCTTCCCCAAGGCCGACGTGGTGACCACGCCCGCCGTGCTGGAGAAGATCAATGCCAAGCTGGCCACCAAGCTCTCGTTCTGGGGCCCCAAGATGGGCGCCAACGCACCGCGCACGCCTGTGCTGCCCAAGGCCATCAGCGGCAACACGCTGAGCGTGGACGGCCAGACGGTCGAGATCCGTGGCACCACCGGCCTGCTGGCGCACCGCCCGTATGCGTGGATTCCGTCGGTGAAGGCGGTGGTCGGCAACATCGGCGTGTTTGGCACCAACACCCACGTGTGGACGGCCGACACGCAAACGGTGGCCGAGCGCAGCGCCTGGGTGGCCCAGCTCGACGAAATGGCCGCCCTGCAGCCCACCGTGGTGGTGCCCGGCCACATGCCCGCCGGTGGCACGCTGGACGCTGCCAACATCAGCTACACCAAGGGCTACCTGCAGGCGTTTGAAAAGAACGCCGCCGCCACCAAGACCAGCGCCGAACTCATCGACGCCATGAAAAAGGCCTACCCCGCAGCGCCCATGGGCCTGTCGCTGGACATCGGCGCCAAGGTCAACAAGGGCGAGATGAAGTGGTAAGCCGCGGGTTGGCTCACCCCCATCCCACTGTTTGAAAGGAACCAGATCGTGACCACGCACCCGCTCCAACAAGTCCTGCAGCACCTGCACGCCGGGCGCTGGAACGCGGCGCACGATCTGGTGCAACACGACGGCTCCATGCTCGCCGCCTGGCTGCACGGCATCCTGCATGTGCAGGAAGGCGACCTGGAGGATGCACAGAGCCTGCTTCCGGTCTCCCAGGGGTCGCGCAGCGGTCTTTGCGGGATGGGATGCAAGGCGCGGTGTGCGGCCAATAGCTCGGCTATTGGCAATCGCCGCAACGCCGCAGACCGCCCGCAAAGACCACTGCCCGAAGGGTTGGAGCGAAATCGGGCGATTGAACGCCTCGGCTGCTTTCATGGGCACGAGCCCATGCTGCGCATCCGAAGCATCCACTCATCCCGATTGCGCTCCAACGCGACCCCTGCGAGACCGGAAGCAGGCTCTGCCAACTGGTACGACCGGGCCGCCCGCCACTTCCGCAGCCGGGGCTCGCTGGCCGAAGAGATTGCGGCGTTTGAAGCCGCACTGGCTGCGTCCGAAACCTCAGACCCTCAAGAAAGAACCTGACCCATGCCCAACGTCACCGTGACCTACCTGTTCGACCCCCTGTGCGGCTGGTGCTACGCCGCCGCGCCCGCGCTCAAGTTTCTGCAAGCGCAGGAGGGTGTCGATGTGGTGCTGGCCCCCACCGGTCTGTTTGCAGGCGCAGGCGCGCGGCCCATGGACGCGCAGTTTGCCGCCTACGCATGGTCCAACGACCAGCGCATCCAGCAGCTCACGGGCCAGCCCTTCACGCAGGCCTACCGCGACCGCATTCTGGGTGCCGCAGAAGGCCGTTTTGACTCAGGCCCCGCCACGCTTGCGCTGACTGCCGTGGCCCAGGCAGAGCCCGAGCGCGAGCTGGACGTATTGCACGCCCTGCAGCGCGCCCGCTACGTAGACGGCAGCGACACGGGCAATGCGCAAGTGCTGGCCGACGTGTTGACAGCCCTGGGCTTGGCAGATGCGGCGGCCAGGGTGGTGGCGCCTGACGCCGCACTGCATCACGCCGTGGCAGATCGCGTTGCCAAAGCCCAGGCCGCGCTGCGTGCCGTGGGTGCCCGGGGCGTGCCGCAACTGGTGGTGGCGGGGCAGGGTGGGGCACTGCGGCTGATCGGTGGCGATGCGCTGCTGGGGCCGCATGAGAACTTGCTGGCGCAGGTTGTAGCGGGCTGAGGGCGTTCGTCACACCCCACCCGTTCGGGCTGCGCTTGTCGAAGCCTTGCTCAGCCCTTGCACATCTTCAGCCCGTAAGAAACTGTGGGGCGCGCATTCCGCCGCTGATGTTCACGCGCGCTCAGGGTGCCTTGCTTGCCGGAATGTGCCGCTGAAAGAACCCCGCCACCTGCGCGTTGAACGTCTGGTGAAACGCTGCCCGGTCGAACCCCGCCGCATCGCGGCAAATCTCGGGCGCTGCCTCAGCCAGCGCGGGCGAGCAGGGCGCTAGAAACGCGTAGTGCTCTGCGTTCGCGGCCACATGCCAGTCGGGTGCACGGGGCAGGCCTGCGCGCAGCACCTCCACGCTCTGCAGCGTGACGCCACTGCCACCCAGTGCCGAGGCCCACAGCTGCACCGGCACGCTGACCTGCCCCAGCCCCTTGGCGTCAAACACACTCAAAGGGTCCACGATGACCGCCGCCTTGATGCGTGGGTCTGGCGCGGGGGTAGCGGGGATTTCGTTGCGCCGAATCTCGCCGCACAGGGGTCGCATGGTTAGTGGCGGGCACAGGTCCGGGCGCAGCGTCCAGTCCGGCTTGGCACCGATGGCCACCAGCCCCGTGTAGCCGCCGCGTGAATAGCCAAAAAAGCCCACCTTGCCCGCGTCCAGCTGCGCGCGTTGGGGCCAGGCGCCCAGCATGTAGTCCGTCAGCCGCCGCATGTCCACCGGCCGCGTGGCAAACGCCGACAGGTGGCCTTGGCGGCTCATATCCTGAAAGTTGTCGCCGGGGTGGTTGATGGCCGCCACCACATAGCCCGCATCGGCCAGCGCAGCCGCCGTGTCGTGGTGCCCCAGGGCCGATCCGCCTGCGCCGTGCGACACCACCACCAGCGGCAGGCCTTGCCCGGCAATGGCGCAGTCGCGCGTGCCTTGCAGCACCAGCGGCGCCAGGTCAATGCGGCCCGGCTGCGTGCTGCAGGGCGACCACACGGCGCCGCGCAGCGCGGGCCCGTCCTTGTCTGCGGGCACCTCAATGAATGCAAAGCCCGCCGCCTGGGCCAGGGTGGCGGCGCAGCTTAGCGCTGCGGCCGACAGCCAACGAATGCCCAGGCCGAAGCGTGAAGAAGAACGGGCACGAAGGCGCAAGCGATGCAGCGATGAAATAGTCATGGCGATGTAGTGACGCAGTTGGGAATCACAGAGGCTTTGCCCGCCGAGTGTGCCGCAGCTTGCGCACCAGGGCTTCACCGATCTTGCAAGCGTGCGGCACGCCCTGTGCCGGTCAGGGCTGGTGCTGGTGCTGCTGCACTAGTTACTGCCCAAACACCATCGCCTGGTGCGCAGAGATGCCTGCCAGCACCCCTTCAGCCGACGCCAGTGTGGCGTTGTGGCGCATCAATGTCAGGTCGCCAGCGGCATACACGCCCGGTACCGTGGTCATCTTGTTCGCATCGGTGCGGACGAACGGGCCCATGGGCCCATCGTCGAACGCGCAGCCCAACTGCTCGGCCAGCGGGCTGGATGGGCGCGTGGACGCCGCTACATACAGCGCATCGACTGGCACCACATGCGCATCGCCGCCGCCGCTGGCCTGCAGCCGCACGCCGTGCAGCGCCTGGCCCGGGCCTTCCAGGGCGGCGATGGGGGCTGGCTCCACGGCAATCCCCAGCGCCCGCAGCCGCTCGTGCTCGCTGGGCTCCAGCGTGGTCTCGCCATTCAAAAAGAGGGTGGTTGGCCCCCAGTCGGCAATCAGCTGCGCGTGCATGCCCGATGGCGGCGAGTGGTACAGCACACCCAGCCGCTGGCCCGCAAACTCATAGCCGTGGCAATACGGGCAGTGCAAAACCGATGCACCCCAGCGCTCGCGCAGGCCATCAATGTCGGGCAGGCCATCTGCCACACCAAAGGCCAGCACCAGCTTGTGGGCCTCCATGGTGGCCCCATCGTCCAGCACCACTTCAAAACCGCTCTCGGGTGACCCGGCGCGTTGCTGCGCCGTGGCAGACACCGCCGTGCCCTGCCGCAACGTCACTGTGGGGTAGGCCAGCAGCTTGCGCCGCGCCTGCTCGATCATCGCCAGCGGCGGCTCGCCGTCTTGCCCAAAAAAGCCGTGCGACGCTGCCGCAAACCGGTTGCGCGGCTGGCCTGCGTCCACCACACACACCCGCCGCCGGGCGCGCGCCAGCTGCATCGCGGCCGACAGGCCGGCAAAGCTGCCGCCAATCACGATCACGTCATACGCCGTTGTTCTGGGTGTCGGTGCTGCCGTTGGGGTCGTCTTCGTTGTCATCGTCGTCATGAGAAATCTCCTTGTGCGAATGGCCCCCGGCCACCATGCGTTGATGGAACTCGGCCGACAGCTGCGCCAGCGTCACCTCGCCCAGCCGTGCCAGCAGCACCTCTTCGGCCGCTTGATAAGCGTCAGACAGCGCGCGGTTCACCGCTTGCTCCACGATGCAGCCGGGGCTCTCCACCCTGTTGCCCACTGCCAGCAGCGTGGGCGCGCCCAGCGCTTCGTGGATGTCGCGCAGCGTGATGTCCGCCAGCGGGCACGACAGCACCCACCCGCCGCCATGCCCCTTGGCCGACGCCACAAACCCCGCATAGCGCAAGCCCGCCATCAGGCGGCGGACAACGACGGGATTGGTCTGCATGGCCTGCGCCAGCGATTCAGACGTGGCGGGGCCGTCCATCTCTGCCATGTGCAGCAGCGCGTGGAGGACGTTGGAAAGGCGGCTATCTCTTTTCATGCAACATTCAAAGTTGCGAGATGCTAGCATGATCCCAAAGGGAACGCTGGCGGACGATTGGGTAACTATTGAATTGATAGCTGCTAGCGCTTGTTGGATAAGCGCTAGAGGCCAATTTGTCTTTATTTCTGACTGATGTTATCCACCCTAACCGTTCGGGTTGAGCCTGTCGAAACCCTGCGCTGACCTGGCAAACCCGTTGGACAAACTCATCGCAACAGCGCAGTACCCACCGCGCGGACCACGCACCATGACCCATCCCACCAACGCCCCCTTCACCGACCCCGCCGCCGTCGCCCGCTACGCCGAAGGCCCCCGCCGCAACGTGCCCGGCTACGACAGCCTGCTGCGCATGTCCCGCATCCTGCTGGCCGAGCGCGTGCCCGCCGACGGCCGCGTGTTGGTGGTAGGCGCAGGCGGCGGGCTGGAGCTGGAAGACATGGCGCTGGCGCACCCCGGCTGGCGGTTTGACGGCGTGGACCCCAGCCAGCCCATGCTGGACCTGGCGGCGCAGCGGCTGCAGAGCGCGGGGGTGCCAGGCGACCGCGTGGCGCTGCACCACGGCTACGTGCAGAGCGCACCGGCCGGGCCGTTTGATGGCGCTACGTGCCTGCTGACTTTTCACTTTGTGCCGCGCGAGGAGCGCGTGCCCATGCTGGAGGAGATCCGGCGGCGGCTGAAGCCCGGCGCGCCGTTGGTGGTGGCACATCTGAGCGTGGCGGATGGTGCAGGCCCTGGCGGCCAAGGCGGGGCAGGGGAGCGCGATCTGTGGCTGTCGCGCTATGCCGCGTTTCAGGTGGCGTCCGGCGTGCCGCCGGAGCATGCGGCCAGGGCGCGGGAGAAGGTGGCTGCGGAACTGGCTGTGCTGACCCCGGAGGAGGACGAGGCGATTCTTCGCGAGGCCGGGTTCAGCGATGTGCGGATGTTCTACATGGGGTTTGCGTTCAGGGGTTGGGTGGGGCTGGCGTAGTGATGGCGGTTGTCGTGACGAGCAACAACAACCTCGCAGATGTGATCGTGGCCCAGGCGCTGGAGCGTGCGGGCCTGGCGGACTGGATGCCCGAAGGCGAAGGCAAGTGGTCCCTGCCCATCCAGTTCTTGCCCGACGATGCGGGTTGGATAGAGCTGATGCGCCTGTCGCCCGGCACGCAGCCGGGCCTGCACCGGCACACGGGCGAAGTGCACGCCCTGACGCTGGCGGGCGAGCGCCGCCTGAACGATGGCCGCGTGGTGCGGCCGGGCGACTACATCCACGAGCCCGCCGGCAATGTGGACTGGTGGGAGGCGACGGGCACCGAAGAGCTGCTGGTGCATGTGGTGGTCAAGGGCAGCGTGGAATACCTGGGGCCGCACCATGCGGTGCTGCAGCGGATCACTACGTCTGATCGGCGGGCGGATTACTACCGCTGGTGCGAAGCGGTGGGGGTGGTGCCGCGTGATCTTTGCTAGGGACCCAGTCGGGCGGGGCACGCTATGTAGCGCAGGCAAGCACATGTTCATCAGAAATGTGATTAAAACAGGATCTAGCGCTTGTTGGTAAAGCGCTAGCAGCTATAAAAATTAGAGCATATCCGTCACGCCCCACCACTGCGTGATGGCGGCCGGCTGGAACTGGGAGCCATAGCGTGGGCGCACCCCGGCTGCGGTTCGAAGGCGCGAACCCTAGCCAGCCGGTGCTGGACTCGGCGGCACAGTTGTTGGAGAGCGGGGGGGCAGACCGTATGGTGCTGCACCACGGTTGTATTGAAAACGCACCGGCCGGGCCGTTTGATGGCGCTATGTACCTGCTGACTTGTTAGTTTGTGCCGCGCTAGGAGCATATTTCCATCGCGCGGCCGGGGAGCGGGACTTGTGGCTGCAGCGCTATACCGCTTTTCAGATGGCGTCAGAGTTGGCGGACAAGGGAAGGGCCAAGGTTGCTGTCGAGTTGGCTGTTCTGACGCCCGAAGACGAGAAGCGATTCTTCGGGAGGCTGGGTTCCGCGATGTGGGAATGTCTTATATGGGGGTCGCGTTTAGGGAATGGCTATGTGAGAACTGCACTTGTTAATCTTCACGAGCAACACACGTGCTAGCGTTGCCCTTGCCCTGCTCTTTTTGCACACTCGATGACAATTTCTGCAGGACTGCGACTCCAATCGATTGCTCTTTTTTCTCGGTCCCACCAACTGTAGAGAACAACAAAAGCAAACGCTGCTCGCCTAGATTCATATGGGCCCAGAGGAACGCGTGATCGATGCGAGGCGGCATTTCGATATCGAATCAGTTCGGTAAGCATAAGCTGCACCCGCGCCGGAAAAATAGAAATCTTTCTTTCAGTTTGACCGATTTTATCTATCTTTGTTGTTAAAAATTTGTTGCTTTCAATAATCTGGCCTAGAGTTTTTCGAAGAATATGGAGCGACGCAACGCTATCAGGTTCTGAAGCGATCGCTTGGTTTATGTCGTTATAGAGGGTGGATAGATCTGGAGCATTCTCCTCCTTCTTGGGGAAATACGCCGCAGTTCGTGCATTTATTTCATCAACAAGCTGTCCGAGCGTTAATCCTTTGTTGAGTTGTTCTCGGAAAAATGTCTCAAATACTTGTGTGAGAACGTCTTCGCCGGCCAAACCCAGTGAGCTAATCGCTTCCGTAAAATTCGCCTCTGAAAAATTTCCCAATGCTTTATCAACGATTGGTCCCAAATGCTCTTGGCGGACAAGGTGTTCACGGACTAAGCCAAAAAGATCGAAGTACGGAGCAAATGCTTCCTCCTCAGGCGAAAATACGGGCATCAACTCAATATCTTGGATCTTCCCGAGTAGTTTTAGGAACTGCGCCATAGCTTCTAGTGGCTCGCGCGACCAAGAAATTAAAACAGTAGCACTCCCGTGAGCTGGACCGTTTAGCAGTATGAATGAGCCCGATTTAATTCGGGTAACAACATTCAGAACAGTTTTCGGCGAAAAAGACTGGTGACAAAGTTGCTTGTCGAAGAACTCAAGAGCTTCAGCGTACTTTTCTGCAATTGCACGAGTATCCACGAGATCTAGAACTGTTTGATCTTCGTCCGAGTCCGTTTCTGACGCATCCTGACTTTCTGCTTGCCCAGATGCCTGTTGTGCAAGAAATTGGAACAACGTCATCAGGAAGGTGATGCGGTCAAAAACTCTTGTGCGAATTTCCTCTTTCCATTCTTCCGTGACACGTAATTTCCGTTCACGTCTTCCTGTGCGGATTTGAATGACATCACGGCCATTAATTTCCTTTTCGATGTCATTCCATAGGTCAAATGATACGCCGCTATTGGAAACCCATTTGGCCGATAGCCGCCACAAGCCTACACGGACAGGGTCTTCAAGATATTCGAGGATATGCTTTGCCTCGTCTACTGTTACTTTTGACCGCTGACGACTTCGCATGCGATTAAAGCCGCTAAGTGCAAGAGATTTTGAACTGAGGATTCGCATGGATGTTGACACTGTGTCTCCTTTATTAATGCTCTTTCATGCAAGCAACTTGATGCACGTATGTTACAGACAATAACTTGTAGAAAGTTTCTCTACGTGCGGTCACACGCCTCAATGATGAATTGTGATCTTTGCGTATTTTTAGGTCAAAGTTCAGTCTTGCCCGGCCAAAGTAGACCGCATAGCATCCCTGTCAAGCACCCACCCCCATGAGGTGCTGCACAAAAACATGACAGGAGACAAGCCTTGCCATCCACCCGCTGGAGTCACTGCGGCACCGAAGACCTGAACGTCTTGCAGACCATCTTCTGGTCCGCAGGCGCGTCGCGCAATGCGTTGGCGCAGCGCCTGGCCTATTCCAAGAGCAAGGCCAACGCCATGGTGGCGGCGCTGCTCGATGAAGGCCTGCTCGACGAGGTGGGTTTGCAGGAATCCTCTGGCGGCCGACGGGCCGAAACCCTGCGTTTGAGCGAAACCCTGGGCGTGGTGATTGGCGCCGACCTGGGCGCCACCAGCATGCAAATAGCTGTGATGCGCCCCGACATGACGGTGCTGGCGCGGCACCGCGAGCCCATTGATGTGCGCCAGGGGCCGGGCGTGATCCTGGCGCGGGTGCGGGGGCTGATGCGCGAGCTGCTGGCGCGCTGCGGGCTGGCGCCCAACCAGGTGATTGCCATTGGCATGGGCGTGCCGGGGCCTGTGGATTTTGAAAGCGGGCAGCTCGTCAACCCGCCGCTGATGCCCGACTGGGACGGCTTTTCCATCCGCGACTACCTGCGCGAGGCGTTTGCTGCGCCGGTGTTTGTGGACAACGACGTGAACCTGATGGCGCTGGGCGAGATGTACCGGCTGCAGCGCAATTTGCCCAACTTCCTCGTCATCAAGGTGGGCACGGGCATTGGCTGCGGCATCGTGTGCCACGGGCAGGTGTACCGGGGTGCCAATGGCTCGGCGGGCGATGTGGGCCACATTTGTGTGGACCAGCACGGGCCGCGCTGCCACTGCGGCAATCAGGGTTGTGTGGAGGCGATGGCCGCAGCGCCCGCCATGGCGCGCATGGCCATGGAGGCCGCGCAGCGCGGCGAGAG
>NZ_JBKBXG010000011.1:0-75438 GCF_046314175.1 Acidovorax sp. | reverse complement strand
GTCAAAAGGCTCCAGGTGCACCAGAAACGGCACTGCAACAGTGCTGGTCGAAAATACGGTGCAATGACGCGGCACGGGGCGGGTTCACATGCTCGTTGCGCGTTTCCACACAGCCTCGGCCAAGAGCAGACATTGAGATATGCCTCATGATTGAGAATGACCAGATCGACGGCCTCGACGGGTGGTTTCAGCCCTGGAACGATCACAACGTCGAGACCAGACCCTTGGTCAGCGTTGGCGGGACCTACACCATCTACACCGGGCGCATGAACGAGGCGCAGCTTGCTGAGTTAGGCGCAATCCTCCTTGCGCTGCCAGGAGCGCAAAGCGGATCGATGAGCTTCTTTGCGACTTCGGAAAGTGCGGGACTGGAAGCTTCATTTGAGCCATCCGGGGTCACCGTGTCGGGCGAGGTATCAGCGAGCGAGTGGGAGGCTTGGGACTTCGCCTTTAGGAGCGCGGTCGAAGTTGCGAAGCTCCCCAGATTCGCCGCCTGACCAGACGTTTCTGTTCGGCCAGAAGCCGACCTTGCCTTCTCCATAAAAATTGATGAGCCCTGCAGAATTCATTGACGCGTACCGTCCCCTCGCACAGCGGCTGCGCGATATAACTGTCCCCGGCGCGGATCTATTCCCGCATCCAATCCCTGGGGCAACAGAGCAGCAATTGACTGAGGTGGAGAGCTACCTCGGTATCAGACTGGATGTGCAGCATCGAAATTTCCTGATGCACGCGAATGGGTGGCCTGATTTCTCGGGCACTTTTACCTTGCTTGGTACAGCAGACTTCCTTGGCTCGGATTTGATGAGTAAAGCCAAGGAACAGCTTCACATCATCTCGGGCGCAGCCTTGGGACGCTTTCGCTGGAAGAGGAATCGGCTACTTCCTATCGCTGTCAGTGACGGCACTCTGGACGTGTGGTGCATGCTGATCGAGAAAGGGCAAGTTCAGCCGCAGTTCATATGGTTCAACAACACCGAGCCAGACGAGTATGAGACGTTCAACGCATACTTACAGGCATGCCTCTCAAGCATGCCTGAGCACATTGCGCATTTCTCCGATCCCAACTGGGGGCGCCGTCCAACGGCAAGCTAACCTCTTAGCTGGAGTCAGGCAGTAAATCACGAACTTCCGCTCAGGGCCCGAACCAGCCGGTCACTCCCACGTGTCGACGCCCCGCACAAACCGGGGCTGATTAAATCTCGCTATTAATCCCAGCTCCACGCCTCAGATCGGATACGTACCCGGCAACAAGATCGACCGGTCCACCGTGTTGATATTGGTGTGCCCGCAAAACGCCATGGTGATGTCCAGCTCCTTCTGAATGATCTGCAGCGCGCGGGTCACGCCCGCCTCGCCAAAAGCGCCCAGGCCGTACAGAAAGCTGCGGCCGATCAACGTGCCTTGTGCGCCCAGCGCGCGGGCCTTGAGCACGTCCTGCCCGCTGCGGATGCCGCCGTCCATCCAGACCTCGATGTCCTTGCCTGCCGCAGCGGCGATGCCGGGCAGCGCGGCGATGGAGGACGGTGCGCCGTCGAGTTGACGGCCGCCGTGGTTGCTGACGATGAGCGCGTCGGCCCCGCTGTTGACGGCCAGGCGCGCGTCTTCTGCGTCCATGATGCCCTTGAGGATCAGCTTGCCGCCCCAGCGCTTTTTGATCCACTCCACATCGCCCCAGTTGAGCTGCGGGTCGAACTGCTCTGCCGTCCACGACGACAGCGATGACAAGTCGCCCACGCCCTTGGCATGGCCCACGATGTTGCCGAAGCTGCGGCGCTTTGTGCCCAGCATACCCAGGCACCAGCGGGGCTTGGTGGCCAGGTTGATGAGGTTCTTCAGCGTGGGCCGTGGTGGAGCCGAGAGGCCATTCTTGATGTCCTTGTGGCGCTGGCCCAAGATCTGCAGATCGAGCGTGAGCTGCAGCGCCGAGCAGTTGGCGGCTTTGGCGCGGTCGATGAGGCGTTCGATGAAATCGCGGTCGCGCATCACGTACACCTGAAACCAGAACGGGTGGTTGCCGGTGTGATCGGCCACGTCTTCGATGGAGCAGATGCTCATGGTGGACAGCGTGAACGGTATGCCAAACGCCTTGGCGGCCCTGGCCCCCAGGATCTCGCCGTCGGCATGCTGCATGCCGGTGAGGCCCGTGGGCGCAATGGCCACGGGCATGGCCACGTCCTGGCCGACCATGGTGGTGCGGGTGCTGCGGCCTTCCATGTTCACGGCCACGCGCTGGCGCAGCTTGATGCTTTGAAAGTCCGCCGTATTCGCGCGGTACGTGCCCTCGGTGTACGAACCTGAATCGGCGTAGTCATAGAACATGCGCGGCACGCGGCGCTCGGCAATGACGCGCAGGTCTTCGATGCAGGTGATTTTGGACAGGTTGGGCACGCAGACACTCCAGAGATAGATGGGTTTGGGGCAACAACACCCGCAGGGGCAGACAACAGACTACAGACAACACAGAACATCTGCCGCGCCTGGCCAGCACGTTCGGCACGTTCGGCAGGGATGCGCTGGATGGTAGGCACTTGTCCGGCGCCAAGCCATCAAAATTATTTGCGCGGGGCTGCAACAAATTTCCAGCGAATTGAGGTGCGGGGCGTGGGCCGCACAGCCCAGCGCGCGAGGCAGCGCCTGGTGCGTCACAGGCCAAAAACGCAGAAAACCCAAAAAAAATTCGAGCCTAAATAGCCCTTAGCGCTTGATACACAAGCGCTTTCAGCTATGTTTTTTATAGTTTCGCAGGCGTACCTGCGCACTTTTCCGGGTCACGCGGGTGCGAGAGGTCATTTGCCCGATGCGGTCATGTTGCCGACAGTCACCACCACGGGCTCAGTCTCGGGGCCCTGGTAGAGCATGAAGCGCATGCGCCCGCCGCGCTTGGCGGCGTACATGGCGCTGTCGGCGTGGCGCGACAGGGCGTCGAACGTGTCGCCGTGCTGCGGGTACAGCGCGATGCCGCCGCTCAGCCCCACCTGCAGCAGTTCCCCCGCCAGATCAAACGGCGCATTGCACGACGCCAGGATCTTGCGCGCCACGCCGCAGGCGGCCTCGGCGTTGTCCAGCCCCGGCAGCAGCACCACAAATTCGTCGCCGCCCTGGCGGCACACTGTGTCGGACGCGCGCACGGCGGCTTTCAGGCGCTGGGCAAACTGCACCAGCAGCAGGTCGCCCACGTCGTGGCCGAGCTTGTCGTTCACGTCCTTGAAGCCGTCCAGGTCCAGGTACATCACGGCCAGGCTCTTACCGTCACGCCGCGCCTGCGATATGGCCAGTTGTGCGCGGTCTTGCAGCAGCACGCGGTTGGGCAGGTCGGTGAGGGCGTCGTACTGGGCCAGGTGCGCCATGCGCTCGGCCATGGCGGCGGCCTCGGTCACGTCGCGCAGCACGGCCACGGCGCCGGTCACGTTGCCATGGCGGTCGGTGATGGGGCTGGCGGTTTCTTCGACCTGAAAACGCTGGCCGGTGCGGCGGTGCACCACCACGCCGCGCACCACGTCCACCACCGTGGCTTTCTGGATGGCGGCACGCAGGGGGCTGCTGAGCAGGTCGTCGTTGTCGGGGCTGCGCAGGGTAACGACCTCGTCCACGTTGTGGCCCGCAGCGTCAAAAGCCTGCCAGCCGGTAAGGCGCTCGGCCACGGGGTTGAGGTAGGTTACGCGGCTCTGCGCGTCTGAGCACACCACGGCGTCGCCGATGGACTGCAGCATCAGGCGCACGCGCTCTTTCTCATCGAACAGCTCGTCTTCCATGCGCTTGCGCTCGGAGATGTCGGTGGCCTGCACAAAAATGCCACGCACCAGCGCGCCTTCGATATCGGGCAGGTAGGACACCAGCGTATGGCGCGGCACGCCGTGGGTGTCGACAATGGTGCGCTCGAACACCTGGGGCTCGCCGCGCAGCGCGCGCTCCAGAAAAGGCCGGTTGGCGGCATACAGCTCCTGCCCCACCAGTTCGCTCATGTGCATGCCCGGGATCTTGTCGGGCGAGATGCCAAACCACTCAACGTAGGCCTGGTTGGCAAAACGGTTGTGCAGCTGCGCGTCCCAGTAGCCGATCATCGACGGCATGTTGTTGAGAATGGTGCGCACATCGTGTTCGGCCTCGCGCAAGCGGGCCGATACCTGCTGGCGCAAAGTCAGCTCGCGGACAAAAAGCGCGGCCAGGCCCAGGCAGGCCACCATCAGCAGCACCGCAAAGCTGCCCAGTACCCAGGCACTGGCGTACCACTTGGCCAAAATAGTGTGGGTGGACTGCGCCACGTTCAGGATCAGCGGGTAGTTGCCGACGGCGCGAAAGGAATACAGGCGCTCCACCCCATCCAGCGCGGCAATGCCCACAAACGAGCCCGAGCCCTCTTTCTGAAACCGCACGAGGTTGGGTGTGCCCGCAATGCTCTTGCCCACATCGACGTCACCGTACGGAAACCGCGATATCACCACGCCGTCCTGGCGAAACAGGTTGATACCGCTGTTGGCGCCGAGGTCCAGCGAGTCAAACAGTTCATTGAAATAGCTCAGCCGCACAGCGCCCACCACTACACCGGCAAAGCTGCCATCGGCGTGGAAATAGCTGCGAGCTATCGGCAGGATGTTGAGACCTGACACCCGCGACGGCAGCGGCTGGCCGACGAACAGGCCCTGGTGCCCGCCCGTAAGGAACGCCGCAAAATAGTCGCGGTCCGCCAGATTGAGCCGCCGGGGCACCAGAGAGCCCGAGTCCAGCACCACATTGCCCTGCGCATCCAGTACGAACACGTCACCCGCGCCGCGCGCGCGCAGCGAGTTGTCAAACACCACGCGGGCACGCAGATCGGGGGGCAGCTCCATCACCTCCGGTCGACTGACTTCGCGGGCCACCCCTTCCAGTGACTTGTCGAACGAGTCAAGCGCCCATCCCAGGCCTTGCTCGATGGTCCGCACCAGGTTGGCGTTGGTCTGCTCGGCGTAGGCCCACTCGTCAGTGCGGATGGTCCAGATGGTGCGTGCAAACAAACCACCGATGCCTAGCGACACGAGCAGCGCCAGCCAGATCAGGCGGTGTGAGAAGAACTGGCGAAACGAAGGCATAGCAATAATTTGTAACTATTTTAGACGGACACCTTGTGGGTGCCATGCCGTCAAGTCACACCGCATTCCTCGGGCTTGAGGCAGTCAATGCGCAGCACCCCTTGGTGGAGCGCCGACTGCACCCGCGCCGCGCACCTCCAGCCGTATCTCATCGAGCACCTGGCCCTGGGCGTTGGTAATTTGCACCACATGGCGCCCTGGCCAAGGCAACCAGGCCACCCGCGGGCCGCGGCCCAGGGGCTTGCCGTCCATGCGCCACAGCAGCACGCCGTCGCCGGTGGCGGTGAACTGCAGGCGCTGGCGCGTGGGGGGGATGTCCGGGTCCAGCGCAATCACCGTGCCAGACGTGGGGGCGGTGATGCGGGCAGCCGCGCCTGTCAAGGCTGCAGCCGCAGTAGCCGCAGTGGCCGCAGAGGTCGCCGTGGCTGCATTCTTTGAGTCTTTTTGGCCTCTAGCGCTTACCCCATAAGCGCTAAAAGCTCCTGTATCCATAGCAAATACGGCTTGCTGGGTGCCTGGCACAAACCATTCCTGGCGCGCCGCCTCCAGCGGTTGCGGGGGGCCAGCGCTCGCGCCAGTCACCATCGGCGCTGGGCCAAACCGCACAGCAGCCTGCACCAGGCCAGCCGGTGCCTTGGGCGCGCGGCTGGGTTCGCGTGCGTGCAAAAAGCCCATCACTGCCGACCAGATGGGCGCTGCGCCACTGGTGCCGCTCACGTCGTGCATGGCGGCACCGCTGGCGTTGCCCACCCACACGCCGACGGTGTAGCGCTCGGACCAGCCTACCGCCCAGTTGTCGCGCATGTCCTTGCTGGTGCCGGTTTTGACGGCCGTCCAGAAGCGTGTGGCCAGCACGCTGTCGGTGCCAAAGGTGCGGGCGCGTGCGTTGCCATCAGACAGGATGTCGCCCACGATGAAGGCGGCGCGGGCGTCCAGCGCAGGGGCAAAACGCGGCTTTGCAACATCCGAGAACGCTACGGCACTCGGCCATCCACCGTTAGCCAGGGTGCCCGCAACAGGACTGGCCCGCCCGCCATTGGCGAGCGTGCGATAGGCGTTGGTCAGGTGCAGCAGCGGCACCTCGGGGCTGCCCAGCGCCAGGCTGAAGCCAAAATAATCGCCGCTTTCGCGCAGCGGCATGCCCACCGCGCCCAGCTGCCGATGGAATGCGTCGGGCGTGACCATGACCAGCGTGCGCACCGCAGGCACGTTGAGCGATGCCGCCAGCGCCGTGCGCACCGACACCCAGCCCTTGAACTGCCGGTCGTAGTTCTGCGGGATGTACAGGCCGCTGGCGGTGGCGATGTGTGCGGGCGAGTCATCGACGAGCGAGGCCGCCGTCAGCCGCCGCTCGGCAATCGCCTGCGCGTACAAAAATGGCTTGAGCGTGGAGCCCGGCTGGCGCAGCGCCAGCACGCCGTCCACCTCACTGGCCTGGCTGAGCTGGCCCGACGAACCCACCCAGGCCAGCACCGCGCCCGTCGCGTTGTCCAGCACCAGCACCGCGCCGTCTTCGACATTGCGGCCCCGCAGCTCGCGCAGGTGCTGCGTGAGCGTCTGCACGGCAAACCGCTGCAGCGGCGCGCGCAAGGTGCTGGGTACGCGTTCGGGCACAGCGGCCCCATCTTTGAACCGCTGGCGCAGCAGGTAGCGGGCAAAGTGCGGCGCCACGCCCTCGCTCGCGTCGAACGCGCGGCGCTGCAAGGCGGCGGTGGTGAACAGGTCCAGCGCATCGCAGTCCACCGATGGGGCGGCTGCCTGCCCTGCACCCTTGGCACGCCGTGGCGCGGTGCCAGCGCTGCTGCCCTGCATGTCGCGCAGCACCCCACACGCCCGCTGCGCCACCAGCGCAGGCCGCGCATTGGGCGCGCGCACCAGGGCGGCGGCTACCGCCGCCTCGCGGTCGTCCAGCCCGTGCGCCGCCTTGCCAAACAGCGTGCGGCTCAGCGCGTCAATGCCCACCAGCTCGCTGCGAAACGGCACGAGGTTGAGGTAGGCCTCCAGGATCTGGTCCTTGCGCCAGCGCCGGTCCAGCACCTGCGCGGCCACGGTCTGCCCCAGCTTTTGCACCACGGTGCGCCCGCCGGGGCCCTGGCGCCAGTCGCCATCAAGCAAACCGGCCAGCTGCATGGTGATGGTGCTGGCCCCGCGCGTGCGCTGGTTCCACAGATTGCCCCAGGCAGCGGCCGATGCGGCGCGCCAATCCACGCCGCTGTGTTCAAAGAACCGCTTGTCCTCGCTCAGCACCAGGGCCGTGCGCAGGGCGGGCGACACATCGGCCAGCGGCACCCACTGGCCGCGCCGCACCGTGGCATCGGTGCGCAGGCGCTGCAGTACCTCGCCTTCGCGGGAGAGGATGAGGGTGTCAGACGGCTTGAAGTCGGATTGAACTTCATCAAACGAGGGGATGGCGCTTGCTGGCAAAGCGCAAGCAGCTATAAAAAATGCAGCAATACATCGCACAGCCTGCCCGCCGCGCCACCTGGCAACCGTGGGTAATGGCCACGAGCGCTCACTCATCCGGGTGCTCCCGATCAAACCGTTTCTCTGCCTCGGTCAGGTGACGCAGCAGCACATGCGATATCAGGTTGACGCCGATGCCGCCAAACACCACAGGCAGGACGTAGAGCGCAATCGACAGCTCGGAGATGAACACCGCGTCGTCAGCCAGTGAGGGCGTGCTTTTGGCCACAGCCGCCAGCGACTGCAGCAGGTACACATCCACGCCCGAGATGAGTATCAGCGCAACGCCAAAGCCCACCACCGCCGTGCGCGAGATGGAGCGGGTGGCCAGCAGCAGCCCGTAGATGCCCGCGGGCAGCACCACCGAAAAGACCACCAGCACCCAGAACCGCAGTTCGACAAAGACACTGAGGCTCATGGTGCGCGGCTGTAAGGGTGGCGGTCCAACCAGCGAAGCAGACAGGCGGTGGGCAAAGCGCGGCGAATCACTTCGCCGCTTCGACCTTGACCCGCGCGTTCGGCGCCTCGCCAAACATCTCGGGCGCATACATCGCCTCCACCCGGCTCGGCGGCAGCGCAAAGTCGCCCACGTTGTTCAGGCGCACGGTGTATTCCATCTTGACCGTGCCCTTGGGCAGGTACTCGTAGTAGCTGCGGAAGGACTCGAAGCTGCGCTCTTCAAACGCAGGCCAGCCCGCGCCGCTGCGGCGCTCGCCCTGCGTGGCAATGGCCGAGTCACGGCCCAGGCCGCTGCCCAGGATGGTGGCACCGCCCGGGATGGGGTCGGTGATGGCCACCCAGGTCATGTCGGCGCTGGCGTTGACCTCCAGCGTCACGCGCAGCACGTCGCCGCGCGTGTACTGGCCTGCGGGCAGCGACTTGTTGGCCTGCTCTACCGGCGTGATGGTCTTGGTGATGGCGTAACCCGCAGCAAAGGGTGCCTTGAGCTGGACAGCCGCCACGGACTGCAGCGTGAGCCAGGGCTTGCCGGGGCCTTGGTGGGCTACCGCCAGGTTCTCTTTGCCGCCTGCTTTGCCCCAGGCCAGGAACATGTCGTTGTTCTTGAAGTTGCCCGGCGATGCAGGGGCGCCGAACCATGTGGTCTGGTGTGCGGCGCCGCTGGCGTCTGTCGTCTTGATGCGCTCGACCTTGCTCCAGTCCACGGTGGCACTGTTGCCGTTCATGGTCGCCTTGGTGGTGCCGGAGACAGGCGTGGCCTCGAACTTGGCACTGAATTTCTCCAGCGCGAGCCCGCCCCACAGGTTGGCGGTGGTGGTGTGCCAGGCGCCCGCTTGTTGGCGGCTGATGAAGCCGTTGGCCAGGCGCCCCATGTCGTCCTTCCAGCTCGGGTCGTCCATGACGGCCAGCATCAGGCGGGCGGTGTTCACGTCGCCGTTTTGCATCAGCCACCACCAGTAGTCGTCCTGCTCGGTGCTGAAGATGAGCTTGGTGCCCTGGAACGACAGTCGGCTGCGCAGAACCTGCATGGCCTCGGCCAGGCGCTGGTCGCGCTGGGGCACATCAGCCACGCGCTTCAAGATGTTGACCCAGTCGATCACCGTGTGCGTGGGCCACTGGTTGGGGGCGATGGTGATGCTGCTCACCATGCGGCCCTGGGCCTTGCCGTAGCGCGAGAGCGCCTCCAGCGCAGCCACCTTGCGCATGTCCAGGTCCTTGCGGGGGCTCCAGAAGCTGCGCTGGATGCGGCCTTCCACAAACGCGATCAGGCCGCGTTCCATGGGCGCGCGGGCGGAGTCGGGCAATGCAAATGCAGGGTTGATGGACGACGCTTCATGCGTAGCAGCCAGCACATAGGCCGTGAGCGTGTCGCTGCCCCGGTTGCTATCGCCGTCGCGCGGCGGGAAATAGTTGGCCAGGCCGTCGCTGTCGAGGTAGGTGGGCAACTGCGCCACCACGGTCTGCCACAGCGCGCCGTCGCGCAGGCCCACGGCCTTGCTGGTCTTTTGCTCGAGGCAGGCAAAGGGGTAGCGCGCCCACCAGTCGCGCACACCGGGCAGGCCTTCGGCCAGCTTGGGCTGCAACGACATCTTGAGGCCGCCACGGCCGGGCAAGGCATCTGCAGGCGGGTTCACATCCAGGTTGAAGCTGCCGTCCACCTGAACCAGCGTGGCCTGCTGCACCGTGAGCGGCACGGCCGGGATGATGCGCTGGCGGGCTTTGAGCGCATCGCGGGCGCCGCCCACCGTGTCCTTGGCTTCGATCTCCCACAGGATGGATTCGGCGCGCGTTTGCGCCAGCTGCGCAGGGGCCGTCACGTTCCAGGCGACTTCACGCGCTTCTTCGGGCGGGATGTCGATGGTCTGCGGCTTCAAGTCCAGCAGCGTGGCGCGCGGCGCCACCTCGACCTTCATCGCCGTCTTGGTGGTGTTGCGCAGCGTGATCTGGGCGCGGAACTGGTCGTCCTCGCGCACCAGCGGCGGCAGGCCGCTGATGATCTGCAGGTCTTGCGTGGCGCGGATGCTGGCGCTGCCGGTGCCAAACATGCCGGTGGCGGCATCAGCCACGGCCACTACACGGAAGGTGGTCAGCGCGTCATTCAGCGGCACCGTCACCTTGGCCTGGCCGTTGGCGTCGAGCTTGAGCGCGGGCTCCCACAGCAGCAGGGTATCGAGCAGTTCACGCGTCTGTGCCCGGCCCCCGCCACCGCCTGCGGGCACGGCTTTTTTGCCGTAATGGCGGCGGCCGATGATTTCCATCTGCGCCGTCGAGGTCTCCACGCCCCAGCTGCGCCGCTGCAGCATCGATTCGAGCAGGTTCCAGCTGGTGTTGGGCATCAGCTCAAGCAGCGCCTGGTCCACGGCGGCCAGGGCCACCTCGGTGTTGGCGGCGGGTTTGCCGCCGGGCAGCGTGGCGGTGATGGTGACCTGCGCCTTGCCACGCACGGCATAGCTTTCCTTGTCCGTGGTCACCTTCACGTCGATCTGGTGGGCCGCGGTGCCCACGCGGATCTCGGCCACGCCCAGGCGGAACGCGGGCTTGGACAAATCCACCAGCGCGGTGGGCGCTTGGTATTCCTTGCCTTCGTACCAGAAGGATGTCCACCACTCGCGCGGCGCCTTGAAGCCCCAGGTGAAGAAGCTGTACCAAGGCACCTCACGCAAGCGGCCGCGCAGGGCCAGCACGCTCACGTACACGTTAGGGCCCCACTCAGGCTGGATCTTGAGGCTGACCGTGGGGTCTTGCCCGTTGAGCTGCACCACCTGCGTGTCGATGATGCCTTCGCGCTCGACTGCCACCAATGCAGTGGCAAAGCGGAACGGCATGCGCACCTGGAACTTGGCCACCTCGCCAGGCTGGTAGCTTTTCTTCTCGGGCAGCAGGTCGATGCGGTCGTGGTCTTCGCCGCCAAACCACAGCTCGCCCTGGCGCGTGACCCATACCGACGAGGCCGCCACGCTGGTGTTGCCGTCCTTGTCGGTGGCAGTCACCACCAGTTCCACCTCGCCCGGTTCGTCGAGCTTGGATTCGCACAGCAGCAGGCCGCGTGCGTCGCTCTTGCCGGTGCACAGCGTGCCCAGGTCCTTGGTTTCGGTCTGGTTGTCGTAGCTGTAGAAGCCGCCGACCATGCGCTTGCGTGTGGTGGTGGTGATGCGGGCGATGGCCTGCACCTGCAGCGATGTATCGGCCGCAGGCTTGCCGTTGTGTTGCAGCGCCAGTGCCTGGAAACGGATCTTCTGGCGGGCAGACACCCAGCCTTCGGTCTTGACCCCGGCCACCACGCCTGCGGGCCACAGTGTCTGGGTGCTGCGAATGGTTTGCACCTCGCCATTGGGGTCGGCGTAGGTGGCCTCCATCAACAGCTCTTGGGGCTGGCGAGCCTGGGGCACGTTGTCGATGGTGAGCTTGCCCGCGCCGTCCTTGTTCAGCGTGAGCGGCAGCTTGTCGGCAATCACGCGCGCATCCTGGCTGGCCGTGGCTTCTTCGTCGTCGCTGCTGGCGTTGGACTGGTCGCGCTTGCGCGGGGCGTTGAAGCTGAAGGTGTCGTAGTCGCTGTACTGCAGTGTCTTGCCACGCACCATGGCGGACACGCGCACCGGCAGATTGGCTGCGCCGCCACCGGCCACATAGTTGATCTGCACATCGGTGGGCACCGAGCGCACGCGCACCAGCGCTTTTTTGTCGGCGGGCGTGATACGCCCTTCGAGCACCGGCAGGCGGAACTCTTCGACCCGGAACTCGCCCGAGCCGAAGCTGCGTTCGCTGCCAGACTCGTTGCGCAGCTCCACCTGGTACACCCCCAGCTTGGCAGCGGGCGGAATGGCAAAGGTGTTCTGTGCACTCAAGCCGCCAGAGGCAGTGTCGCGCCAGGCCAGCGGCTGGGTGAACTGCTGGCCGCTGCCCACATGCGTGATGACCAAGGTGCCGGGCCGCGTTTTGGGCAGCGCAAATCCCTGGCGGGTTTCAGAGCGCAGCACGTGTTTCATCGACACCGTTTCGCCCGCGCGGAACAAGGTGCGGTCAAAAATGGTGTGGGCGCGCTCGTCGGGGCGGGGGCTGCTACTGGTGGGCACGTTAAAGCGCCAGGGCTCAATGCCACGCTGCCAGTCGCTCCAGGTGAAGGCCATGTCCTCCACCCCATCGCCACCCGTCTGGCGGGCGCTCACAAAGTAGGCGTTGCCGCCTTCGCCATAGTCGCCACCGTCGCTGCAGCGGCTGGGGTCGGGCGAGATGCCTTCGATGCGGGCGACGCCCTGTGCGTCGGTGATGGCGTTGGCCAGTTCGTTGCCGCGGCAGTCCGACACACGCACGGCAGCGCCTTGCACCGGCAGACCCTTGTCGAGGGTGGTGACCCAGGCCAGCGCGTTCTCGCGGCCCAGCTTGAAATGCACGCCCAGGTTGGTGACCAGCGCCGAGGTGCGCACATACATCGTGCGAGCGTCGCCATGACGCTCGTCGAGCAGCGAGCTACCCAGCCTTTGCGAGGCAATCTCCACCACATGGAAACCCGGCGACAGCGGGATGCCCACCACCTCGAACGGGCGCGGGTCATTGCTGGCGGGCTTGGGTAAATCGAGCGTCTTCACGCCCCCCTTGCCTGCCAGCAGCGACAGCATGCGCGACTGCACATAGTCCTTGTCGTTGTCCAGCACCTGGGGCAGCGGGCCGGTCACATCCTGGCGCGCCTGCTTGCGGTTGACCACGTAGCTGTCGTAGCGCTGCACCTTCTTGAACCAGGCAATGATGTCGGCGTCGGTGCGCGGCTTGAGGGTGCTGACCTTGCCTGCAGGGGCCGGGGCGGCACCGGGCTGCAGCCCCTGCACGCGCAGCGCGGCCTCGACATTGCGCAGCGTCACCGGCAGCAGCGCGGGCGGCTTGTCGGCCGCGGGGCCTTCGGCAAAACGCTCCACCACGCCAAAAGGTGCGGCCGCAAACTTGGCCAGCGGCGGCATGCCGCCTGTGGACACCTTCAGCGGAAAGTTGTCGGCGTTGCGCAGCGGGCGGCCCGAGGCATCCTTGAAGTCCTTGGGCAGCTCCAGCGTGAAGGCGGTGTTCTCAGACAAAGGTGCCGCAAACTGCACGCTGTTGACCAGCGCGTCAGCATCGGCCGGTTGCTGTCCCTCGGCATTGCCGTCGATCTGGGGCTTGAGGGTTTCCTTGGGCGACTTCAGGCGAATGGCTGCGGCCAGCTTGCGTGGCACCGGTGCGTTGAACGACAGCGACATGGGCCGGATGGGCAGGCAGGCGGCCTGGGCGTTTTCACGCTCGCAGCTGAACTCGGCGGCGAAGGGCTCGCGCACCTTGAAGTCAAAACGTTTTTCGACGGTGTTGGGTACCCCGCTGGGCGTGGCCACCCCTGCGCCGAACACAATTTGCATGCGCGACCCCGACGTGAGGCGGCGGTTGCAGGCCAACGTGGCGTACTGCAAAGGGTCTTGCGTGGCCCGCTTGTCCAGGCCCAGGGTTGTGAGGATTTCAGCGCGCTGTGGGCCGTCGATCAACCGCACTGGCACGCGTTCGCCCACACCCTCGGCCGTGCACCACACATTGGCCTGCACGCTGGCCAGCGTGGCGGGGCCGTTGAGCTGCAGCACAAAGAACTGCTCTTCGTCGATCTGCTGGTAGGTGCCGGGCCGGATGTTCTGCACATATGGGCCGCCACTATTGAATTGATAGCTTTTGGCGCCCGTCAGATCAGCGCCAGAGGCCGATTTGAACCCTGGTTTGACGGTGGCGGTGCAGCGCACACCCGGGGGCAGGTCACGCTCGAAGTCGAACACCCATTCGCGCTCGCCCGTCCAGCGGCCGGTGCCCTTGGTGGCATCGGCGTCGCTGCAGCTCAGGCTGATGGGCGCCGGGGCCTTGGGGTCGCCAAAATTCACCGCCGCAGCATCAAACTTGGTAACCACCTGGCGCACCCGCGCCACCTCGCCCTGCGGCGAAAAGCTGGTGATCTGCAACGCCTGCGCGTGCGTGGCCAGCAGCAACCCGCCCAGCAGCATCACTGTGCCGGCGGGGGCTTTCCCCCAAAGTGTTGTTTTCATTGTCTATCGCTCATGCCTGCAAGGGCTCTGAGCGTAGCCGATCCACCCGCTCAGGCGCCACCTTGAGCCGCCCGTCCAGAGCGTGAATGTGTGAGAAAGTGCTGCAGATGCGAGCACATGTGTGCGGCCTATACTCCCGCGCAACAATCAGCGCGGCCACGGCCGCGCACCCCGCGCAGGGAGGCGGGAGCACCACCATGGCAACACGTTCTATGGGCACGGACACCGCCGCCCAGCCCGCAAAACGGCCCGCGCCCTTCTGGCACCGGCTCAACACCTTCTTTGCCTTTCCGCTGCAGTCCAAGCCGTTGATGGTTAGCCTGCTGCTGGCATTTGCCAGCATGTTGTACCAGGCGATCTTCTTTTTGCCGGATGCGCTGGCGATCCTCATCGTGGAGATCGGCATCCTGCTGGCGGCATCGCGTTACGCCTTCAAGATCACGGCCCTGGGGTCGCGCGGTATCTACAACGCGGACGACTACCCCTCAGAACTGGACCCGGACTGGAAGAACCTGCCCTGGAAGCTGTTCGCCATCTTGATTGCCCAGTCCATCGTCGTAGGCTGGCTGCAGAGCCTGAGCCCCACGCTGGGCACGCTGGCCTGGCTGGCCATGTGCTTTTTGCTGCCGGCCACTCAGATCGTGCTGGTGCAGACCTGTAGCTTTACCGAAACCCTGAACCCCGCCAATGCCTGGAACGCCGTGCGCACCATTGGCTGGCCGTATCTGTTGCTGTGCCTGTTCCTCTTTCTGCTGAGCCAGGGCACGTTCATCGCGCTGGGCATGCTGCTGCCGGTTTTCAGTGGCTGGATTTTGCTGCCCATCATCAACTGGGTACTGATCTACTTCGCCTGGGTCATGGCCAGCCTGCTGGGCTACGCCATGTACCAGAACCACGAGGCCTTTGGCATTGCGCTGCTGCCCGGCGCGGGCCTGGACGAAGACGCCCCCCCGGTGGACCGTCGCAGCCCGCGCCGCATCGAGCAAGACGCCATTGATGCGCAAGTGGCCGCACTGATCACCGCAGGCGATCTGGCGGGCGCCCTGGGCGTGGCCTACGAAGAACAGCGCACCCGCGGCGAAGAAGTGGCCGCACAGCGCCGCTACCACCGCGTGCTGGCGCTGTCCGATAACAAGACCGCCACCTTGCTCGACCACGGCCTGCGCTACATCCCGCTGCTGCTGCGCTCGGGCCACGGCAGCGAAGCCCTCAAAGCCTTCCAGACCTGCCGCGCCAAAGACCCGAAGTTTGAGCTGCGCGATGCCACCGCTACCCTAAACCTGGCCAAAGCGGCCTGGAGCGCCAACGACGCCCAAGAAGCCATCGCCCTGCTGCAGGGGTTTGACCGCCGCTTCCTGGACCACGAGAGCGTGCCCGCCGCCTACGAACTGGTTGCCCGCGTGCTGCTGCAGGGAATGAACCGCGCGGACATGGCCTTGCGTGTGCTGGCCACGCTGGAATCACGGTATCCCGATTTGGAAGCGACGCAGGAGACGCGGTGGCTGCTGCGCAATCATGTGCCGCAGAAGGTGACAGGGATTGAGAGTGAAAATGGGCTGTAGCGCTTTCCAATAAAGCGCTGGTAGCTATTGTTTTTGTGGTATTCGAGGTTTCTTCAGGCCGTTCGGGCTGAGCCTGCCGAAGCCTTGGCGCCAATCAAATCAGCGCACCGATCCAAGGCTTCAACAGACTCAGCCCGCATGGCACTTGGAAAGCTATCAAAAATATAGCTATTAGCGCTTACTGGATAAGCGCTCAAAGCCAATTTCATTCAAATTCCCACTCCTACCTCAACCCCCGCAACGCCGCACTCCCCGGCGCCAGCTGCTCCAGTTGCGGCCCCAAAGCAGCCGCCTGCTCCCGCCGCCCCGCCTGGCACAGCGCCGACACCAGCATGCCCAGCGTGTCCCCCAGCTCGGGGTGCGTGGGGGCGGTCTTGTGCAGCGCGTTGAACAGCTTTTCTGCATCGCCCCACTGCTGCGCCCGCGCAAAGCGGCGTGACAGGCGGGCCATGTCTTCGGGCTGCAGACGGGCGCCGGGCTTGGCTTTGTCCAGGTAGGTGCAATAGCTGGTGTGCTGAAAATCAAGCGTCTGCGCATCGTGGGCTTGCAGGCGAAAGATACGGCGCGCGGAGCGGTGAAAGTCTTCGCTGTTGGGCCACAGGGATGCGGTTTTGAACCATGCGCTCAGCGCGGGCTGGTCTTGTGGGCGCAGTTGGGCGGCTGCGCGCCATTGCGACAGGGCCTTTTCAAACTGCATTCCTTGCGCCAGGCGCTGGGCATGGGCCACATGGGCGTCAAAGCCATCGTCTTCTTTCACGTCGTCCTGCGTCACGGGCACTTCCAGCGGCTTTTTACGCAGCAGCATGGTCAACGCCATCAGCGATGCACCCGTGACCAAGCCCCCCAGGTGGGCCATGTAGGCCACGCCCTGGCCGCTGAGCCAGTGCTGCAGCAACTCATTCGCAATCCACGCAGGCAGCAGCAGCAACGCGGGCGCCGTGACGTAGTTGAAATAGAAAAACAGCTGGTAAAAAAACCGCACCCGCCGCAACCGGTACAGCACGGCATACATGCCCATCAGCGCGGACACGGCGCCTGAGGCCCCGAGGCCATAGCTGCCCGTGCCCGCATAGGCCCAGCCCGCCAACAGCGACCCACCCAGGCCGCCCAGCAGATAGAACGCCAGGTACCAACCCCGCCCCAGAGCCAGCTCCACCGAAAAGCCGAACAGAAACAAAAACACCATGTTGCCAATGAGGTGCCCGGTGCTGCCATGCAAAAACGTGGCGGTAAGCCAGGTGACGGGATCGGGCTCGGCGTCCTTGGCGTAGCTTTGTGCCCACTTGCGCGTGAACGGCGCGGGCAGGCGCGCTTCGTACTGGCTGCGGGCGGTTTTCCAGTCGGCGTACTGCGGGTCTTCCTGTGGCATGAAGCCCGGGGCTTTCACGCGCTGCTGAAAGTCGTCTTCCTGCTCCATCCAGCGCAGCAGCATGCGGTGGTTGCCCGCCTTTTGCAGGGCCCGCGCCTGCTTGAGGTGTTTGTCGCCGGTTTCCTCCAGCCAGGCCACAAAACGCGGTACTTCGATGGCGGGCAAGGGGCTGGCCACGTAGAAGGTGGCGGCGCGGTCGCGGGCGTTTTCTTCGCTGCGCTGGGGGCCCCAGAACACCATCATGTTGACCAGGATCAGCAACACCGTCATCCACGGTGGGTTGCGCCAGCTGGGGCGGTGTTCGAGGGGGATGGCGTAGAACATGGATCAGTCTGGCAAGGGCGGCAACAGCCACCAAAAGAATGAACCCGTTCAAGGTCCTTTCCAGGCAGCGAGAGGGCGATAGCGTAGCAGCCGCCGGAACCCGCCCGTGTTCCGTGCTTCGGGTACTTTTGCTCAGGCGACCACGCGCAGATGGGGCTGCGTCCTACCCCGGGTTTGGTGCTGCGGGCCAACGATGTTGGCTTGTCTTCATTCATACCCCAGAACCCCTCAGGAGCGCCCATGGCACGAACCCCCACCTCGCGCGGCGCGGCATCAAAATCGCCGTCTGCATCGCCCTCTTCCACCCAGGCTGAAACCTACCGCGGCAATGCAGGCGAACTGCAGCAGCAAGCCGGTGGCAAACACCCGGTGCTGACCACGCAGCAGGGTATCCCGGTGGCAGACAACCAGAACTCGCTGCGCTCGTCCCCGCGCGGCCCTGGGCTGCTGGAAGACTTCATCCTGCGCGAGAAGATTACCCACTTTGACCACGAACGCATTCCAGAGCGCATCGTGCACGCGCGCGGTTCGGCCGCCCATGGTTTTTTTGAACTGACGCATTCGCTCAAGCAATACACCACCGCCAAGGTACTGACCGAGGTGGGCACACAAACGCCCGTCTTCACGCGTTTTTCGACTGTGGCGGGCGGCGCCGGGTCGGTAGACACCCCGCGCGATGTGCGCGGTTTTGCCGTCAAGTTCTACACGCCCGAAGGCAACTGGGACCTGGTGGGCAATAACATCCCGGTGTTCTTCATCCAGGACGCGATGAAGTTCCCGGACCTGGTGCACGCGGTGAAGATGGAGCCTGACCGGGGATTTCCGCAAGCGGGTAGCGCCCACGACACGTTCTGGGATTTTGTCTCGCTGATGCCCGAGACCATGCACATGATCATGTGGGCGATGAGCGACCGCACCATCCCGCGCAGCCTGCGCACGATGGAAGGTTTTGGCGTGCACAGCTTCCGGCTGTTGAACGCGGCGGGCGAGAGCACGTTTGTGAAGTTCCACTGGCGCCCCAAGCTGGGCATTCAATCCACCGTGTGGGATGAGGCCCTGAAGCTGCAGGCGGCCGACAACGACTTCCATCGCCGCGACCTGTTCGAGTCCATCGAGGCAGGTGACTTCCCTGAATGGGAGCTGTCGGTACAGCTGTTCACCGAGGAGGACGCCGAGCGCTTCCCGTTCGACCATCTGGACCCCACCAAGCTCATCCCTGAAGAGCTGATCCCGCTGCAGCCCATCGGCCGCATGGTGCTCAACCGCTGGCCCGACAACTTTTTTGCCGAGACCGAGCAGGTGGCTTTTTGCCCTGCCAACGTGCCACCGGGCATCGACTTCAGCAACGACCCGCTGCTGCAAGGCCGTTTGTTCTCGTACCTCGACACGCAGCTGTCGCGCCTGGGCGGGCCCAACTTTGCGCAGATTCCGATCAACGCGCCCAAGTGCCCGTTCCACAACATGCAGCGCGATGGACACATGCAAATGCAGGTGCCCAAAGGCCGCGTGAACTACGAGCCCAGCAGCTTGCAGAACGACACGCCGCGTGCATCACAAGCACAAGGCTTCCGGCACTTTGCGCAGGCCGACGACGGTGTGAAGGGCCGCGTGCGCCCCGAGAGTTTTGCCGACCACTACAGCCAGGCACGCATGTTCTTTCGCAGCCAAAGCCCGCTGGAGCAAGCGCACATGGCGTCAGCCCTGGTGTTCGAGTTATCGAAAGTAGCCACCGTGCACGTGCGTGAAGCCGTTGTGGGCCACCTGCAGCACGTGGACGCGGACCTGGCCCAGCGCGTGGCCAACGGCCTGGGCATGCAGGCTCTGCCGCCTGCGCCGCAGACGGCCGAGCCGGTGCAGGACCTGGCCCTGTCGCCCGCGCTGCGCATCATCGACCGCATGAAGCCCACGCTGCAGGGGCGGTGCATCGGCATTCTGGTGGCCGATGGCTCCAACGGCACCTCGGTCGCTAACCTGCGCAAGGCGCTGGAAAAGGTGGGAGTCACCGTCAAGATCGTGTCGCCCAAGGTGGGTGGGGCGGTGCTGAAGGACGGCACCCTGCTGCCCGCCGATGGACAGTTGGCAGGTACGCCGTCGGTGGTGTTTGACGCGGTGGCGTCGGTGCTGTCGCCCGACATGGGTGCCGTGCTGGCCAAGGAGGCTGCGGCGGTGGACTGGTTCCGCGATGCGTTTGGCCACCTGAAGGCGATTGCTGCCTGCAAAGGCACCCGGGCCATTTTGGAGGCCGGTGGCATTGAGCCCGACGCAGGCGTGGTGGACCCGGCCGACGCGCAGGGCTTTATCGCCGCCGCGCAAACCCGCCAATGGGACCGCGAGCCCAAGGTGCGCACGCTGGCATGAGTTGTTTTCTACCTGTTCTTTCATCAACCAAGGCAACCCAGGAGACCCATGATGTCCAAAGCCCGCTATGACAGCCAACAACTCAACGACCTGGTCATCCAGATGATGGAGACCGAACTCGGCGGCGAGCAGGTCTACCGCACCGCCATCGCCTGCGCCATCAATCCCGACCTGAAGAAGGAGTGGGAGGAATATCTGGAAGAAACCCTGACCCATCAGAACGTGGTGCGCAGCCTGTGCGACACCCTGGGGCTGGACCCGGACATGCAGACACCCACGCGCGCGGTGGTCAAACACATCGGCGAGTCGCTGGTGAAAGCCATGGAACTGGCGCAAAAGGGCGGCAAACCCGCAGCCGCCCAGCTGGTGGCCTGCGAATGTGTGGTGCACGCTGAAACCAAGGACCACGCCAACTGGGAGCTGCTGGGCAAGGTGGCCGAAGTGGCCACCGGAGACATCGGCAAGGCGCTGAAACAGGCCCACGAGGCGGTGGAGCAGGACGAGGACCACCACCTCTATCACACCAAGGGCTGGTGCCGAGAGCTGTCCATTGAAGCGCTGGGCATGCCTGCTGTGTTGCCACCCCCTGAAGAGGTTAAGAATGTGGAGACCGCCATTGGCGCATCACGCGCTGAACAGCAGCGCACGGCCATGCTGTAACCGTGCAGGCGCCCAAAGGAACGAGGACGATCAGCCCTGCGCACGCGGAGGGCTGGCCGGCGCGGTGGCAGTAGCGGCCGACGGCGCACGCGCCATGCCAGCGTCCCCCAGGTCTCCGGTAGCCCCCGATGCCTCAGCGAAGGTGGCAAGCCCCTTGCCACTGCGCTTGCTGGCATAGAGCGCGCGGTCGGCGCGGTCCATCAGCGCGGGCAGGGACTCCACCGCGTGCCCGTGGAACAGGGCCACACCGATGCTGGCGCCAATCAGCACGTGTTGGCCGTTGTCCAGCCCGATGGGAGAGGCCAGCGAGGCCAGCACCCGCTGGGCAGCGTCCATCGCGGCATCGGGCGACTCCACCACGTTGAGCACCAGTGCAAACTCATCGCCACCCAGCCGCGCAGCCGTGTCGCTGGCGCGCGCAATGCCCGCAAGGCGCTGTGCGGCACGCACCAGCACCTGGTCGCCGCTTGCGTGGCCCAGGTCGTCATTCACAGCCTTGAAGCCGTCCAGGTCCACCAGCAGCAAGGCGCCTGCGCGGTGGTCGCGGTGGGCAGCCAGCATGGCCTGCGAAATGCGGTCTTCAAACAAACGCCGGTTGGGCAGCCCGGTAAGCCGGTCGTGCGTGGCCAGGGCCAACACCTGCTGGTGTGCACGCATGAGCCGCGCACTCAGCAAGCCCACCACCAGCGCAAAGGCGTATGACAGCATCACAACCAGCGCCGGCGCGCGGCCTGCGGCCGCCCAGCCACCGGTGGGCACGGCACCCAGGGTCCAACTGCCGCCGCCCGGCAGGGGCACATCCAGCGTGGCCGGGGACTCGTCAAAAATCTGAGGCCGCCCGATGAACACCGCGCCCTGTGACCCCGTGGCGTCCAGGCCCCGCGCGGCAATCTGAAAACCCATCTGCTCGGTGGTGAGCCCCACGTCCGCAAACAGCGTGTCGGCATTGACCGTGAGCGACACAATGCCCCAGTACTTGGGCCCATCCACCGGCGCCCGCCCAGGAGGGTGGGCCAAAAACACCGGCGTGCGGCTGATGATGCCCAGACCGCCCTGTACAAGCGGAATCGGCCCCGCCACCACAGTGCGGCGCGTCTGGATGGCGCGCTCCACGGCGCCGCGTTGCTGCGGGTTGTCCAGGTAGCGCAGCCCCAAAGCGCGCTCGTTGCCCAGGCGCGGGTAGATGTCGCTGATGACGTTGTCCGGCGCCAGGGCCAGGTTGCGGATGTTGCGCTGATGCTCCAGCAGGCGCCCGACCACCGTGGAAAAGATCTCGGGGGTCATGCTGCCCTGGGCCGCCAGAAAGGCGGCCACCGTTTCGGGCACCGACAAAGTGCTCTGCAGTTGCCGGTCCAGCCGGTCACGGATCTGCAGCAGGTGGCTTTGCGCCTGCGCCGTGATCTCGGTGCGGGCCTTGTTGTGGGAGATATCGATCACCACCCAGGCCAGAACGGCAGCCAGCGTGCTGCTGCAAAGCCCCGCCGCCAGCGGCAGCAGTCGGTGGTGTATCCAGTTGGCAGGCAGATGGCGTGGGGGCATGGCGGGAGCGTACGACAGAAACCGGCTTGGAGGTTCAGCGATTTAACGGTGGCATGACGGGGCTGCGCCGAGCAGCACCGTTCAGCTCCACCCGATGTTCACTGCGCCACGAACCCGCTGGTCTTGATGATCTTGGCCCAGGCGTCGGTGTAAGCCTGCTGGCGCGCGGCCAGTTGCTGGGGCGACATGTGGCCCACGGTGAGCCCCATGGCCGTGAGGTGATCGCGCACATCGGGCATGGCAACAACCTTGGCCATGGCATTGGAGAAGTCGGTAATGAACTTTTGCGGTGTGCCAGTGGGCGCGTAGATGCCGTAATACGGCAGGTCTTCAAAACCCTTGAGGCCCATTTCGTCAAAGGTGGGCACATCGGGCATGGCCGCTTGGCGCTTGGTGCCCAGCACGCCCACCACCCGCACCTTGCCTGCCTTGTGGTTCTCGATGAAGTCCTGCACCGACGCAACCCCTGCACCGATCTGGTTGCCCAGCATGTCCGCCATCATGGGCGCGCTGCCCCGGTACGGTGCGGACACCAGGTCCAGCTGGTACTTTTGCCCAATCAGCTTGACCAGAAACTCTGGCGTGGACGCGGGCGCTGGAATGCCCACCGCCCCTCTGCCGCCACCCGCTGTCTTGACCCAGCCCACATAGTCGGTGAACGACTTGGCGGGCGTGCCACCCGACACCGCAAACGCATTCACAAACGTGGCAAACCCCACCACGGGCGCAAAGTCGCGCACGGGGTCATAGCCGGGGTTCTTCACCACCTGGGGCAGGATGGAAATGGTGTGGTCATGCGTGATGAACAGCGTGGTGCCGTCGGGCGCTGCAGCCTTGAGCGCCTGCGCCGCGATCTGCCCGCCCGCGCCGGGCCGGTTCTCTACCACCACGGGCACGCCCAGTTCGTCCTTGAGCTTTTCGGACAAGGTCCGCGCAATGGCGTCCGACCCTCCGCCCGGTGGGAAGCCCACCAGCAGGCGTATGGGCTTGCCCGACTGCGCCGACGCCAGCCCCACGGTCAGCGCGGCCCCCAGAAAGGCGCTGGTGCGCAAGAGACGGGAAAGCAGGCTGCGACGCGATGGGATCATGGCAAAGGCTCCAGATGGGATGTGCTCGAGTCGGCGCAAGAATCAGGCCAACCGCAGCCGGTGCCGAGCCAGCTGTGCGCGCACCTGGGCCGGAGCCGTACCTCCCAGCGTGTTGCGGGCGTTGAGCGAGCCACGCAGGCTCAGGCACTCGTACACATCCTTCTCGATGGCGGGGTGAAAGCCCTGCAGCACCGTCAAAGGCAGCTCCGACAGGTCGCACGCGTGCGAGGTGGCCGCCTTCACCGCATGGGCCACGGTTTCGTGCGCGTCGCGGAAGGGCAGGCCTTTTTTCACCAGGTAGTCCGCCAAGTCGGTGGCCGTGGCGTAGCCCTTGAGGGCGGCCTGCTCCATGGCCTGCGCGTTCACGGTGATGCCGCCTTCCTTTTGGCCCGTGGCGGGGTTCAGCTGGCCGCCCACCATCTCGGCAAAGATGCGCAGCGTGTCTTTCAGTGTGTCCACGGTGTCGAACAGCGGCTCCTTGTCTTCCTGGTTGTCCTTGTTGTAGGCCAGGGGCTGGCCCTTCATCAGGGTGATCAGGCCCATGAGGTGGCCGACCACGCGGCCGGTCTTGCCGCGCGCAAGTTCGGGTACGTCGGGGTTCTTCTTCTGCGGCATGATGGAGCTGCCCGTGGTGAAGCGGTCCGCAATCTTGATGAAGCCGAAGTTCTGGCTCATCCAGATGATGAGTTCTTCAGAGAGGCGGCTCACGTGCACCATGCACAGGCTGGCGGCGGCGGTGAACTCGATGGCGAAGTCGCGGTCGCTCACGGCGTCCAGGCTGTTCTGGCACACCATGGGAGCACCGCTCGCGTCCACCATGCCCAGCGTCTTGGCCACGCGCTCGCGGTCCAGCGGGTAGGTGGTGCCTGCCAAGGCCGCGCTGCCCAGCGGCAGCACGTTGGTGCGGCGGCGCACGTCGGCCATGCGCTCGGCATCGCGCTTGAACATCTCCACATAGGCCAGCATGTGGTGGCCAAAACTCACGGGCTGGGCCACTTGCAGGTGGGTGAAGCCGGGCAGGATCACCTCGACGTTCTGCTCGGCCACATCCACCAGCGACACCTGCAGTTCCTTGAGCAAATCACCGATCAGGTCGATCTCGCCGCGCAGCCACAAGCGCACGTCGGTGGCCACCTGGTCGTTGCGGCTGCGGCCGGTGTGCAGGCGCTTGCCGGCATCGCCCACCAGCTGGGTCAGGCGAGCCTCGATGTTGAGGTGCACGTCTTCCAGGTCCAGCTTCCATTCGAACGCGCCGGACTCGATCTCGGAGGTGATCTGCGCCATGCCGCGCTGGATGGAGGCGTGGTCATCGGCACCGATGATGCCCTGCGCTGCCAGCATCTCGGCGTGCGCCAGGCTGCCTGCAATGTCGGCCTGCCACAGGCGCTTGTCGAAGAACACGCTGGAGGTGTAGCGCTTGACCAGATCGCTCATGGGCTCGGAAAACAGCGCAGACCAGGCCTGGGACTTGGTGTCGAGCTGGTTGTGGGATGGCGCAGAGTCGGCGCTGGTGGCTTGGGCTTTGGACATAGGAGGGCAATAATCCGGTGGTTCAGACACCCGGACTGCCCGGATGCCGCAATGCAAAACACCCAAATTTTATCGACCCAGCCCCCGCTGCCGGATTCCGCCCTGAAAGAGGGCTCTGCGCGCAGCGTGCGGGCTGCCGCTGGCGGTGGGCCTGGGGGCCAGCCTCCCCGGGGCCGGGCGCTGGTATTTGATGCGTGCCAGGTGGGCGTGGTGCTGCGCGCCGTGCTGTTTGTGGAGCTGGTGCTGGGCGTGGGCGCGATGTACGGGTCTGCCACACCCGTTGAGTGGCTGGCCAGCCTGGCGCTGCTGACGGGGGGCGCACTGCCCGCCACGCTGGTGTGGCTGATCACCGCCTGCAGTCTCAAAACCCTGTTGCAGCGCCTGTCGATGGCGCAGCAATATGTGGCGGGCGTAGTGCTGGGCGCGCTGGCCGGCGCCTATGCCTGCGCCATGCTCGCACTGGTTGGCGCAGCCGCATCGCCGCCCTGGCTGGCCAGCGCGGCCACCGGCGCCCTGCTGGCCGCCCTGCTGGTGGCAGCCCTGGTACTGCGTGCGCGGGGGCGCACCCCGGCGGCCACCACGGCGCGCCTGACCGAGTTGCAGTCGCGCATTCGTCCGCACTTTTTGTTCAACACCCTCAACAGCGCCATCGCCCTGGTGCGTGAAGAGCCTGCCAAGGCCGAGTCGCTGCTGGAAGACCTGTCCGACCTGTTTCGCCACGCGCTCATCGAGCAAGGCGAATCGGTGACCTTGGCCGAAGAGATCACGCTGGCGCGCCGCTACCTGGCGATTGAGCAGGTGCGCTTTGGGTCGCGCCTGCAGGTGCAGTGGAACCTGGACCCGCGCACCGACAGCGCCCGCCTGCCCCCGCTGCTGCTGCAGCCGCTGGTCGAAAACGCCGTCAAGCACGGCGTGGAGCCCAGCGCGCGCGGCGGCAAGCTGCGGGTGCTGACCGAGCTGCGCGGCAGCCGCGTGGTGATACGCATCACCAACACCCTGCCGCCCAAGGACGCCAAAAACGGCAACGGCGACGAGCCATCCACCAAAGGCCACGGCATTGCACTGGCCAATGTGCGCGCACGGCTGGCGCTGCTGCACGATGTGCAGGGCGAGTTCACGGCGGGTGTGCTGGACGGCCTGTACCAGGTGCGCATCACCCTGCCCGCCGCCGACACCAAACCCCGCCGGTCCGCCCCCGGCAGAACCCGCGACCAGCGCAGCGGCAACTCCCGGCGCCGCAGCGACACCCCGCGCCGCGGGGTCGTGATGAACCCCGCCGCTTCCGCAGACACATCCCTACCCGACCATGAACATCCTCATCGTTGACGACGAAGCCCTGGCCCGTAGCCGCCTGCGCACCCTGCTGGCCGACTGCGCAGACACCCACCGCACCACGGTCGCCGAGGCCTCCAACGCTGCCGAGACCATGGCCCTGCTGGGCCCCACCGGCGGGCGCGCGTTTGACCTGGTGCTGCTCGACATCCACATGCCCGGGCAAGACGGGCTGGCCCTGGCGCACACGCTGCAGACCCTGCCACAGCCCCCTGCCGTGGTGTTCGTGACGGCGCATGCCGACCACGCAGTGAGTGCGTTTGAGCTGGATGCCGTGGACTACCTCACCAAGCCCGTGCGCCGCGAGCGCCTGCAGCAGGCGCTGGCCAAGGTGCAGCGCGGCACCCGCGCGCCCCTGCCGACCACCGCACCCAGCGCGCAAGACGGTGACGCCCTGCTGATCCAGGACCGGGGCCGCACCGAGCGCCTGCCGCTGGCCGAGGTGCTGTACTTCAAAGCCGAGCAAAAGTACGTGACCGTGCGCACCGCCACACGCAGCTACATCATGGACGGCGCGCTGAGCGACCTGGAAACCCGGTTTGCCCCGCGCTTCCTGCGCATCCACCGCAACGCCCTGGTGGCCCGCCGCGCCCTGCGCGCGCTGGAAAAGCACTACGACCCTGAAGAGGGCGAAGGCTGGGCCGTGCGGTTGCAGGGGTCGACCGAGCTGCTGATCGTGTCGCGCCGCCAACTCGCAGCAGTACGGGAAGAGTTGGCGCGCTGAACACCCGCGCAGACGCGGCGCGGCAGCCCAGCCGTTGTGCTGCCTGAGAGGCTGAGAGTCTTTTATCCATGCCCGCCTTGCACGCCAAAACGCCCCGGCTCGGCTAAAAAACTCTCAGCCTCTGACTCCGAAAATTTAAGCCTTTTTGGCCTCTAGCGCTTATCCATCAAGCGCTAGTAGCTATGAATTTTGAAGTACACCGACACCCGCCTGCTGCTGTTCGGAGGGTTTCACCCCAACACCACGTCCGGCGCCACCAACGCTCCTAGCGCAGCCACACCCACCGGCGGCGTAGGCAACCAGGGCAATACATAGGTGCGCTGCGCCAAGCCGTTGGCAATGCGCGCTGCCTGCTGGCGCTCGCCCACCAGGCGGGCCTGCAGCAGCGGGTCGCTGGTGCCGGTGGCGGCCACACTTTTGTTGATGACCCAGGCCCAGGGCTCGATGTGTGCGCGGCGCAGGTCGTCCTGCAGGGCAGCGGCCTGGCTGACGGGCGTGACTTCGGGCAGCGTGACGATGACCACGTGGGTCATGTCAGCGTCCTGCAGGCGCATGAGCGGCGTGATGATGTGTTTGGCGTTGGCGCTGCCGTCGTACTGCTGCGTCATCTGCCGGTGGTAGGCGCCGGTCGCGTCCATCAGCAGCAGGCTGTGGCCGGTGGGCGCCGTGTCCAGCACCACAAAGGCGCTGCGGGCCTCGTTCACCACGCGGCTGAAGGCGTGGAACACAGCCACCTCTTCGGTGCAGGGCGACTGCAGGTCTTCCAGCAACAGCGCGCGGCCCGCGTCGTCCAGCGCCTTGCCGCGCGTGGTCATGATCTTGTCGATGTAGGCCGATGTTTCGGCCCGTGGGTCGATGCGCCCTACCTTCAGCCCCGGCAAGCTGCCGTCAAGCTGGCCTTGCACATGGGCGGCCGGGTCGGTGGTGGTGAGGTGCACTGCGTGCCCGCGCTGCACCAGGCCCACGGCCAGCGCGGCGGCGATGGTGGTCTTGCCCACGCCGCCCTTGCCCATCACCATGATCAGCCCGTGGCCCTTGGCCGCCAGCGCATCCACCATGGCGGCCAGAGGCGCTGCCTGCAGAGGGTGGTCTGGAAGGGCAGAAGATGGAGACGATGCGGCTGAAGTGGACGCAACGCCGCCGCCCAGCAAGCCCCTGAGCGCGGGCAAACCCACCGTGTCAAAAGCGCGCAGGGGCACTTCATCGCGGGGCAATGCAGCCAAGGTGTCGGGTATGGAGGCCAAGGCCTCGCGGCCCAGCGCTTCGATGGCATCGGCCACCGCGTCCCTGCCCGGCTGGCTGGCGTGGAACACGCCGTTGATAACCAGCCGCTGGTTGGCCAGGCCCAGCGCACGCAGCTCTTGCGCGGTGCGCGCGGCCTCCTGCATAGGGCGCGGGTCAGGTCGGGTGACGAGCACCACAGTGGTCAGGGCCGGATCGCTCAGGGCGGCCAGTGCGGCGTTGAAGCGCTCTTCCTGCATCTTCAGACCCGAATGCGGGCCCAGGCATGACGCCCCCCGATCATTGCCCGCCAAGAACCCGGTCCACGCCTTGGGCAGGCTCAGCAACCGCAGCGTGTGGCCGGTGGGCGCGGTATCGAACACGACATGGTCAAACCCCTGGCCGCTTACGCTGCCCTCGTTGGCCAGCAATGCTGCAAATTCATCAAACGCCGCGATCTCAGTAGTGCAGGCGCCCGACAGCTGTTCGCGCACGGTGGAGCGCTCGTCGGCGGTGGCGGTGGATTCGAGCTGCGCCAGCACGCGCTGGCGGTAGGCCTCGGCCGCTGTGTCGGGGTCGATGTTGAGCATGTGCAGCCCCGGCACCCCGGGCACTGCGACCGCCTGGTTGGACAGCGGCACGCCCAGCATTTCGTCCAGGTTGGAGGCCGCGTCGGTGCTGACCAGCAGCACCTTGCGCCCGGCGTCGGCCAGTGCAATGGCCGCCGCCGTGGACAGCGATGTTTTGCCCACGCCGCCCTTGCCTGTGAAGAAGAGGAATCGGCTGGGCTGCGCCAGCAGGCCCAGGGTGACAGTGGCAGCGTGAAGAGAGGTCATGCCACCAGAGTGACAGATCCATCCTGGCGGGCCTTGAGCCAGGTCAAGGCCGCGTCCCTCAACCATCGTCCCTCAACAGGCCAAGGGCCTCAATGCGCGTGCGCGACGCCGCTGACCAACGTCACCACCACCATACCCGCCACCAGCCACGCGATCTGTACCACGGTTTCGCGGGCCGTCAGGCGTTTTTGCAGCTGCGGGATCAGGTCGGCCAGCGCCACGTAGATGAAGCTGCTGGACGCCACGGCCAGAAAGTACGGCAGAAAGTCCTCCAGCTGCCCCACCAGAAAGTAGCCCAGCAGCCCGCCCAGCGCCGTCACCGCGCCGGCCAGCGACACCTTGACCAGTGCCATGCGCCGGTTGGGGCTGCTCTGGCGCAGCACCACCAAGTCGCCCATGTGGTGGGGCACCTCGTGCGCCAGTACCGACACGGCGGCAATCACCCCCAGGCGGAAGTCGGCCATGAAGGCCGATGCAATCAGGATGCCGTCGCCAAAACAATGCACGCTGTCGCCGGTCAGCACAGCCCAGCCACCCGCGCGCGGGCCGTGCTGATGGTGGTGCGCGTGGCCATGATCATGGCCGTGGTCATGGCCTTCGTCCGCATGCGCGTGGTCGTGTCCGTGCTCCGGCTTGGCAGGCTCAGCGTGGCTGTGCTCATGACCGTGGTGCCACAGCTCGGCCTTGTCCAGCAGAAAGAAGAACACCACGCCGACCAGCAGCGTCGCAAAGAGGTCGTGTGCGCTGGCCTGGCTTTCAAACGCCTCGGGCAACAGATGCATGAAGGCCGTGGCCAGCAAGGCGCCCGCCGCCAGGCTCAGCAGATGCTGGGGGCCCACGCTGCCGGACCGCCCGCCCAGGCCCATGCGCATCAGCAGTGCGGCCAGCCACACGCTGCCAATACCCGCGGCCAAAGTGGCCAGAATGATTGCTACCAAAGTCATAGCTTCTTGCGCTTTATAGATAAGCCCTGTAGGCCATTTTTATTCATATTTCCATCCCCCTCGCCACGCCCGCCACAGAACCAAAAAAAGCCGCCCCACAGTGCGGGGCGGCTGCGGGCGGCGCACTCACCGCCAGGCCGGTATCGCAGTCGGTCAGACCACGCCGTTTTTTTTGAACCAGTCCAGGGCCCGCTTCCAGCCGTCTTCGGCTGCTTCCTTGCGGAAGCTCGCGCGGTAGTCGGCATGGAAGGCATGGGGCGCGTCGGGGTACACCACAAACTCCGAAGCCTTGGCCTGTGGCGAACCACTGGCCAGGGCAGCTTTCATCTTATCAACCGTGTCAAGAGGGATGCCGGTGTCTTTTTCGCCATACAGGCCCAGCACGGGCGCCTTGAGGATGGGTGCGATGTCCACCGGGTGCTTGGGCGTGAGTGCACTGGCCTGGCCCACCAGGCGACCGTACCAGGCGACACCCGCCTTGACGGGACCATGCGCGGCATACAGCCAGGTGATGCGGCCACCCCAGCAAAACCCGGTGATGCCCACGCGTGCTGCGTCGCCGCCATTGGCAGCGGCCCACGCCACAGCGGCATCCAGGTCGGCCATTACCTGCGCATCGGGCACTTTAGAGACCAGTTCGGCCTGCAGCTTGGCGATTTCGGTGTAGCTGGCCGGGTCGCCCTGGCGCGCATACAACTGGGGGGCAATGGCCAGGTAGCCCGCCTTGGCAAAACGGCGGCAGGTGTCGGCAATGTATTCGTGCACGCCAAAAATTTCCTGGATCACCAGCACCACGGGCAGGCCCGTCTTGCCCGCAGGCGCCGCGCGGTAGGCGGGCACCTTAAAGCCGTTGACCGTAAAGCTCACCTCGCCCACCGTCAGGCCGTCGGCCGGTGTGGCAATGGCGGTCTGGGCCATCACCGGCGCAGCAGCTGCGGCATACCCCAGGCCCAGCGCGGCCTGCAGTGCAGTGCGGCGGGTGGCGCCCGCTTCGGTGGTGCGGCCGGGCACCAACGCCACGGTGTCGGAATGAAGGTCGTCATTGAGCATCGGGTTTCTCCAGTAGAAAAAAAGGGGGGGAACGACAGACAGGCGGGAACGGACCCGCAGTCTAGGGCGTTTGCGCCTTCCCGGCATTTCCGGATATGAGAAATCAGATACCACTGCTAGACTTTCTGACAACCTGTTCAAGGAACGAGCGCTCCTTGCGACGTTTTGCACCACAGCGGTGCCAATGAGGAGCCCCTCCCTCTGCAATCAAGAAAGTCCGGCGACCGCCACTTGGGGATGCCCCGCACAATGAACCCCGCCCCACACCGCGAACACCCTCTGGCGCTGCCCGTGGTGGCGCTGTGCGGTGCGGGCGGTCTGGGGCTGCTGGTGTGGGCCCTGGCCAGCCAGGCGCTTCCCCTTGTAGTCCGCACGGCCCTGGCAGCAGCGGGGCTTGGTCTGGTGGTGATGGGCCTTTTGTGGCGGCGGCTGTCGCAGAACGCCGCTGCACTTCGCGCCGCAGCCAGCACGGCGCAGCAGGATGCCCAGCGGGCGAGTACACAGCTCAGTGCGACCCTCAACATCCTGCCGGACGGGCTGGCCATCTACGACGCTGAAGATCGCCTCGTGCTGTGCAATGCCCAATACCGCGAGGTGGTTTCGGGCACCACCATGCCGGTGGAGTACGGCACCCGGTTTGAAGACGTGCTGCGCCGTGCTGCGGAATCGGGCGAAATCACCGCGGCATTGCAGGACACCGAAGCCTGGCTGGCAGGCCGCATGGCGCGCCACCGCTCCCCGGCCGGGCCTGAAGTGCAAGAACTGCGCGGCGACCGCTGGATGCACATCACCGAGCGCAACCTGGACGGTGGCGGCGTGGTGGTGCTGCGATCCGACATCACCGACACCGTGCACAAGGAGCGCGCGCTGAAACAGGCGCTGGACGACGCCGAGCGCGCCGAACGCCGCCTGCGCGAAGCGGTGGATGCCATGCCTGCGGGCCTCGACATTTATGACGAGCATGACCGGCTGGTGCTTTGCAACAGTTTCATGGCCAATTTGCGACCACATCTGCCCGTGCAGACGTCACTCGGCAAAACGTACGAAGAACTGCTGCGCGAGGGCCTGAAACACGGCATTCCCGAAGAAGCGCGCGGACAGGAAGAGCTGTGGCTGGCGCACGAGATGGCGCTGCGCGGCCACCGGCCCGGCCCCGAGGTACGTCACTACCCCAACGGCGCATGGATGCACATGCACGAGAAACGCACCCCGTCTGGCATGACTGTGGTGGTGCGGCTGGACATCAGCGACCTGATCGAGCAGCGCCAGAAGGTTGAGGAAGCCCGCCAGGAAAGCCAGCGCATCCGCCAGTTGCTGGAGCGCGCCGTAGAGGCCCTGCCCGTCAGCATCGAGATCTTTGACGAGCAGGACCGGCTGGTTCTGTACAACCAGCAGCTCACGCGCATGTACCCACACATGGACTACACGGAGCACCTGGGCAAGCACTTTGCCGACATCCTGCGCCATTCGGTGCAGCGGGGGCTGGTGCCTTCGGCCCACGGCCGCGAAGAGGCATGGATTGCCGAGCGCCTGTCTGAGCACGGCAGCCGCACATCCAACCTGGTGCAGCGGCTGGCCGACGGGCGCTGGATCAACATCTACGAAACCCGCACCCCCGAGAACTATGTGGTAGCGGTGCGCCTCGATATCACCGACCTGATCGAGCAACGCCAGGCGCTGGAGGCCGCCCAGGACGCTGCCCAGCAAGCGCGCCAGTTGCTGCAAGATGCGGTGGAGTCGTTGCCTGAAGGCTTTGCGCTGTTCGACGCCGACGACAAGCTGGTGGTGTGCAACGCGCAGTACCGGCGCCTGTACCCCATCTCGGCACCGATGATCGTGCCCGGAAGCACGTTCGAGCAGATCGCGCGCTATGGCGTGGAACGCGGGCAGTACCTGGACGCTATAGGCAACGAAGAGCGGTGGCTGGTGCAGCGCGTGGCAGCCCACCATGCGGCCCAACACTCGGTGCTGCAACGCCTGCCCGAAGGCCGGTGGGTGCAGGCCGACGAGCGCCGAACCCCCCAGGGCGGCATTGCAGGTGTGCGGACCGATGTCACCCAGCTGGTGCGCAAAGAGCAGGAACTGGCCGCGGCCAACGCGCAGCTGGCGCTGCTGTCCAGCACCGACGGGGTAACCGGCATTGGCAACCGCCGCCGCTTTGACCAACGCCTCGCCACCGAATGGGCACGCTGTGGCCGCAACCAGATGCCGCTGGCGGTGGTCCTCATCGACATCGACCATTTCAAGCTCTACAACGACCACTACGGACACCTGGCGGGGGACGAATGCCTGCGTAAAGTGGCCCAGTTGCTGCAAGCCATGACCCGGCGAGCCGACGAGGTGGCCGCCCGCTACGGCGGCGAAGAGTTTGTGCTGCTGCTGCCAGACGTGGCTCTGGCAGATGCCACCGTAGTGGCGCAGCGCTGCATGGACAGCCTGCGCGACGCAGCCCTGGACCACTCCAGTTCACCCACGGCCCCCGTGATCACGCTCAGCATGGGTATTGCGAGCCTGGTGCCCCGCCCAGACGCCAGGTCTGACACACTCGTGCAGGCCGCCGACGCAGCCCTGTACCGCGCCAAGAACGGCGGTCGCAACCGCATCGAGGTGTTCGACCCCGCGGGCTAGAAAAAGAAAAAGACGAACACGACCATGAACACGAAGGCACAGGATCTGCGTCTGGCCCCGCCAAAACACGCCAACCGTTTCACGAGGCATTGCGCATGAACATTCTGTTGACCGGATCCACCGGCTTTGTAGGCCACACCGTGGCTGCTGCGCTCACCCGCGCAGGCCACACCGTGCGGGGCGGGGTGTCTCCCCGCCAGCGCACCGTGCTGCCAACACAGGTCCCCATGGACTTTGCCCACGACACCACCCCCGAAGTGTGGCTGCCCCGCCTCGTTGGAATCGATGCCGTGGTCAACGCCGTGGGCGTGCTGCGCGACAGCAGCAAGCGCCCCATCGACGCAGTGCACCAGCACACGCCCACTGCCCTGTTCACCGCATGCGCGCAGGCCGGCGTAAAGCGCGTGGTGCACATCTCGGCACTGGGCATCGAGGGCAGCAGCACGCGCTACGCCAGCACCAAACGCGCGGCCGATGCGCACCTGCTGGGGCTGGTGGCGCAAGGCACCCTGAATGCCGCCGTGCTGCGGCCCAGTGTGGTGTTTGGCAAGGGCGGCGACAGCAGCGCGCTGTTCATGAACCTGGCGCGCTTGCCTGTGGCACTGTTCCCGGGCCCCATGCTCACGGCGCGGGTGCAACCCGTGTCGGTGCACGACCTTGCCGCTGCCATCGTTGCCCTGATGGGACCGGCGCTACAGACCCAGGGAATCATCGAATGCACAGGCCCCGAGGCGCTGACCATGGGTGCCTTCATCGCCAGCCTGCGCCAGCAACTGGGCAGCCCACCCGCACACGTGCTGCGCCTGCCCGACCCGCTGACACAGTTGAGCGCCCGCCTGGGCGACGCCGTTCCGGGAGTGCCCTGGTGCACCGAAACCTTGAGCATGCTGGGCAGCGACAACGTGGGCAACCCGGCGGTGTTTGAGCAATTGCTGGGGCGCAACGGCGTGCACTACAGCCAGCTGGTGGCCAGCGCCTGGCGATAAGCAGACGAGCGCAAGGCGCGGCGCACGGCCCCGCTTGTTTGCACCAAAATTCAAATCAAAACGCCCCTCAGCGCTTATCCAGAAAGCGCCAACAGCTATCTATTCAGCAGCATTTAGAGCACGGCCGTCACTGTCAAATCCACCGTCTGGCACATCCGGCAAAGCGCTGACACCCCGGCAGCTACCGCTACAACGATATCGACGGCCGCGCAGCCATGGCCGCGCGCCAGCGCAGCAGGTGCGGGTGCTGCTCACCTGGCTTTTGCTTGACCACACGCGCAAAGTCCACCGCCACCACCGCCGTGATGTCGGCTACGCTGAAGCGGTCGGTGGCAATGAAGTCGCGGTCCGCCAGGCGCTCGTTGAGCAGCTGGAAGAACTGCCCCACACGCACCAGCCCGCGCTCGGCCAGGGCGGGGATTTGCGGGTAGTCCACCGCGCCGGGAAGCGCCCGGTTGGCCATGGCAGGCGCACTGTTGCGCAGCGCCTCGGCAATGGCCAAAAGGCCTTCGAACTCCATGCGCCAGTTCCAGCTGGCGATCTCAGCCTTGTCGGCAGGCGTTTCTCCCAGCAGTGCTGGTTGTGGGTACCGCGCCTCCACATAGGCCGTGATCGCCGCGTTGTCGGCCAGCAGCAAACCGTCTTCCGTGCGCAGCGCAGGCACCGTGCATTGCGGGTTGATGCGGCGGTAGGCATCGCCCAGTTGCTCGCCATTGCGCAGGTCCACCTGCACGGTGTCGTGGGCAATGCCCTTTTCAGCCAGCAGGATGCGTGCACGGCGCGGGCTGGGCGCCGTGGCGCAGTCGTACAACGTGATCATGGTGTGGCGCCTTGCAATGCGGTCAGGCTGCGGGCGAAGACGAAGCGGCCATAGCAGCAGCCTCAATCTTGTCCTGCGTCTTGGTGTCAAAGTCACTGGCGTCATGCCGCTCGCGCAACTGGCTGGCCAGGTCGCCCTGAACACGGTTCACCTTACGCCCGCGCTGCACCGCCGGGCGCTTGGCCACCTGCTCGGCCCAACGCACCACGTGCGTGTATTCGTGCACCTGCAAAAACTCGCCCGCGTTGTAGGCCTGGCCCTTTACCAGCAGGCCATACCAGGCCCAGATGGCGATGTCGGCCACCGTGTACTCGCTGCCAATTAGAAACTCGTTCTCGGCCAGGCGCTGGTTGAGCACGTCCAGTTGGCGTTTGACCTCCATCGCATACCGGTTGATGGGGTATTCGTACTTCTCGGGTGCGTACGCATAAAAATGCCCAAACCCGCCACCCAAAAACGGCGCACTGCCCATCTGCCAAAACAGCCAAGACAGGCACTCGGCCCGCGCTGCGCCACTGGTGGGCAAGAAGGCGCTACCGAACTTCTCGGCCAGGTACATCAGGATGGCGCCGGACTCGAACACACGCACCGGGTTGGCGGGGTCGGTGCGGTCCAGCAGGGCCGGGATCTTTGAATTGGGGTTCACCGCCACAAACCCGCTGCCAAACTGCTCGCCCTCGTTGATGCGGATCAGCCACGCGTCGTACTCCGCCCCGCTGTGGCCCTGCGCCAGCAGCTCTTCCAGCATCACCGTCACTTTGACTCCATTGGGCGTGCCCAGCGAATACAGCTGCAGCGGGTGGCGGCCTACGGGCAGTTCCTTGTCGTGCGTGGCACCGGCAACAGGTCGGTTGATGCTGGCGAACTGGCCGCCGTTTTCTTTGTTCCATTGCCAGATGGCGGGTGGCGTGTAGGGGGTGGTGTCGGACATGCAGAAGTCTCCAGGGCAAATCAAAAGGTGTTGGAGGCCGTGGCGGCCCGCTGTCGGATGAGTTTAGCGATGCAATGCCCGATCTGCAGAGCACGCACAAATGCCCGCGAAGATACCCACGCGCGCCACCCAGGGCACACACGCCATACACCCTGCACCAGCCACCGACGCAGCTGCTCCTAGGTCACAAGTTCAAAGCGGTGCAGAACTCAGCAGCGCATGCGCAAGACAGCGCGCAGTTCGGATGTCCCACGCATTTTCCAAGCTCGCCGGCACGCTCTGGTCGCCCGCGCTGGGGCCCATGTCGAGCTGTCGCCGCACTGACGGTTAGAGCGAAACACGCCGGACGACGCTGCCGCGAAGGAGCGACAAGATGCAGGCCCACCCCCGCATCGTCATGCGCCACGCCGGGCTGTGCCCTCATTGCGTTGTTTGCGCCACTTGCCTCGCTCAAACAACGCCAGCACGGCTGCGCGCACCGCCAGCGCCCCACCGACGACCACCACGATGCCAATGCGCGTTTCCAGCGGAATCTCCTGCACGGTTTCGCTCCGCCGCCACGCAAAGACTTGCGGTCCGCCTGACGCCGAGGTGCGCAAGGCGCTCGCCGCAGTCACGGGGACAGGGTCTCGGCTGCGAACCGGCGTTTCGGGCGCAAGCGTTGCGGGCTCAGTACGGAGCGATCCGCGCTCGCCCGCATACACCTTGGTGAATTCGGCGCCGAGCAAGAAAATCTGCGCGGCGTAGTACACCCAGATCAGGATGACGGCGATAGAGCCCGCTGCTGCATAGGTGGAACTGATGCCGGCCTTGCCTACGTACAGGCCAATGAGCAGCTTGCCAAGTTCGAACAGCGCTGCGGTCACCGCTGCGCCCACCCAGACATCGCTCCAGGCAATCTTGGTGGACGGCATGAACTTGAAAATCATGGCGAACACCAGCGTCTCCACCACCAAGGACATCCCCAGATTGATGCCGTGAAGCAGCACCTCCCACCCGGGCAGCAAGGTGGAGAAATAGCTGCCCATGGCCGCGACCGCCGCACCCACCGTGAGCGACGCCATCAAGAGGAAGGCCAGCCCCAGGATCAACCCGAACGATAGAAAACGCGCACGCAGCAGGCCCCACAGACCGGAGGGCTTGGCTTTTTCAGGCACGTGCCAGATGCGGTCGAGTGCGCTTTGAATCTCGGCAAACACCGTGGTGGCGCCGATGAGCAGAACCACAAGGCTGACCCCGCTGGCGATCAGCCCCTCCGTGGGCTCGCTGGCGCTGCTGATCAAACCCTGTATGGCCACCGCTCCGTCGCTGCCCACCAGCCCGGCAATCTGCCCCTGCAGAGCACCCCGGACAGCGTCTTCGCCGAACACGTAGCCCGCAATGGCGATCACGATGACCAGCAGCGGCGCAATGGAGAACGCGGTGTAGTAAGAGATGGCCGCACCCATGCTGGGCGCGTAGTCGTCGACCCAGGCAACGACGGTCTTCTTGCAAATGTCCAGGAGTGTGGATGGCTTCACGGCGAGCGAGGAGGTGAAAAGCCGTTTGTACCGTCCGGGCAGCGTGCGGCGTGTAGGTCGCGGCCCCTTGTCGCTGGTGGCTGGGCGGGCGCACCGCAGCGCTTGCCCAAGCCGCCTGCGATGGCCGGCATGGGTACATGTTTGACGCACCACTATGAATTTTGTAGCTGCTATCGCTTACTGGATAATCGATAGAGCCCTAAAAGGCTCAAACTCCCTCAGGGTCTGCCAGCTCAGGTGCGCGGTGACTCATGGCGTTACGGATGAACTGCTTCTCGTAGTGGCGGTTGCGCCGGTTCTTCTTGGCCGCTGACCGCTGGCCCAGACGCTTGTCTGCGACTACTTCACTCAGATGGCTGAGGTCATCCAGGTTGCGGATGACCTGGGGTGAATTTCGGCGTGGCATGGCGAGGCGGCGAATGTGCGTCTTGGACTTGAGGGTTCGTGTACGGCGGCCTCAGGCCATGCTCACCAACACCCAGCCGGTTGCACCAATGTGGGCGAGAGTGACCACAACCGACACGCTGTGCAGCCACTGAAATCGGCGGCGCTGCCCCGCGTCGGTGGCCCGATTGATCGCGGGCATCAGCAGCTGGCGCGCAGGGACGGTGGTGATGGCGACCGTCGCCAAGACGATGGCAAACACCGTGTCGTGCCACCACCAGAACGTTGCAGCCACGCCTGCCGCCGCGATCACGAACGCATAGAACCACGGGAAGGCCTTGCGCAGTGTCGTACCCGCAGTGGCGGCAGGTAGCGCATGGAACAAGAAGGCGGCAAAGCCGAAGGAGTACAGCGTCATGCCGCCAAACAACAGGGAAGTGATCAGGACAGCGAGGGCGTGCGTCATGGTGAAAAGGCGTGGTGGGTCGTGCTGCGGGATGGCGGGTTTCGAGCGGCGATTTACATAGCGACGAGCATGTCAGGGCAGGGCCCAGCCTTCAGCCAGGGCCACGCGTTCCAGCGCTTTTTCAAACAGCACACGCGCAACGCCTGCGGTTCGATGCAGGTAGGCGTGCAGCTGCGCGTCGGCCGGACTGCGATCGGTGCATTCCGCACTGTAGGCTTCAAAGCCGGCGATCTGCATGAGCAGTTCGGCCACATGGCTGGGGCAGTCGCACGCCACGCCGGAGGACAGCCCGGCAAAGTCGGTGAGCGTGGCGTCATCAAAGCGGCGGGCGGGCAAGGCCTGGTCTTGTTCTGGCAGACGCCAGAAATTGGCAGGCCCTGTGGGGGACGCAGCAGCACCGTGGCGGGTATCGCCAGCGCTTGTCGCGGCAAGGCGGGTGTTTTCTGGCAGCGCCGCTTCCAGCGCCGCAAGCCAAGCCCCCAGCGAAGCGTCGTCGGACGGTTCGCGCACTACCGTGGCTCCGGCCGCAGCAAAGGCGTCGCCCGCAGACCCACCGGCAAACCGGTAGGCCACCACCGCGCGGCGGGGCGACCAGGCTTCGCGGGCCGCCATCAGTTCGGGCAAAAGGCCTTCTTGCAACCCCGTTGTTTGCCACAACAGAACGTCCACGCCCTGATGGCTGGAGCTGGCGGCACCCAACAGGGCCTCCGTGAGCGAATCGAACACGGCGACAACCTGAGGCGGTCGGACGCAGGCTCGGAGCACGGCCGCGCGCCGCAGACGGCGCGCCATCGCCTGGCCCACCACCACCATGCGCAAGGGCGAGCGCAGCTCAGCAGCGAGGTCAGGGCTGGGATGGGCGGGGCCCGCACTGAGGTGGTCGCTGGTCTCAGCCTCCATCGTTGTTTCGACAGAGGCCTGCGCCAGGGCCACTTGGCGCAGCTGGTCGATGTCAAGGCCGGCCAGCGAACCAATCGCATGCCCCTGCTCGGTCAGCTGCCGCAGCAGCACAACGCGCTCCACTTGGGCAGCGGAATAAAGGCGGTGACCCGACGGTGAGGTGCTGGGGCCCACGGCCTGGTAGCGCTGCTCCCAGATCCGCAGAGTGGACACAGGCATGCCCGCCATGCGCGCTACGGAACCGCTGCGAAAAACGGGCTGCTCAGGATGCTGCAGCGGTTGGACGGCTTCCGAGGACGCATTTCTGGGGTGCATGGGTTTCAATGAGTTCGCTTTGAGTTGCAATATCACACTGCTACGCCAGAGTATAAATACAGACAGCGGTTTTGAGTTTGATTTGTCTACTATGTAGCCATGTCAATACCAACTCAATTCCACCCTACTGTCTACTTTGACGGCGCTTGTCCTGTGTGCTCGCGGGAAGTGGCGATGTACCAGCGCCAACCGGGTGCTGATGGGATTTGCTGGGTGGATGTGGCGCGCTGCGCCCCTGAAGAACTGGGTTCCGGGTTGACGCGCGACGCGGCAATGGCCCGCCTGCACATGCGCCGCGCAGACGGCAGCCTTGTCAGTGGTGCGCAAGCCTTTACCACCCTCTGGCGCACGTTGCCCAGCTGGGCGTGGCTGGGGCGCCTGCTGGGCACGCGCGCCACGCTGTGGCTGCTGGAAGCCGGCTACCGATCTTTTCTGGTGCTTCGCCGGGCATGGCGCCCAGCGACGCCAGCGACCAACACCCCACCGGCTGAGGTGTCTAACCGCCAGCAGTAAGCGTAATGCTGATACGGCTTGCCAAAACCCCACTGAAAAAGGAAACCCCATGAGCAACACACGACGCACATTTTTCATGACGCTGGCCGCTGGCGGCGTCTCACTCGCAGCAGTCGCCCAGACTCCACCCAAACTGAGCGAAAAAGACCCCCAGGCCGTGGCGCTGGGCTACGTGGAAGACGCGAGCAAAGCCGACGTCAAAAAGTATCCAAAGTACGCCACCGGGCAGCTGTGCACCAACTGCACCTTGTACCAGGGCAAAGCCAGCGACGCCCTGGGTGGCTGTGCGATTTTTCCGGGCAAGCAGGTGGTGGGCAAAGGCTGGTGTGGTGCATGGGCCAAGAAAGCCAGCTGACGCCCCGGCCTGGGTCACGGCAGAGCGGGCAGAGCTGCCCAAGCGAGTCGAGCGGGCACAACACCACACCAGACATCGCGGCACCTGGCCACACCCTGCCGCCCGATGTAATTGCCGACCTGCGCACCGACCATGCGGGCGAGGTAGGTGCCGTATGCATCTACGCTGGCGTGCTGTGGGCCAGCCGGGATGCGGACGTGCGCGCCTTTGCCATCCGCCACCTGGCCACCGAGCAGGCGCACCTGCTACACATCAGCGAGTGGCTGCCAGCCAACCAACACACCCACCTGCTCCCTGTGTGGCGACTGGCCGGCTGGCTGACGGGCGCATTGCCTGCATTGGCAGGACCACGTGCCACCTACATCACCATCGAAGCCGTAGAGCGCTTTGTTGACCAGCACTACGCTCAACAAATCGCACGGCTGAGAAGCGAGCCCCACTTGAGCGCGTTGCGCCGGACGCTGCTGGACTGCCAGCGCGATGAGGTGCACCACCGCGACGAAGCAGCCGCTGCGCAGGGATCGGGGCAACGTGGGCTTATCACCCGTGCGTGGTGCGCCCTGGTGGACGCCGGGTCTCGCGCAGCGGTCTACGTCTGCCGCTACGTCTGACCGACAAAAACTCGGCCAAGCTACGCAGCCACCGCCAAGCGGCTGACGCCACGTAACAAGGGATGGCTCATCACCGTGTCGCTCAGTGCGACTGTCGAGGCGGTGTGCATGGGTGCGGTACAGCCGGAATCGGTTTCACAGCCCAACGCCTGGTTGGTCAGTGCGCCTTGTCCCAGTTAGGTCCCACCCCCACCTCGGCCAGCAAAGGCACCTTGAGAGCCGCGACATCCGCCATCAGGCGCGGGATGTGGGTCCTGAGCCAGTCCACCTCGCTCTCGGGCAGTTCAAACACCAGTTCGTCGTGCACCTGCATGATCATTTGGATGCTGGGCTTGTGGGCATCCAGCTCCTTCTGCACCGCCACCATGGCCAGCTTGATCAAGTCAGCCGCCGTGCCCTGCATGGGGGCATTGATGGCGGCGCGCTCGGCCCCGGCGCGGCGGGGGCCGTTGGGGGAATTGATTTCGGGCAGGTACAGGCGGCGGCCAAACACGGTCTCCACGTAGCCCATGGATTTGGCGGCGGCCTTGGTCTCGTCCATGTACTGCTTCACGCCGGGATAGCGCTGAAAGTATTTGTCGATGTAGGCGGCAGCGGCCTTGGTCTCGATGCCTAAGTTCTTGGCCAGGCCAAAGCTGCTCATGCCGTAGATGAGGCCGAAGTTGATGACCTTGGCGTAACGGCGTTGCTCGCTGGTTACCTGATCGACCTCCACCCCAAACACTTCAGCAGCGGTGGCGCGGTGTACGTCCAGCCCGGCGTGGAAGGCGTGCAGCAACGAGTGGTCGCCGCTCAGGTGGGCCATGATGCGCAGCTCGATCTGGGAGTAGTCGGCACTCGCAATCACGCGGCCTGCAGGGGCCACAAAGGCCTCGCGCACGCGGCGGCCTTCGGGGGTGCGGATGGGGATGTTCTGCAGGTTGGGGTCGTTGCTGGACAAGCGCCCGGTGACGGCCACGGCCTGCGCGTAGTGGGTGTGCACGCGGCCAGTGCGGGGCAGGGCCAGCTGGGCGAGCTTGTCGGTGTAGGTGCCTTTGAGCTTGACCAGGCCCCGGTGCTCCAGCAGCTTGGCGGGCAGGGGGTAGTCCTCGGCCAGCTTTTCCAGCACTTCTTCGTCGGTGCTGCGGGCGCCGGTGGCGGTCTTCTTGACCACGGGCATGCCCAGCTTGTCGAAGAAGATTTCGCCCAGCTGCTTGGGGCTGCTCAGGTTGAAGGGCTGGCCTGCAATTTCGTACGCCTCGGTTTCGAGCTGCAAGATGCGCTGGCCCAGTTCGTGGCTTTGTGCGGCCAGCGTGGGCGCGTCGATCAGCACGCCGTTGCGTTCGATGCGGTACAGGGCTTCGCTGCTCTGAATCTCCAGCTCGTAGATGTAGCGCAGTTTTTCATCGGCCTGCAGCAGGGGCCACAGGGCGTTGTGCACGTCCAGGGTCTGGTCGGAGTCTTCGCACGAGTAGGCGGCGGCCTTGTCTACGGGCACTTGCGCAAACGGAATCTGGTGCGCGCCCTTGCCGCACAGGTCTTCGTAGGTGATGCCTTTGCGGCCCGTGTGGCGCTCGGCCAGGCTGGTCAGGTTATGGGGCTTGTGCACTTCGAGCACGTAGCTTTGCAGCATGGTGTCGTGTGTGTAGCCCTGCACCTCGATGCCGTGGTTGGCGAACACATGGCGGTCGTACTTGATGTGCTGGCCCAGCTTGTGGTGCTTGGCGTCTTCGAGCCAGGGTTTGAGGCGGGCGAGCACTTCGTCGATGGGCAATTGCTCGGGCGCGTCGGGTCCTTCGTGGCGCAAGGGGATGTAGGCGGCCTCGCCTGCTTGCACGCTGAAAGAGATGCCCACGATTTGCGCACGCATTTCGTCGAGGGAATCGGTTTCGGTGTCGAGGGCGGTGAGCGGGGCTTTGTGCAGGCGCTCCAGCCACTGGTCAAAGTCGGCCCAGTTGAGGATGGTGTCGTACACCACCGTGCGGCGCTGGACTTCTTCGGCCACGGTGCTGGCGGAGTGGTCGGCAAAAAGGTCGCCGCTTTGGCCGGGCATGGCGACGGTGGGGGCTGTAGCGGCGGGGGCCGCTGCACCCTTGATCGCGCTGGCCAGGCCCTTGAAGCCGTACTTTTCGTAAAACGGCAGCAAGCCGGTGTTGTCCGGCGCGTCGAGTGTGATGTCGTCAAACGCGGGCAGGCCGGGTATGTAGTCGGCCAGCGCGCAGTCGGTCTTCATGGTGACGAGCTGGCGGCTCAAGGCCAGTTGGCCGCTGGCAATCGCCTCGCGCAGGTTGTTGCCCGCCACGCCCTTGATGGCGTCGGCGTTGGCAATCAGGTTATCGAGCGAGCCATATTCTTCCAGCCACTTGGCAGCCGTCTTGGGGCCCACCTTGGTCACGCCGGGCACGTTGTCCACGGTGTCGCCCACCAGCGCCTGGTAGTCCACCATCAGCGCAGGCGGCACGCCAAACTCGGCCGTCACGCCCGCCACATCGCGGCGCTTGCCGCTCATGGTGTCGATGATGGTGATGTGCTCGTTGACCAGCTGGCTCAAATCCTTGTCGCCACTCGACACAATGACTTCAATGCCCTGCGCGGCCGCCACGTTGGCCAAGGTGGCGATGACGTCGTCGGCCTCCACGCCGGGCACGGCCACTACCTTCCAACCCAGCAGGTCCACCACCTGGTGGATGGGCTCGATCTGGCTGCGCAGGTCGTCGGGCATGGGCGAGCGCGTGGCCTTGTATTCGGTGTACAGGGCATCGCGGAAGGTGGGGCCCGATGCGTCGAACACGCAGACGGCATAGTCGGCTGTCACCTCTTTGCGCAGGGCCTGCATCATGTTGATCATGCCGCGAATGGCGCCAGTGGCGGCACTGCTGGGGTCGCCGGGAACGGCCCGCAGGTCGGGCATGGCGTGAAAGGCTCGGTAGAGGTAGCTGGAGCCGTCCACCAGCACCAGGGTCTTTTTGTCAGTCATGCACAGATTGTGCACGGGCAGGCCACGCCTGGGCAGCGCTCTACAATCGCCCAATGCGCGCTGTTCACCTCCTTTTGCTGCTGGGCATTGCCTCCAGCACCGCCCTGGCCCAGACTCCAAGCCAAAATGCCCCCCAAGGCACGGCAGACAAGCGCGAGGCGCTACAAAATCCCGAGCAATTGTCCGGCCGCAGCAACCAGCGCACAGAGCGCATCCAGATCGAAGACGCGGGCAGCCGTGTAGACGAGCTGCGCGTAGGCGGCCAGACGCAGACGATTTCGGTGCAGCCCAAGGCGGGCAACATGCCCAGCTACGAAGTACAGTCGCCCGACGGCGCACGCAGCCGCGCTGGCAGCCAGAACGGCGCCGAAACCAATACCGCCCCCCGCGTCTGGAACGTGCTGAAGTTCTGACACACCGGGCGCAACGCCCCAGCGCCACCGCTGCGCTGCAGCCCCCGCACGCCACGGCGTGCAGTCTTTACCCTCCTCCCCTTCAACTTTCGACCCCTCTGAGCGATGGCCGTTTTTACCGAAGTCTCCAACACAGAGGCGCGCGAACTGCTGCGCCGTTTGCAACTCGGTGAGCTGGTAGAGCTGCGCGGCATCGAAGGCGGCATTGAAAACACCAACTACTTCTTGACCAGCGACCAGGGCGAGTTCGTGCTGACGCTGTTCGAGCGCCTCACGGCCGAGCAGTTGCCGTTTTACCTGTACCTGATGAAGCACCTGGCGCACGGCGGCGTGCCGGTGCCCGACCCGCGTGCCGACAAGAACGGCGACATCCTGCACAGCGTGTGCGGCAAGCCCGCTGCGGTGGTGAACAAGCTGCGCGGCAAAAGCCAGCTGGCACCCCAGGGCGTGCACTGCGCCGCTGTGGGCACCATGCTGGCGCGCATGCACCTGGCGGGGCGCGGGTTTGATAGGCACCAGCCCAACCTGCGCGGGCTGCCGTGGTGGAACGACACCGTGCCCGTGGTGCTACCCCACATCGACGAAGGCCAGGCCGCACTGCTGCGGTCTGAGCTGGCCTACCAGAACCATGTGGCCGCCAGTTCGGCCTACACCGCACTGCCCCGCGGCCCGGTGCATGCCGACCTGTTTCGCGACAACGTGATGTTTGATGGCGAAGAACTCACGGGCTTCTTCGACTTTTACTTTGCAGGCGTGGACACCTGGCTGTTTGACCTGGCCGTGTGCCTGAACGACTGGTGCATTGACCTGCCCACGGGTGCGCATGACGCCGAGCGCGCCACCCGCATGCTGGATGCCTACCAGGCCGTGCGGCCACTCAGCGCGGCCGAACGCGAACTGCTGCCCGCCATGCTGCGCGCAGGGGCTCTTCGGTTCTGGATCTCACGCCTGTGGGACTTTTACCTGCCGCGCGAGGCGTCCATGCTCACCCCGCACGACCCCACCCATTTCGAGCGGGTGCTGCGTGGGCGCATAGCACGCCCCGTGCACGCAGCCTGATTCGTTCATACTCCCGTCCCCCCAACGCCCGTCCGGTGCATAGCGCCTTAGCCCGTGCCGTGCGCCTGTTTTGGGGCCGTGGGGTAAATTCGACGTTTTCGCCTCACCATCAGGCACTGCCAGCGCCGCAACCCGCGCCGGCTTCCCATTCCATTCCAACGCATTCATGAAACTCCAAATCGTCCCCGCACGCACCGGCATGGCCTGGGTCAAGCTTGGTATACGGGCGTTCTGGCGTCAGCCCATGGCGCTGGCTGCGCTGTTCTTCATGACCATGGCGGCCATGTCGCTGGCCACGATGGTGCCGCTGGTGGGCCCGGCCATTGCATTGGCGCTGTTGCCGTCGGCCACGCTGGCCATGATGGTGGCGGCGGCGCAGGCCTCGCAAGGGCAGTTTCCAACGCCCGCTTTGCTACTGGTGGCGTTTCGCACGGGACGCCAGCGTCTGCGCGACATGCTGGTGCTGGGTGCCCTGTATGCGGTGTGCTTTCTGGGCGTGATGGGCCTGTCGGCCTTGATTGACGGCGGGCAGTTTGCGCAGGTGTACCTGGGTGGCGCGCCGCTGACGAAGGAAGTGGCCGAGAACCCGGCATTTCAAAGCGCCATGTGGCTGTCCATGATTCTGTATTTGCCCCTGTCGCTGCTGTTCTGGCATGCACCCGGACTGGTGCACTGGCATGGGGTGCCGCCGGTCAAGGCGCTGTTCTTCAGCATCGTGGCGTGCATTCGCAACTTCGGCGCGTTCACGGTGTACGGCCTGGGCTGGCTGGGCGTGTTTCTGCTGGGCGGGCTGGTGGTGGCCATCATCTCGACACTGCTGGCCGTGGCGGGGCTTGCGGGCTCTGCCGCTGGCGGCATCATGGTGGGGGCTGCGATGATGATGGCGGCCATGTTCTTCACTTCGGTAGTGCTCACCTTCCGTGACTGCTTTGAGCCCCCTTCGACCCCCGACACAGAGGCGCCCCACCATGACACAAACGCCACCGAGGCCACCGCTCCCGAACCCGTCGATCCACCAACTCCAGGGCCGAACTGAAGACGAGTTGACCTGGTTCCAGCGCCGCAGCCTGGTGCTGGCCGCCGGGATGTGGGTGGCAGCAGGCGGATGGTCTGCAGCACAGGCGCAGTCGCGCAGCAACGTAGTGGAACTGCGCGGCGACGTGCTCCGCAATGGCGAGACATTGACCCGTGAGCACAGCATTGCGCCAGGCGACCGCATCGAGACCGGGCCTGGGTCCAACCTTGTTTTTGCGGTGGGCAACAGCGCGTTCATGGTGCGGCAAAACTCGCGTGTGGCGCTGGAGGGCGACACGCCCGCCGCCGTGAAGGTGTTGCGCATCGTGACGGGTGCTGTGGCCAGCGTATGGGGGCGCGGGAGTGATCGCCAGATCATCCTGCCCACGGCCACTGCGGGCATCCGGGGCACCGGGGTGTATGCCGAAGTGTTTGCCGACCAGGACAACCGCAGCTATTTTTGCAACTGTTACGGTACGGTGGACCTTGCCGCAGGCGGCGAAAGTGTGGTCAGCCAGGCGTCTTACCACCAGGCGTTCTGGGGCGAAGTAGCCCCACGCAACGGCCGCATGTTGACGCCTGCGGGCGCCATCAACCACACCGATGATGAGCTGGAGTTTCTGGCCGGGCTGGTCAACCAGCGCACCGCTTGGCAAATTTCCGGACGCAAGGGCGCCAAGGATGGCAGCGGAGCGCTGGCACCGCCGTACACGTCGGGGCCTCCCGGATCGAGGGACTGAAAACCCGGCTCCCCAGCTGCCGCACCCCCAAGCAAAAAAGGCCGCCCAGTGCACTCCGTTGAAGGAGGCACTGGCGGCTTTTGCGTAGCAGGGGGTCAAAGCCCCCTTCCTCAATCACTCACCAAGATCAGCTGCCGATCACGCCGCCGTCGTTCTTGGTGATCACGATGGTGGCCGAGCGAGGGCGCTTGCCTGCGCCATAGCCCGCGTTGGCAGGCCATTGACTGGTGTATTTGGTAGGGTCACCAATGTTAGCCATGGCCGTGGTTTCACCAGGGTGCTGAATGTTGACGAAGATCGCCTTGCCGTCTGGTGTTTCGGCCAGACCGGTGATTTCGCTGCCCTTGGGGCCGACCAGGAAGCGCTTGAGGGTGCTGTCCGTTGCGGCCTTGCCCACGGGGGTGACGATGTCCATCTTGCTGCCGTCGGCCTTGGTGTAGCTCAGCGTCTTCTTGGCGCCATCGCCCACGCTACCGGGCACAGCGGCCAGCATCATGCAGTTGGTCACATCGGTGTAGGCGCCATCGTCTGTCTGAATCCAGCAAATGCCCGTGGCCTTGCTGAACACCAGGCCGTCGGGGCTGGAGAAGTCCTGATCTGCAGTCAGTGCAGAGATGTTGACCATCGCCTTGTCGGCACCCGCTTCAGCGCCAAACAGGTACACGTCCCAGCTGAAGCTGGTGGTGGATGCACCTTCCTTCATGCGCACCAGGTGACCGTTGGGGTTGCCGTTCTGTGCCGATGTGCCCTTCATGTCGGTGTAGGCGCGTGGGTTGGCTGCGTCAGGCAGGTACTGGCTGCCCGTGGGGTTCACGCTGCGGTTGCTGTTGTTGGTCAGCGTGAAGTAGATCTCGCCGTTGGCAGGGTTCACCGCATTCCACTCGGGGCGATCCATCTTGGTGGCGCCGACTGCATCGGCAGCAATGCGGGTGTTGATGGCGATGTCGGCAGCGTCAGCAAAACTGTACGCGGCATAGCCCGAAATAGCCGTGTTGGACAGCGACAGTTCCACCCAGGTACCGGTGCCGTCTGCGTTGAACTTCGCCGCGTAGAGCTTGCCGCTATCCAGGTACTTGTCGCCAATGGCCAAACGGTCGTTGGCGTTGGCGTCTGCTGGGTTCCACGTTGCGGTGGACACGAACTTGTAGATGTATTCGCCGCGCGAATCGTCACCCATGTACACGCTCAGCGGCTTGCCGGCTTCGACCTTGCCGAACGCGGCGCTTTCGTGTGCAAAGCGACCCAGGCCCGTGCGCTTCTTGGCCGTGCGGGTCTTGTCATAGGCATCAATCTCGACGATGTAGCCCATGCCGTTCATTTCATTGCGGTAGTCGTCGCTGCCGTTGGCCGACGTACCCGTCTTGCTGTTGTTCCAGCGCTGGTACTTGTCGTCAGTACCACCGGTTTCCCAGCCGTGGCGCGATGCGGCGCCTTGGGTGCGGCCATAGCGCTTGAGCGATGTCACGCTCTTGTCGTTGCCACGCGCTGCATCGTCGGCAGCGCTGCGGGTGAAGTAGCCAAACCAGTTTTCTTCACCGGTGAGGAAGGTGCCCCAAGGCGTCTTGCCGGTGCCGCAGTTGTTCAGCGTACCGCGGGTCATGGTGCCGGTAGGCGAATACTTGGTGATGAGCTGAGCGTTGCCGCGGGCGGGGCCTGCGATTTCGATAGGGCTCAGCGCAGTCAGGCGGAAGTTCTGCGCAGAGTTCTGCACATACGACCACTTGCCACCGCTTTTGGCCACTTCGACCACAGCGATACCGTGGATGTCGGTTTCCTTGTCCACTTCGGATGCTGGGCGCGGCAGGGTCGATGCACCGCCGTTGGCATGCAGGAAGAACGAGGACAGTTTTTCGTCTGTGGTGGCTTCGTGGTTGATGGCCAGCAGACCGCGCTCGATGGCGTTGTCATTGCGCTTGCCGTCGGCGCCCAGGCCAAACCACTCCATGCCGTCGTGGTGGTCACCAGCGCGCTTGTCGTAGTCGGTGTCCGTACCGTCGTTCTTGTAAGCAGCCACGCCAGACGCCATGGGGTCGCCCAACGCAAACAGCACGCTGGCGGTGTAGCCCGCAGGCACGGCCACCACGTCGGCCAGGCTCTTGGGCACGGCGCCAAAACCCAACAGCTTGGGGGCTGCGGGTGGCTCCACCACAACCGGGTCATCGCTGCCACCGCAGGCCGTCACGCCAAAACCGGCCAGCACCGCAGTGCCCACCGAACCCACGCTACCGCGCAACAAGCCACGGCGCGACAGGCGCGCACCCAGCACAGAGTCAAACGTGGGGTTGGCAGAGGTGTTGGAGTTCTCGTTGTTGAAGTCAATCGCCTGCTCGGGCGCATCCACGCGGTGGTTCATCGGGGTTCCTTAGGGTTGTGGGTGTAACAAAACCCTTGCAGCGTAGAAACACACCGTGACGTGACCATGAAGCTTTTGCGGCATTTTGATGACAGCGCTGCGAAACCCACCGGCAGACGCGCCACGGCCCATCGCAAACGTGGACCCGCCTGCTGCAATACCCTTTCGCTGCCTGGATGGAGAGCAAATACGAATCATTGCCATTTGTATAATCACGGCTTCCCTGTCGCCCCAGCCATGCCCCCGCCAAGGTGCGCGCTAAGCGCCTCCCGTGCGGCCCCGTCAAAGCCAGAGCGCCCCGTCCGAATCCATCACCCTTGCGGCGCCCGGCCCGCTTGCCGCTTTTTTGCGGTGGCGGACAGCGGCCTGCATGCCATTTTTGCGGAGACCACGGCATGACCTTCCCCCACTTCTCGTTCCAGCATTCGATCCTGATTGCGGCCCTGTCCACGGGGGTATTTGCCGCCAGCGCGCACGCGCAGACGGGCACTGCGGCCGCCGCAAAGCCAGCGCAATCAGTCGCCACAGCAGCGTCGTCAGCCGCCGCATTCCAACCTGTGGCCGCGCACTATGCGCACCTGGTGCACGCCAACTACAACGACACCCTGAACGCCGCCAAGGCCATGCAGACCGCCGTGCTGGCGTTCACCGCCAAGCCCTCTGCAGAAACTCTGGCGGAGGCCCGCAAGACCTGGCTGGCCGCGCGCGAGTTCTATGGGCAGACCGAGGCCTTCCGCTTCTACGGCGGCCCCATCGACGACGACAACGGGCCCGAAGGCCGCATTAACGCCTGGCCCATGGACGAATCGTTTGTGGACAGCGTGGAAGGCAAGCCCAACGCCGGTTTGGTGAACAACCGCAAGTTCGCCATCAACAAGAAGAACCTGTCTGCCCAGAACGAGCGCGGCGGCGAGGAAAACATTGCCACGGGCTGGCACGCCATTGAGTTCTTTTTGTGGGGCCAGGACCTGTCGGACACCGGCCCCGGCGAGCGCAACTTTGAAGACTTTGTGGATGGCAAGGCCCCCAATGCCGACCGCCGCCGCCAGTACCTGCACGTGGTGACCGAGCTGCTCATCGACGACCTCACCACGCTGGTCAAGGCCTGGGCGCCCGACGCCAAGAACAACTACCGCGCACGCTTTGCCAAGGGCGGACGTGAATCGGTGCGCAAGATGCTGGTGGGCCTGGGCTCGCTGTCGCGCGGTGAACTGGCGGGCGAGCGCCTGGAAGTGGCCTTGAACAGCCAGGACCAGGAAGACGAGCACTCATGCTTTTCGGACAACACCCACCGCGATGCGGTGACCAACGCACTGGGCATCCAGAACGTGTGGCTGGGCCAGTACAAGCAGGCCAACGGCACCGTGCTGCAAGGCCCTTCGCTGCGTGACCTGGTGGCCGCCAAGGACGCAGCACTGGCCGACAAGACCACGCTGCAGATCGCCGCGTCGGTGGCCGCTGCCGAAGGCATTCAGGCACCGTTCGACAGAGAAATCATTGGCGGCAAGGACGCCCCGGGCCGCCTGCGCATTCAAAAGACGATCGACAGCCTGACGCAACAAAGCAAAGACCTGGTCGCCGCCGCCAACGCCATTGGCATCACCAAGTTGACGCTGGTCCAGCCCTGACGTATATGCAGCTTTCGCAAGACAAACGCCGCCAGCGCACCGTACGCCTGGCGGCAGCCAGCACCGTCATCGTTGTCCTGGGTGGCGTGGGCATTCAATCGCTGACGGCAGCGCCCCAGCCCGACCCACTGGGTGAAAAAACTGGAGGCGAGACCACGGTGTACGCCACCGGCCGCAACGCGTTCTCGTTCCCCGCAGCCAATCTGGAAGACGCCGAGCGCACGCGGTTTGTCATCGGCAACTCGTTCTTCAAGCGCAACTGGGTCGAGGCGCCCGCCTCCACCAAGGCGCGCGATGGCCTGGGCCCGCACTTCATTGCACGGTCGTGCGGCGGCTGCCATGTGCAGGACGGGCGCGGCGAGCCGCCAGAAATCTTCAACCGACTGGGCGAGACCAAAGACCCCACCGTTGCGCTGCTGATCCGCCTGTCCATTCCGGGCAAAGACACGCACGGCGGCCCCAAGCCCGACCCTGTGTATGGCGACCAGTTCAACAACGCCGCCATTCAGGGCGTCAAGCCCGAGGGCCGCGTGACGCTGCGCTACGAAACGATCAACGGCAAGTTTGCCGACGGCACGCCGTACACGCTGCAAAAGCCGGTGTACGGCTTTGCCGACCTGGGCTACGGCCCCATGCACCCCGACGTGATGGCAAGCCCGCGCATTGCGCCACAGATCATCGGCGTGGGCCTGCTCGAAGCGATTGCAGAAGCCGACATTCTGGCCAACGCAGCCGACCAGGCGGCGGCGCCTGGCCCCATCAAGGGGCAAGCCAACAAGGTGTGGGACGCGCCCTCGGGCGGCATGATGCTGGGTCGTTTTGGCTGGAAGGCCAACGTCGCCACCGTTGCGCACCAGACGGGTGGCGCGTTTCAGGGCGATATGGGCATCACATCGCGCCACTTTTCGAATGAAACCTGCACCCCCGCGCAAAAAGACTGCCTGGCAGCACCCAGCGGCCAAAGTGGCAAGGAGGGTGCCAGCGTGCAAGGCCAGCCGGGTGTGGAGATCGACGACAAGACACTGGCCGACGTGATCTTCTACCAGGCCACGCTGGCGCCCCCCGCCCGCCGCAACGTGAACGACACGCAGGTCCTGCGCGGCCAGGCCCTGTTTGCGCAAGCACAGTGCGCCACCTGCCACCGGCCCAGCTACGTGACCAAGGAAGGTCCGTTTCCCACGCTGTCGAGCAAGGCGCTGAACGGCCAGCGCATCTGGCCCTACACCGACCTGCTGCTGCACGACATGGGCGAACGCCTGGCCGACAACCGCCCCGACTTTGGTGCCAGCGGCCGCCAGTGGAAGACCCCGCCGCTGTGGGGCACCGGCCTCATCAAGGACGTGAACGGCCACACCCGCCTGCTGCATGACGGCCGCGCGCGCGGCGTGCTGGAGGCTGTGCTGTGGCACGGCGGCGAGGCCGAAGAGGCCAAGGACCAGGTGCTGAAAATGAAGAAGGCCGACCGGGACGCCTTGGTGAAATTTGTGGAGTCGCTGTGACCACCCCCGTTCCAAAAGCCCTCCGCACAGCGACACGCGCCTCGGCGCTGTTGCTGGCGTCTGTAGTGGCTGCGTTGCCCCCCGTAGCTGCGCAGGCCCAGACAGCGGCAGCCGCCCCCACTTGGCAACGCGAGGCCGTGCCGTTCTACGACACCGTGCACGCGCTGCATGGCATCTACGGGCATTGGGCCCTACCCCGCGCCAAAGACTTTGACCAGAGCGCCCGCGCCCTGGTGCCTGCCGTGGCTGCGCTGTGCCAGGCCCCAGCCAGCGACAGCAAAGCCGCCCTGGCCGTCGCACGCACCGCATGGCAAACGACAGCACGTGCCTGGGAGCAACTGGCGGCCGTGTCGATCGGCCCCGTCATCGCCCGCAGCAGCCAGCGCGCCATTGACTTCACGCCCACCCGCCCTGCGCTCATCGAGAAAGCTATCGTCACCCAGCCCCAGGGCGCCAAGGCGTTCGAGCGCATCGGAACGCCCGCCAAGGGACTGCCCGCGCTGGAATGGCTGCTCTGGACCCGCCCCGTTCAGCCCGGCAGCCCCGCCTGCAGCTACGCGCACGAAGTGGCGCAGGACGTGGCGCGCGAATCCGCCGCTTTGCAAGCCGCCTTCACCACCGCCGCAGGCACCGACTGGGGCGCCGAGGACGAGCAGGATGCATCCACCCAGGCCATCAGCGAGTTTGTGAACCAGTGGGTGGGCGGCATCGAACGCCTGCGCTGGGCGCAGATGGAAAAGCCCCTGCGCGCCGCGCAAGGAACACGTGCGCCGGACTACCCCCGCACCGCCAGCGGCAGCACCCTGAGTGCCTGGGCCGCCACCTGGGAAGGCCTGCGCAGCGTGACCGCCTTGCCTGCCCGCACCGCCCTGCCCGCACCCGGCGAGGCGCTGGTGCCGCTGGAGATGTACCTGCGCGGCAAGGGTCTGAACCCGCTGGCCGACAAGCTGCACCAGGCCACCGGCAAAGTGGGCGCGTCGATGGCGCAAGTGCAAAAGGCGGGCCTGAAGGACAAGGGTGCCATCCAGCAAACCGCCAAGGACCTGGCCGCGCTCAAGTTCCTGGCCGAATCCGAAATAGCGCCTGCGCTGCAGGTGAGCATTGGGTTCTCGGACGCCGATGGGGACTGATCCCATCCACCGCCGCGCCGCGCTGGCCGCCATGGCGGCGGGGCTGGGCGTGTGGGCGCTGGCGCCACGCGCCGCGTGGTCCAGGGCTGCGGGGCACGGTGTTGTGCAACTGGCTGCGGCCTGGGAGCACCAAGGCAGCTTTCACATCGGCGTGCTGACCACGCCATCAGGCGCCGGGCAAGCCCTGCACGTTCGCACCAGCCTCAGCGTTCCCACCCGCGCCCACGGCCTGTGCGTGCTACCGGGTGGTGACGTGGTGGCCACAGCGCGCCGCCCCGGCGACTGGCTGGCGCGCTGGCAACCCGGCCGGGGCACAGAGCCGCAATGGCTGTGGCAAGACGGAGAGCGGACCTTCAACGGCCACGTGCTGGCCAGCCCCGACGGCCGCCAGCTCTACACCACAGAGACCGACGCCGAAACGGGCGCCAGCTGGGTGACCGTGCGCGATGCGCGCACCCTGCAAAAAACCGCCGAATGGCCCACCCACGGCATCGACGCGCATGAGCTGGTCTGGGACATGCGCCACACCGCCAGCGGCGCACCCACCCTCATCGTCGCCAACGGCGGCGTGCCCACCGCGCCCGAAACCGGCCGCGTCAAGCGCGACCTGCACAGCATGGACTCGTCCCTGGTGCGGCTCAACGCGCGCACTGGCCAATTGCTGGGCCAGTGGCGCCTGAAGGCCGACCCGCGCCTGAGCCTGCGCCACCTGGCCTGGAGCCCCGATGGACGCACGCTGGGCATTGCGCTGCAGGCCGAGCACGACGACGTCGCACGCAAGAACGCAGCCCCCGTGCTCGCCCTGTTTGGCGGCACCACGCTGCACACCGCGCCCACGCCAGACGCCATCGCGGCCCAGCTTCGCGGCTACGGCGGCAGCATGGCCGCCACCCCCACGGGCTGGGCCGTGAGCTGCCCGCGCGCCCATGGCATCGCCACGTTTTCACTGCACGGCGAATGGCGGGGCCTGATGCCCCTGCCCGAGGTCTGCCCGCTGGCGGTGCACGGCGGCACGCTGTGGTCGGGCGGGCTTGCCAGTAGCCTGCAAGCTTCACAGGCTGCGGCACCGCTAGAGCACCTGCACGGCGTTGGGCTACAGGGGGCACGGCTGGACAACCACTGGGTGGTGGCAAGTCCCCTCACAAACTGGAAAATATGAATAGAAAACGGCCCTACCGCTTGATGGATAAGCGCTGACAGCTATTCAAAACATAGCACTCAGACACCCACCCGCCGCACAATGAAGCGGGTGAACGACGCCGCTGCGAAAGGACTGGCTCCACCTTGCCACATGCTCATTCGTAATCCGACACGCTGAGTCGATGGTTGGGCTCACCACGCAGCGGCTCGACGATCAGCACCACAAGCCCACCTCGCGGCGACTTGTATTCGGCATACCGCACCAGTTCTCCGTAGTGCGTCTGCACCACGGCACGCCCCTGTGCGTCCATCGCGCGTTCATGCAGACCATTGCGCAGCAGGTAGGCGTGTACGGCGGCCACGGCCTCGTCCAGGCGCTCGGGCGGCACGTCGTACGCCACTTCTGAGCGCGCCTGCTTATTGCCGTCGCCAACGGTACCGTAGTAATGCGGGGCCCCTGCAGCGCCCGGCAACACCACACCCCGCACCAGCGAAGAGATGCCGAGGTAATAGGTGAGCGTGCCGGGCGCTGGCTGGTAGTCCTCTTGCGACACCAGGAAAAGAAATGCGGCCCACATCAACGCCACGGACAGCAGCACCGCGCACGCCACTGCGGCAACCACGGTGCGCGGGCGCAGCCGCCACCGTGCCAGGTTCCGTCACGTCATTCCACCACCGTCAGCTTGGCCACCAACAGCGCCAGCCACTTGGTGCCATGGCGTGGAAAGCTGACCTGCGCACGCGCGTCGTCGCCCGTGCCCTCAATGCCCAGCACCTTGCCTTCACCGAACTTGGTGTGGAACACGTTGATGCCTGCGCGCAGGCCGTGGGACGGCGCGGTCTTCTGCACGGGTACCGGTGGACTGGCAAATGTCTCGGATTTAAAGCCAAATTGGCCTCTAGCGCTTGATGGATAAGCGCTACCAGCTCCTGAATTAGGAGCATATGATCCAAACCCTTGCTGCTTTGGCGTGATCCACTTGAGCGCGCTTTCGGGCAGTTCGTCGAAGAAACGGCTCTTGACGTTGTAGCGCGTCTGGCCGTGCAGCATGCGGGTTTGCGAGTGGCTCAGGTACAGGCGCTTGCGCGCGCGGGTGATGGCCACGTACATCAGGCGGCGTTCTTCCTCCAGTCCGTCGCGTTCGGTAGACGAGTTTTCGTGCGGCACCAAGCCCTCTTCCATGCCGCCGATGAACACGCCGTCAAACTCCAACCCCTTGCTGGCGTGCACGGTCATCAGTTGCACAGCGTCTTGCCCAGCCTGGGCCTGGTTGTCGCCCGCTTCGAGTGCAGCGTGGGTCAGGAAGGCAGCCAGGGGCGAGAGGGTTTCGCCGGTGTCAATATCAACGATGCCTGGGATGGCAGGTTTCAGGGGCTCGTCCAGTACGGGCGCGTCGGGGTCGATTCCCTGGCTCACGGCACTTTGCGTCAGCGGCGTGCCGTGCTCGTCCAGCGGCAGGGCTACGGCGTCGCGTCCAAAGCCTTCTTGCGTCACAAAACTCTCGGCTGCGTTGACCAGTTCTTCCAGATTCTCAATGCGGTCAGCGCCTTCCTTCTCGGTGCGAAAGTGCTCGACCAAGCCCGTGGATTCGAGCATCTGCTCGATGATGCCGCGCAGGTTCAGGCCTTGCGTCTGCTCCCGCAGCACATCCACCATCGCCACAAACGCCCCTAGGTTGGCGCCCGCCTTGCCGGGCACGGCGCTCACCGCATCGTGCAGCGAACAACCTGCGGCCCGGGCGGCGTCTTGCAGCACCTCAATGCTGCGCGCACCGATGCCACGCGGCGGAAAGTTGACGACCCGCGTGAAGCTGGTGTCGTCGTGTGGGTTCTCCAAAAGGCGCAGGTAGGCCAGCGCATGCTTGATTTCGGCCCGCTCAAAAAACCGCAGGCCGCCGTACACGCGGTAGGGCACGCTGGCATTGAACAGCGCCGATTCGATCACCCGGCTTTGCGCATTGCTGCGGTAGAGCACGGCGATTTCCTTGCGCTCAAAACCGTCGTTGCGCACGAGTTGCTTGATCTCATCGACCATCCACTGCGCCTCCGCCAGGTCAGAGCTGGCCTCGTACACGCGCACCGGCTCGCCCGCGCCCTGCGTGGTGCGCAGGTTCTTGCCCAGGCGGCGGCTGTTGTGGCTGATGAGGGCGTTGGCCGAATCAAGAATGTTGCTGTAGCTGCGGTAGTTCTGCTCCAGCTTGATCTGCCGCTGCACATCAAATTCGCGCACAAAGTCGGTCATGTTGCCCACGCGCGCGCCGCGAAAGGCGTAGATGCTCTGGTCGTCGTCGCCCACGGCAATCACGCTGCCGCGGGCTTCAAAGCGCCCGTCCACCTCATTGCCCGCTAGTTGTTTGAGCCACGCGTACTGCAGCTTGTTGGTGTCCTGGAACTCATCGACCAGGATGTGCGCAAAGCGGCGCTGGTAGTGCTCGCGGATCGGGTCGTTGTCGCGCAGCAGCTCGTAGCTGCGCAGCATCAGCTCACCAAAGTCCACCACGCCTTCGCGCTGGCATTGCTCTTCGTACAGTTGGTAGATCTCGACCTTCTTGCGGGCGTCGCTGTCGTGCGTCTCCACATCGCCGGGGCGCAGGCCTTCTTCCTTGCAATTGGCAATGAAGTACGACAGCTGCTTGGGCGGAAAGCGCTCGTCGTCCACGTTGTGCTGCTTGCACAGGCGCTTGATGGCCGAGAGCTGGTCTTGCGTGTCCAGAATTTGAAAGGACTGCGACAGACCTGCCGCCTTGTGGTGTGCGCGCAGCAGGCGGTTGCACAGGCCGTGGAAGGTGCCAATCCACATGCCGCGCACGTTGACGGGCAGCATGGCCGACAGCCGCGCCACCATCTCCTTGGCGGCCTTGTTGGTGAAGGTGACGGCCAGAATGCCGCCGGGCGTGGCATAGCCGTTTTGCAGCAGCCATGCAATGCGGGTGGTCAGCACGCGGGTCTTGCCCGAGCCCGCGCCCGCCAGGATGAGCGCGTGGCCTGCGGGCAGCGTGACGGCAGCCAGTTGCTCGTCGTTCAGATTGGCCAGAAGGGGCGATGCGGCCGAGGCCGCACCAGCGTGTGGGGGCACCAGGGCATCTGGTGCGCCCGAAAACGGGTCTTGTGGGAACATGCGACCATTGTAGAAAGCCATGCGTCGAACCGGCGAACCCGGGTCTCTTCATTCACACAGAGAAAGGTACACAGTGAACCGCAACTTCTTCAAACAAAGCCTTGTGTGGACGACAAGTATCTGCATGGGTCTGTCGGCTTGCGGCGGCGGCGACAGCACAACGCCTTCCGAGCCCCCACTGGTGAACACGCCCGCCCCATTACTGACGTACACACCCGACCCTACCGTGTGCGCCTGGATGGTTGCAAATATCAAGCCCTTTGTGTGGCCAGCACAAACGGTCGGACCGCGCACATGGCCTCCTGTTGAAATCCAAAAGGTCGACAAGCCGTTGCGCAATGCCGCTGGGCTTGCGCAGTATCAAGTCTGGAGCAACCTCTGGGTACTGCAGTCTCACTACGTCCCCCAGATCGATGCAAAAGGGATGGCGGCATATTCGAGCAGCCAGGTGTGGGCTCAGGAAGCCTCGTGCAAATACGGCTTCAGCGTGGACGCCCAAAACTTAACAGCGTTTTCATACTCTTTCAGTGCCTACATGCAGGACAGCACAGCCGACCAGATCGCCAAAGAGGAGTACACCAGCGGCGTTCAGCAGGTGCCCGCACCCGACCCGTGCAAGCCAGGACCGGTGTTCCCCACGGCGCCGCCCCTGCCGCCAGAATGTACAACTACCTCCTTGTGACCCGTTTCGCCATGCGCGCCTCTTTAAGTCTTGCCCTCTTGGCCAGTGCGCCGGTGCTGGTCGCTGCACAGTCCACATGTTCCAGCGATGGGCAACCCAGCGCTGTAGCGGTGTACGAACGCTTCATCAATGCGGATTGCGACACTTGCTGGGTCAGCGCACCATCCCATGTCCCCGGGCCCTCGGCTTTGGTGGTGGACTGGGTCGTTCCCGGCCGCCTGGGTGATGACGCCCCCTTGTCGGCGGCAGCAACCCGTGACGCGTTGACGCGCCTTCAAGAATTGAATCGCCCCATCCCCGAACAAACAGACAGCCACATTGCAGACATCGGGCGCCCAACGGCTGCATCTGCTCAGTTGCGCGTTGCGGAGGGGCCGGCATTCAATGACTATCTGGGGACTGGCATCCGTTTCACCCATCGCGGCAGCGGCGCCGCCAGCTACCAGTTCACGATGCTTTTGGTGGAGTCCATACCTGCGGGCGAGGAAGGGAGTCCGGTACCTCGTAATCTGGTGAGAAATAGCTTGCAAGGAACGTGGCTTAAGGATGATGGCCGAACCAATACATCGAAGGCATGGATGGAAAACCGCCCAATGCGAATTCCAGATGGTGCTCAAGCTGAGCGGCTACGCCTTGTGGGCTGGGTGCAAGACCCCACAGGCCGCCTCGTGGCAGCAGCCCAGTCCGTATGCAGGTAATACCGCCGCCGTTATGACGGCTATTTTTGAGGCGGGTAGAATCAATCACCGGGCCCAAGTTTCTTGACGTCCGGTTTTTTTGTGCCTGCGCTCAGCAGGGTTCGGTACGGACTGTCACGTTCATGCCCACAAGGCCGGCCTGAAAGCCAAGCGCCCACCGCAGCAGAAATCGTTTTGCTGCGTCCTTTTATGGAGCTTGGAATCTGATGGAAATTTTCGACTACGACAATGTTTTGCTGCTGCCCCGCAAATGCCGTGTGGAAAGCCGCTCGGAATGCGACGCCAGCGTGGAACTGGGCGGCCGCTCGTTCCGCATCCCTGTGGTGCCGGCCAACATGAAAACGGTGGTGGACGAGAAAATCTGTGCCTGGATGGCACAAAACGGCTATTTCTACGTGATGCACCGGTTCGATCTGGACAACATCCAGTTCGTCAAAGACATGCATGCCAAGGGCTGCTACGCGTCGATCTCGCTGGGCGTAAAAAAGCCCGACTACGACACCGTGGACCAGCTGGTGGCGCTGGGCCTGACGCCCGAGTACATCACCATCGACATCGCCCATGGCCATGCCGACAGCGTGAAGAACATGATCGGTTATCTCAAGCAACACCTGCCCAAGGCGTTTGTGATTGCGGGCAACGTGGCCACGCCCGAGGCCATCATCGACCTGGAAAACTGGGGCGCGGACGCCACCAAGGTGGGCGTGGGCCCAGGCAAGGTGTGCATCACCAAGCTCAAGACCGGATTTGGCACGGGCGGCTGGCAGCTGTCAGCGCTCAAGTGGTGCGCCCGCGTGGCCACCAAGCCCATCATTGCCGATGGCGGCATCCGCAGCCATGGCGACATCGCCAAGAGCATCCGTTTTGGCGCCAGCATGGTGATGATCGGCTCGCTGTTTGCAGGCCATGAAGAGTCACCCGGGCAGACTGTGGAAGTGGATGGCGAGCTGTTCAAGGAGTACTACGGCTCTGCCAGCGACTTCAACAAGGGTGAGTACAAGCATGTCGAAGGAAAGCGCATCCTCGAACCCATCAAGGGCAAGCTGGCCAACACGCTGATCGAGATGGAGCAGGACGTGCAAAGCTCCATCAGCTATGCGGGCGGCAAAAAACTGATGGATGTCCGCAAGGTGAACTACGTGATCCTGGGCGGCGACAACGCAGGGGAACACCTGCTGATGTAAACGCCGCCTTTGCTGCGAGCACGGTCAGGCTCGCAGCAGATTAAGCGCCATGTGATGCAGATCATGCCCAGGCTTTGCCAGGGCATCCAGGACGCTGAAATGGTGCAGCCCCTGCAACGCCTGGCTGCGGGGCACATAGTGGCTGCCCCAGGCGTCCTGCATCAACTGGTTCTGCCGCAGGAACTCGGGGCTTTCATCGCCGCCGACCACACAGTACAACTGCCCTGTGGGCGGCTCCAGCAGCCGGGCCGGGCTGCATTGCAGAACCTGCTGTTCTGTCAGATGCAGGACGGACTGGAACATCGGGGTGTACATGATGGGATCCAGGTCATGGATGCCTGAGATCGACAGCGCATTGCGCACCAGCCCGTCCGGCAGACCTTTCCCGATCAGCGACCAGACACTGGTCAACAGCATGGCGGCCAGGTGCCCTCCTGCCGAATGCCCGGCCACGGTGATTCGCTTCGGGTCGCCCCCGTGGGCGGCGATGTTGTGCCACACCCAGCCCAGCGCCTTTTCCATCTGCCGCAGGATGTGCGGAATTGTCACGGGCGCCTCTGGTGTGCCAGGGCACAGCGCATAGTTGACGACCACCACGCAGAACCCGGCCTGCGTGAACGGCGGTGCGATGAAGGAATGGTCAGACTTGTCCAGGGCTCGCCAGTAGCCGCCGTGGATGAAGACCAGCACCGGCACGGGTGCGCGCGTTGCTCCGGAAGCTCGCGCAGACGGAAAGATGTCCAGCGTTTCTCCGGCGCCCGCGCCGTAAGCCACATCAAGCACACAGGGCAGATTGGCGCGCACCTGGGCAGAGTCCTGGGCCCAGCGCTGAAGATAGTCCATGTGGTCGGGCACCAGCGCGCGGTTGTTGTACATGCGCTCCAGCCAGGCGGGGTCGTGCAGAGGCAAGGTCATGGATGATGTCTCCTTTAGGTGAATCCCTCGTTGCGCGGCCATCATCTTTGCAATCTGCCCAAGCTGCAAGCTCCATGACAGGGAGGCGCACCAAAAAAGCCCATGATGCAGGCAGAGACAACACCCAAAAAGAGTGACGCCATGACTACAACACCACTTCGCATCGCCGTTCTCGGCATTGGAATGATGGGGCGACCCATGGCATACCGCCTGCGTGAAGCCGGCCACCAGGTTCACGCCTGGAACCGCACCCGCTCCAAGGCTGAACCGCTGGAGACTTTTGGCATCACGGTGCATTCATCGCCCGCCGACGCGGTCCGCAGCGCCGACATGGTGGTCAGCCTGCTGGAAAACGGCCCGGTGGTGGGGCAGGTGCTCTTTGAAATGGGCGTTGCCCAGGCCATGCGCAAGGGCGCGCTGTTTATCGACATGGCATCCATCCAGCCCCGCGAAGCCCGCGACCATGCTGCCCGCCTGGGCGAGATGGGTCTGACGCATCTGGATGCACCCGTGTCTGGCGGCACGGTCGGCGCTGAAACTGGCACCCTCGCCATTCTGGTCGGAGGGCGGGCTGACGACTTTGCAAGAGCGCAACCCGTGTTTGCGGCTTTTGGTCGCGCCACGCATGTGGGGCCCCACGGCGCGGGGCAACTGACCAAGCTTGCCAACCAGATGATCGTGGGCATCACCATTGGCGCGGTGGCCGAGGCATTGCTGTTCGCCGCCAAGGGGGGTGCGGACATGGCCAAAGTGCGTGAAGCCATCAGCGGCGGTTTTGCAGACAGCCGCATCCTGCAGTTGCATGGTCAGCGCATGGTGGACCGCGACTTCGCCCCGCGCGGCCGCATGGCGGTGCAGCTCAAAGACATGCGCAACGCCCTGGCCACTGCTCGCGAAATTGGTTTTGACGCACCGGTGACCACGCTGTTTGAAACGCTGTATGCCGAAGGCATCGAGCACGGACTGGGCGAACTCGACCACAGCGGGCTTTTTGTTGAGCTGGCCAGCCGCAACGCCATGCAATAATTTTTGACGTCACTTGCCAGCAGCCAGAAAACTGGTGCATAATTCGAGGCTCTGCAGCAATGCAGACAAATTTTAGATTTGGGTTCTTAGCTCAGTTGGTAGAGCAGCGGACTCTTAATCCGTAGGTCGAGTGTTCGAGTCACTCAGGACCCACCAAATCAAAGCCCAAGGGCATAAAAAGCCTGCTACCCAAAGTAGCAGGCTTTTTTATTTCCAACGCATGAAGCCGCTCTCATGAATCCTCAAGCCCATCTGCTCTGGACAGCGCCCCGTTGGGCCTTGGCGGTCTTGCTGGCGGTGCTGGGCATGCTGGGGCCTTTTTCTATCGACACGTACATCCCCGCGTTCTCGGGCATTGCTGCGGCACTGGGCGCTACGCCGGTGCAGATGCAACAGACTTTGTCTGCCTACCTGTTCGGATTCGCCTTCATGAGCCTGTTCCACGGCGCGCTGGCCGACAGCTTTGGCCGCAGGCCCATCATCCTCTGGGGCATTGCCGTATTCACACTGGCATCCGCAGGATGCGCGCTGTCCCAATCCATTGGGCAACTCGTGATGTTCCGCGCGCTGCAGGGTTTGTCTGCCGGGGCAGGTATCGTGGTTTCGCGCGCAGTGATCCGCGACATGTTCCCGCCCGCGCAGGCCCAGAAGGTGATGAGCCAGGTCACGATCTACTTCGGCGTCGCCCCGGCGATAGCGCCCATCATCGGCGGCTGGCTGTTCGTGCATACCGGCTGGCACAGCATCTTCTGGTTCCTAACCCTCGTGGGTGTGGCGCTGTGGACAGCCAACTTCCGGCTGTTACCCGAAACACTGCATGTGGAACAGCGCCAGCCGTTCAATGTGCGCCACCTGATGAAGGGCTATGTTCAACTGGGTTCCAGCGCGCGGTTTGTGTTGCTGGCCCTCGCCAGCGGCGTGCCCTTCAACGGCATGTTCCTGTACGTGCTGTCGGCACCTGCATTCCTGGGCGAACACCTGGCGCTAGCACCCACGCAGTTCTTCTGGTTTTTTGTACTGACAATCTCCGGCATCATGGGCGGGGCCTGGCTCAGCGGCCGCTTGGCGGGGCGCATCCCGCCCAAGCGGCAGATCCGACACGGATTTGTGATCATGTTCACCGTTGCAGTCCTGAACCTGGCGGCCAACCTGCTGTTTGCACCCCACGCCTGGTGGGCACTGGCGCCGATTGCAGTCTTTGCTTTTGGCTGGGCGCTGATGGTGCCCGTGGTGACGCTGCTGGTGCTGGACCTGTACCCCGAGCGCCGCGGTTTGGCCTCTTCGATGCAAGCATTCGTCGGCTCCACGGCCAATGGTCTTGTGGCAGGCGTCATCGCGCCGCTGGTGATGCACTCGACCGCCCTGCTCGCCCTGGCATCACTGCTGATGTTGGGTATCGGGCTTTTGGCATGGATCTATTTGCACCACCGCTGGCCTGATATCGGCCGCACACCAGCCAATCTGTAGCCAGACAGTGCAACGTGGCGCTGCACGCTAAGCGCTTGGATGCCGGCGGTCGATGTTCTTTTGCTGGTAGTAGCGGTTTTTCTCTGCATACATGGCTTGGTCGGCGCGGTTTATTGCCGCTTCCACCACATCGCCCGAGTGACAACTGGCAATGCCCATAGCCAGGCTCAGATGCTGCCCTGGGTAGAACTGGTTGTTCAACTCCAGCATGGAGATGATGCGGTCTTGCAATGCCAGGGCTCCGCGCTCGTCAGTTCCGGGCAGCAGTACGGTGAACTCGTCACCACCAATGCGCGCCGCACATGCAGGGGCGTCCACCGCCTTGGCCAGTACCTCTCCCACCCGGCGCAGCATGGAGTCACCCGCTGCATGACCCTGCTCGTCATTCACGACCTTGAGGCCGTTGAGGTCGATAGCGATGACGGACAGCGGCCACGGCCCCTTGCGCGTAAGCCGGTTGAGCTCTTCGGCATAGAAGGCGCGGTTACGCAATTGGGTCAGCACATCGTGCTTGCCAAGGTATTCAAGATAGGCCTCTGCCTTCTTGCGCGCAGTGATGTCCACCAGCGATAGGAGCACCAGACCCCAATCGTGCAGATTGCTGTCGGGCACCGAAAACTGCATGTGAATGTTCACCGCGTCACCTGCCAGTGAGTAATTCACAACCTCGCGCTGCTGGAAGGTTTTGCCATCCCACAGATCCTGCAGCTGCTCGGCGAACGATTCGTGCATCTCGCCCCTGAACACGCGGCCGATGTTGTTGAGCAATACATCCTTACTGGATGCGCCGAACATGCGCAAGGTCTGCTGGTTGACGTCAATCACACGGATCTCCTGCATGCAGCGGGCGACGAAATCCGGATGCACTTTGAGGAAGGTCTTGAAATCGCCTATGCCCTGGGCGCGCACGCCGTCGAGCAGGCTTTTCACGGCACTAAAGTCTTCCACCCAAAGCGATACAGGAGAGTGCTCAAAAAGGTCACGCGCGTACTGCTCGCTGCGCTGGACCCGACGCGCACCACTGAGCTGCACGGTGTTGTCTTCGAGCGAAACCAACACACGGCTCCAGTCGTGCTCGTGACCCGGCAGGATGCGCGCACGGACAAGCACGTCCAGACGCCTGCCATCGAGCGCATAGTTCACGGTCTGGTTGGAGAACTCCAGCTGGCCGTCCCACAACTGCGCCAGCTCGTGAGTGGCGGTATCGTGCCGGTCATCGCGAAAGACTTGGTCCAGATTGGCCTCCAGGTGCAGCTGGCTATCTGCGGAGAACAGTTCCAAGGTGCGGCGGTTGACCTGCAAGATGCGCAGCGAGGCGCTGCACTGACGCAGCCGAGCGGGATCTTGCGCCAGATGCGCGCGGAGGTCGACCACCCCCTGTTCGCGCCAGCTGTCAAACAATCGCTTGAGCTGGCTGAAATCCTCCAGCCACAGCGAGACCGGCGCCAACTCGAACATGTTCTCGAAATCGGCCCCCGAGGATAGAGAAGACACCACAACAAATTCCTCCGTGGGCAATTATTGACGACGTGCCACGCAAAACCCCGGTCGCGTGCTTCTCCAACACAAAAAAGGGCTGACACCTTACGGTGCCAGCCCTTTGTGAAACCTTCAAATCAAGGATTCAGCGCGAACAGAGATCAGCGTGCTGGGCGGGCTGGACGCTTGCGCGCGTCATGGGCCACAAACGGCTTGCCACCGCCCGCACCCGCCGGCTTGGAGAACGCTGGCTTGCGGGGAGCAAAGTCACCACGCGGCGCGCCTGCATCGGCACGGGGAGCAAAACGACCCTGGCCGGCATCACCGAAGCCTGGCTTGCGGCCATAGCTGTCACCCGCATCGCGGCGGGGAGCACCACCACCGAAGCCGCGGTCTTCACGGCCAGCAAAACCACCGCCATTGCCGCCTTGGCCCTGGTATCCAGCATCACGGCCTTGCGGCGCGCCACGGTTGTCGCTGCCGCGGCCAGCGAAGCCGCCGCCAAAGCCACCACCGAAACCGCCACGGTCGTTGCCACCACGGTCACCGCCACTGCGTGCAGCACCACCGAAACGGCCGCGCGATGGATTTTCACGGTTGTCGTACGAACGGCCTGGAGCGCCACGGCCACCGCCACCGCCAAAGTCACCACCACGAGGTGCCTGGGGCGAACGCTGCGAAGGCTCCATCCCGGCAATCACTTCTGCCTTGAACTGCTGACGGCTATAGCTTTCGATGTCGAAAATCTTGCGGCGGTCACGGAACTCGGCAAAGGTCACGGCCAGGCCATCACGCCCTGCACGGCCGGTACGACCAATGCGGTGGGTGTAGTCCTCTGCCTTCATGGGCAGGCCGAAGTTGAACACGTGGGTGATCGTGGGCACATCGATACCGCGGGCTGCGACATCGGTTGCTACCAGGATCTGCACCTGACCTGCGCGCAGCGCCATCAGGCGGCGGTTGCGCAGGCCCTGGCTCAGGGCGCCGTGCAATGCCACGGCCGAGAAGCCTTCTTGTTGCAGGTCGTTGGCCAGGCCGTCGCACTCCACCTGGGTGCTGGCGAAAACGATGGCCTGGTTAATTGTGGTGTCACGCAGCCAGTGGTCCAGCAACTTGCGCTTGTGCTGGGCGTTGTCGGCCCAGTACAGCATCTGCTTGATGTTGGCGTGCTTCTCTTGCGGAGAATCGATGGTCACCTTCTGCACGGACGAACCGCCGTCATGCATCACACGCATGGCCAGTTGCTGGATGCGGGGCGCGAACGTGGCGCTGAACATCATGGTCTGCTTGCGCTGGCTGGTCAGCTGGTTCAGTTCGGCCAGATCGTCCGAGAAGCCCAGGTCGAGCATGCGGTCGGCTTCGTCGACGACCAGGAACTGCACCTTGTCGAGCTTGATCTGCATCGAGCGCTGCAGGTCCAGCAGGCGGCCGGGGGTGGCCACTACCAGGTCAGCGTTCTGCAGCTTAGCGATTTGCAACTGGTAAGGCATGCCGCCCACCACGTTGGCAACACGCAGTCCACGGCAGTGCTTGACGAGATCGATGGCGTCATGAGCGACCTGTTGGGCCAGTTCACGTGTTGGACAAACGATCAGTGCGCCAGGGGTGGCGGCCTTGAAGTTGCGCGAGCTGGTGGGGTCCTTGCGCTTGGCGCGCTTGGGAGCCGGTTCGCCGCGTTCGGCGGCTTCAGCCACGGAGCGATCGAAAGCGGCACGCTCTTCGGCTTCAGCGGCGGCTTGCTGGTTGATAAGCGTGTGCAGCACAGGCAGCAAGAAGGCGGCAGTCTTGCCAGAGCCTGTCTGGCTAGAGACCATCAGGTCGATGAACTTGGTAGAGTCATTGCCACCGCCCATGGCCAGGGGAATGGCCTTGAGTTGCACGCCTGTTGGCTGGGTGTAGCCCAGATCGGCCACAGCCTGCACGAGCTCAGGCGCCAGGCCCAGTTCTACGAAACCATTGGGTTCGGCGGTCACGGCGGCATCGGCTTCAGCAGCGGATTCCAGCACGGCGTCGAGGGGAGAAGACTGCACGGAAAGGTCGGCAGCAAAGGAAGTGTCGGCAGGCGCGAATTCGCCCTGCACCAAAGAAGTGTCGGTCATGATTTTTCTCTCACGAAGACGGTCGCAGGCGCTGCCCGCGATAGGCTTCGTCAAATGGTTAAAAAACATCAACCATCAAACGAAACCTGCGCTGGCTCTGTAGCTAGGCCGGTGCGGGTGGGCGTTACTTGCAAGTCCTGAACTGTCGTAGACAGTCGGCTGGCAGCCCGGTGTGTGAGGGGAGATGCACAATCTGCGTAGTGATTCCTGCGCAGCCGACGATTATTGCATGCTTTAGGGTTTCCCCGCAAGGCCCTTTTACAAAAGCGCTGGAAGAAGGCTGCCAGCCAGCCGCCGTGCGAGTTTGGCCCTACACAGACAGCAGGTGCTGCCGATAGTGCGCCAGTTCATCAATCGACTCATACACGTCTGCCAGCGCCGTGTGCTTTTGGGCCTTCTTGAAGCTGGTATAGGCCTCCGGCTTCCAGCGCTTAGCAAGTTCTTTCAGGGTGCTGACATCGACGTTGCGGTAGTGGAAGAACCGTTCGAGCTTGGGCATGTACCGCACCAAAAACCGCCGGTCCTGGCCGATGCTGTTGCCGCACATGGGCGCAGTGCCTTTGGGCACATATTTACTCAGAAAGGCAAGGATCTGCTGCTCGGCCTCTTCCTCGGTCACGGTGGAAGCCTTTACCTTGTCGATCAGGCCGCTGCGGCCATGGGTGCCCTTGTTCCAAGCATCCATCTTGTTCAGCAGCTCATCTGACTGGTGAATAACAAACACCGGCCCTTCAATGCGGGGCTCTAGGCTGGGGCCTGTCACGATGACGGCAATCTCCAGCAAACGGTCCGTGTCGGGCTCCAGCCCGGTCATTTCGCAGTCGAGCCAGACCAGGTTTTGGTCAGATTTGGCAAGTGTGGGAGGGGTAGGGTTGTTGGCTTCTGACATGGCGCGCATTGTCGCCGATGGCCTAAACTCGCCGCACATGCCCACCACCGACACGCTCACCGACACTTTTTCGCCCTCCATGGTGCTCACGCTGGCGTTTGCCGCTGCCCTGGTGTTGGGCCTGGCGCTCAAATTCTGGCTGGCAACGCGCCAGGTGCGGCATGTGGCCCGTCACCGAGCGGAGGTCCCAGCGCCCTTTGCAGCACGCATTGGATTGGCAGCACACCAGAAAGCCGCGGATTACACCATCACGAAGGCACGCTTAGGGCTGGTAGAGATGGCCCTGGGCGCCGCAGTACTGCTCGGCTGGACGCTGCTCGGCGGCCTCGACGCCTTGAACCAGACCCTGCTGGGAGCTCTGGGCGGTGGCATGTGGCAGCAACTGGCGCTCTTGGGGGCATTTGCAGCCATCAGTGGCCTCATCGACCTGCCACTTTCGCTATACCAGACGTTTGTGGTGGAAGAGCGGTTTGGCTTCAACAAAATGACCTGGCGCCTGTGGCTGGCCGATGCCCTCAAAGGACTGCTGGTGGGCGCGCTCATTGGATTGCCTATTGCAGCGCTGATCCTGTGGCTGATGGGTACCGCTGGCCCGCTGTGGTGGCTGTGGGCGTGGGCGTTCTGGATGGGGTTCAACCTGCTGCTGATGGTGATTTACCCCACCTTCATCGCGCCCCTGTTCAACAAGTTCCAGCCGCTTGAAGACGAATCGCTGAAGGCGCGCGTAACTGCCCTTATGCAGCGCTGCGGCTTTTCTGCCAAAGGCCTTTTCGTGATGGATGGAAGCCGCCGCAGCGCCCATGCCAACGCCTACTTCACCGGGTTCGGTGCCGCCAAGCGGGTGGTGTTTTATGACACCCTTTTGCGCCAGCTGGCGCCCAGTGAAGTAGAGGCTGTGCTGGCGCATGAGCTGGGACATTTCAAGCACCGCCACATCATCCAGCGCATCGTGATGATGTTTGCGCTGAGCCTGGCGGGGTTCGCCCTGCTGGGTTGGCTGTCTGCCCAGGTGTGGTTCTACACGGGCCTGGGGGTACGGCCCAACATCTCGTTTGACCCTTCCGTGGCGGCGGTAGCGCCCAACGATGCGCTGGCGTTGCTGCTGTTCATGCTGGTGCTGCCGGTTTTCACGTTCTTCATTTCCCCCTTGTTTTCGCAGCTCTCGCGCCGCCATGAGTTCGAGGCCGATGCCTATGCCGCAGCCCAGGCCAGCGGTGCAGATCTTTCATCAGCCCTGCTGAAGCTGTACGAGGACAATGCCTCCACCCTCACCCCTGACCCGGTGTACGTCAAGTTCTACTACTCTCATCCGCCCGCCACAGAACGGCTGGCGCGCATGAACGCCCCTGCATAACCATGACCACTATGTTGAAGAAAAAAGACTGGTCAGCGCTTACCCGCCGAGCGCTGACAGCTACTGAAGTTGTAGCAAACCTGGCCAAGCTCGAAGGCTGGAGCCTGAGCGGCGATGGTGCCGATGTGGCCATCGAAAAGACCTATCAGTTCGCCAACTACTACGAGACGATTTCGTTCGTGAACGCTGTGGCTTTCATCGCCAACGCGCAAGACCACCACCCCGACATGTCGGTGCACTACAACCGCTGCGTGGTTCGCCTGAACACCCACGATGTCAACGGAATTTCTGCCACCGACTTCGATTGCGCGACCCAGTTCGATGCGCTGGTGGCCTGACCGCATGACCCAGCAAAAACACCATGGCTGAACGCAGTGCCCTGATGGACGGCACGGTGGTGGCCAGCCATGGGCGCCACTGCATGGTCGAGACACCCGACGGAGAACGCCGCATCTGCCACCCCCGCGGCAAAAAGAGCCAGGCCGTGGTCGGTGACCATGTGCTGTGGCAGTCGCCGCCACCAGGCCAGGGCGACGAAGGCACCATCGAAAAGGTCAAGGAGCGGCGGAATCTTTTCTATCGCCAGGACGAGATCCGCACCAAATCCTTCGCCGCCAACCTCGACCAGGTGCTCATCCTGATCGCGGCCGAGCCTGTATTTTCTGAAAGCCAGCTCTCCCGCGCATTGATCGCGGCAGAGGCCGAGGGCATCAAACCCATCATCGCGCTCAACAAGAGCGACCTGGTCGAACCGTTCGCCCGCGCATGGGAGCGGCTACTGCCCTACCGCCACATGGGCGAAGGCAAACACTATGGTGTGCTGCCGCTGTCGCTGGCACTATCCAGCGATGTAGACCGCGCATTGCTGATGGAACACCTTGCGGGCAAGACCACGTTGGTGCTGGGCCCCTCCGGATCCGGCAAAAGCACTCTGATCAACCTGCTGGTGCCGGGTGCCACGGTGCTTACCGGCGAGATATCCCAAGCCCTTAACTCGGGCAAGCACACGACCACCAGCACGCACTGGTACTGGATGGATCCAGCGCGCACCACGGCACTCATCGACTCGCCCGGATTCCAAGAGTTTGGGCTCCACCACATCGCACCCATGCAGTTGGCTGCTTGCATGCCAGACATCGCGGCGCATGCAAACCACTGCAAGTTCTACAACTGCACCCATCTGCACGAGCCGGGCTGCGGCGTGTTGGACGCAGTCAAAATGGGCCCTAGCGCTGGTGGAATAAGCGCCAAACGCTACAAAATTTATAGTGACTTGTTTGAAGAACTGAGCCACACACGGTATTGATATGGCCGAGGGCGCCCGCAACGGGCGCTGCCAGCGCCACCGTGGATCTGGCTTCGCCAGTCCAGGGGTTGCGCCCCCCGAGGGAAAGCGCCGAAGGCCACTCAGGGGGGCTTCTTGCCCTACCCCAGCAGCCGGGCCAAGGTCAGCAGGGCCAGCAGCAGCATCCAGACAACGACCGAGCGCCACACCAACCCCACCACGCTGCGAAGATGCCCGACCTCCGGCGCGCGGCCAGGGGTGGAATCGCTGTCGCCCATGTCGGCGTCAATCTCCAGTCCCGGCGGCGTGTGCATCTCCGTGCGTGCTTTGAGGGCCTCGCCGCCCAGGCGGACATTGATGGCTCCCGCCGTAGCAGCCAGCACCACGCCGTCGTTGTCATTTGGGAACCTCTGAGCATGAAAGCGCCAGCCCTCGATCGCCTCTTCAAAACTGCCCACCACGGCAAAGCTCAGCGCCGTGAGGCGGGCCGGCAACCAGTCAATGACCGTCCATGCCTGGGCGGATGCCTGTTGCAGTGAGGCACTGGCGGGCTGGGCGCCTGTGCGCCGCTTGTAGTGCCAGTAGCGCGATACAAACTCGGCCAGCCGGTACAACACGGCCCCGGTTGGCCCCAGGCCCAGCGCGGCAAGCACCGAGAACCAGGCCAGCACGCCAAACACGTGGCGGTGTGCCGCCAGCACCGAATACTCAATCACATGGCGCACGATCTCACTGCGCGGCAGCGCACCCACATCCACCTGCTGCCAGTGGGCAAGGCGCTCGCGGGCGGCATCCTCATCGCCCTCTTCCAGCGCATCACGAATGCCGGTGAAATGGTGGCTGAACTGCCGGAACCCGAGCGTGACGTACAGCACCGCCACGCTCCACAGCACCGCAAAAGGCCAACCCAGCCCCCACAGCAACAACCAATGAATGGCCAAGGTAACAAGCGCGGGGACCAGCACCGCCAGGCTCCACGCCACCCAGCCGTGGTGCGATTTGCCCGCATCAAAATTGCGGCTCACGGAAAGCGCCCATGCCCGAAGGCCTGCATGAATGGGATTGCTGCGTGCCAGGGGTCGGGCCTGCTCGATCAGCAATGCGAACAGGATGGCGAAGAAACTCATGGGGAGTAATGATACTGGGGCTTCACCCCCGCGCTCCTATCATGGCCAGACTGGGTTCAGGCCTGCATGAAGCGATAGAAGTTGCGCAGCATGCCCGCGGTAGCACCCCAGATGTAGCGGTTGTTCGAACCATCCTGGTAAGGCATGGAAAACCACTCGCGACGCACACCATCGAGGTCGAACACGTGGCGCTGGTGATTGGCGGGGTCTAGCAGATACGCCAGCGGCACCTCAAAGATATCTGCCACTTCATAGGGGTTTGGGGTGAGCACGCAATCGGGCTGCACCAGCGCCACCACCGGCGTGATGATGAAGGACGAACCGGTGACATAAGTCGGCAAGTTCCCCAGCACCTCAACAAACTCGCGGCCCAGGCCCACTTCCTCGTACGCCTCACGCAAGGCCGTGTCCGCCGGACTGGCGTCTTCGGCATCGGCCCTGCCGCCCGGGAAGGCCACCTGTCCCGAATGGGTGGACAGATGTGCCGTGCGCTCCGTCAACAGCACCATGGGCTCTTGTCGCAGCACGATGGCGAGCAGCACTGAAGCATGTGCGGGCTCGCGGTTCATGAACTTCTTTTCCAGCACCACCTCAGGCTGCCACAGAGGAGGCTTCGCAAAACGTGCACGAAGGGCCTGATGCGTCTGGGCGTTCCGCGAGACTGCAGGAAGGTGCGAATCCACGCCCAACACCGGGACAAGGCGCGGATCGAAATCGGGCAGCGATGTCAGCGGCGCGATCACAGACGACACAGGGGTGGCAGACGGGTTCAAAGCAACGGGCTCACTACAAATAACAGGACAACCTCAAAATGCAAAAAGCCGCTACAGGCAAACGCTGTAGCGGCTTAGGTCAGGGCAAGCCCGCGCCTTATGCGGCTGCGGTAGGAGCCTTGGCCTTGTTGACGCGCTGTGGCAGCTTTTCCTTGATACGTGCCGACTTGCCGCTGCGGTCGCGCAGGTAGTACAGCTTGGCACGGCGCACGTCACCGCGGCGCTTGACTTCGATGCCGGCGATCAGCGGGCTGTAGGTCTGGAACGTACGCTCCACGCCTTCGCCGCTGGAGATCTTACGCACGGTGAAGCCGCTGTTCAGGCCACGATTGCGCTTGGCAATCACCACGCCTTCGTAAGCCTGCACGCGCTTGCGGGTACCTTCCACCACGTTCACGCTCACGATGACGGTGTCACCAGGGGCGAACTCGGGGATGGTCTTGTTCAAGCGGGCAATTTCTTCCGCTTCCAGGGTCTGAATCAGGTTCATGTTTGATATCCAACGATCTTGGCCGCGCCACAAATGGCTGCGTCGGGATTGACGTCTCAGTGTTCTGCGGGAGAATTCCCTGTCAAAACGGCCGGGCAGAGGATCGAAAAGCCTTTGATTATAGCAATTCAGCCAAGATTGGCCAATACAGCCTCGTCAGCAGCAGCCAAGAGTCCCGCCTGCCGCGCTGCCGCAATCAGATCGGGGCGATGGCGCGCCGTGATGGACAGCCGGTGATCGCGCCGCCAGCGCTCGATTTGCGCATGGTGGCCAGACATCAAGGGAGCCGGGACCTGCTGCCCCGCCCACTCCTCTGGGCGTGTGTAGTGCGGGCAGTCGAGCAGTCCATCGAGCGCAGGATTAAAACTGTCGAGCTGGTGACTGCCCTCGTCATTGAGCACGCCGGGCTGCAGGCGCGCCACTGCATCCAGAAGGGCCATCGCGGCGATCTCGCCACCAGACAGCACAAAGTCACCCAAACTCATCTGCACATCGACATAGGCATCTATAAAGCGCTGGTCGATACCTTCGTACCGACCACACAGCAAGATGGCGCCTTCGCTGGCAGACCAGCGTTCCACAGCAGCATGGTTGAGTGATTCGCCAATGGGGGAAAAAAGGACCAGCGGCGCATGGCTGCCTTCGGGCTCTTCACGCCCAACCCGGATAGCGGCAAGGCATCGCGCCAGCGGCTCGGCCATCATCACCATGCCGGGGCCGCCGCCAAACGGGCGGTCATCCACACGGCGGTAGTTGCCGTCAGCATGGTCGCGCGGGTTCCACAGACGCACATCCACCTGGCCACTGGCATAGGCACGCCGCGTGACGCCGCTCGCTAGAAAAGGGGCGAACAGCTCCGGGAACAGGGTGATGATGTCAAAGCGCATGGTACGCAGCACAGGACGTGGGCGCTGGTCAGTAGTCGGGCTGCCAGTCCACCGTGATGCGCTTTTCAGCCAAGTCCACCTTGTCAATAAAGGCAGAGACAAAAGGAATCATGCGCTCCTGCGCCTTGCCGTCCTGTTCATAGGCCAGCACCAGCACCGTCTGCGGGCCGGTGGACATCAGCTCCTTCACCTGCCCTAGCGCCACGCCTTCGCGGTTGACAACATCAAGGCCAATCAGATCGACCCAGTAATACTCGTCCTCAGTGGTGGACGGAAAGCTCGAGCGTGGCACAAAGATGCGCGCGCCGCGCAAGGCTTCGGCCGCATCGCGGTCATCAATGCCCTGCGCCCAGGCGACCACGGCGTCCGAATGGTCCTTGGCCTGGCGAATCGAAAGCTGCACGGTTCCAGCGAACGTCTTGGCGCCGCGCTCGGAGGGCTGCAGATACCACCGCTTGGCCGAAAACAGCGCCTCGGGGCTGCTGCTGTGTGACACCACCTTGAACCAGCCCTTGACGCCCCAGGCATCTGCAATGCGCCCCACTTCAATGGCATCGGCGGGCAGCTCTGCGGGTTCGAGGGTCAGGTTGGTAGCCATGGGAGTGATTCCAGAATAGGAAAAGGGCGGGTTCCGTGGGCATGCCCAGCGAAACCCGCCCTTTTCAGGGAGCTATTAAGCAGCCTTCTTGGCGGCTTGCTTGATCAGACGGTCCACAGTAGGCGACGTTTGAGCACCCACGCCAACCCAGTAGGACAGACGGTCTTGCACGATGCGCAGACCTTCTTCGGTTTCTTTGGCGGTGGGGTTGTAGAAGCCGATGCGCTCGATAAAGCGGCCATCACGGCGCACGCGCTTGTCAGCAACGACGATATTGAAAAAAGGACGACCTTTAGAGCCGCCGCGGGAAAGTCGAATGACGACCATGATTTATCCTTCGGGTGGTGAACTCCGGCAACATTTGCCTTGAGCCACAGTGTTCGCAACCATATTCGCAACGCTTGAGACACGCGACATGGCCACCCGGCCAG
>NZ_JBKBXG010000010.1:0-76429 GCF_046314175.1 Acidovorax sp. | reverse complement strand
CAGTTTAGGTGGGGTCCTTAGCTCAGTTGGTAGAGCGGCTCCTTTACACGGAGTAGGTCGGCGGTTCGAGACCGTCAGGACCCACCACCACCGAACAAAGGCGAACGAAAGTTCGCCTTTTGTTTTTTATGCCTTCTGAAAGATCGACCATGTTTGAATCCATCCGCAAGCACTCAAGGATCGTCATGATCGTATTGTTCTTGCTGATCATTCCTTCGTTTGTGCTGGTAGGTATCGACAGCAACTACTTCTCTGAAAAGAGCCCGGTGGTCGCGCGTGTTGATGGCAACAATATCAACCAGGCAGATTGGGACAATGCCCATCGCGTGGAGTCAGATCGGTTGCGTGCACAGTCGCCAACGGTCGACGCTAAGCTGCTTGACTCTCCACAGGCGCGTTACGCCACGCTGGAGCGCATGGTCCGCGACCAGGTGCTGGCAGCAGCGGCACAGAAGATGCACTTGGTCACGACCGATGCCCGTCTTGCGCGCAGCCTGCAAGAGATTCCCGCCATCGCAGGTCTCAAGCGCGCTGATGGCACGCTGGATGCAGAGGCCTATCGCGCCCTTGTGGGCAGCCAGGGTCTCACGCCAGAAGGCTTTGAAGCAAATGTGCGCCGCGATCTGTCTGTCAACCAGGTCATGGGTGGTGTGATGAGCACAGTGTTCAGCACTGATGCGCAAGTCAAGCTGGCACTTGATCCGCTGTACCAGCGCCGCGAGATTCAGGTGGCCCGTTTCAACCAAGCCGATTTTTCTTCCAAGGTTGCGCCCACGGATGCCGATCTGGAGGCTTATTACAAAGAGCACCCTGCGCAGTTCCAGCAGCTGGAGCAGGCGGCTGTAGAGTACCTGGTGTTGGATCTCGACAGCGTGCGCGCTGGCATCACCCTCAACGAAGATGATCTGCGCACTTACTACACGGAAAACGTGGCACGTATGGCAGGCAAGGAAGAGCGTCGCGCCAGCCATATTCTGATCAATGCACCCAAAGACGCCGCCGCTGCTGACCGCGAAAAGGCCAAGGCAAGGGCGACAGAATTGCTTGAACAGGTGCGCAAGGCGCCTGGCACGTTCGCTGATGTGGCCAAGAAATCGTCGGACGACACGGGCTCTGCAACCCAAGGCGGCGATCTGAACTTCTTTGGCCGTGGTGCGATGGTCAAACCGTTTGAAGATGCTGCATTTGCGCTGAAAAAAGGCGAGATCAGCGATGTGGTCGAGTCCGATTTTGGCTTTCACATCATTCAGCTCACCGATGTCAAGATACCCCGGCAGCCAACTTTTGAAGAACTGCGTCCTTCCATGGAGGCGGAGCTGAAGCAACAACAGGCACAACGCAAGTTTGCCGAAGTCGCCGAGGCCTTCACCAACGGTGTCTACGAACAAGCGGACAGCTTGCAGCCTGTGGCAGAGAAGCTCAAGCTCAAGATTCAGACAGCGGCGGCTGTCACCCGCACTCCAGCGCCTGGTGCTGCTGGCCCTCTGGCCAATAGCAAGTTTCTTGACGCGCTGTTCTCATCAGACTCTTTGCAGAACAAGCGCAACACCGAAGCGGTGGAAATCGGCCCAAGCCAGCTCGCTGCGGGGCGAGTCACCACCTACACGCCTGCTCGCACCTTGCCGCTGGACGAAGTGCGCGCGCGTGTTCGCAGCCTCCACGTCGCCCAGAAGGCCGCAGAACTGGCGCGTGCGGAAGGCGAAGCCAAGCTGGCGGCATGGAAGGCTGCACCTGCCTCCGCCACCGGCCTGGCCGCCTCTGTGCAGGTGTCGCGTGAGCAGCCCCAGAACCTTCCACGTGCGGTGATTGATGCTGCCTTGCGTGCGCCCGCTGATGCGTTGCCGGGTTGGGTGGGTGTGGATCTGGGTGACCAGGGCTATGCCGTCGTCAAAGTCAATCGTATCGTCCCACGCGAGGCGCCGGACGCGCAGCGCGCTGCCCAGGAGCGCCAGCAGTATCTGCAGTGGTGGACCACAGCGGAAGGTATCGCCTATTACGAAGTGCTCAAGCAGCGCTTCAAGGTGCAGATCAAGGCGCCGCGTCCTGGCGCCGCTACCCAGGCGGCTCTTGAAAATTGAACGATTTGGCCTCTGGGATGAAAATCTCAGGCTATAATACAAAGCTACGGTGGCTGTAGCTCAGTTGGTAGAGTCCAGGATTGTGATTCCTGTTGTCGTGGGTTCGAGCCCCATCAGCCACCCCAGATAAACAAAGCCGCTGCAGCTATCAAAGTTGCAGCGGCTTTTGTCTTTTATTCCCATGCGTGGGAATATCCTGCCTAAAGGGCCTCGCGCCTCACTGTCCTGGATCGGTCGTAAACGCGGGCCGTCGTCTCCTTGTTTTTGTGCATGTCGGGCAGGGTGCCGTGGCTCTCCTTGTGCGCTGTGGCGTAGTACGCACGCAGGTCGTGGAACGTGAACCGGTCTTCCTTGGACAGCACTTTTTCCTTGATCGCCAGCAATACACACCGTTGCCATAGGGTTTTGAACCCCCGGGCCGTGTAGGCGTTGTTGTCGCGCGTCGGGAACACATACAGGCAGTCGATCCCCCGCTGGGCGCGCAGCAACTTGAGCCGGTCGATCAGCGCTTGCAGCTTGGGCGTGATGGCGATCACCTCGATCACCTCGCCCCGCATCTTGCCGCGCTGCTTTGCCCGCTTGGTGCGGACCACGCCCCCGGTTTCGTCGATCTGGGGCCAGGACAGATCCAGAAACTCCACTTTGCGATTGCCTGCCAAGCTGGCGTATTCGGCGGCCATGCCGATGATGCGGCGCTGCGGCGTCTGCTGTTCCACCCATGCCAGAAACTTGGCCAGGACTTCGGGGGCAACCGCCACCGTGCGCGCCTCGCCACCGTGCGGTTCTACACCAGCGGTCGCGTTCACCGTGCAGACGCCGATCTTGATGCCGTGGCCGAACAGGCGGGACAACAGGCTCTTTTCGATGTCGGCACGGCGGGGTGCACCGGCGCGCTCGACGTGGATGTACCGGGCAACGATGGCCGTGCCGATCTCCGCGATGTACATGTGGCCAAGCCGGTCGTCGAGCTGCTTCCATGCGCTTTCGTAGTCGTCGCGGGTGGCTTGGGCGTATTTCTTCCAGCGCGGGCTGTTGGCCTTGAAGTCCTGCCACACCCAGCGAAGCGTGCCGATGGGGTTCTGGGCGCCGGGCTGGCCGTTCATGTCCAACACCTTGCGCAGCGCCGCCTCCTTGTCCGTGCCCAGGTTCACCGGCTTCTTGCCCACTGGGTGATAGCGGAAAGTGATGGTCTTTCCATCCGCCCACAGCCGGGCCTCCATTCTGGGCAGGAGGCCCGCAGCACTGGCGCGGTCGCGTGTTCGTCCCATGGGTGGTTATCCTGCAGCTGCTGTTTTCCAGCGCGGGCCGTTGCTGGGCGGCGTGGTGCTGCCCTTGACGGGTTCCAGAGCGGGGCGGTTTGTGTAGTGGCGCTCCCATTCTGCGCGCGCCACCAGGGGGCGGCCGTTGGGGCGTTGGTCCACACGCAGGCCCAGGCCGCGCAGGTAGCGCACCTTGGCGGCGTTTTGCGAGAGGCCGGCACAGATGCTGTCGATCTCGTCGTCTGTGAGGTCGGGGGTCATCGTGTGTCCTCGTCGGGCGGTGAGTAGTCCCACTTGTCGATCAGCGCCATGGCATCTGCCGGAAGTGGGTTGGCCACCAGTTCGGCGCGAGCGCGGACCCAGCCCGCACACAAGCGTCCATCTTTGGGAGAGTGGCAGCGGAAGGGTCGCCCCTCTACTGCCGACTTGAGAAAGTCCAGTTGGGTTTGCAGGCATCCGTTGGGCACCGTGTTGGGTTGGCAGGCGCAGGTTTTGCACATGTCTTGCCGCAGCATGGGGGCTTGCAAGTCCGCCAAACCTTGGGCTTGCAGCCGCTGCAGGCCAAGCGCAGCCAGTCGGGTTGCGTTCTTACCCATGGCCTGACCTTGGGGCGTGACGCGGGGGTTAGCCATGCTGGCCTCCTTTGAAGCGACGGCGTGCAGGCCGAAGCACCTGGCCGCCGTAAATGTTGCCCTCAAAAATGCCTTTTGGATCGATGGCCCATGTCGTGGTGTCGTCCGAAAGGAACTCATCGGCGGCCTCGATGCGGTCCACGCCAGACTGCAGCAGCCGGTACTGCGGAACCGCCCCGGCCTGCGCCTGGGTGGGCTGCGGTGCTGCAAGGCAAAGCGCACGCACTTCGTCTCCCTCAAATTCATGCGGGGCGCGCAAGACCCAATCGTGGAATTCTTTGGAGCACTCAACCCATGCAGCCGTGTATTTCATCCGGTGTTGCCAAGCCACCGGCTCTCCCGCCACTACAGGCGAGCCCCACTTTGCTATAGCAGCCTGCATTGCGGCGACGATCTTGGCTTTTACCGGCTCAATGTAGTGTTTGCTTGCGGGCAAATGATCAAGAAGCAGCGCCTCTAGCTCTGCTACATCCGTGGGTGTCTTATCTGGGGTCATGTGGTTGTCCTTGTTGGTCGCGCTCCCTTGCTTGTCGGTACTTGCAATCTGGAAGGTGGTTGCTCAACTTCCCGTTGATTTCCGGGTCGCTGCGCTTGCAATAGAAGCACCGGTAATACGGGTTGCCGCCTCCTATGGGCTCATTCGGGTAGTTGTGGTCGTACTCCATCACTCTCCCTCCTTTTGCGCAGCCCGTGCTGCGGCCTCGGTGCCTCGCTCCCAATCCATCTGCAGCGCATCACATATAGCGTTCCATGCCCGAGACATGGCAACGCCGCCGTGTTCCCGGCAGTCAAGGGCAAAGTGGTAGTCGCGGATTGCCTGCTTGATGGCAGACAGCTTGGCCGCATCTCCGCCATCCATTGCAGGGGGAGCGGGACGGGCTGCGCGGTCGGCGTCAGCTGCTTCAACCACACTCCACTGCTTTCCACAGCGAGTGATCAGCAGATTTCTATCAGCTTCATCGCCAGCATCTGGGCGTTGTGCTGCCTGGTTGGTCTGGGTTGCGGGCGCTACTGCCTGCCCTGCAGCAAGTGCGGCAAACATCCGCATGGACTTCGACCGCAACATGAAGGGCGACGTCACGATCTTTAACCTGGACCCGCGCGACGTCATCCCGGACCCGGACGCCAAGAGCTACGACCCCGACAAGTGGGGTGACGTCACGGTTTCCCGCTGGCTGACGCTGGACGAGATCGAGCAGCTGTGGGGCCGCGCAGCGCGCGACAAGGCTGCGTCATCCGGTGACGAAGGCCAGGACTACGGCGAAACCGATGAAGAGGTGCGCCGCAACAAGTTCGGCAGCGACCTCAATGTCGGCCTGTACGACGCCTTCAGCATGGGCGGCGACGGCCTGCAGCGCTACCGCGTCATCGACCGCCAGATCGCCGTCTTCGAGAAGACCGACTGCCTGGTCTACCCCGAGACGGGCGACATCACCATCATCGCCAACATGTCCCAGGAGTCGGTGGCCGACGCCCTGAACAAGGGCGCCGTGAAGGCCAAGCGCATGCGCCGCCGGATCAAGTGGGTGGTGAGCACGTACAGCACGACGCTGCACGAAGGCTACAGCCCCTACGACCACGTCACCATCGTTCCCTACTTTGCCTACTTCCGGCGCGGCATGACCCGGGGCATGGTGGATGACGCCATCGGCCCGCAGGAAGCGCTGAACAAGGCCGTCAGCCAGTACGTGCACATCATCAACACCAGCGCCAACAGCGGCTGGGTGGTGGAGGAAAACAGCCTCACCAACATGACCACCGAGGAATTGGAGGAAGTGGGCGCGAAGACGGGCCTGGTGATTGAGTACAAGCAGGGCACCACGAAGCCTGAAAAGATCCAGCCGAACTCCATCCCGACCGGTGTGGACAAACTGATCGACCGCGCCACCAAGGCCCTGAAGGACGTCACGGTGCCCGAGGCTATGCGCGGCCAGCAAGGACCCGAGAGCAGCGGTATCGCTATCCAGGCCAAGCAGTTCGCCAGCCAGCAGCAGTTGGCCGTGCCCCTGGACAACTTGGCCTACACCCGCCAGTTGCTGGCCACACGGATCCTGAAGCTGATCCAGCGCTACTACGACAGCTACCGCGTCTTCCGCATCACCGAGACGGACCCCATGACGGGTAAGCCCAAGGAGGAGGTGCTGGAGATCAACAAGTTCGACCCGGAGACGGGCGCCTACCTGTATGACGTCACGGTGGGCGAGTACGACGTGGTGATCACCGAGCAGCCGATGCAGGTCACTTTCGAGAACAGCCAGTTCCAGCAGGCCATCGAGATGCGCAGAGAGGGCATTTCGCTGCCAGACGCCACGGTGATCCGGTATTCCAACCTGAGCGACAAGCACAAGATTCTGGCGGACATGGAGGGAGCCGGGGCACCACCGCCAGACCCGCGTGCAGAAGCCGAAGCCGCACTCAAGGCTGCCCAAGCCGAGAAGGCGAAAGCCGAGACGGTGAAAGTGGGCGCCGAAACCGTGGAAGTGCGCGGCCGCACGATGTACAGCGCCATGCAAAGCGCCCAGGTCCTGCAGCAGATGCCAGGGACGGCCGTTGTCGCCGACCAGATGCTTGGCTCGCAGGGCTTCCAAGATCAGGACGCCGGGCCCGCCGTGGCTGCTATGAGCGAGATGCCCATGGATGCACCACAGCCTGACCTCATCCCACAAAACACCGACCCGCTCACGCCCACCAGCCCTGCGCTGGGGTTTGAGGCGGGGATCGAGACGCCCGAAGCAGATGGCGTCATCGCATAACACCACCACTGAAGAAGGAAGACCATGACCAACTATTGCGGAGATCGACGAACCGTAGGCCACGGCGAAGTCGCCATTTGCGGCGAGATGGGGCCTTGCGGCGTGCACCAGTGCGCTGCCTGCGAGCTGAAAGACTACAAGGCTGCCCACCCCGACGCACCGGAAGGCACCAACACCGCAGACGACGGCCTGGTGAAAGCCATCGCCCGCGTTGCCCATGAAGTCGTGGCCGCCCACAGCGCAGCCTACGGCGACTACACCACCAAGCCGTGGGAAACGCTGTCCCCACAAGAGCAGAACCACACCCGCGCAAAGGTGGCTGCGTTCCTGAACAACCCGAAGTTGCACCCCACGGCCCAGCACGGGCCCACGGTCGCAGCGCTGTCGTCCAGTCAGCGCGCGGCGGCCTATGTGTTCCACGGGGTTGTGCACGCCATTGCGCGCGAGCAGACACGGGCCTGATTTCAACCACCACCCAAGGAGATCGCCATGAAAAGTTCCGCCATTGCATCTGACGACCGCGAGGCCGACTGGCGCGCTGAGAGCGACATGCGCCGCCTTGCCGAAGCCGAGGAAGTCCGCAAGGACCCCAAGCGCTTGAAGGCAGCCCTGGCCAAGGCCAAGGAAAAGATCGCCGAACTGCAAGGCCTCGACGCCAAGCAGAAGTAATTCCACAACCCACCACTGAGAAGAGAGCTTGACCATGAACCCACTGCTCAAAATGATGCTGTCCCGCCTGATGAAGCCTGCTGGCGACGATGGCGCCGACACTGGCGGCACTGACACCGGCACAGCCGAGGTGGACCGGGGCGACGTCGTTGACCCTGCGCTGACCGCCGACAACCTAACCTCCCTGGTGGACGCCAATGACGACGGCAGCGGCGATGCTGATCTCAATGCGGGCGCGAAGGACGATCCACCAGCCGCAGCAGGCGAGGGCGGTGCTGACGACGCGGGAGGTGATCAAGGCCGCCCGGCTGCAGCTGGCATCCCCAAGGGCCGCTTCAACGAAGTGAACCAGCAGCGCAAAGAGGCCCAAGCCGCCCTGGCCCTGGCCAACAAGGAGCTGGAGCGTTACCGAGCACAGGAAGCAGCGGCGGCCAAGGCCCCAAGCGCGGCGCCAGCGCCTGCCGCGGTCGCACCAGCCCAGGCACCAGCAGCTGCAACACCCACTGACCTCGACGCCCAAGAGGAAGCCTACGAACAGGCCCTGATCGAAGGCGACACCAAGAAGGCCGCGCAGATCCGCCGCGCCATGAACGAAAGCATGTTGGCCCAGGCCAAAGCCGAGGCGGTACAGGAGCTGACGCAGCGGCAGACCGCGCAGCTGCTGGAAACCACTGCCAAAAACGTGAACGACGCTTTTCCCTACCTCAGCACGGAAGCTGGTGCCGAGGCGTTGGATCTGATCCTGGCAGCCCGCGACCGCAAGTTCGCCAAGGGCATGCCTGCCCACCTTGCCCTGTTGGAAGCCGCCAATACCATCGCGCCGAAGTTCGCCCCCGAAGGCGAGGACACCCCCAGTAGGGTTTCGGATTCCACCCCATCTGCGAAAGACTTGCGTCCAGCGGCTGCCCTGGCAAGGGGCGCGGCGGATTCCACCGCTCAACCCCCTGCCTTGCAAGCTGGAATCGGGCAGCGGGCAACTGCTACCCGCGTGAACGTAGCTCAGCTGACCGAGGAGCAATTCGAGGCACTGACACCGGCTGAGAAGAGTCGCCTGCGCGGCGATTGACGCTCAGGGCCAGCGGGAAGCACCCGCCCGCTGGCCATCCTTTCCAGGGTGATTTCGTCTCCACGGCAGGACGTTAAACACCGCCCGGCGCTCTTGACCGCCCCAGTAGTCATGTCTCTCGCATTGGCAGCGCACGCCTCAGTTCGTAACCAATCAAGGAGCATGCAATGCTGACCAATTTTGCGGCCCTCACGCCGCAGCAAAAACTTGTCTGGTCTCGCGACGTGTGGAGCGCCGCACGCGACCAGATGTTCGTCAAGCGTTTCCTGGGCACCGGCCAGAACGCGATGATTCAACGCATCACCGAGCTCACCAAGACCGAAAAGGGCGAGCAGGTGATCATGCATTTGGTGGCCGACCTAGTCGAAGACGGTGTGATCGGCGACAACGAGCGCGAAGGCAACGAGGAATCGATGCAGTCCTACTCGCAGATCGTGACCATCGACATGATCACCCACAGCGTGCGCAACAAGGGCAAGCTGTCTGATCAGAAGACGGTGATCGACTTCCGCAAGATGGGCAAGGACCGCCTGGCCTACTGGCTGGCGAACCGCGTGGACCAGCTGTCGTTCCTGACGCTCTCCGGCATCAGCTACGCCTTCCAGAACAACGGTGCGCCTCGCGTGGGCTCGCCGTTCCCCAATCTGGCCTTCGCCGCCGATGTGTCTGGCCCCACCGCCAAGCGCTCGCTGATGTGGGATGGCACCTCGCTGGCAGTCTCCGCCACGGGCAGCATCACCACCGGCTACGTCCCCAGCTACAAGATGATCGTGGACCTCATCGCCTTCGCGAAAGAGAACTACGTCAAGCCGCTGATGGAAGGTGGCAAGGAGTACTACATCCTGCTGGTGGCTCCTGGCACTCTGGCCGCCCTGAAAAAGGACGCCGACTACCAGCGCGCCGTCGTGGCTGTGGCAACGAAGGCTGGCACGGACTCTCCATGGTTCACTGGTGCCACCGTGACTGTGGACGGCGCCGTGATCCACGAGCATCGTCTGGTCTACACCACCAAGGGCGCGGCATCGGGCTCGAAGTGGGGTTCCGGTGGTCTGGTGAACGGCACCCGCACGCTGCTGTGCGGCGCCCAAGCCATGGGTATGGCCGACCTGGGCCCCGCCGAATGGGACGAGAAGACGTTCCAGTACGGCAGCCAGCAAGGTATCAACATCGACAAGATGTTTGGCCTGCTGAAGCCAAAGTTCTACAGCATCTACAACAAGTCCGTTGAGGACTTCGGCGTGGTGTCTGTGGACCACTACCTGCAATAAGCAGCGCCCTCGGGGACGGAGCCTGCGGGCTCTGTCCTTCCATCTTCCCCCTGATGTTGAAGGAATCTCATCATGCCAATCACCAAGAAATCCGGCCGCCAGGAAGTCATTGCGGCCACCGTTGAATTCAGCTTTGCAGACCTTGTTAGCGGCGCCTATGCGGCTGCCGTGGATGTGCCTGGCGGCGCGATTGTCGACAGTGGCTACTGCGCCATTCTCACGATCTTTAACTCCGGCACCGACGACAAGTTCTCCATTGGCGACAAGGTGGGCGCTGCGTCTGCAACCGCTACGACCTACGCAGCCCAGTCGGCAGATATCACCGCGCCGGGGATCATCCAAATCGTTCCCACCGGCAAAAAGTACAGCGAGCCCAGCACCATCGGGATCGTGTGGACTGGCAGCGGCGCGGCTCCAACAGCAGGCACTGGCCGTTTGACGGTGAAGTACATCGTGGACGGCCGCGCAGCCTTCAGCCAGGGCTAAACCCTTTCTCAGTGGTCAGGCCAGCGATGGCCTTTTGCACCCGGCGGTTTGATCACCGCCGGGTTTTTTGAAGGACACGATCATGAAATTCCGCTCCCCTACTGACGAACCGCTGCACATCGCATTGACCAGCGGCCACACCGCTGTCGTGACGGCTGAAGGCAAAACTCTCGATCCTATGTTCCAGCGTGAGGCCATCGCACGCGGTGCGCTGGTTGGCGATACAGTTGCCCCAATCTTGGGCGCGGCCGACCAATTCGACCGCAAGCAGATCATCACCGACGCCCTCAACGCGATGATGGACGGCGACAACCCTGAAGACTTCAACGATGACGGCAAGCCCGCCCTCAAGCGACTAAATGCACGTCTGGGCTTCCAGGCCTCGCGCTCCGAGGTCGATGCCGTCTTCGACGAGCTGACCAAGAACGCCAGCCAGGTCTAAGCCATGAACGTAGCGGACTTCATCTCCGAGTTCCGGGCGACGGTTGCCGATGTGCAAATGCCGCACTTCTGGTCGTCGGAGTTGGTCGTCCGCTACCTCAACGAAGCTGTGCAGGAGGCGTGCGAGCGAGCCAAGCTGATCGAGGACCGCCTGACGCCCGTCGTGTGCACTGTCACCCTGGAGCCCAACGTCTCCACCTACCAGCTCCACGCCAGCGTGTTTGAGATCAAACGCGCAACGCTGCGCGGGCGTCCGCTGGACGAGACCAGCGTCGAGGAGATGGATGGCGACTGCCTCGGCTGGGAGAGCCTGAAGGGTCTTCCCCGGTGCTTCATCTTCGAGCCAGCCGCTGGTGTCCGTACTGCGAGCCTGCGCTTGGTGCGCATTCCAACGCAGACCGATACGCTGGCCCTGACCGTCTACCGCGGCGCCCTCAAGCCGCTGAGCGCGGACATCGACACCGGCAAGCCTGAAATCCCCGAGCGCTTCCACGAACGCCTCATGGACTGGGTGCTGCACCGGGCCTACTTGAAGCAGGACGCCGACACTTTCGATCCGAACAAAGCAGCCGTGTCGTTGGCGCTGTTCGTCCAAGCCTTCGGCGAGCGCCCCGACGCCAACGTGCAGCGTAAACAGCGCGACCGCCGTCCACCAGTGGTGCGCTGCAGCTGGTGATACAGGCCCCCAGTAGGGTTCGACCATAATTCCTCACACGCGGAGACTTCGGGCCAAGACACCCCGAAAGGCCCCCGATGTACGGCTCTCAGCCCACGGCAGCGCACCGCCTCGCGCAACTCCCTCAACAACTTGCAGACGGCGGCCTGGTGGCGCGCATGAAGAGCGCCGATGCCGGCCCATCCGCGTTCGGCGCCCGTGGCTTGAGCCAGTTGCGCGACATGGTGCCCAAGATGGCGGCGATGGGCTTCCAGCAAGCGCCAGCTCCGGCCCCTTCGCCCGCTCAACCTCCACCTGCTGACCCGCGCGCCGCGCAGCTGATGGCCATGATCCCCCGCATGGAGGCCATGGGCTACAAGCAACAGCCCCAGTACCTGGCCAGCGGCGGACTGGTGCGCGGACCCGGTACCGGCACCAGCGACAGCATCCCCGACGAAGCCGAGCCCGGGACGTTCATCATGCCCGCCGACAGCACGGCGGCCATCGGCCCGAGCGCGCTGGAGAAGATGGGCACCGTGCCCGTTCGGCTGAGCGATGGCGAGTTCAAGTTGCCGCCGGAGCAGGTCATGGCGCTGGGCACGGCCGTTCTCAAGATGATGAAGGACGTCACGCACACCCCGGTGAATGGTGTGGACGGCGGCCAGACTGATGCAGAAGTGAGTGGGGCGCAGGGATTCAACCCAGCGGACCGCATGGCGCAGATGCCCGAGCAGTTGTACGCTGACGGCGGCACAGTCGAAGATGAGCGCCAGCGGCGTCTCGCGCAGATTCCGACTGGCACCAATCAGCCAGCGCCAACCCCCGATGGGTCCCAGCAGAATCCCCTGAACAACGAAGTGGGCCGCAACGTCATGAACACCTTGACGGCACTACCTGGCGCTGGTGGCCTGGCCTCGCGCGGTGGCGCAACAGCTGCCCGCGCAGCCACTGGCGGCGCAGTCTCCACTGAGCGCGTCCTTCCCGCAGCATGGGAGGTCGTGCAGGAGGGTGGCTCGCTGGCCAGCCGTGCGGGCACTGCCACCCAGCAGATGGGTCAGATCGGCACCAGCAACGGCGGGGCCCTGACGCGTGCAGCAAACGTGGCTCAGGCTGCACCGCAAGCTGCGCTGCCAGGTGGTGCCGGGCAACTGGCACCCCGAGCCGCCGCAGAGGTCGGAGAAGCCGCTGCAGGCTTCGCGCCCCGTGCCCGCGGTGCTACCCAGTGGGCTGACGTGGTGCAGCCCACATCCCTTGCAGCACCTCAAGCCGCGCCGGCTGGGGCGCAAATGTCGCAGTTGGGCGCCAGTGGCCTTGGCCGGTTCGCCGCAGGGGCCGCCGGGCTGGGTGGTGCCGCCATCCTTGCGGGGTCGGTGGGCGACAGTACGGCCAGTCCGGCGACGCAGGGCGGATACTCGCCAACCGCTCCTGCAGTTCCTGGGGCTCCACCTGCGGGCGCTCCGAACCTGGCTCCCGCCATGTCTGCCATGGGCCAACTCCCGGCAGGTGGGCAGCAGGGCGCCATCACGCGCACCGGCAACAGCTACACAGGCCCAGCGAACATCAGCGGCAATGTCACGATCAACGGCGCTGCACCAGGCGGTGGTTCCATCAGCGCGCAGAACATGGCGGCCGGTGATGCACTGGGCGCACGCCAGGCGCAGGAGTCCGCAGCCCGTGTGATGGCCCAGATGCCCGCTGGTTTCAGCTCCAGCGTGCAAGCGCCATTTGTGCCGAATTCCAGTAACGATTGGCAGGCACGGCAAGACCTCAAGAATGCAGCGACGTCGGCGGCCAGTATCACCAACAACGGCGGGCGCTTTGATCAGACTGGCGGGAAGAACCCAGCCGCTCTGGCTTTCCAGACAGCGCTGGCCAACGATGCAGCGGCACGCGGAGCTGGGCAGCGGCTGGCAGGCGAAGCCATGCAACAGACCGGAGCCAACAGCCGCGCAGAACTGCAGCAGACAGGCGAAACGCAGCGCGAGAACATTCGTTCGGGAGCGCTCACGCTGAAGGCGCAAATTGATGCGCGCCGGACTGGGCAAGCACCGGCGGGCTATCGGTGGAGCGCAGACGGCGCCAAGTTGGAAGCCATCCCGGGCGGCCCGGCAGGTGAAGGCAAGCCTCTGAACGATGTGCAGTCCAAGGCGCTGCAGTTCGGCACGCGGATGCAGACAGCAGGCGTCACGCTGGACAAACTCGCCGCGCAGGGCGTGAATCAACCAGGGCTGATCAAACGCGGTGCCGATGTGGTGGGCCTGGGGGCCGCAGCAAACTGGACCCAGAGTGGCGAACAGCAGCAAGTCGAGCAAAGCCAGCGCGATTTCATCAATGCCGTGCTGCGTCGAGAGTCCGGCGCGGCGATTGCCGACAGCGAGTTCGCGAATGCGCGCCAGCAGTATTTCCCGCAGCCGGGGGACAGCCCCGAGGTGATCGCCCAGAAGCGCCAGAACCGTGAGATCGCAACATCCGGCGTGTTAGCCGAAGTGCCGGACACCGAGAAGCGTGTGAATCAGGTGCTTAACAACGCTGGTGCAAACCAAGGCGCCGGGGGCGCGCAACCCACCACCACATTGCCCGGCGGCATGACCCGCCAGGTAGGCACCTCTGGCGGCAAGCCGGTTTACGAAGATGCCCAAGGGCGTCGATTCATTGGAGGCTAACCCGTGGCCCTGACACCATTCACTGGAGAACTTGACCCTTCGCCCGCAGCACCCGCCAGGCTCGCGCCGTTCACTGGGGAGCTTGACGCCCCGGACGCAGCCGCCGCGCCTGCGCAGCCAAAACGCTCCATTGGCGCTGAACTGGGCCGCCAGGTCGGGCTGACCGCGCGCCACGCTATCAATGGTGTAGCTGCCATCCCTGCCATGGCTGCCGATGCAGTCACAGGCGTTGCCAACACGGTGATGGACAAGACCATCGGGGAAGGGCAGGGCCCACGCTTTCAGAAGTCAGCGCAGGCGCTGGACGACACGCTCACGAACTTGGGGCTCCCGAAACCCGAGACGGCACAGGAGCGCGTGGTGGGGGATGCGACCTCTGCGCTTGCAGGCGGGGCAGGTGTGGTGAAAGTAGGCCAAGCGCTGGCAAAGAACGCGGCTGCGCCCGTGGCGCGCGCCGTGGGGGAAGGATTGGCCAATGGCCCCGGTGTGCAGCTCGTCAGTGGCGCCACAAGCGCTGGCGCTGCAGGCGTGACCCGGGAAGCGGGCGGTAGCGAAGCCGCGCAACTGGCTGCGGGCATTGCTGGTGCAATCGCCCCGGGCGTCATGGCGCCGCGTCGTGTGGTAACCGACACCGGCCGCCAGACGCGCGCCGCCGCTCAAAACGCCGCTGAGCAGGGCTACGTCATCCCGCCCGCCGACTTGAGCCCGGGCTTTCTCAGCGAGGCCCTGTCCGGCTTCAGCGGCAAGATCAAGACCGCCCAGGTGGCCAGCGCCCGCAATCAGAATGTGTCCAACAGCCTAGCGCGCAAGGCCTTGGGCATCGGTGACGACGTGGACCTGAATGTCGACACGTTGGAAGGCATCCGCCGCACTGCAGCCGGGGCGTATGCTCCCGTCGCTTCTTCTGGTGTGGTGACGCCAGGAAAGGCCTACACCAGCGCGCTCGACAAGGCCTTGAGCCCGTTTACTAGCCAGGGCAAGTCGTTCCCAGGTGCCCGCGTCCCGAAGGTGGTAGACGACATCAACGCACTGCGCACGGGGCAGTTCGATGCTGGCGACGCGCTGAACATGATTCGCAGCATGCGCGAATCGGCGGACATTTCGTACCGGGCAGGGGAGGCGCAGGCGGGCAAAGCCTATAAATCTGCCGCTGGTGCCCTGGAAGATGCCATTGAAGATCACCTGAAGAGCCTGGGCCAGCCCGGGGGCGAACTGCTCAAGGGCTTCCGCAACGCTCGCCAGACCATCGCCAAGACCTACACCGTGCAAGGCGCACTCAACCCACAAACCGGCGCCGTCAATGCTGTGAAGCTGGGCGCGGACCTAGCCAAAGGCAAGCCATTGACCGGAGAACTGCGCACCGTGGCCGAGGTTGGCCAGGCATTCCCCAGGGCTACCCAGGCGCTGAAGGAAGCGCCGAAGGCCACGAGCCCGCTGGATTGGTTCGGTGGCACTGCGGCTGCTGCGGGTACTGGGAACGTTTTGCCGCTTGCCGCAGTTGTAGCACGACCTGCAGTGCGCGCCGGGCTACTTTCGGGGCCAATGCAACGCCTTGCCATTCGCAATGCTGGGACGGAGGTAAAGCGACTGCCCGAGGGCGCGGCTGCGATTGCCGCAGGTGTCGCCAGCCGTGCCAATCAGGCCGAAGAACCTCCACCGTACCGCAACAGGCTGCAGGCTGGCGCCGCGGCCCGCGCACTTGGTGGCACAGTAGTCCCGGTACCGGGTGGATTCGCAATCCAGCGGTGATGCTGCTACATTTCGGCAATGACCAAGCCCTACGAACGCCCCATGAGCCTCAGTGAGTCCGAGAACTTGCTGCGTAGCGCCGAGAACTGGGAGGCCACGAAGCGCGGCTGGCTGGCTGACTTTGGGATTTTTGCCCTGGTAGTCGCTGCGCTCGGTGTTGGAGCGCTGATTTTCTTTGGGCTGGTCGCAGCTGCTGGGTCTGTCGTTGCCGTAGTCGTCACCATCGTGGCTGTGCTGTACTGGCACGACAAGAAGTAGCTACCGCATTCAGCTGAACGAAAGCCCGCCGTGCGCGGGCTTTTCCATATGGACGCTAAGGGCAGATCCAGTTCGGCCCGGCGCGATGACACGTCTTTCCATTGGGAGCGGTCAGGAAGTCCGGCCCGTTGCGGTGGTACACCCGCCCCACGTTGTCAAAGCAAAAGCCCGGTTCGCACCGCGTTATGTTGCCGAACGGCGGCGGAGCTGACTGCCCTTGCGGCTGAGTTTGCACAACTGGCGGTGCGTCGTTCGTTCCACAAAACCGATTGATTTTTGCCTGCTCAGTCTGGTAGCGCTCGTTTCGCTGTGCAGGCGTCAACGCAATGGAGCTTCCTGTGAACTCCATCTCGCGCTTTGCCTTCCGGCATTCGAACGAATTGACTTGTGCTGTGGCTGAAATCGAAACAGCGGTCAGCGTGGCGGCAGCAATCAGGTAGCTCAGTAGTCTCATTTTTCACCTCCGTACCTTACTCTAGCACCGGCCAAGCCGCCCCCCAGTAGGGTTCGCCACACAGGCCCATCCCCGGAACACTGCAAGGCATTCACCTCGCAGGAGTTCCGGCCATGGCCAATACCTCATATCCCAAGGGCATGCAAAAGCTCCTGGAAACCCTGATCAATCTCTCCTCGGCAACTATCAAGGTCGCCCTCGTATCGGACGGCTACACCTATAGCGCGGCCCACGAGTTTGTGGCCGACCTTGGCGCCACTCGCGTCGGTACCGACCAGACACTCACTTCTGTTTCCGTCGCCGGTGGTGTGATCGACGCTGACGACCCGGACTTCGGCGCACTGCCCCCGGGCAACACAGTCAAGGCCTTTGTGGTGTACCGCGAGACGGGCAACACGGCCACGGCCCCTCTGCTGTTCTACTTCGACACCGCACTGGGCCTGCCATTCGCCACCAACGGTGGCACGCTGACCATCCCATGGGACAACGGCGTCAAGAAGATCGCCCGTGTGTATCTACCGTTCTACCCCAAGGGCGCAGAGAAGCTGCTGCAGGCTGGCGTCAACTTCGGTACCGACACCCTCAAGGTGGTGGCACTTCCGAACGGCTATGTCTACAACGTCGCGCATGAATTCCTGGATGACTTGGGCACGCTGATCGGCACGCCCGTCACCCTCACCGGCAAGTCCGTCACGAACGGGGTGTTTGATGCCGATGATGCTGACCTGGGCGCGCTGGCGGGCGGATCTACTATCGGTTCGCTGGTGATTTTCCGCGACAGCGGCGACCCTACGACATCGCCCGTACTGCTGCGCCCCACTGACATTACCGGCTTCCCTTTGGCCACCAGTGGCAGCAACGTGGCCATTCGTTGGAGCAATGGCAGCGCCAAGATCTTCAGTCTTGTCCCGGCGTAAGGGGTGACGCATGCGCCTGCTTTTCTCCAACAACTCAAACGCTACCCTGGCGAACGCGCTGCCAAGTAGTGCGGTTGACCCTGCCTACAACACCGTCGTCATCACAGATGCCGCTGATGGAAACTCTTTTCAGCAGCCTACTGAATTTGCTTTCACCAGCCAGCTTGCGACGCTGACGCACCCATCACTTCCGGGAAAGTATGAGGTCGTTCGTATCACGTCGCACGGATACAACTCAACGGAGTTTACGGTTGATCGTGGCGTCGAACTGGGCGAGTGGGCGGTGCAAGCGTGGCCAGCAGGCACGCTTATGAGTGCGCGGATCACCGCAGGAACGCTGAAGCTCTTCCCACAACAAGACACTAGCGGAGTTGTGCGCTACGCAAATAACCTGGCGGCCCCTCAAGAATTTTCTATTGCAGCCACTCCAGTGCTGCGCGACCAGCGCGCGATTCCGACAGGCGGTAGCGTGCCCGGAGGCTTCGACCCACTCCTTGCGCACGAGGTGGTCGGAGGTACGCACGCGGTGGATCTTGGTGTTCCGGAGACTTGGGTAAGCAACAAAGCCTATTCTGGACTCGCAGTTGTGCAACCCAGTACACCGGACGGATACCAGTATTTCATAGACTTCGATTTTGGTGAAGATCGGTCAAAAACGACACTTCCCCCTGATTTCATGACTACGGAAGCGAACACTGTTGCCTACGACGGCAACGTGCCAAACAACAAGCCGGTTGGGTTTTGGGTGCCTGTTGAAATGCCGATCAACATCTCATCCTATTTGTCGGGCAGTTCAAAGCTGGTGGTTACGGAGGTGGGCTTTATTGCAAGGGAAGTGACAGCCACGACAACCCCGGTCGTCGTGATTGGGACTACCAGTAGTCCGACACGCTTTGCAAATTCAGTGGCGCTTTCGCAGATCACGGGTAGCAACCAAATCCACCGCATACCAGTCGCCGCTGGCGGCGCGTTGGCCGATGGGCTGTATTTCGGTATTGTCACGGAGGCCGCTGGCGGGGTGTTCCGTGGGCGCTTCTACTGGCGGGGGTTTTTCGTCGGTAACTCGGAGTAGTTTTAATGAGCTACCCACTCATCAACGGCGCGACGATCAACGGCGAGGAAGAGGGTCTGCTGTTGCAGGGCCTCGACCTGGTTGTGGCCGACACGGCGCTGATGGTGGAGGTCATGTTGCCCGACGGCGCCGAACCCCTGGAAACCGGGGATGTCGCACTGGAGTTTCACTTGGACCCTGACGGCCTCGACCTGGTGGCGACCGAAACGCATGAGGCGATCTACGACGCCGTCATCACGCCCGTTGGCATTGACATGGTCGTGGCGGGTACAGCCGGTACCTTTGTGACGTACATCGTGGGCAGCGCCTACCCGTTGGAGCTTGGCGCGAATCGTCCGCAGTTGGGCCGTGACATCGTGTTGATCGCCGACAGCATTGAGCTTGTCCGCGAAGGCCTGCACAGCGCGCTGACTGCCATGCCGGCGCCTGATATCGCGGTGACGGTTGGCAGCGCGCGCCCTCTGATCTTGGGCGATCTTCCCGCCATCGAGCGGGGCACCATCACCTTGGACGCCACGTCGGCCTTCCCTGTAGAACTTGGAACGCCCGGTGTGACGGCCGTGATGCTGGCCAACAGTGCACAACCCATGGAGCTTGGGGCGCCCGGTACCGGCCAGATCGCCGCCGCGCAGAGCGTCCAGCCGTTGGAAATGGGTGCGCAGCCCGTGCTCGCGTTCTATGGCTTCGCCATCGGCATCGACATTGGACGCCAGGGACGTCACAGCGCGTTGCGCGGTCCCGTTGAGGTGTTCGTCGACAGCGCGCAGCCTCTGGAGTTCGGAGGCACCGGGCTCCCGGCGATCGCGTTGCATGCACGCCAGTCCTTCCCCCTGCAGGTGGGTCTGCCCGCCGCTGACCGAGGCATGACATGCTGACCTTTGAAAGTTTCACCGGCATCAACAACGTCGCTCCTGCGCACCGTCTGAGTGGCGCCGACTTGCTGGTGGCCACTGACGTGGACATCGGCCTGACTGGAGAAATCACGCGCCGCGCGGGCTTCACGGAAGTGCACGCCAGTTGCCACAAGAACATCTACGACGGCAAGGGGTTCATGCTGGCCACCACCGGCAGCGAGTTGGTAGCCATCCACCCGGGTGACGTGCGCCATGTGATCCACCCGTCCATCGGGCCCGGCCGCGTCTGGTACTGCAACCTGCCCGACGGCCGCACCACCTACACAAACGGTCTGATCCATGGCACCACAGACGGTGTCACATGCCAGGACCGCAGCGTCCCAGTTCCCCACAGCTTGGGTGCGCCCGACACCGCATTCGGTGACCTGTTCCCTGGCCAGTACCGCTATCACCTGACGGCTCGGCGCATGGCTGACGGGGCCGAGAGTCCAGCCATCAGTTCCACGCCCATCACGATCAGCCAGGGCGGCCTGCGCTTGGACGGCCTGCCCGTGCGGTTGGGCTATGAGGTGCTGGTCTACCTGAGCGGCAAGGATGGCGAGGGCGCCTATCTGGTGGGTTCAACTTCGGGCTCCACCTTTGAGTGGGGTGGCAAGAATTCAGATCTGGTGCTGCCATGCCGCACATTGGGCGCACGGCCGTTTCCCGTAGGCACTTACACCGCCTTCTGGCGCGGGCGCGTGCTGACTGCGGTTGGCAACGTGCTGTGGGCCAGCCGCCCGTTCTCCCCCCACCTGTCCGACTGGCGCGACTTCAAGCAGTTTGAGGGAGACATCACCGCCGTGCTGCCCGTTTTGGATGGCGTGTACGTCGGGACCACCGAGGGACTGAAATTCCTGTCCGGGACCACATGGGATCAGCTGGCCATGGTCGACACCCGACGCGGCGCCGTGGTGCCGGGCTCTGGCATCAGCGCCCCCGGCAAAAAGATCCAGTTGGGCGAAGGGAAGGGCAGCGGCGACGCCATGCTGTGCATCGCCGGTGGCGAGATCGTGGCGGGGTTCAACGGCGGCCAGACCTTCAGTCTGACCTCAGAGCGCTACACCACAGCTGTCACCGAGGTGTGCGCAGCCTTCCGCGAGATCGACGGCATCCCCCAATACATCGCGGTGCCGCAATGAGCATCTGGAATCCGTTCGCCTTCGGCCCCACCGGGCAGCCGATGGCGCCCATGTCTCCTCCTGCGCTGCGCGTGCTGGGTGGCGTGGCCACTGCGCTGCAGCTGGCCTATGCCAAGGATGCGTTCCACAGGTTCAGCGCCCTCGCCCGGGTGTCAACGGTGCCAAACCCCACGGAGCAGGGCTACCTCCCGGACGGCTCGCGGTACCAGATCGTGGTGGTGGGGCCGCAAGCAACGATGACCGTATGGGTCGCGGACTCTGAGGACCTGCGCTTGAGCGGCATCGGCCTGGCGCTGGTGAACCTGGACGGCAGCCTGCTGGAAGGGCACAGCAAGGACGGCTTCCCCATCGGCTACCTACTTACCCCCCACGTGAAGCGCGGCACCCGGATCAGTAACGGGCGCTGGACAGTACGCAAGCCGCCACGCCTATTGGGCGGCAAGGCTGTGAACGCCAGCGCTGACGGCAAGACCTATTTTGCAGGGATTGATGGTCGGTCCGACAACTCCGTGCCTCTTCCGCGCCGCCAGACCGACAGCGGTGTGAACGCTCTAGCGTATGACGATGACCTTTATGAGGACATCAGTGCGGTTTACACAAACACTCGCCCCGTGGCCATGACACGCGGGGCACCATTGCCGTTTTTCTACAAAAAAGGGACTGTTCGGCACGCCATGCAGATCATCGTGCGCAATGAAGAGTTTCCAGCTCCGTATTTCGTCGACCTTTTTGTGGGGCCCGCCAAGACCGAGGTAACGAGTGTGATAGGAGAGTTGGTCGACACCGTGGAGCTTCCAAGCGGACAGAGCCTGGACTACCGGTCCCTCACTTTCAAAGGTGACGGCACACAGGCGCGGGCAACAGGTCGTGTAGATCAGGACTTTGCCTGTTATGACATCAGTATTTCCCCTGAAGGGTTGTCAATAACGATTGCTCGCCGGTTCCCGCCTGGAAATACTACAAGCACGAATTACTGGAACACCTTCAAAAGCGAGGTCAGTCCAGGCTGGGGTGAGTTGGAGCCAGGCAGTACGTTTGAAGTATGGGAAATTCACGGTACGGCCAACCCGCCCGTCGATACTCCATACGGCGCCACGTTCTCAGAAGCATATAACGGTGAATTTCCAATTGATGCTCCTGTGTTTGGTAATGCCACCTATAAACTCTTCAGCGCGGGTGCTTACAGATTTAACAGGCTTGGTGAACCAGATAATGAGCTTCGTGTATCCCGGGCATCTACCGGTAGCGGGTATGGAGAAACGTACTCAAAAACCACCGTCGTCCCATACATAGATGAAGATGGCAGGGAACAAAAAGCGTTTGCCAGCACGTCGGAGATGAAGGCAAGCGCTCAAAATTTTCAGAATGGGCAGTTGCGGTTTTCTTTTAGTGACGGATATACCTGGCAGACGGATGGGCGCGGAACAACTACAGTGAGCGGCAGCGGGTTCGAGTCGCAGGGACAGAGCGGAAAATCGACTATCTACCGCGACGACGATTTGGAATTCGAGATTTACTATAACGACCGGCAGTACATACGAGGCTCGTGGGATTGGGTTGTTGTTGGCGGCGGTGGATTGCCTGTTAGGCAATACAACGAAACCGAATACCAGTCATCAACCGAGATAAAAGTAATCTGCAAAGGGAAGACGCATCTTTCAAAATCGGTGGATTTTTCCGACAACTACCGCTATCAATTCTTTGTGGCATCCGACCCCATGACTGGCGCGCTTGTCGTAAACCTGCAAGACGTACACAGCGGCACCCGCATTCCACGAGCGAGTTGGATATATGTGGTCGACAGCACGGGCGCGCGCGAGCTGCACGAAATCATGGATGTACCCGCCAACCAAAACATCCGCGTTCTACGCAACGCTTCTCTGATATCGGTTTGACCATGAACACCATCGTCTGCAACACCCTCACCGGCGCCGTGTCCGAATACACCCGGCATACCTTCCAGAGCGTCACGCCCACGCACGGCGGCTCTGCGACTGGGCTCTACGCTTTTGGCGGGGACACCGACGACGGGCTGCCTATTGTGTCGACGATACGTCTCCCAGCCACGCTGCGAGAGTCAACGCTGAAGCAAGCCATCGAGATGGTCTACCTGTCCATGCGGGGCTGCGGGAGCGCGCGCCTGACCGTGTACGGCGCCCAGCAGGCCTGGCACTACCCATTCCCGCTGCGCGCCAGCGGGCAGACGAGGTGCCCCGTGGGGCGCGGCATCCGCGAAAACTACCTGGGCTTCGGCCTCTCAACACCTGCCGGGCAGGCCTTCACGCTGGACCGCGTTGAAGTGCTCAACGGCCAATCGAAGACTCGGAGGGTTTGACCATGGCAGACGCAACATCCAGCGCAGCAGAAATCGTCAATGAGAAGTGGGACCGGTCCATCGCGCTGGCGGATGCGGCCACGCAGGCGGTCAATGGTTTCCAGCAGGCGCTGAGCAATAGCGTCTACCAGCCGTCCACCCTGAGCGTGACATGGCAGACGCTGGCGGCCCCCAACTTGCCGCCTATCCCCGACCTCCCGGCGCTGCCAGATGTGGCGCTGGCCATCCCCGGCAACATGCCGACGGCGCTGACGGACTCAGTCGGCGACATCCAGATCGACGACTTGGACGTGCAGCTGCCCGATCTCAACTTCGGCGTCGCCCCGGTACTCACCATCGGCCAGGCGCCCGTACTACCTGAGGTGCGCGATGTGGCGGTGCCCGACGCGCCCACCATCGTGCTGCCGGACGCGCCACAGTTCCTCACGCTCCAGTCCCACACGTTCGGCGGCATCAACCTGCACGAAGACTGGCTGGACAAGCTCGACAACATCCCCGAACTGTCGATCCTGGCGCCAGCGCCGTTCGCGTATTCGCCGGGTGCGAAATACGCTTCCCAGCTGATGGACAACATGAAGGCCCAGCTGAACGCGCGCATTCAGGGCGGCACGGGGCTGAACCCAATGGTCGAGCAAGCGCTGTGGGCCCGCGCGCTGGACCGCGAGACGGTAGTGGCCTTGGCAAAGGAACAGGAAGTGCAGCGCGGCGCCGAAGCGCTGGGCTTCCCGCTGCCGCCTGGCGTGCTGGCCGGGCAGCTGGCGGACGCCCGGCGCGAGTTCTTCGATAAGCTGTCAGGCCTGTCGCGCGAGCAGACCATCAACCAGGCCGAGCGGGAGCAGACAAATCTGCAACAGGCCACTACTCTGGCGCTGCAGCTGGAGACCACGTTCCTCGATGATGCGTACAAGTTCGAACTACTGGCCCTGGACACCGCCAAGACCGCAGCCGACAACGCCATCGCAGCCCACAACGCGGCCATCGAGCACTACAAGGCGCTGTTGGCGGGATACCAAGCCTACGCATCCGCCTACCAGACCGTCATTCAAGCCGAACTCAACAAGGTCGAAGTGTTCAAGGCCCTGCTGTCGGCAGAGCAGACCAAAGCTGACATCAACAAGTCGCTGGTGGATCGCTTCAAGGCAGAGATCGACGGCGCCATGGCAGCCGTGCAGATTTACCAAGCCCGTGTCGGTGCGGCCAAGACGCTGGTGGAGCTGGAGGGCACGCGCATCCAAGCCGGATCCGAACAGGTCAAGGCCTTCGTGGCCACCATCAACGCCGAGACAGCCAAAGCCGAGATGTACAAGGCCGGTGTCAGCGCCGAGGCCACCAAGGTGGAAGCCGTGGGCACGCTGGTCCGCGCCTATGCGGCAAAGGTCGGTGCGCAGTCCGAGCGCGCCCGGCTGGAGATCGCCAAGCTGCAGGTCAAGATCCAGGCCAAGGGTCTGGAGTGGGATGGCTGGAAAGCACAGCTGTCTGCATCCAGCGCCCAGGTGGAAGCTGCTGCACGCAAGAGCAGCATCATCGTGGACGGCTACCGGGCAGGCGCCAGTGCAGCCGAAGCCCAGGCAGGCGCGTACATGCGCCGCTGGGAGGCGGACATTCGTCAGTACGAAGCCGGGACCAACATCACCTTCCAGGCTGCCAAGGCCAACAACGAAGCCGTGATCCACACGAACGACGCGCGCATGGAAGCGGCGAAGGTGGGCCTCACGACAGCTTCGCAGCGCCTGGCGAGTGCTTGGGCTGCGGTTGGGGCGAACGCATCCATCAGCGGAAGCGCCACGCTCTCGCAGACGATCTGAGGCCTGCGCGGCGCGAGTTCGGGGCCCGCGCCGCGCCCCCCAGTAGGGTTCGCGCGAAAGCACGGGCGCCGGAACACTGCAGGGCATGACATCCCCGGCCCGGCTCTCGCTGCCCCCCATCTATCAAGGCACCAGCTACGAAGTGCCATTGGCGCGCTCCACCGTGGCCTACGCAGTGCGCTGGGAGTGCGGCCGTCTTGTCGATGCCTGCACTGGTGCACCGGTGCCGGACGGCGACATCATTCCCGAGGACTACACCGGCTGCTCAGCTGTGGCTCAGTTCCTTCGGGGCTCAACGCCTGAAGCCGTGATCTTCGAATTGACCAGCGCGGCAAACCAGATCGAGTTGGACGCCGACACCCTGACGCTTCGCATGACCGCTGACTACACGGCGGCGCTTGAGCTGGGCGACGTACCGCCAGCATGGAGTGATTGCCTTGTCCGGATCACGGTGACACGCCCCGGTGGTGAGGTGGAGCCGCAATACGAGCTGCCCGTGGTCCTGCTGCCTTGGAGAGAGCCGTGAGCGCTGTCATTCAGTCCGGCTCTGCGGATGCGCTGGTCATTCAGAGCGAGCGCTCCGTGGTTGTCGCTGTGCCCGGCGGAGAAACCGTTGTTGCACGGCAGCCGGTACCGCCCACCGTGGTGGTGACGCGGGGGATTCCGGGGCCACGTGGTGCACAGGGCCTGCCAGGCCAATCCGGCGCCAGCTACTTGACCTACCTTGCAGACGGCGCTTTGGGCGGCAACCGCGTGGTGCGTGCAACCACCGCCGGAAAGGTCGGTTATGTGGACCCCAGCGACCCAGCGCAAGCCCATGCTGCCATCGGGCTGACCATGGGCGCAGCTGCTGACAGCGGTCCGATCAACGTGCAATTCTCCGGTGAGATGTCTGAACCCGGATGGGCGTGGGTTCCAAACCTGCCGATCTTCGCGGGTGCGAACGGCGTCCCCACGCAGACCCCCCCGGCCACAGGCTTTCAAGCTGCCATTGGCGTAGCGACCTCAGCTACCACCATGGTCATTCAGATCAAGTCACCCATCGTTCTATAGGAGCACCATCATGGGCACCGCATCAAGCAAGAAATTCATCAAGAACAACGCGGGCACGCTGACCGAAGAGGCCGCGCTGCTTACGAGTGCAGGCGCTGGCGACGCGAACCGCATCCCTGCGCTCGACGCAAGCGGCCGGTTGGATTCGTCCATGATGCCGACTGGCATTGGCGCGGACACGGCATCACTTCCGTCTAGCGAGAACCTGGCCGCTGGCGACCTAGTGAACGTCTGGAACGACGCGGGCACAGCCAAGGTGCGCAAGGCTGACGCGACGACCGCAGGCAAGGAAGCTCACGGCTTTGTGCTGGCGGCCGTCACCAGTCCCGCGAACGCCACGGTGTACTTTGAAGGTACGAATGCGCAAGTGACCAGCCTGACCGCTGGGCCGCTCTTCCTGGGCACCACCGCAGGCACCTGTGTGAGCACGGCCCCCAGCGGATCGGGCAACGTCGTGCAGCGTGTGGGCTTGGCCACCGCAGCGGCTTCGATGAACTTCGAGGCTGGCCAGCCTATCGTTCTGGCCTGAGCCCATGGCGGTCAAGAGCCCCTTGGTCATTTCGTCGGGGCAGGTGCGTGAGCTTGCCTCTGGCGATACGCTGCCGCCCGCGGCGATTCTCGCTCGCGAAAAGCTCACCGCCGCGCGTACCTACTACGTGCGCACGGATGGCAGCGATAGCAACACCGGTCTGGTAAACAGTAGCGGCGGGGCGTTCCTCACGATCCAGAAAGCGCTCACCGTGGCGGGGAATCTTGACCTTGGCACCTACGACCTGACTATTCAGATCGCCAACGGCACCTATTCGGGGGCATCCACGGGCGGGGCAACGATTGGGTCGGGCCGGGTCGTCCTGCTTGGCAATATCGCAACCCCATCATCAGTGGTTCTCACATCGTCAGGAAATACGTTGCTGTTCACAGGCTTCGGCTTGTATCGCGTACAGGGCGTCAAGATTGAGTCCACAAGTGCCAGTGGACTCACATCTGCGAATTCTTGTAACGTTGAGGTAGGCAATATCGTATGCGGTACTGCCGGTACGTTCGGCATCCACCTGTATTCAAACGGCGGAACTCTGCGTGTGATTGGGAATTACGAAATTGCATCCGGTGCGTGGTATCACGCACGGGCCACGGCAGCAGGTGCGTTTCGGTCTGAGCTGGCCATTACAACGACCCTTATAGGAACTCCGGCTTTCAGTGGTGCTTTTATTCAAGCCCTTGTCGTCGGGCAAGCTGTTTACTACGGTGCGACGTTCTCGGGCTCGGCCACGGGAAAGCGATACGACGCGACCACCAACGGCATCATTTTTGCAAATGGCGCAGGGGCGTCTTATTACCCCGGTGACGTGGCAGGCACCTTGAGCACTGGAGGGCAATACACATGACCTCTTACCAGCTCACTGGCGAGGGCTACGTCATCCGCGACGGGGATACCAAGGTACCGACGGTGGACACGCCGGAGTACCCCAACACCAACCTCGACTATCTGGCCTACAGAGCGTGGCTCGCCGCTGGCAATGTGCCGCTTCCTGCCGCCCCGGTAGTTCTCACACCCGATGAAATCGTGGCACGAATCCAGGAACTGGAAGACCAGTACCTCATGCCACGCATCACCCGCGAAACGATCATCGTCCTTGCCGAGGAGCGCGCCGTTGCGATGGGGTTGACGTTGGAGTACCTGCGTTCAAAGAACAAGGGTTACGCGGCATTGAAAGCCCTCGATGAACAGATCGCAGCACTCAGGAGCCAGATACCATGACGCACCCCGCGCTTTTCCCCATCTATGCATTCCTGCTGCTTTATGCGCTTTGGGTGTTCTTCCTTGCGGTGATGAGCCTCAAACGTGCCAAGGATGCCGGTCTGCTCACCACCACCGCCAAGTGCTTCGGCTACCCCGTGCTGTTCACTGGGTTGCTGTTGGACTTTCTTGCAAACACCTTTGTGCTCACCGTGCTGTTGATGGAGTTGCCGCGCGAGGGCACGGTAACCAGTCGCCTCAAGCGCCACAACGCCACCAGCAGCGGTTGGCGCAAGGCTGTGGCGGCCTGGGCAGAGCCGCTGCTGGATCCGTATGACCCCAGCGGCGACCACATTTAAAGACCCCCAGTAGGGTTCGACCGCTGGTGGCATGCTCGGAACACTCCGGGTTCATGAAGACAGAAACCCTTGAAGCCATCGGCGCGGCCGGTAACAAAGCCACGATCTTTGGCGGATCGGTGGCTGTCCTCGGCAAACTCTCAGCTGCTGACATCGCCGCCTATGTTGGAGCCGCGGTGGCCATCATCGGCTTGCTGATCACCTGGTATTACAAGCGCGAAGCCCACAAGCGCACCGCTCGCTACTACCAGATGAAAGAGCGCGAGAGCGAGATGCGCATTGAAATGATGCGGTCCACGGGCAGACCGGTCTTTCAGCAAGACACCGACATGGGCGAGTTGGGAGCTGACGAATGAGCCGCGTCCCCGCTCAACTAAGAACCAGCATCGCGGCCCTGGTGCTGCTGATCGGTGCAGGTGGCGGGGCCTACTACGTGGACGAAGCCGCGACTCGGGAGGCGAACAGCAACGCCTACATCCAAGCCGTGGCCGCTGACCCCGAAGTCTCGGACGCCATCCGCATCGCCATGGTGATGGCCAGCTTCTACGAGTCCAGCAATCGTCACATCGGCACGCCCTATGTGGACAAGCTGGGCAAGGGGCAGCCGCTCACCGTCTGCAACGGTTTGACCGGCGCGGGCGTGGTGGCAGGCCGCTACTACAGCCCAGCCGAGTGCTACCGCCTTGAGAAGCGCAGGTATGTCGGCTATGAGGTCGAAGCCGCGCGCCTGCTCACGCACTGGAAGACCTACGACCCGTTCCAGCAAGCCACCTTCCTGGACTTCCTGCACAACAAGGGCGAAGGCAGTTTCTTCACCAGCACGATGCGCCGCAAGGCCAACGCCGGGGACTGGCTGGGGGCCTGCCGGGAAAACACACGCTGGAACCGGGGCACGGTCAAAGGCGTGTCCACCGTCCTGCCAGGCCTGCAACTGCGCGGGGATTCTAACGACGAGATTTGCCGCACCTGGCGGCTGGGGGCGCATCCATGATCCTGACCCAGCTCAAAGCCTACGGCGCCATCGCCGCCGCCCTGGTGCTGGGTGGCCTGCTGGCAGTGCAGACCGTGCGTCTGCACACCGCCCAACTTGATGCCGCGAACACGCGCGCCAAGAACGCCCAGACCCTGCAGCACATCGCTGACCTGACGGCCAAGGCCCTGCATGCCGTGCGCGCGCGGGAAGCCCAGTGGGCCGCCACCCAAGAAAGGAACGCCCGTGAAACCGCTACAAAAATCGAAGCTGCTAGCGCTGATGCTGCCAGCGCTCGTCGTGCTTCTGACGGCTTGCAAAAACGAATCAATGCCCTTGTCGCCGCCGCCCGTCGATCAAGCGCGAATCCCGGCACTGAGCCTGCAATCGAGGCAACCGGCGATCCCATCGGAGTGCTTGCCGACGTGCTCGGCCGCGCTGACCAAAGAGCGGGAGTCCTGGCTGAGTACGCCGACAAAGCCCGCATTGCCGGGCAGTCCTGCGAGCGCGACTACGACGCGCTGACCAACCCGCCCCGGCCGGTTGCCGGGTCAACACACTGAGAAGACTATGAACCCCCCTTTCATCAAGCCCACTGTGGGCCGCGTCGTCTGGTTTTATCCGTCGCAGAACACCGCCGAAGCTGGCTTCGCCCGTCATGCCGACGGCGGTGGACCGTATGCCGCATTGATTGCACACGTGTGGAATGACCGCATGGTGAACCTGTCCGTCTTTGATGCCAATGGCGCCGCACATCCGCGAACGAGCGTGACATTGCACCAGGGCGAAGGCGATGTGCCCGAGCAGGCGTTCTGTGGCTGGATGCCCTACCAGAAGGGCCAAGCAGCCAAGACAGAAGCTGCAGAGCAGGCCGTGAGCGCGCCCGCTGAATATCGCCAAGTGACACACCGCGAAGAACTGGAGCGCTTGCTTGTGTCTGGTGCAGCGAACCGCATTGCGCACGCGCCAGAGATAGCGACAAGCATCGCCAAGGGAATCAAGATGGCGCTTGATGAACTGGTGCCAGTCAAGGGCCAAGGGCCACAGATTGCAACTGCTATCCCAGCAGATGTGTTCTGTGCCGATCCCGAGAAGTTCGGCGTTATTGCCATCGATGTGCGCAAAGAATTCGACTTCAGCAGCGATTCCCTGGAGCGCGCCATGGAGTCCAAGACGTATCCAGATGGCACCACAGCATTCGGCCCTGCGCCTTTGCCTGATGTATCGCCTGCGCTGTGGGCGAAGCCGCTGGCAAAGGAAGTGCCAGAGATGACCGTGAGTTTGTCCGACTTGGGGCTGGAGCGCGAGATTCAGGCCAAGGCCAACAAAGGCCCGCGCGTGACGCCTGCGGACGTTGAAGCCGAGATTGCTGCCGAGTTTTACTTCACCGCAGCCGATGGCGTCCTTGGCCAGTCCGAAATGGGTACGCGGTCCGCCGCATGGACGAACCTGGATCAGGTCACGATCTGCACGATGGTGCTGCGCAACGGCTCGAAGGTGCTGGGCGTGAACTACGGCGCAATCGACCGTGCACAGCATGACGCGGGCAAAGGCCGGGAAGCAGCCCGGGCAGAAGCCGTCGAGAAGATCTGGGAACTGCTGGGCTTCCGCCTGCGCGACGAGCTCGCCCGCCCCGTGCTGACCGATTCCGACGCTGCCGCCGATCTGGCAGGCACACCGCGCCCCACCTGATCGTTTACGTCGGCAAGGCCCGCCCCGGTGCGCCGGGATGGCCAAGTGGTTCGCCAGCCAGGCCGACACCCTGTTTCCCCGACATGGCAAGGGGCCCCGCCGCAGCCACGGCACCACCTTTTGGAGATACATCATGCGTTCCAACCGTCTGTTCTGTGCCCTTGCCGTCGCCTGCCTTGCTGGTGCCGCCGCGTTCCATGCTGTCACTGACCGCGTGGTGGCCGCCGTGCGCTACGGTGTCGACCGTCTGCTCTGCGCCTGGGTCGAACCCTTTCAGCCGCAAGTCAAGCCGCCCAGCCAAGAGAAACCGCGCGTGGCGCTGGTAGCGGCGAAGGCCTTCGTGGGCCGCTTGCTCAAGCGACGGCCCTCGGTGCATCCTTCCTGGCGGATGTGTCCATCGACTTGATCCTGGCGCTCAGGTTTGAGCATCAGCAAAAGGCCCGCACTGCGCGGGCTTTTTTCATGGTCGAATCGCGGGGACGAACATCTGGGATGCCGCATGTTCAGGCGCTTAAAAATGTGGCAGTAGTTCCCGCGACTCATGCTGTAGACTGCGCTAAATCTATGTTGTGCACTCAGATTGTGATTCCTGTTGTCGTGGGTTCGAGCCCCATCAGCCACCCCAAAAAATGCTAGTAAAAACAAGGACCTTCGGGTCCTTGTTTCGTTTCAGGGGCACGCCAGGGGCGATTCCAGTTCTCCCCAGCGTCCGACTGCAGTCTTGGCCTCCAGCTACCGTTCAACTTTATGGACCTTGGCTCGCTCTTGGTACCAGGCCTGCTTCCGACTGTCTTCGTTCCTGTAACGTAAATCGAAGCGGCGCGATTCATGGATCACCTGACGCCAGGTGCGGCAGCCATACTTCTCCGGCGTCTCATCCGGGTATTGGGCGCTGATCCAATCCGCGGCGGCATCGACTGAAGCCCAGCCATCGACGGCAAGCGCGCAAATTGCTTCGCGCAGCGCGCTGACGCAGCCCGCCGCCCCCCAGTCCACGATCCCGTCCGGCGCAATTCCGTTAACCACCAGGTCGTGATAGGCGGACGATTGCATGAATGATGCTGCAAGCTGGCGTGCCTGTTCCATGTGCTCGGCCCAAGACCTGAGTTGCTCGTAGTGCCCGTCGATTCGGGCGTAGCAGGTCAGCAGATATTCACGCGCAGCTGCGCAACCGTCGACCTGCCAGAGGTCATACCGCTCGATAAAATGGTGGACCAGCCCATTGCGCAGGTCCACAAGCTCCTTGAGGCTATCGCGTGTTCGGGCGTGGTCGTCTGCCGTCATCTGGATGTTCATCCGGAATCCGAAAGAGATGACGTCACTCGGTGTGTCGTTACCCAGGATCTCGCGCCCAGAGCCTTCCGTCACGACATAGTCGTCCAAAAACCTTCCGATCAATGTCCCCAGCGTTTTGGTTGCAGCATCCTGAATGCGGGCATCCCGAAGCCCTTCCAGAGAGTGCATCGGGCCGGCAAGCTCGTGATGCGCTACCAGCGCTTTGAGGAGGCGCTCGTACTGTTGCAGACGCAGTAAGCAACGCCCCAGCAGGCGCTGAACCTCGCGCTGCAGATCTGGCATCTCGTCTGAGTCCGGTGGGATTTCTGGTGATGAATTGTTTGGCATCGATGTTGCCAAGCATATAGGAGCGCTGCTTGAAAAAGTACCTTGGCACAGGTTGGCTTTGGCTGCTAAAATGCATGAAACGTCAATAAAAATCCAGTCATGTCTGCCTTGGTTTCATCCCCTGCCACCTCGTTGCGAGGCGCTGCCGCGCATCTCGCCGACGAGTTGCGGGCCGGGCGTGTCTACCGGCGCGAAGATCTTGCACGTCTGTCCACCGCTGTGGATAGGCATCTGCGTGAACTGGTCGCTACCGGAAAGCTCAAGAAGCTCGCTCAGGGCCTGTACTACGCGCCCAAGCAGTCCAGCTTTGGCCCGCTGCCGCCTACCGACGAGCAGGTTGTGGGCGGTTTCTTGCGAGACAAGGACTTCCTAGTCTTCTCCCCCTCGGTCTACAACGCCGTGGGTCTCGGCACAACCCAGCTCTACAACCGCACCGTGGTCTACAACCACAAGCGTCATGGCGTCTTCAAGCTGGGCAACCGACAGTTCGATTTCCGGGTGAAGCCGCGATTCCCCAAGAAGCTGACTCCCGAGTTCCTTTACGTGGACCTGCTGAACAACCTGGATGAGCTGGCAGAGGACCGCGACGCGGTGTTGCGCCAGGCGCGCAGCAAGCTGCCTTCGTTCGAGCCAGCCCAATTGCAGCGTGCCGCTGACCGTTTTGGCAACTTGGCCACGCGCAAGCGCCTGAGAGAGTGGTCTGATGGCTAATTTTTTACACGATCGGCGAGACTTCGATCAATTGCTCGCAGTCGTCGCGGATGAGCGAGGGCTCGATCCCATGCTGGTCGAGAAGGATTACTGGATCATGCATTGCCTCTGGGGCTTGCAGGCCCAAGGCTTCCAGTTCGAGTTGAAGGGCGGCACTTCACTGTCGAAAGGGTTCGGCGTCATCCACCGTTTTTCCGAAGACATCGATATCCGTATTGAACCGCCCTATGGCATGGACGTGAAGATCGGCCGCAACCAGGATAAGCCGGCGCACGTTGAGTCACGGCGCGCGTACTACGATGAGCTGGCCGCGCGCATCTCCATTCCGGGCGTTGAGCGCGTGGAGCGCGACACGCAGTTCGACGACGACAAGATGCGTAGTGCAGGCATCCGACTGGTTTATACGCCCCGTGCTGCGGCGCTTGCAGGAGTCAAGGATGGGATCCTGCTGGAGCTGGGGTTCGACGACACGGCGCCGAATCGTTCGGTCACGATCTCATCCTGGGCACTGGATGCGGCCACGGCCCGTGGGGTGAAAGTCACCAACAACCGGGCGACGGCCGTACCGTGCTATGCGCCAACACATACCTTCGTAGAAAAACTCCAGACCATCTCTACCAAGTACCGTCGGCTAGGGGCAGCGCAGTCCTTCCCTGCCAACTTCTTGCGCCACTACTATGACGTGTATTGCTTGTTGGCGCTGCAAGAGGTGCAGGATTTCATGCGCGACCCCGCCTACCAGGAGCGCAAAGCTCAGCGGTTTCGCACCGGGGATGAGCAGGTCATTGCACGGAACCTGGCATTCATCCTCGCGGACCCCGCTCAGCGCCAGCAGTTCGCTCAGGAGTACCGCAAGACCGCCGCGCTGTACTACCAAGGGCAACCGGATTTCGATGCACTGCTGGCGCGGATTGGTCAGCACATCAATGTGATGTGAGTCGATCACGGCGGCGCTAGGTCAGCGTTGTAAGTTGGCGGCTATGCTGTGGTGCACTCATTCTATCGATTACTGCTGAAGCAGTGTTTGTTTGCGTCGTTGCTCTTTGATGAGATCGTCAACTGCCGCGTGCAGTTCGTCGACCGAGCCACCGTCGTCGATAAACTCGTCCAATAGTGCTCCGAGATCATCTCGGGCGTTCGCACGAGCTGCATTCTCTTCTTTGGCCAATTCCAGTTGATCTAGATCGATGGCATACATTCCGTAGGCGCGCAGCAGCCATTCCTTGGCCATGTCCCGTTCGTCGCTCCCATTGCTATCGTAGCCATCGGCGCGAGGCCAATCGACGTAGTTATTGATGTCCGCTGCGTCACCTACGAAACCGCGCAGAACGTCGATTGGCGTGTGGTCGACACTCCGGCATAGCCGCACAAATTCAGGCGGAATGCGCAAGGTAACTGAAATCGTTTCGTCTGCAACGTACCTGCCCTTCACGCCAGGTAGCAAACCAGCTGGCGCGAGAAATCCTTGCGGGCGATCGTCGCAAAGCCACCCCCATTGATCTTTGACATCCAGCTCATACAGGCGTCGCAGGCTCGGGTCGAGGTATGTTCGGAAGCGACATGCCCATTGAGGCTCCGAATCGATAGGCTCTGCAGGAACGAGATAGCCGCAACGGCCGACGTCGCGAGGGCTCCATTCAGCATCCCAGCGGTTGGCAGAGATCAGATCGCATTGCGCCCCTTGATGTTCGACCGTAATCATTGTGAAGGAGTCCCCGGTGGGACGCGCTGCGAGTAGATGGACGTTGTGCAAAGTCACTCGTGACCATGGTTTGGTAATCTGTTCGAATACGTTGAATTTCATCTGAAATTTCCTTGATGCTGAGCCGCGGGAATGTCGCGCGAGCGGGATTTCTGTTGGACGTGTGACCAGGCGGGAAGTCGTCGCCGTCATTGCGAAAAAGTCGCGGTCACGCGTGGCTGGGGAGTGGTGCTTGCTGGTAGCGACGCCTTCACGGCGTCAATTTGCGTTCGCAAGGGCTGTACTTGCAGGCGCTTCCAGTGCCAGAAATTCCTCGAGCTTCTGGTCTTCCAGCGCACTGTGCCCGTCGTTGATCCAGCGTGTGTAGGTGTGGACGAACATGTCTACGGTGTGGCCCATTTGCTGCGCCGCGTAGCCCAGGCGCTGGCCGGCCATCAGGCGCATCGTGGCGTTTGTGTGACGGCATTGATAGGGCTTGCGGTAGCGGATGCCCAAGCGCTTGATCGTCGGTGTCCAGTACGACCGGCGGAAGGGACGCTCGTCCACCCAGGGGCCACCGTCGTTGCGCGGGTCGTCCCACACATGTTCACCACGCAGGTAGGTGTTGGCCTTTTGCGCCTTGAGCAGGTCCAGCGCACGCTGGGGCAGCTTGATCTGTCGATCCTTGTTCGTCTTGGTCGTCGCCTTGGACTTGCCGCGCACCATGACTTCGTGGATGTGGATCGTTCCTTGGCGAAGGTCGACCGAGCCCCACCGCAGGCCATGCAGCTCGGACGTCCGCAGGCCTGTGAGGAACCAGAACTCGCACATGGCCGCGACCTGCGGCGGGTAATGCGACCACATGTCCGCTACGATCAGGCCGACCTCGGTCTTGGAGAACGGGTCAGGTGTGCCTTTCTGCCACTTGCGCCTCACCGGTTTGCCGACCGCCGGGTGATCAGGAATGAGCCGATCACCGACCGCCAGGTCCAGCGCCTGCTTCAGCACGCTGATGTAGTTATTGGTCGTCTTGCCTGAGCGATGCGCCTTGCTGGCTAACGCTGCCTTGATCTGCGACAGCACGAGGGCATCAATTGGCACCTCTCCGATCAGTGGCATGTCCTGCCACGTCTGCCCCTCCAGTGGGGCAGCAGCCGGCGCCTTCTTCCAGAACCGCACGGCAGTGTCGTAGCCCTCCGCCGTGGAAGGGGCGACGATCAGTGATGAGCGCCAGATATCCAGTTGCTGTGCCACTGTGCGGCGCTTGGCTTGCTCGGCCTGCGCGGCGGCGAGCACCTCCACGTCGTCGGGGAAGTGGCGTGACATCTCGAAGACGCCGAGCTTGATTTCCGCTTTGATGTCTTTCACCAGCTTCATCGCGGACTTCATATTCGGCCCCGTGGGAGCCAATACCACGCCGTCGAGCTTGTATGTCTTCTTGTGACGGGCTCCGTCCCGCGTCGTGAACGACAGGCGGATCGAGTTGTCGCGCTTCTCCACGCCTGGAAGACCTTTGAGGGAAGATTCTGTTGTCATTGCAGCCCCCGTACCCACTTCTGGAAGGCTTCGATGTCCACATAGATCCGCTTGTCCGGGCCGACGACGATTTCGCGTCCTTCAAGCCAGATGCCTTCCTCGCGTTTCCGGCGAATGGCTTTTTCTGACAAGCCAATGAGCTCGGCTGCTTTCCTGATGGTTACGAGACCAGCTCTTCCGCTGGAGACTGCGGTTTGAATGGAGCTCATACGATGCGTCCCTCCGCCAGGGCGAGCAGAAATTCCAGTTGTGCGTCTGCAGCTTCCGCAGGGGATTGGGCGTTGATGGATTTGAGGCCTTCAACACAGTGCGGAAAGAATTCGTCCATCAGCATGAAGGCGACGTTGGCGCTGATGAAAAACGCTTTCCGATCATCCACTGTGACCGCATCGCCCAGTCCTTCTTGAAGGTCAGCGAATCGAGCGAGGATCTGCAAGAGCAGCTCGAATGACCGCTCGTTCGGGTCATGCTGGCCAGGAATTCGAGACTGGGCCAGTTGATGCAGCGTCCAGTCGGTACGGCGATTCATCTCGCTTAGGAGCGCATCGACTTGTATCTGCCATAGCGGTTCTGACTGCGTTTGAGCGAAATCGATGTGTTGAGCACACAGATCCGCAACGCGATTTGCGATTTCTGGGAGTGCGAGAAGTGAGACAGGTCGGCTGAGGCGACCCGCGAAGGTGCGGTGTTTCTTCATGGTGATCCAAGGTTCGAGTTCCCCGAAGGGGGAAAGAACCGGGTCACCGTCCGTCGCAACTTAGCGCTCCTGATCCCCCTACCCAGAATTAGGGGATACGAACCGGATCTACCATCTTCCGACCGTCCACTGCCCCGGGAGATCTTGTTCGCCGGGCTCCGTCATGGATCAGGAGGCTACCCCTGATGTCGTCAGTGCACTAGTGAAGTCCCGTCACTGCCTGCTGCGATCCGTGCACCCACATTGCCGCGTCAGACTCTTTTTCGCTCAAGGACAACGTCAGTATCTGGATACATGACATGGCGCGTCAAGAAATGCGCAGATGGCGGCATCAGGGTGTGATGTATTTGTGCAACAGGTGAAGTTGCTTTGTAGACCGGGGATGCCTGTCATCAAGGCTGATGCTCTAGAAGCAGCCCACAGAGTCAGCCCGGCGCAAATTACTGTCCCTTCAGAACGCTTGGAACTGCGTATTCCGGTCAAAAGCGCCACTCGGTCCGATTCAAACCCTCCACCTATTCCAATCTGACCTAGGCCACGATTCCGATTCAAACCAGGCCAGTCGTTCCGATTCAAAATCACCAATAGCCCAATGCACTAGTGAAAGGTAGGCGACTAACAAAGTGAGTCCCTCTACGTCGGCCGGGTGGGCGCATTGCGGCTGCTCTGGTTTCGTCGGTCGTAGTCGGTTTTGCAGCTGTACCGCCCAGTCCAAATCAGGATCGGAGCGCCAGGGACGGGTAACGTCGACATTCTGGATGTCAAATGCGAGCCGGATGACATCGAACGATTACAAAAGCAACCGGGAATCATTCCCGGGCGGTTTCAAGACCGAAGCGCAACACGTTGGTTATTGAACGAGAGCGGGGGCCTGTTGGGCCATGGCCAGCAGGTGTGAAAAGACGGCCAGTGGCGTGTTGAAGCCATGGATCGCACGCGGCCTGCCGTTCAAGCTGTCGGCGATGGCGTCCAGATCGTCCTGGCTGTGCACGCTCAAGTCGGTCCCCTTGGGCAGGTACTGGCGCAGCAGCCCATTGGTGTTCTCGCAGGTGCCGCGCTGCCAAGGGCTGTGCGGGTCGCAGAAGTAGACCCTTACGCCCGTGGCGGCGGCCAACTGCTGGTGATAGCTCATCTCCTTGCCTTGGTCGTAGGTGAAGCTCTTGCGCATCGGGTCGGCAATCGCGTTGAGCTTGGCGGTGAAGCCGGCCAGTGCCGAACTGGCCGTGGCATCGTCCATCTTGGCCAGCAGCACCAGGCGGCTGGAGCGCTCCAACAGCACACCCACGGAGGACTTGTTGCCAGCTCCTTTGATGAAGTCGCCCTCCCAGTGGCCCGGCATCACGCGGTCCTCGATCTCGGGCGGGCGCACGTGGATGCTGACCATCTCGGGGATCTGGCCGCGCCGATCGGTGCCGCGCGTGCGCGGCAGCCGCGTGCCACGGCCCTGGCGCAGGCAGGCGACGAGCTGGCGGCGCAGCTCGCCGCGGGGCTGGGCGTAGATGGCGGTGTAGATGGTTTCGTGGGACACGTGGCGCGCGGCCTCGTTGGGGTAGGTGCGCTTGAGCGTAGCGGCAATCTGCTGGGGCGACCACTTCCAGTCCAACAGCGTCATCACCACAGCCCAAGACAGGCCGCCAGAAGACAGCTTGGCAAGGGGGCGAGCACCACGTCGGCGCGCCTGGCAGGACTGCTGGGCGCGGTGCGAGCCGTAGGCCACGTCATCGCCAATGTTGCGCGCCAGCTCGCGGCTGATGGTAGATGGCGAGCGCCCCAGCGTGCGGGCCATCGCACGCACGCCTCGCCCTTGCTGGCACATGCTCGCGATCGTCATGCGGTCTTCGGGCTGGAGTTGTTCGTATCGGGCAGTGGATTGCATGTGAACACCTTACGGCAAAGGGTGTTGAACTTCAGATTTGAGGCCGCCAGCTCTATTGCGCTTCCCGTTGTAGCGCCTTGGCCGGCGTGGTGCCGAAGCGCATCTTGAAGGCTGCGATAAATGATGAAACGTCTTGGTAGCCCACATCGAAGGCCGCTTCCGTGACGCTGGCCCCGGCACCGAGGCTTTCCAGTGCCACCTGCAACCGCAGATGCTGGCGCCATTGGCCGAATGTCAGGCCGGTGTCCCGTAAGAACAGACGTGCGGCCGTGCGCTCCGTCATGGCCGCGCGCCCGGCGAGCTGCGCAAGGGAGTCTGTGGTCGCCGGTTGGGCCAACAGTACATCGGTGATGCGCCGCAGCCGGTTGTCGGACGGCTCGGGGAGGCTGATGTCCGTGGCCTGCAGTGTCGGCAGGCGGTCGAGGAGCACCGCGACGATACGCGCCTCAGGACCATCTGGCGCGTAGCCGACGCTGAACTGTGAAGCAGCGACCAGGAGTTCGTCGGTCAGGCGGTCCACGGCGACGACGCGCGAAGCGTCCTGGATCGCGACAAGTGCCGGCTCTATATAGCAGGTCGACAGCAGGAAGGGACAGCGCGCTTCGATGCGGTGCTCGACGCCCGAGGCGATCCACACGGCGCGCTGGGGCGGAATGACAAAGCGCGCCGAGCGTGTGACCACCGTCAGGACGCCCTCGCTGACGTGCACGAGCTGGACGCGGTAGTGCCGGTGCCATGGACCGTCGATATGTGCATGCAGGTCGGACAGGACGAAGACGGCCTGTGGCATGCGATCGGGATCAACGATTTTTGTCTGTTTTGCCATATTGATTGTCATTATGTGGCCAGACAAACTTTTCACGGCTTCCTATCCTTCCTTTCTCTTTCAACCAAAGGAACGAAACACATGAACATCGTCATTCTCGGCAAGGGCAACATGCGCACGCCGCTGGCTTCGCTGATGCAGGCTGCGGGGCACCGCGTCCAGGCCTTCTCCAGCACAGGAAATCCGCGCGCAGCGCTCGCAGATGCGCAGGTCGTGGTGTTGGCCCTCAAGTACGAGCAGGCTCTGGAGATCACCACACGCGCCGACCTAGTTGCCATGCTGGCCGGCAAGATCGTCATCGACATGACCAACCCGCTTGCGCCCGACTACATGAGCCTCACGTTAGGCCATTCATCCTCGGCCGCCGAGCAAATCGCGCAGCGCCTGCCCTCGGCGCTCGTTGTCAAGGCGTTCAACACGGTGTTCGCGGGCTTGCTGGCGAAGCGTGCCGCGGGCGGCGCCGTCGATGTCTCGGTCTTTGTCGCGGGCGACGATGCGACCGCCGTCGACACCGTGGTGGCGCTTTCGCGCGGGCTCGGCTTAGAGGCGATCGCCAGTGGGCCACTGTCCAACGCCCGCTACCTGGAACCCATGGCTGAATTCATGATTCAGCTGGGTTACGGGCTGGGCCACGGAGGAGAGATCGGATTCAAGCTTGTGAAGGCGGGCTAAGACAAGCTGTACATCAAGCTGGGCAAACGCGTCAGGGCGACCATTCGTCAGTTGGGCTAGTTACGGGGTCCGAGCGACTCCTTATACAAGGTACCACCTCTATGAGGGCCAGCCGAAAAAGCAAGAAACAGTTGGATTAGCAGTGCATTGAGCCTCGCGTCCACAGGGCGCTTGGTCATTGCAAAAGCCGCGCTTCGTGGCGGTTTTTTTTATGCAGGACCTGGTGGTTTTGAATCGGAACGACTGGCCTTGATTCTGTCGGAATTGGTGGCCCTAGTCCGATCGGAATGACTGGCCTGGTTTGAATCGGAATCACTGGCCTGGCTCAGAGCGGAATAGATGGCGAATTTGAATCGGAGTGGGTGGCCGGTTTGGTCCGGAATACGCAGAACTGCGCTCTGACGGCTCCAGTGGTACGTAAGGCGGTTACGAGCAGGCTTCATGGGCGTTGTTTAATCGCAACGCTCGTCCAGCGTATTTTTCCAATCTGCAAATGCAGTCGAATCTCTAAGGAGTGAGGCGCAGAGCAGACTTTTACGCTTTCTGCTGCTGGCGTTGGTCAGACTCGTGCTTACCGATCTCTGAAATGAAGGGAGTTTTCGAGGACCCACTTGTTGGCTTGCTGCGTCCACCGAGCCAATAATGTGGAAGTCAATCGAATAGTTCCAGCGGCTATTAGCCTTCGGAAGTCAATAGGTAATCGATGACATCGTTGGCAGACGCATGCACACGGTCCTTGTGGCCACCTGTCACCGGTACCTATCGCAGTTGCTAGTGTGCTGAAGGCACGGGGGTAGCCCTCCGCTCCAATTTCAGCTGCCACCACGAGATGGCAGTGAGGTTGGCAGCCAGATTAAGGCAGAAACGATTCGGACCTTTTACGCGGGTAGAAGGGTTTGGGTGCATCGAGCGATGCATCGTCAACGAATGGTGACCCGGTTCTCCGTCCTTTCAGGACGCTAACCAACTGCCGCCATGTCGTCCGACGTTCAATCGAGTCCACGTTCTGCTACGTCCCAAAAAGCAAACTTCCCATCTCGCCTGAATTTGGTGGACGCCTTCAACAAGCCTCCGCCTCCATTGGACTTTGTCCTTCCCGGCATGTTGGCTGGAACAGTTGGTTCTTTGGTCTCACCCGGTGGTGTTGGCAAAAGCTACGCTGCACTGGAATGGGCTGTTCTCGTAGCAACCGGCGTCAATCTGATGGGGCTGGAGTTCGAAGCGAAGCAAGGTCGCGTTGTGATGCTTTGCGCCGAAGACCCCGCCGACGCCTTGCAACATCGACTGCACGCACTCGGTAGGCACCTTGATCTCGAAGCGCGGATACAGATGGACGCTGGAGTCGACATTTTTCCACTTGTCGGCCACCCCTTTGACCTGATGAAGAAGCCCTGCTTCGACTGGGCGCTGGAGTGCGCAAAGGGGAGGCGTCTGATGCTTATCGATACCCTACGCCGAATCCATGTGGCGGATGAGAACGACGGTGGGGAGATGGCGATGCTACTTGGCCAAATGGAGCGGATTGCCAATCTGACCGGCTGCAGCATCCTTTTCCTACATCACACGACGAAAGCTGCAGCCCTGAATGGGCAAGCTGATATGCAGCAAGCAAGTCGTGGTAGCTCCGTGCTCACCGACAACATTCGGTGGCAGGCATTTCTGGGGGGCATGACCAAGGAAGAAGCGAAAGAGCATGGAATTCCCGAGCAGGACCGGGGCCAGTTCGTCAGGTTCGGCATCCCGAAGCGCAACTATGGAGCACCCATGCCGGATGTGTGGCTGCGGCGCGGCGATGGTGGTGTCTTGGTGACTGCGGACTTGATCGACCGCAAGCACATCAAGAACAAGCTTCCGGTTCGAGTTAAACCGGTAGCGGAAAGGCAGGAATGGTGATGTCCAGCGCTGAGCAAAACGTGAGCGAATTCGGCTTTGCCGATCTTCCGACCAGCACTGTGCATCAAGCGCGGCTATGCCTGTTCGAGCCAACTCGGCGACCCACATACCAAGTCCGCGAGATGCGCACCTCATGGGGGAAAGCTAAGATCAAAGGGAAAATAGGGCAAGGCCATGCAGATGTTTTGGAGGCCATGTTCTGGAGTTGTGCTGATTGGCGCAGTGATCTAGAAGGCCGCATTGAACTATTGGTCGATACGTACCAGTTGCGAAAAATCGCAAATGGTGGCAAGCAGGGCAGCTTCGAGCAGCTTCAAACTGTTCTCGAGGATTTGATGGGGGTCTTGGTGGATGTAGACATACCGGCGAGGGGTGTCACTGCCTGCGGCCACGTGATAGACCAGATCGTTAGATCGAAGATAGAGATTGATCGGCGTGGCAGCCTCAATGGGCGTTTCTGCGATACCCCCCGGCACTATATGAAAGTCACGCTCGGCCCGGTTTTTCTTGCCCTGATCGGCGCTGATTTGCATTTGCGCTACGACCCTTTGCCGCTGGCACAGCTGCAGTTTGGTGTCGCTCAGGCACTGGCGCGCCATGTCCTGAGTCATCGATCAGCGCCGCGAGGTGGATATCACTTGGATCGTCTTCTTGAGGCTGTCGGTGCAGGTGATCCCGAGAAGATGAGCAACCGTCGGCGGGAAATTCGAAAAGACGCGGAACGATTGAAAGCCCTTGGTATTGTTATTCAGGCAGGGCGAGTATTGGTGAACAAGGCTTCAATGCGAGCACAGGGATCTGCAATCCCTAGCAGTGAGCGGGCTGTAGCAAACGCCTGAACTGATGTAGCAATCGCCAGCTCCTGTGTATCAAACGCCCGGTCGCTGTAGCAAACGCCAGCCGTATTCAGGACTTATCAGGACTCTCAGGAGTCCTGGTGCAGCGGCTTGGCGCCGCTGCACATGTCCGTACTGTTGCCGCGGCCTGATTCCTCGTCACCAGTTGCGGGCCTCGTTTGTCATCGTGGCCCTCTTTTTCAAGGAGGCGTCTTAAAACCGGTCGACGGCATGAGGTCGGAGTGGGGGCAGCTTTCTGCTTAGATCACTACCGCTTGTTTCGGGCCTCTTGCTCGGTCATGACCTTTGCCAGCTCATTCAGCGTCTTGGGTTTATGGAGCTTGACGCCCAACTGAGCGAACTCTCGTTCGCAGGTGGGAATGCGGCCTGTTTCGGCGGCTTCGCAGCGTTTGGCCTGCATCACATTGCATGACGTGTTCATGAGCCGCACGCTGATCCCGCCAGAGGATTGTGCGGTGATTGACAGCTGATTTGGCATGCCCCAGCCGGCCGAGGGCTTCTGCGTCCATTTAAGTTCGTCGGATCGGAATTCGCCCGCGACACCGCTGGGGCGGAAGAAGCCCGCGAACGAGCCGTTCGGAAACGCGGCTTCTGGCCGATCGCCGAACGTGAACTCGGCACTCTTCAGCCCGTCTTTGAACGGGCCGAAGGGGCGAACATCCACGATCGCAGCCACTCGCTGCCCTGGCTGGCAGCTGTAGACGCCGGCGAATCTCCCCTCGACGGGATGCGCTCCGACGACTTTCCGGTTGCATTTTTGCGCGATTTCCTGAGGACTCCCCAGCGTGATCATTGCCGTGCCGGCCGCGCAGAGGTTGTAGTCCATCCGGGCGCCGAAGCCCGCTTGCCACGTTCCTGTCGACGAAAACAGGCCGGGATGCCCGGAGCCGAAAGTTTGCGCGAGCATCATGCCGATGAACCCGATCACGGCCAGGCCGGCCAGGATCGGCGCCAAGCTGAAGGACAGGGTCAGAACGGGCAACGCGAGGGATCCTCCGATCCAGACCCAGGCCAGAGTAGCCACCACCAGAGCCATCATTCCGAGCCAGCCGGGCTGCCCGATGTCGCCGACGAGAGCTGGCAGCACGCCTGCGCCGATGACGCCGCCGATGAGACCCGCGACGATGATGACGAAGACCATGACCGCGTTTGGCGACGCACTGGCCAGAGCCGCAGTGCTGACCGCATCAGCTGCGCCCAGAGCTCCGCCGCCACCGGTACTGCGCACTTGCCCATCGAAGATGGGCCTTCGCATGCGGGGATGTGTCCAGTCCAGCCGCAGCCTGAACTTGCGGCGGACCCACACCGCAAGAGCGATGGACGCAGCGGCGTAGATGACAAGAAGAAACGATTCGATCATGACGACCCCTTATGGTTGAAACAAAAAGCGCTGACGGGGAACGTCATCTGAAATAGGGGAGTTGCTGTACCTCCACACGGGCACCGGCTGCTCGTAGCTTTTCTTCCAGGGCCGGCCGGCCCAGTCTTTGCGCCTCGGCCAGTGGCGAGATGGCGACGCTGGTCATCTTGGTTCCGAGGGCGTAGTCGAAGCGGCTGGCCTGGTTCGCATCGGCACCCTTGGTCAGCAGAATTTCTGCCGCGGGCAGGTTGTCGGCCCATACTGCATACATAAGCGGTGTGGCCCGAGCCGACGTCAGCCTCGCCCGGGAATCACGCTCGATTCCCAGCGTCACCAGAACTTCGAGCGGGCGCAGTGCCCCAGACTCGCCGGAGCCGATCATTTGAGCGACATACAGCCGGCCGATGTCCTCGGCGCTGACTTCGATTTCCTGAAGGGCGCGCGCCACAGCCGGCCCGCGGGTAGGTTCTGACAGCGCTTCTTCGATGCACAGCGCGTACTGCCCACCACCCAGCGCGACGGACAGGCGTGCTTTGAACTGAGTGATCTGCTCCATCAGTTGGAGCGCCTTAATGGCGCCCGCACTGATCGCGCGGCACACCTCGTCGTCGCCCGTTCCGTATCCCATGCCGGCGAGCATTTCCGCCGGAGTCGCCGGCCGGCCGACGGCCGAACGGATCGCCTGCGTGTCGGCCTGGATTGCGGCAGTGCGTTCCGCCGCGGTTTCCGCGGCTGCTGCTGCACGTTCCTGCGTCGCCACCAGCGAGCGCAGGACGCTGCCTTGATCACTATGCATCCTCGACCAGACCGTGAAGGCTGCGCCGGCGGTCATGAGTACCACCATGGCGGCGATGCCAGGCTTGGCTCCGGCCAGTCGGATGCCGTCCGTCACTGTCGCGAGCAGGCCTCGGGGCTCCTGCGGCCGCGTGCTACGGCCGGCCAGGTACAGCGCCAGGGTGATGCTGAACAGCCAGCTTGCGAGTGCGACGAAGCCCATCACGTGGTTCCAGCCCGATGGCGCGACATCCGCGAACACGCTCAGCGAGCCGCCGACCAGCGTGCAGGTCGCTAGCGTGGCCGCGTTGGCCGCAGTGAGACCGGATTTAGCAGCTTCTGCGAATGCTTCAGGGCGGGCGTCGTTGGACATGTGGTGTGTTGATTCCCAAAGTCGTCATGAAGACAACAGGAGTTTGTTTTTTGAATCTATTGGAAAACCTATTGAATCTTAAAGTTGTCATTATGTACAGCAAAGTGAGTGGAGGTTTGCGCGCCTGCAACACACGCTTCTTCTGTATGAAGAAGACTGCAAAAACATTGACTGCGCGAGCCGTATTCGCTCGGAATCTGCGCCGTGCCAGGCGCAACCGAGACATCACCCAGGAGGTCATGGCGTTCGACGCAGGCCTGACACGGGCCTACGTGAGCAGCGTGGAACGAGGGGTGCGGAACATTTCCATCGACAACATGGCGTTGCTAGCCGATGCGGTCGGTGTGCCGCTCAAGGACTTGGTCGATCCTGAACAGTTCAAAGATCCAGACGATCTGTAGTTGCCATCGTGCCGCCAGTAGCGCGGCAGTTTCTTGCGTTGACCTTCGGCAGCCCGTACAGTGACGGCATTGGTCGAACCCACTACGCAATGCAACCCACCCTAGCCATCCTGACGTCATGCCGTTTCACGGCAGCCGGCCAGCGGTTGCCTGCTCGCCGAATACGCAGATTGCGAAGATAGGTCATTCATCCCTCCAGTTGGCGCGCCGCACTTGACGGCGTCATCGCGGACTTCGTTCGCCCAACTGCGAGATGCTGATGACTGAAAACCTTTTTGAAACTACCGTCGGCGTGGCCGACCTACTGCCGCTGTTCCAGTGCCCTGATTGGCTGAGTGTTCGGCTCGACCCCGAACTCACGCGCGACGGAAGGCAACTGAGCGAACTGTTCCTCCGAACGTGTGTCCTGATCCTTGGGCGCAGGCAGCCGCGTCGAGCCACTGTCAACTGCGTGAAGGTGTGCGGCGCGCTGCACATTATGTTCGACTTCTCTCCGCGACGCGGCGATCTCGAACACGTGACTCTCACAAGTCTGGCCGAGGCGCTGCAGGAACTGCACAACCGCCGCTTCGCCGCCGAGATTCGCGAGGCCGAGCCGAAGGCAATGGCGGACGTGCCTGACTTCGATCTTCCGGCGGTCGAGGGCGACTTTGACCTGTTGGGACTGGTCACCGGGCCGCGTCAGTGCAACCCCGTCGATGTGTTCCGATTCGCCGAGAATGCCGAGCAGCTGGAACAGCGGGTCAAAGGTCGTGACGGTGATGCCGGCCGCAGAATCGCGCAGACCCTGGAGCGTCTCGCGCTCAATGGTCTCAGCCGGCCCATGGCTTCGATCTCTGCTGGCTGGCAGCGTCGGCTCGATGCACTGGTAGAGAGCTTTCCAAACTTCCAGCAAGCGATCGAGACCGCGATTCGGCCGCACGTCGCGCTGTGCGCACGGGGGCTTCCCCATCGGCTGGCGCCCATCCTGCTGGTGGGCGGTCCGGGCATTGGCAAAACTCGGTTCGCCAACGCGCTGGCTGATCTTCTGGGCACGCCTCCGCCCTTGTTCCTGTCGGTCGCCGCGGAGACGAACTCCAGCTCGATCGCGGGCTCAAGTACGTTCTGGTCGAATTCATCGCCCGGCCAGCTGTTCGAATCGCTGGCATGGGGTCGAGCCGGACACGCCCCTGTGGCCAATGGCCTGGTGGTGCTCGATGAGATCGACAAGGCCAACACCGTCGGGTACAGCGTGCTTGGACCGCTTTATTCATTGCTGGAAGAGCACACAGCAAAGCACTTCGTCGACCAGTCGCTGCCAGACCTGGAATTCGACGCCAGCCACCTTAGGATTGTCGCGACTGCCAACGACCTGGGCGAGGTGCCGGCCCCGCTGCGCTCGCGGATGCTCGTGTTCCACATCGCGCAGCCATCGCCGACGCAGCTCAACACGATCGCCCGGGAAATTCTGGCCGAGCTGATTCGCAAGATGAGAGTGCAGTTCTCAGCGGAGCTTCCCGCTGCACTGGACCGTCAGATTGCTGATATGAGCCCGCGATCCATCAAGCTCTCGATGGAGATTGCGTTCGCGCGCGCCGTGATGGCACAGCGGGATCATCTGAACGCGGAGGACTGGCCAACGCTTCGCATGGAAAGCGCTACTCAGCACCGTCGCGTGGCAATGGGTTTCATGTCGAGCTGACGTGTGCCAACGGAGACGCGCAACTGCCCAGCTGCGCCGGTTGGCGAGCTGGTTATTCGGGGTTCTGGACGCCTGTTGATGGAGGCGCAGGGCGGTCGTCCAGCGGCAGCAGGATGTCAACTTGCGCATTGCCCGAGATCTGCGGAACCTTTTTAGCTTTCGGCGGCAAGCCGAACGCCGCACGGTCTTGATCACGCTCCAGCTCGTGTGGGATCGCTGCCGCAAGCACGGCCTGTTTGGTCATGATCCATTTGCCAATGATGATTGCCTGGCGCGTACTGCGTTTGCGCTCTGCGTCGCACTGCTTCGCGAGCAGTTGAGATCGTCTGTTTTTGAGCTGCTGCAGTTTGATGTCAATCGACTGGATGTTGTTGGGTGTCATGGCCGTTCCTGGATACGTTTGCTCAGTACAGTGTATGAATTGGCGAGCCATCTGTGGGGCTGCGCGGTACTGATTGCCCCTGTTCATTTGGCCTTTGTTGCGAATGGCTATTGGATGGGAGGTGCGGACGGCTTACCCCCGAAGGGCGCACTTAGAGTAATCCTCCGGATTACGTGCGGTCAGGACTGCGCCCCGACACCCCGAGAGAACTCGTATGGCCATTTTTCATTTGAGCGCACGCGCGCCCATCACTCGCGCCAGCGGTCGCTCCGCGACGGCCGCCGCCGCATATCGGGCCGGTGCGCTGATCTGCGATGAGCGCACCGGGTTGGTCTTCGACTACCGTCGTCGGCACGGTGTGCTCGATGCGCGCATTCAGCTGCCAGGCGGTCGGCATGTGGCCGACCGGCAGCAGTTTTGGAACGGCGTCGAAGTGCATCACCGTCGGCGCGATGCTGTTCTTGCGCGCGAAGTTGTGTTGGCGCTTCCCACTGAACTTGATGCCGACGAACGTGCCGAGTTGACGTTTGGCTTTGCACGCGAAATTGCTAATGAGTTTGGCGTTGGCGTGGATTGCGCACTGCACGCTCCGTCACGTGATGGCGATGATCGGAATTTCCACGCGCACCTGCTCCTAACTGCTTGTGCCGTGGATGGCGAGGGTGTTCTCGGAAAAAAAGCCGAAAGGCTTGACCCCATTGCATGCCGGCGCAGTGGCGCCGCAGATTCTGTATCCTGGTTGCGGCCACGTTGGCAGGAATTGGTGAATGCTTCGCTTGCCCGCAAAGGATCTGCTGAACGCGTTGACCACCGCAGTTTTAAGGCGCGGGGAATCGAGCGCCTGCCGACCGTGCATGTCGGCAAGAAGGGGGCAGCGGCCAGGGGCCGATTCGGTCTGAATGCCCGTCTTCGGGCCAAGAATGCACAGGCGCTGGCCCTTGAGGAGCAAATGGGCAAGCTGATACCTATGAAAGCCCGCCTGGCCGCGCGACTGGAGCCAACGCCCGCTCCAAAGCGCACGTTGTCACCCATCGAAGACCGTGCGTCCGATTTGTTGCCGTGGCGACGACGCAAGGCTGCGCAGCTTGACCTCACTGAGAGACAGGCGAATCACGGTATTCCAGATCATGCGCCTGCAGTAAACATCCCGAGCCAAGGCTTGCGAAAAGTGCAACGACGCCCTGGGCGCTGATTCCTCAAGCCGACCCTGGGTTCAACCGCAATCGGTGCCAGGCCAAGTACACGCGATGCGCATCGCTGAGCCAGCGCAGTGCCATACCGGGATGAAGTCCGAGTTGGCTGCGAACCTCATCCTTCAGTGTTGGCGAGATCAGAAGTCTGCCGCCATCGTCGAAGCTGATCAAAAACCGGTCAAATAGCGCATCCAGATTGGCCACCAGCAAGAAGCCGTTAAACACGTCCAGTCGCTCCGCATCGCTGGCGCACTCTGCCCATGGTTTTGCATGGCTGGCGCGAAGCACTTCGGGCAGTGCCACCGCTGTCACAGCGCAGGCACCGCCCCAGTAGTCGAGCATGGCTTCCCGGAATTTCTGCTGTCCCACTCTCTGACGGACCAGTCGTTCCACCTCTGTTCCGCCAAGGTACGCTGGCAGTTGAGCCAACTGGCCGGCCACTGTCGCCTCATAGTCGTTTGCAGCTTGGCTCGGCAGGGCACGTGCCAAACCAGCGGCGCGGCGAAGCAAAGTTGCCAAGCTCGCTACCGTGTCGGCAGAAAAGCCATCGGTTTGACGCTGCTTGGGAAATGAGCGGCGCATCTCGGGTAGCAGGGCTGGCGTTTCGGCGCGCAAGAGCAGCAGGTAACTGCCTGCGGGCTGGGCGATTACCTGTGCACTTGCAGCGTGCCTAGCCGAGGCCAGCAGTACGCCATCCGGATCGCTGGTGACTACATGCTCGAAGCCATGATCGTGGCCCGCTTTTTCAATTAATGAGCGTTGCAGCAGGTTCATCAGTGGGCATTGTTGGAGAGATCCCATGCGTCGTGGTCTCAGGTCAAAGGCATCTGCCCCACGCCCACACGATGACGCAGAAGAAAATCGCCATCGCTGTCTGCGGAGAGCCTGAGGCGTACGTGCGGACTGAACGCCTCGACAGGTTCTGTCGATGTAGTGACGATGTACTGAAATGAATCATTTCCACCCGATGTCACATGGCCCAACAGAGCCCACAGCATGGATTCACTCATTTCGGCCTCCCGGGGCGAGTCATGCAACAGGAACCCCGGGTGATAGCTTTGTGCGTTGCTGCTGTCGAGCAGGCAGGCGATGTCTCCGGCCAGGATTTCGAGAACCTTGAAGGTTGTTGAGTGCATCGGCCCCATCTGGAAGGGACGGCTGCGGCTGTTGTCGTCGTCACTCAGCACGCCCCAATGAAATGAAGGAAGGGCCTTGGCAACGGCATGCATGGCACTGCTGATGACCTGATGCCGACCCTTCAATGCTGCCCGTTCCTTATCAAGCTGAATTTGAAGCTGGTCATGGCGGCGCTGCGCCGATTCAAGTTGGCGCTCCACCGAAACGATATCGATTGACGATGACTTCCCGGTTGCGATGCCGTCGTAGTGCTCGTAATCTTCGAGGGCATCGTCAAGCAACTGGGCTGCAGACAAGGATTGCGCCTGCCTCGTGCTCAGGTCGGTGCTTTTTAGGTCGATGTCGGCCAGTTGTGAATCCATGGGAGCAACCTCGGCTTTCAGTTCTTGAAGCCTGCGGCGCAGAGGCTGCATGTCATTCTCGAGAGCCTGCTTGGATCGTTGATGCCCTGTGATGCGCTGGCTTCGATCAAGCTGTGTCTGCTCGATTCGATTGATCACGTAGCTGCAGTCCTTGCGCAACAGGTTCCCGGCATCGCAACGTGTCGGCAGCTGTTGCTGCAATGACGAAGCCTCGTTCTGCAGTTCCGTTACTCGTTGCATGTCGCCCGCGATCAGTGCCTCTAACTGCTGGATTTCGTTGGTCAGAAGATCCATGCTGCTCTTCAGAGGCGTACGCGTTTCCAGCCATTTTTGGCGTGCCGCCGTGAGCTCTTGTCTTTCGGTTTCTATGTCGCGCAGTTCTTGCTGATAGGCGTCTTGCCGCTGCTTGGCGAGCCCGATCAGGTTGGAGAGTTCGAGCAAGCCATCCTGCCGGAAGGGCGTAGTGGCCGACACGTTGAGGCGGCGTGTCAATTGGCGGCGCACGTGCTTGAGTAAACGTGCAGGCTCCTCTCGCAGGTCTTGCAGATTGGTTTTGTGCTCCTCCAGCGTTTTTGCTGTGCCGTCCAATTCCTGCAATGTCGCGGCATCATGCATCAGGCCCAGCACGATCTGCATCAGCGCGGCGGGTGACTTGGCTGGCAGGCTGAATCTGACCCCATCCGAACGCCACTGATAGTAGTTTTGATAACGGGCATTCTGGTCGCGTGAACACCAGGCCAGGATCTGGTGCCATTCGATGGCCTGCTCTGACCCGGGCAGCTTTTTCACGGGCAGTATCTCCACCAGATGCTGCCGCAGCGCAGCTTGATAGGCGCTGAACTCGTTTTCGACCTCGTTGGCCGCCAGTTGTCGCCAGTCGGCCGTGCGGGATGCCCGGTAGTGCTTTTGATGCAGCCAGGGTTTCAGAACTGTCCATACCTCGCCGCCGACGTGCACGCGGGCAGCCACCGCACCTTCTTTCAATTCGCGGCTGTGCAGCAGTTCATCGCGCAAGGTCGAACCATCGGACCAGAGAGGGTCGTCCAGCACGAAGCGCAGCAACTGACAGAAGGCTGTTTTCCCGACCCCGTGGCCGGCGCTGCCCTTTCCAGGCGGCGACACGATCAGGTTGAGTCCACGCCGCAATGGAATCTCGCGTAACGGTTGCTGAGTTGTTAGCGAATCCAGCAGCCATAGTGTTTCCACCCACAGGCGGGGTCTGGCATGGTTGATGGTGGAAATGGCTGCGTCATCCATAGGTTTTTATCCCTGCTTGCGTATTTCGTCAGGTCGAACTTCCGATCTGGAACCTGCCAGAGCTTCTGCCAGTGCGGCTTCTTGTTGGCGACGAGCCTCTATCAAAGCCCTAGCCAGCGATTCGGTGCGATGGTCACCCAGGACTCCAGCTTGCGCTTGGGCGTCACGGATGGACAGGGGGGCTGTTACCGGAACGCCCAACAGAGCGCGAAGCCAACTGCAAATGTGCCCCCAGCGTTCTGTGTTCACGGGTGCCAGCCAATCATGCAGAGCCTCGACATCCGGAGTGCCTTCTGGGAGCCTGGTGCCGAGAACGCGCCGAAGCTGATTGTCATCACACGTTCCTGCTTGTTGCAGCACATCGAATACCAGGCCGGCCAGCCAATCTTCTGCTACTGAAGCAGGCGTGGTGCCCTCTGCGTAGATCGGCAATGAGGTGCGGCGGCGGACTGGCTTGGGTGCAGGCGTCGTGACGGGCTGTTTAACTTTCAACGCATCCCATGCGGCTAGTACCAACTGCTGGGTTCGGTATCGCTCCGTGCCGGGAATGCGCTCTTTGTTTTTGAGCACCCGGAAGGATTCGCTTGGGTAGTCCTTGCCCATGACATCGGCTGGGTCGAGGATGTAGCGCAGTTCGTCGAGTGTCAGACCGTAAAGATGGGCGTAGTAAGCGTCGAGTTCTGCGCGCAGCGTAGCTCTGCGTTCGGGCTCGAAGTCAAAGGGCACGCCTTCATATCCAAGATCCTTGGCCCAATCAGAAAGGTCGTGCGCGGTGTAGGTCAGTTCCAGCACGCGCGGGACAATGAATGCGAGGTCAACTTCGGAATAGCAATCCGGGGGGAGCACTGGAAACTGCTTGAAGTATCCGTAGGTTAGGTGGGTCCCGCCCACCTTCACCCGTGCGCAGTAGTCCAGGATCAAAGAGCATAGGTTGCCCAGCAGTGCCGCAGTGAGGGTGCTATCAGTTGTCGTCGTGAAGAGCGGCATGGTGTGCCCCACTCCCACCAAAGGCGTAACCGAGGCGATTACCGTTCGCTCGTCAGTCGCGCGGCAGATGTCTCTCCAGCCTATCAGCCATTTTTGCGTCCAACTCCTATCTTGAAGGCGTTGTGCCACCTCTGCCTTACTCACCCAATAGCGTGGGGTTACCAGCGCCGAGGGGTTCTGCTTCTCTGCCAGTGTCATGTCGCGGCTGTCGCCATCGGGCGTGTAGGTGGCCCAGCGGTGGTCGAACTGATGCACGAGCTTGGCTTCATACAACGGTAAGCGGTCGGGGCCGGGCTCGACGGCGAAAAGGTGGCTGTCATTCGACATGTGGAACATGGTCGAGAACGAAATACCCCAAGGGTTGACGGCAGGCTCCAACATGCGGACCTGCTTGCCTTCGCCCACGATCACTGCGTCCTTCATCAATACCGGCGTAGCGCGGTACAACTTCTTGGTGAGCTCGGCATCGCGCGCGCTGCGGAACACTGGGCAGGTCAGCGTGTTGGGGTTAATGAGCCGGAACTCGTCAGCGCTGAGTGTGAAGCGGCGCCTGGAGTCAGACAGTTGGCCCACCTGACTGGCAAAGCAAACAAACTCGGCTTGCTCCGCCGTCCCAAGGGTCAGCAGACAGAATTTGTAGCTTCGATGAACCGAGGGAAAGACAGCATCGCGGTTCTCTATGTCGTACAGGCTCACCAAGCGACTTTGCTGCGTGATGTGCCCAAAGAAGGCCTTCGTGCTGTCGTCGGTGGCAATGCCGGTGGGCACGATGAAGCCCGCGCGCCCCTGGATTGAATGGATCTGCAGAATGGTTTCTGCAAACAGCGCGTAGGTGTTGACATCGCCAACGCCTGTCAGCGGATATCGCCCCCCATCTTCGCCGCCCACGTGGGCGAAGAGGCTGGCCGCCTCCGCTGTGCGGCGGGCGGTGATGAATTCATCGTACAAACGCTTTTCGGCTTCGTCTTCGTGCGTGGCTTGTGCGAGGTCGGGGTAGAGGTGTCTCGCCAACATGCCCTCGCTGAGCCATTGGATACGCTTTGTGCGTTCCGCTTTGTTGCGGGCCTCGGCCACGTCACGATGGCGAGTGGCAAAGAACTCTTCTTCCTGCAGCTTGATGCGTTCCCACGGTGGATTGCCCAGCACGCAGTCGAAGCCACCTTGGGCAAACACCTGCGGAAACGCCAATGGCCAGTGAAATACCCGGGCGTGTTGACATGCAGCTTGTGCACAGGCCAGTTCTGCTTGTTGCGCTGCCTGCAGGGTCGATCCTTGCAGGGTGAGAACGAGGGTGGTGGTGGTCGGAATGGCGTTGGCCGCGGTCTTGGGTAGCAGGTAAGCACCCAGCAGAGCATCGGCTGCGGCGGCCAGGTGGCTGGTGCGTGCTGTTTGTAGATAGTGGGCGTAGGCTTGGGCCTTGGCTTCTATTTCAGCGGTACTGCTTTCGGGCAAGGATTCAATGGCCCGCAGCTGTGCCAGGCCATGGGTGTCTTCCAACTGCAGGCGGGCTTGTCGGCTCTTGCGTTCGGTTGCGAGCTGTTTGAGCGCGGCGGTGTTGGCCTTGGTCAGGGCTTTGCACACCTCCTTGTCGTCGCCGGACAAGGGTTTGAAGGCGTCTTTCGCGATGCCGAATTCCAGGGTCCTGAGGTCGGTGAGGCCCAAGAGCGCATCGCCTACTTGCAGGTGGTGATCCAGAAAGCTCAGAGGGCGGCCTTCTTCAAAGCCTTCTAGCCACAGCGCAGTTCGGGCCAGTTCAATGGCCATGGGGTTGCGGTCGACCCCAAAAATGCAGCGGGCCACCACCTCACGCAAAGCGTGGCGGTAGTCCTGCGGCCGCACGGCACCTTCTTGCCCACCCTCAACGCTGCGCAACTCGGCCAGCTTCTCGGCCAGTCGGCGGGCTGCTGCCAGCAAAAAGTGACCGCTACCGCAGGCAGGGTCCATCACACGGATAGACAGCAGAGCTTCCGTGGGGTTGTCTGTGCGGGCCTGCAGGCGCTGTTCGATGACGGGGTCCAGCGCGCTTCTGATCAACTCCTGCACCAGGCTGTCGGGCGTGTAGTAGCTGCCTGAGGTCTTGCGGGCATTGCCTGCGGTGCTTCCTTCTTCGGTGATGCCAACAAAGCCGAATCGGCGAGCGGGCAGATCGATGGTGGGCACCAGTTCCAGCAGGCTTTCGTACACACTGCCCAGCTCTTCCGGCCCCATGTTGCGGTAGTCCACCGGGGTGAGGCTGCTGGCCTTGCCCTGGGCGATGACGGCCCAGCGCAGGTGCTGCAGTGCGGCCAGCAGGTGAGCGTTTTGCAGGCTGGCGAAGTCCAGCTGTGGGCATTGATCTTCCGCGAACAGGCCGCCCAGAGCGGGTAGAGCCAGTCGGGCCTGACCGTGCGCCAAGCCACGCCAGACGATGCGGATGGCCTGCCAGTGGTCGTCATGCCGGTTGCGGGCGCGGCGTTTTAGGCACAGCTCACGCAAACGGCTCAGTGCATAGCCTCCGGCATAGGCCTTGCGGCCGACCAGGGCTGCGGCGCCGTCATCAACCGGATGCAACACACCGCGCTCTTCCACGGTGAAGACAAAAATTAGCCGGTAGATCAGGCGCAGCAGTTGCTGGAAGTAGGCGTCTTTGCTCAGGCTGCCATCGTGCAGCGCAGCGCGCAGTGCATCGTTGGCAGGGTGCTGCAGGAAGCCTTCGCCAAAGGTAAGCAGGGCTTTCTCGACTCCGTTGCGAAGACCGTCGCGCACACGCGTGCCCTCGGCTTTGCCTGCTTCGCGCCATTGTTCCCAGACACAAGCTGCGGTGCCAGACTGCGGTGCACGGCTGCCGTGCAGCAGGCGCCACACGTTGGCGAACTCGGCATAGCGCTGGCCGCCCAGCAGATCGGCCAGGTCGAATTCCAAATAGGTGGGCCGGGTGAGCGAGGCCGCATCGCGCAACAGGCGGAGTTGCTTGCCGTTGCTGACGATGCCCCAGGTGTGCTCAGGGCTGGCGTTGAGCAGCTCTTGCATGGCCTGGAAGGCAGACTTCTTGCGGTTGCCACTGCCCGCCACTGCAAAGCGTGGGTCGGCGTCGTCCAGAGCCAGGTTGTGCGGGGCTACCAGCACTGCCATACGGCCTGCCATCACGTTGACGGGGTAGGCCATGACTGCCACTTGCACCGAAGTGGTGGGCTGTATGGGGGTGTAACCCAAGGCGTCGCGAAGCAGTTCGCTCACAAATCCGACGGTGATCCGGTGGGCATCTACGTCGGCACGATCCAACTGGGCGGCGAAGTGTTGCCATTGCGCGCATGCAATCTGGAAGGCGCGGCTGTACTCGTCTTTGAGCTTGACACCCTTTGGCACACCGTAGTCCACCTCGGTCTGGCCTTGAGCGCGGCCTTGCGCGGCTTTCTCCAACTGGTCGGGCAGAAACAAGCTGCCTTCCAGTTGAATGGTGGGCAGGTTGAGCGTGGCCTGATGCTTGCTGTTGCGTATGCGTTTCATATTCTTCTTGGCTCAGGCTTACAGCGAATCAGGCAGCAGCACGTACACGCCCATCACATCCACTGGCAGGCAGGGTTTGACGTTGTATTGGCCCACATCGCGAGCGGCTTCCCGCACGCGCTTGTGGTCGTCAAGCAGGGCGTCAGCGCGCTGCTGCGCTAGGGCTTGCAACTGCTGAGGGTGGGCAGCCAGGAATTCGAGGGCTTGACGCACCTCGCGCTGGACGGCCTCAGGCGGCAAGTTACCACTGGGGGTGCATTCGATGAGGCGGGCTGCCTGGTCATCGGCCAGCCACTCTGGGTTGGCCCGGCCGCGTACGGCCAAGGCTACGGTCTCTTCGGCCATCATCTGGAAGGGTTCGCGACGGCGAACGTAGCTGAGCTGATGTCGCACGCGCAGCAGGTACAAGGTGGTAGCCACTTCCACGTCGTTGGTCAGCGTGGCCGCGCAGCGGGCTGCTACGGGCTGGGTGTTGCCCAGTGCGTCTTCCAACAGGTGTTGAGCCAGCAGGCCCACGAGAGGGTGGCTGCGGTGCAGCTCGTCGAAATCGATTAGCTGAGCCGTGTCCAGCCCTTCATCGGCCAGGCGCAGGCGCAAGGCCTCGGGCAGGTGTTGAGGGGTGAAGCGCACCTGGTTAGCGCGGCGCGTGCTTTCCAGCGGTGAGCCCAGGCGTACGCAGGCGCTCTGCAGAAAGCGCTTCACATCGGCTTGGGCACCCAGGGCTTGTTGCTGTTTGTGCCACTCGGGCAGCACTTCATCAGGGCGAATGCGGCGCTGCGCAAACACGGTGCGATTGGCCTTGGCCTTTTCCAATGCGTCTTGCCACTGAGCCTGCAAGGGTGCGAGCAGGCGCTCTGGCTCGCCAAAGTCGAAGGACTCTTGCAGCATGATGGACGGTGCCCTGTGCTCGCGGCGCATCAGCGCGGCCTTGACCAAGGCCTGGTTGATGCGTGCATCGTCTTCGGGCAGAGGGACCATCACGCCAAGCTCCTTCTGGATCGCCTCGCCTTTGCGCAAGATGACCTTCAGCACAAAGCCGTCGATCGGGTTGTCTTGCCCGTAGAGCATGGTGCAGCGCACTTCAGGGGCTTGCTGGCCAAAGCGGTCTACCCGGCCTTCGCGTTGTTCGTGGCGCGTGGGGTTCCAGGCCAGGTCGTAGTGGACGACTGCGGTGAACAGGTGCTGCAAATTGATGCCTTCCGACAGGCAATCGGTGGCCACCAGGATTCGGCTGTCGGCTTCGCCCATGTCCTCCACACGCTCGCGCCGCTCTTCGGGCGTGAATTCGCCTGTGATGGCTTCGATGGTGGTCTGGGGAAACTTAGTCTTGAGGTGGTCCGCCACGTAGTGCGCGGTGGCGATGTAGCGGCAGAACACCACTGGGTGGTAGCCATCTTTGAGTAATTGGCCGACATGCTGAATCAATGCAGCCAGCTTGGGGTCGCCGGATTGGCCGGAAAGACGCTGGGCTGTGGCGATGAGGTCTTGCAGCCGGGACGCGTCTTGGACCTGAGCTGGAGGCTCCAGGTCGCTGGCCGAGAGGTCGTCGGCCGCGCCATCGTGCAAACGTTCATCGGTCAGCAGATCTTCTTCGGACTGGGTGCCTTCAAGACGGGTGGTCAAGGCTTTGACCGCAGCGGCGGGAGAGGATGCCACGCAACGCAGCAAGGCGAGGGTGGCGTACCACATGAGGCCGGAGCCTCCCGCTACCCCCCCGCGTTCGGCGGCCTCTGCCAGTTCGCGGCAGTAGTCCTGCACGGCGTCGAAGAAGTTGCCCCAGTCGCCACTGAGCTGGTAAGTCAGCTCGGTTTTCATGCGCCGGGCAAAGCCGCGCCCGTCTTCTGTCTCGGCTTGCCACTCGGCGATGTCCTTGCGACGACGTTGCACGAAATGGCGGGCCAGCTCCTGGCGCAGCGGATCGCTGGCCGACATGCGGCCTTGCAGCGTCAGGAAGCGTTGATCCAGCAACGACAGCAGGTTGTAGAAGGCGACTTCGTCGCCGGAGTGTGGTGTGGCGGTGAGCAGGATCAGATGACGGTGCTCGTTCCTGCCCAGACGCTGCAACAGCTCAAAGCGAAGTTGCTTGCCGGCACCGCTGCTGGCGCAGGTGTGGGCCTCGTCCACGATGATGCATTCGGGCGCGGTGGCGATGAACTGTTCGCGGTTGCGCTCGCTCTTGATGTAGTCCAGGCTCACCACCACGACGGGGTGGTGATCGAACAGAGCCACACCGTGAGGCAGTTCGCGCTCGACCCGGGCGGCAGACGATGCCGTGAGCGCGACGGCATGGAGGTTGAACCGAGTTTCGAGCTCGGATTGCCATTGCTCGACCAGGTGGGGTGGGCACAGCACGGCGAGACGGGCAATCTCTCCTCGGTCCATCAACTCGCGGGCAATCAGCCCGGCTTCAATGGTTTTGCCGACGCCCACGTCGTCGGCAATCAACAGGCGAACTGTGGACAGGCGCAGGGCCATCAGCAGGGGCACCAATTGGTAGCCACGTGGCTCCACCGCGATGTTGCCGAACGATCGGAACGGGCCAGCACCGGCGCGCAGAGTGAGGCGCAAAGCATCGCGTAGCAGGACGGCCGCCGCATGGTTACCAGCCTGGGTTGGATCCGGCAGGTCAAAAGTGGCGTGTTCAACCGGAGCCAGTTCCAGTTCGGGAATCAGGGCAATCGTTTCGTCTTCGGCGCCGCCCAGAGGGCGCAAGCGCAGCCAGTCGCGGTGCGAATCCGTCTGGACCACCCATTCGCGGCCACGGGCGCGAACCAGGTTGCCAGGCTGAAAGTCGTGTTCAAGGGTTGTCATGAAATGCGTTCGGGGATATCAACTGGCCAAACCGAACACGGCGGGGTGTTCAGCGAAGCGCTTGGACCAATGTTCAGGCTCGGAGAAGTCCAGCACCTGCCAGCCTTTATCTTGCAGCGAGGCGGTTGTGGTGGCATCGACCGGGCTGAGGAACACCAAGGCGCGCGCGGCCTTGTACTGCGCTGCGGCGGTGACCGCGCCTTGATTGACGGGGATGTTCAGGGCGTCTGGCGTAGTGAGGCCTGCCTGATGCAGGGCAGCCAGCCAGCTCGCCTGGGGCGTGTCGTCAGTTGGTTCAGCGCCGGTGCCGACCTGACCGGCCGGTGAACTGTCATCTGAGGGGCGCAACTTGACCTGGGCGTTGGCCATAGCGACCAGCAGCTTGAGCGCCTCGGGGTTGCGGCGGTTGATGTGCTCGTGGTCAGGCTGGTTGAAGTACGAGAGCAGACACTGGTAACAGCCGGCCTCACAGATGTGGTTGCCGAGGTCATTGGTCTCTTCCAGCGCAGGCAGGTCTTCGATCCGCCAGATGCCATCGGCGGGATCTCTGTGATGCAGCAGCCGCAGCGAATTTTGTGCAACCAGAGCCAAGCTGGCGGAGTCATTGGCCAACCGGGTGAGTACGCCCGCGCCACCTTCTGCAGCCTCGTAAAAAAGCAGCGCGCGGCGTTCGTCGAGCTTGGGCAACGGCTCGGCCACGAGCTCAGACTCTTCAATCTGAAAAGTCAGCTCGACACCACGCTTGAGCGCGGCCTGCAATGTGGCCATGGCCTCTAGTGGCAGCGCATGCACCGGCGCCAGGATCAGCAAGTTGCGATGATCTTCAACGAAGGGGACGATGCGCTGGTTGGGCACCTTGTCCATGAGCGCGTCATCGTTGCCGTTGTCGTCACCGGCATCCGGTGCGTCCTGCTTGCTCCAGGTGCCCGTGATGGGGTTGATGTAGAAGCCCAGTTGTTCCTTGTCTTTGCGACGGCGCCATCCCCGGTTGATTCGCCAGATGCGCGCAGCAGGTGCATAGCTGAGCTCGGCCAGGGCCTCCTCACTCTGCAAAACATCGGCCTTCTGCTTCTGAATCTTCCCATCGGGCCCAGGCAGAAAGCGGTATGTGGTCTGTAGCTCGAAGCCTTGTCGTTGACGGTCTTCGTCGTTGATGGATATGCGTTCCACCGGCAGCGTTTCGACCGTTTCGATGCGGTAGAGCTCGCGCACCCAATCGGTTTCCGTCAGCAGCGCATCGCAGTTTTCGCAGCGGTTTACCAGCGGCTGCCCACCACCCGGCTCGCCCAGGTGGCCGTAGCCACATTGGCTGCACACCAATGATGTGATCGTTGAGAGCTGGCTGTTGCCCGAGATGTGGTCGGCATTGCCCACATTGAGCTTGGCACGCACCACACGGTACATGCGCCCCTGGTGGTAGATGAGGCTGCGCGGCCCAAACTCAGACAGGGCCAGGAACCGGGGGCGGCTGACCATGCTGCCCTCGTCGTCCTTGCCGTTGGTGGTCTGCCCGCCACGAGCAGGAATCCAGGCCATGAGGGGCAGGCGAGGGAAGTTGTAGCCCGGCAGGAAGCCCTGGCTGGCCAAGTAGCGGTAGGTGTAGAAATCGGTGTTCTGGCTGTTGCCCGACTTGAGGAGCACGGCGTACTGCCGTGCTGCGTCACCGTAGCGGCGTTGGGCGTTTTGGCGCTCCGCGTGCGACGCTGTATGGCTCTTGACGATTTGGTCGGCCATGTTCATCTGCTGCCGAGTAGCATCGAACAAGACACGCCAGCGTTCCAGGGCGCCCGAGAACTGTTGGGGAGCGCGCTCGATGACCTGCTGCACGTATTCAGCGGTGAACCAGTGGCTGCCATTCAATTCGGTCAGAAGTTGATTCACAACGCGCTGTGCGCTGTCCAAGGCGCGTTCACGCACGCCGGGTGCGTTGAAGGCGTCTTGGTAGCTCTGTTTAAGTGGCTTGCCGGGCTGGTCCAGGTCCAGCATTGGAGCGATGCTGGCGTCTAGCGGGGTTTGCGTGCTGGCCAGCCACACGGCCTGCAAGTGGCTGTCCACGAGGTCGCGGTTGGCCAGGTCCAGCGTGGGTGCACGGACCACGCCATGCACCATGTCGTTGGCATGGTGGAAGAACCATTGGTCGTGCGGACTGAGGGCCGCGCAATAGGTGACCACCAAAGCCTGCTGGCCGGAGCGGCCGGCCCGGCCGCTGCGCTGCGCGTAGTTGGCTGGGGTGGGCGGCATGTTCCGCAGATACACGGTGTTGAGCGCGGAGATGTCAACGCCCAGCTCCATGGTGGGGGAGCAGAACATGACGGGCAAGCGCTCCAAGGGAGCCTCGTGCGCGGGGTTCTGCGACCAGTCGTTGCGGTCTTTGTCGGTGTAGCGGAAGCGCTGTTCCAGCAGTTGGCGGCGCGGAGCGTCAACCTGTGCGGTGTGTTCTTGGGCCTCGAACTCGAACAGGGGGTGAGACGGCAGGCGCAGTAGATCGGCCACGCTGAGGTAAAGCTCGCGGAAGAAGGTATTGACCCGACTGTCGTCGCCAAGCGTCTGATCGCTGGTCAGGCACCAGTCCAGTGCGGCGGCGTTCAGGCGCCAGCCTGCCAATTGCGCGTCGATGGCGTGCTTTTGAACATAGCCGTAGTTGCCTGCAGCGCGCAGCAGCGCCTCGACGAGTTCAACCCACTCAGGGTCTTTCCAGCGTTTGACCTCGCCCGCGAAGAGGGTGTCTTGCCAGAAACTGGATGTCTTGACCTGCCGCAGCAAACGCGAGCGCGCGCCGCCAGTGACAAGATCGGTTCGTGGCTTGCCTTTGTACTCAGGGCGTTTGCCCAGAATCAGATAGCGGCCGGTCTCGAGCTTTTCATCGGGAGCAAAGGCCCAGCGCTCCGTGAGGTAGGTATGTCCGCTCGTGCGCGCTTTGTCGTGCTCGACAGGGTCAAGGTATCGAGTTTCAAGACACAGATGGCGGCGCAGATTGTCAAACAGCAGTTCGCTCAATCTGGTGCGGTGTGCCGGGCTGAGACCGGACAACACCTTGTTGTCCGCGAATGCACCAGCATCCGAGGAAAACTCGTCCAGACCGCGATAGCGGATGGCCAACAGTCCGAGCTGATCAAGATTGGGGTTGTTGTAGCGCCAGCCTCTGCGCAGGTCACGCAGCAGGCGATAGGCGATGATGAAGCGCAGGGTGCGCTGTGCCTCTTGACGTGCCAGGCCCATCAGCTTGGGAGAGCGCAGGTATTCCACCAGGATGCTTTGCTCCACCTGTTGGAAGCCAAGCGCTTTGAACACGGCATCAGCGAGCTGCTCTTCGTTGAGCACGCCAGCGTTGTTCTGCAGGGCACCAATCAGGCCCGAACGCAGGGTCAACAAGAAGATGAAGTCGTTGAAATGACCCGCCTGCAAGGCGGCATCCTGCCGGTTGTCGGTGAACCCCAAGAGCTTGCGCGGGTCGGGTTGGCCCGGTGACGGATCGGCCAAAGCGAAGAGCTGTTGCAGGGCGCTCAGCGCGATCACCGTGGTGGCCGACGAGCGGCCTTCACCTGACAGACTGGATAGGCGGTTGGCATCCTTGCCATGCGCCTCATGAACCGCATCACAACTTAGACAAAAGCGGAATTTGCCTGGAATGAACCAGAAATCCTCCCCTGATCCGTCGTGCCCCTGAGGGTCGGCTGCGACTCGATAGGGAATGGCTTTTCTGTAGGCGGGCTTGACTTTCGGCTCTTCGCGGCTCAGGTCCAGCCACGCCTCAGGTAGATCATCGATATGGCCACCATATCGTTGCCCGGCTTTTGTCGGGCAGAGAAACCCGTAACTTGCGTCTTCGTTGTCGTCTGCGCTGACGTCGTCGATCTCTCGGGGCAGATAGGTGAGGGGGCGTTGCCCAGACTGCCACACGGGCAGGTACTCTTGGCCGCAATCCCGGCAAAAGTGAGCGGGATACAGATGCACACCTTCGTCTTGTCGACCTGGCGCGAAGCGTTGCGCATCCAGGGTGATGTGCCGCTGACCTGAGGCCTCCAGCGTAGTGAGTACCTTGCCGGGGCCGCTGATGAATTGGTGGAGCTTGAAGGCAAAAGGCGGGCGCCCTTGGGGTGTTCGCACCTCATGGGCGGCCACCAGAAACTTTTGCAACGCCGCTCGAGCCAGCGCCACATCGCACTTGGCGTCCAGCGCTAAATTCTCGCTGGCGACCTGAAGTGTCTTGGGTTTGGCTCTTCTTGGGGGTTCGTGATCGGGTAGCTCAATGCCAAGGTTGAGCTCAACCCAGATTGACAATGGATCGCGCTGAAATGCTTCAAAGTCTGGCCATCCGAACTGCTCGCGCATGACGGCGGCTGGCAATTCTGCGGCAATCGCAGCAACGTCTTTGAGCGGGTTCGTGACGCGTTCCAGCGTTTCGCCAATCACATCGTGCTCACTGATGTGGGCGCCAAAAAGTTTGGCGGCTACCTCGGCCACGGTGCGGTTGCGATCTGCCTGGGTACCCGCGCTCGACATGGTGGCGGAGGTGCCGATACACACAAGCTTGTCAGCCTTGAGCCGTTCGCGTAGGCGACGAACGAGCAGGGCCACATCGGCTCCCTGCCGGCCTCTATAGGTGTGGAGTTCATCCAACACCAAGAACTCCAAGCCTTCGCAATGGTCCACCACCCTGCGATCCACATCATCGAAGCGGGTGAGGATGTACTCCAGCATCATGAAGTTGGTGAGCAGGATGTCTGGCGGGTTGTCCGCTATGGCATCGCGCTCAGACATTTTTTCCTGGCCTGTGTACCGTGCGACGGTGAATGGGCGTTCATCTGACCCGTAGCCATGGAGGAACTTGTCGAGTTCTTCCAGTTGACTGTTTGCCAACGCGTTCATCGGGTAGATGACGATGGCCCGTGTGCGCGCCTTACCTCCTTCTGCCTTGGCCTTGATGATGCGGTCAATGATGGGGATGAAGAAGGACAATGACTTGCCGGATCCCGTCCCGGTTGTCACGACATAACTTTGGCCTGCCTGCCCCTTGGCCAGAGCCTGCAACTGGTGGGCGTAGAGGTGAAGCGGTTGCGGATGGCCTTCGGGCTTCCCAACCTGAAAGACGTCCGCGCACGCGGGGTGCAACACACCTTCCGTGGCCAACGACTGAACGGTGCCTTTGCGCTGGTAGTTGGGATTGATCTGAACCAGTGGCTCGGGCCAATAGCGACCATCCTGGTACTGGCGCTCAACTTCCTGCTGGATGTCATCCGCAGCAATGCGAACAAAGCTGCGAGAGAAGTTGCTGTAACGGTCAACCAATTGGTTGCGAAACTGAAAAACGTCATCCACGGTTCTTCTCTCCCTTGTCTTCTTTGTGGGCGCGTGACGCGCCAAGAGCCACGGCGGCCCTGCAGAGGGTCATGGCTGTTTGTGCTGCCATTTGGCACCTCTGCCTTTGCCATTCGGTTCAATCAATCCTTCGGCCTTCATGGCGCGCAGAATCACCCGCACCATGTCGCGGCTGACGCCAGGACAGGCCTCCTCAATTTCCGAGATGGAGAAGGGCAACTGACGCTTGAGAATCTCTGCGCGGACACGGTCGCCTTTGGCTCCGCGCCCGCGTTCGATAGTGCCGACCCGTTCTTCAAACTCCTTATAGGCGCGCAACAGGGCGCCCCAGAAGTAATCTAGCCACGGGGCGATGTTGTGGGCAGCGTCGTGCCAGTGCTGCGAGCTGGCCTCCAGCGTCTCGTAATAGCTTTCTTTCGATTCCTCGAAAATCCGCTCCAGGCTGATGAAGCGGCCCACGGCGTAGTCGAAGTGGTGGAGCAGCTGCAGTGTCAACAGTCTCGCCATGCGTCCGTTGCCATCCGGGAACGGGTGGATGCAGAGGAAGTCAAGGACGACCAGCGGCACCAGCACCAGCGGGTCGGCCAGATGTTGATCCAGCGCCGTGCGGTAGCGCGCGATCATGTCGGTCATCGCCATGGGCGTCAGATGCGCGGCCACCGGCAGAAATCTGATGCGTGAACTGCCATCAGGGTGGCGCTCGATGATGTCGTTGTTGGTCGCCTTCCAGTGCCCGCCTGGTTGGGGCATGTAGCGATACAAGATGCCGTGGAGCTGCAACACGGTGCCTTCCGAGAACGGCATCTGGTCCCCGCTTTCGTGGATCAGGCTCAACGCGTCGCGGTAGCCTGCCACTTCTTGTTCGGATCGGCTCTGCGGCGCGGCGTTTTTAAGCACCAGTGACTTGAGCCGGTGCGCCGCAACCACCACGCCCTCCAAGCGGTTTGAGGACTCGGTAGACTCCACTACAGCCACCTGGCGCAGGTCGCTCAAGACTTCTGGCGACTGGGCGACATAGAGTTGCTGCTTGCCCCGGTACTCACCGAGGGCGCGCAGCGTCGCCAACTGCTGCGTATCGAAACGTAGCTTGGCGAGGTAGTCGGGCGAGAGCGAGTGCATGCAGCATCATCCAGGCAGCGAAGAATGGGGTAATGCTACAGTGAATTGGGGTATATGAGCCGCTGATTACCCCCAATAAATCAATCAATACCTCATTCTTTGAGCCTGCTGCAGCCTAGAGCGAGGCCTTCCCTTCGGGCCCTCATCCCTCCAGGGGCTGTCACAGCGCGTGTCGGCCAAAGGCCGTGAGTCGAGCGGCGGGTAAGGTGAGGTGTATCTCCCTGAAGTGGACTGCGGAGCAAGGCAGCGCGCACTTCGTTCGTCAAGAAGGAGTGAATTCCTGCGTGCTCACTGAGAAGTCAGTTCTTTGATGTCCGCAATGCGTTGCAACTGCTGCAAATACTCTGGGTGACTTTTGGCTAGCCATCGAACGACCGCGGCGTTTTCCAGCAAGGACGCCCCGATATGTGTCTTGATAATCTCCAGTTGAAGGCTTGCAGGGCCGTACCCTTCCTCAAGTAGTCGTGTATCGGCCTGCGTGGCCGCCAGTTCGCGCTCCAGACGCTGAAGGGCTTCAGTTGGCCCCCCGCGCTGTGCCTTGGAGGTCGCTTCTTCCGTCAACTGATCTGCGGGAGTCATTTGCAGCATCGCGGTTGCCAGCTTGATGGAGTAGTTGCCAAGATTGACCATGGCTTGTGCCACGTCGATCTGGCGAAAGGGCTTCATCTGCCTGAGAACACGGAACATGCCATAGGTTGCCGGTTTGTCCGCCAGCAGCGCCACGGCTTCGGTGCAAATACCATCAAGTAACCGAAACTTTTCGCGGATGGCGCCAGGGGAAACATTCAGTGCTTCTGCCAGTTGCTGTACGGAAACCCCACGCTCGGCGGCACGCACGATCATGCGATGTGCCTGCACGACGGAAAGCCGGTTCACCCGCTTGTTGTAGGTGTAGCCTTCGTCATCTGTGGAAATCAGGCACAACACGCGTTGCGCACCCAAGTCCCGCAAAGCTTCTAGCCGCATTCGGCCGTCGAGCACGATGAAAGTACCCGTCTGCTCACGGTTGAGGGCCACGACGACCGGCTCGACCAACCCTATCGCTTGAACTGAGCTGCGAATCTGCAGGTACATCACCGATTCCCTGATGCCGCCCGGCAATGGAATCGGGCAATGGATCTGATCCAGAGGAACTTCCACGCAGTCGCGTTCGAACCCCAATCGGACCTGTTTTTGCGCCATCTTCGTCATCGCCCCAGTCCTCCGCGAGGTAACAAATCGGCCAAAGGCTGCGGAACGCTGGTGAGCTTCTCGGTCTTGAGGAGTGCGCAGAATTCCTTGTTTGCAAACAGCTCCTTGAAAATCTGCCGGGCCAACAGAAGCGACTGTTGTGTGTACTCGGATTTTTTTTGAATCCGTCGGTGTATCTCCACGTCCCGCTTGTACAGCTTCGCTAGTTCTTCTGGCGTCATTGGCTTGCGAGTGGAGGCCTTGGCGAAACTGTTGTTTCCCTTCTTGCCGCTGCGGGTGCGCTGCTCCAGTATCTTGCGCACGATGGTCACCTTGCGGCCTTTGAGATCACCGCTTTCATAGGCGTCAAGCAAAAGTTGCTGTGCTTCGCTGTCGCTGGATCGGGAAATGCTGACGGCCAGGTGCAGCGGGATATGCCCGGCCTCGGCGGCAGCCAACAGGCGCTTTTCCCCACGCTCCAACAGGTTAGCCACGTTGTTGACCCAGGACGCCGTGCAGCCCAACTTGGTAGCGATTTCCGTGTCGCTGTAGCCGCGCTGTTTGAGTACCCGAACCTGTTCCATGGTCTCGACCGCTCTCGGCGTCCGCCGGGCAACGTTCTCCACGATGCTCATGACGTGGCCGGTTTCTTCATCGACATCCAGTACAAGAGCCGCAATCTCGCTCTGACCCAGCAATTTGCAGGACTCCAGTCGCCCCTGTCCACAAATTAGTGCGTAAGGCAGATCACCTTGACCGGGGTGGATGCGGCGGACTGTGATCGGCCGCTTTAGCCCGACTTGCTCAATGCTTTCCGTGATGGTCTTGTGAATTTTCGGATTGCGTACGCGCGGGTTTGCGATGGTGATCTCGGCGATGCGGATCATCTCGATGCGCGGCGGTGCTTTGGTCATGCGGCCTCCGACAGGGGCATCCGCCCCGCCAACTGGTAAAAGCTGTCTAAGGAATCGGTGCGATAGGCGTCCAGCGTGAAGCCGTTGTCTTCCAGGATCGGCAGTGTTTCAGCGGAGAAGTCGATCGCGGGCAATACGTAGTAGTCGTGAGCACGCTGATTCGAGGGATCCATGCGCGCTACCACCGTGATATCTGGGTGAAGGCTTGCGTCGAACCGAATGTGCCAGCGGTAGGCTCCTGCTGGCGTCGGTTTGCACCGTGCAATGACCAGTGACGTCGTGAACTCCCCGTTGACTGTGAGCAAGTCGGTAGTCTCGTTTCTGACAGTCCAGCCGCCAGACTGTTGGATACCAAAGGCCATTTCGTCTATCAGTTCAGGGTGGCGCCTCCGCAACGCGCGGTTGATCTCCAGGTAAGCGTAGTCGCGCCGAGGGGTGTAGCCGATGAGGCTGTAAGCGCGGAGCAGACTGCCGAATCGACTTCGATATGCGGAACTGGACGGCGCATCATCGTCCTCGTCGATCAGGATGCCGGAGAGTGCACCGTGCCGCTCAAGCGTTTGCCGCAGCATGCCAAGCATCTGTCCGTCGTCCAAATGGTGCGAACGAGCCGCGATGATGGCCTGCACCTGCATGAACAGAGTGACGGAAACAATCGCCTCGAATGCGCCTTCCCGACGAACCCACTGCTCCGGCGGGTTGCGAACGTGCTGAACCTTCAACTTGAAAGAGGTGCGGTTATAGACGTTGTTGCCGATGTACTTTTCGTTCGTGAGGATTTGATGAATGGTGCCGCGTGTCCACGGCGTGCCCATGTCGGAAACCAGTCCTTCCCGATTCAAAACAGTGGCGATCACGCGTTCCGGCATACCGTCCTCGAGAAACATCTGGTAGATGCGGTGCACCAACGCGACTTCCTCTGGCGGACCTGGCACAAGGATGACGCGGTCCGTCTGAATGCTCTTTCTCTCGCCGCGGGAAAGCAGGCCCTTCACTTTCAGCTGTTCGTCGATGAGTTGGCGACGCAGGCCGAAGCCCGGCGTTCCACCTTGTCGAAAGCCATGCCTGACGATATTGCACGCCCCATGAAACACCTTGACGCCAAGTTCTCGCACGTATTCGGCGGCCATGCTGCGTTTGAGGCCGACAAGAACGGTGGATGAAATGGAGCCATCATTGTTGAATGGCTCGGCGCAGTAAATCACCTGAATGCCGTGGCTTTTGCACGTGTGCGCGTAGGCCGCCGCTTCGTCTGGGTCGGGAAATCGTCCCCACCGGCTGACGTCGTAAACAAGAACTGCCCGAAAGCCTGGCAATGGCTGCTGTACATCATGAAGCAACGCCTGAAGGCCACGACGACCTTTGAGGTTCAGACCGCTCTTCCCGGCGTCCTCATAGGTCTTGATGATTTGCATGCCGTGCAGGCTTGCGTATTCAGAGATTGCTGCGGCTTGGTTCTCGGTGGAATACTTCTGGTGCTCCGTGGACATGCGAACGTACTGGGCCACCGGTATCTCGGCTTCCCTAAAAAGTCCGTCAGATGTCTCTCCGTCTTGATGACGCACCCAGTTACTCCATCTTTTTGATGCATACGGTTGCATCGGTCAGACTAGTTGGAGTGTGTGACAAATCCATGAAGTTTGGCCCGCCTTGCCAGAAAATGGTACGTGCCGGAGTCCGTGTGGCAGACAAGACATGGAGTCTGAGTTGGTCCTCCGCAAGCTTCCTGATTTGCAGCTTCTTAGGGAGGGATGCAGAAGCGTAGACTCGGCACCATCAAGTTGGCGAAAAAGACGCCACGCTCAAGCCAAAGTCAGGGGCATATTTGGGGGCGGAACCGGGGCAGAGGCGGGTATTCAGGGGGCATCTCCCTGGGACAGAGGGTCGATCGAGGCCCCTGAAAACCCCCTGATACCCTCCGTTTCCGGTTCGAGCCCCATCAGCCACCCCAAATAAGAAAAAGCCTTGCAACGCTCTGCGTTACAAGGCTTTTTTGCTTTTGGCAGCCAGAGCTGGTTTTGGCGCGATGGCACACCGCATACTGCGTGCTCTACCTTTCAGGAGCTTCTGATGAGCCTTGTGATTCGCGACCCGTCGCCCAGTGAAAAGCGTGGCAACGCCATGTCCGCAGCACTTGCCAAAGAGCAACTGGAGTACGCCATCCAGATCGTGCAGGAAGTGCTTCCTAAAAGCGCGGGCGATGGCGCTCTAATCGGTGCCGTGATGCAATCGATTGCAATGAACTACGCAGCGGTTCCCCAGCCCAACAGATAGCAATGGCAAGCAGAGCGCGTGTTGAAAGCGCACTGGCAAGTCTATGCACGCAGCCTCGCAGGTAGCGGTCGTAGATAGATAGGAATTCGATGGAGAAAAGCGGGCGATGCACTGCACTGTGCATGGCCTGCCCGGAGGGACTCGAACCCCCGACCTATAGCTTAGAAGGCTATTGCTCTATCCAGTTGAGCTACGGGCAGATGGGCTTTGGGCTGCGGGGCCTACTCACCGTGCGGAAGTCTCCGCGACTGCGTCAAACGCAGAGGCTGGATCATACCTGCCTGTAGCGCCGATCCGCCGTCCGTCTGCGTGATTTTGCGGAGGCAAGGGTGTTGAGGTTATAAGGGGAGCGCACCCAGCGTATCTCCACCCACTGCCCCTCATGCCACACAGTGTCAACCTTATCCACACCATCGCTGCCGCGCTGGGGTTGGCGCTTGCGCTTGGTTTTGTTGCAACCCGGTTGCGGCTGCCGGCGCTGGTGGGCTATTTGTTGGCGGGAGTGGTGCTAGGGCCGTTCACGCCGGGGTTTGTTGCCGACGCGGCCATGGCAAGCCAGCTGGCCGAAATTGGCGTGATGTTGTTGATGTTCGGCGTCGGCCTGCATTTCTCGCTGGGCGACTTGCTTGCGGTGCGCAAGATCGCGGTGCCTGGCGCCGTCGTGCAGATGATGGTCGCCACCGCACTGGGCATGGCATTGGCCACCTGGTGGGGCTGGGGGCTTGGCGGCGCGCTGGTGTTCGGACTGGCGCTTTCTGTTGCAAGCACCGTGGTGCTGCTGCGCGCGTTGGAGACGCTGGGCATTCTGGATACGCACACCGGCCGCATTGCCGTCGGGTGGCTGGTGGTGGAAGACCTGGCCATGGTGCTGGTTCTGGTGCTGCTGCCCCCGCTGGCAGGCTGGTTGGGGGGCTCCACCGCAGAAGTGGATGGCGCCACGCTGTGGCAGACCTTGGGATGGACGCTGCTTCAGGTCGGCGGTTTTGTGGCGCTGATGCTGCTGGTGGGGCGGCGGTTGTTTCCCTGGGTGCTTTGGCAGGTGGCACGGACAGGGTCGCGGGAGTTGTTTACCTTGTGTGTCGTGGCGGCGGCGGTGGGCATAGCGTTCGGGTCGGCCGCGTTGTTTGGCGTTTCGTTTGCCCTGGGTGCGTTTTTTGCGGGGATGGTGATGCGGGAGTCAGAGTTCAGCCACCGCGCCGCGCAGGAGTCTTTACCGCTGCGAGATGCTTTTGCAGTGCTTTTCTTCGTGTCGGTGGGCATGTTGTTCAACCCCGCCGTGTTGTGGGACCGCCCGCTTCAAGTGCTTGCTGTGGTGGCGATCATCATGGTGGGCAAGACGCTGGCTGCGGCCGCGCTCGTGCTCGCGTTTCGCTACCCGCTCAATACGGCACTGACGGTGTCTGCGAGCCTGGCGCAGATTGGCGAGTTCTCGTTCATCCTGGTGGCGTTGGGCTCGTCGCTTGGGTTGCTGCCGCCCGAAGGGGCGAGCCTGGTGCTGGCGGGGGCGCTGTTCTCCATGGCGCTCAATCCCTTGCTCTTTCATGCCATCGCGCCGCTTCAAGCGTGGTTGCTTGTACGGTCCGCGTTGGCTCGCAGGCTGGAGCAGCGCGATGACCCGCTGGCAGAGTTGCCAATGAGCACGGATTCGCGCTACTTGGCAAGGCAAGTCGTGCTTGTGGGTTACGGCAGGGTGGGGCGTCGGGTGGCGGGCGCGCTGGCTGCCAGTGATATACCTTTTGTGGTGGCTGAACAGAACCGGGAGCTGGTGGAGTCGTTACGCGCTTCGGGGATAGCGGCTGTGTTCGGCGATGCCACCGACCCCGCGGTCCTGATTCAGGCCCACATCGCCCGGGCCGCCATGCTGGTGATTGCCACTCCGGACACGCTGAACGTGCGGCAGATCATCGACACTGCACGCACCTTGAACCCGGCGATTGAGACCGTGGTGCGCAGCCAGAGCGACGAAGAGGCCCGCCGATTGACGCAGGAGTGGGGCAGCACCGTGTTCGTAGCCGATGACGCGCTGGCGCAGGCGATATCCCTGCACATTCTGGAGCGCACGGAAGCGCGCCGGGCGCGGCATACCGCACCCGCTCCGTTGCATGAGCGGGGCTGAAATATGTATAAAAATGGCCTCTAGCGCTTGATGGATAAGCGCTGGTAGCTATTATTTTTATAGTTTTTGTGGCTGGCTTGGCCCACTCAATGCTCCCGCTCTCCTGCATATGTGCGTGCGTTGTCTGCGGTCAGTTTCTCTATGTTGGGCGTGTGCCAGTGCCGCAAGTCGATCATGCATGCGAGCGCCGCAGCAGTCTAAGGAGCATGGGCCCGTCAGTAAGCGCAGCAACGCGCCTGTGATGGGGCGTGCAGCTGGCCGTTATTCGTTTTCTTCAAACACCAGTGATGGCGTGGACATGACGCGTGCTGTGTGGCCCAGGTCTTCGATCAGCCGGTTGGCAAAGTAGCTGTTTTGTGTATCTGGCTCCAGGGCGGCCACAGCCAAGTTGGCGCGCGGCTGGTTCAGCGGCACATAAAAGCTCCCTGCGGGCACGTCGATGGCACTGCGGACAGGCGCTACCTGCACGCGCACGATGCCGGTTCCCCCGGCGATGGTGCCGATCACATCCTGCCGGTCGCCGGACTCACGCGCGGTTTCGCGGTAGGTGTCTGCCAGCACCGACCCGGACTCGGCAATGCGCAGCACCTGCAGGCCGAGCAGCTTGAGGCGCTCAACCGCCGCTGTCGAGCTGGCCGCTAGCCAATAGCCACAAGGCCTGGCGCGCGTCTTGGTAGACCGCAGCGTCAACGACGAATTCCAGTCCACCCGGATCTGTTTGTCTGCGCCGGTTTCAGGGTCGAGAAAGTCGAGATCCCGCTGCGTGGGCGTAGCGGCCGCTTCGATCACGACCTGGTCGCGGCAGGCCTGGGCGCTGATGTCGCGCACCACAAAAGACCGCACTTGCTCCAGGTTGTTTGCCCGGTCTGCCGTGCTGCGCAAGGCGCTGGTGATGGCGGTGACCTGGGCGTGCACGCGGCGCTGGATATGCATGCGGCCGATACCTACGCCGCGTGTTTCGATCAGCAGGCTGACCGTGTTCTTGAGGCCATTCACATTGCGCCCCGTGTCGGGCTGCGTGCCGCCCATCGAAATGCGTTTGTCGTCCGGGTTGGTCGAGGTGGTGTAGTACCACTCACTTGTCAGGCCCTGCGCCTTGAGCGCTGCCACCATGGGTTGGTGGTACCACTCTTGCGACGCCTTGGTCAGAAACTCGGGGTAATTGGCAGTGGTTGTGTATTGCAGCAGCGCGTCGTACCGCTGGATGGCGTTGAACTTCTGCAGGTAGCGGCCGACTGCTGTGTATTCGTGTGCGTCTACGACCAGGATGGGGCGGTAGTCGTTGATCACCTGGGCCAGTGCGCGTGCCTCGGGCGTGTTCAGCAGCAGATGGTCTCGGTTCATGTCCACGCCATTGGCGGTGACCCGGGTGCTGGCGGCTGCGCCATCGGGATTGGCGCGGGGCACCACGATGACGTTGATGCGGTCCAGCAGCGGCTCCAGCAGGCCTTGGGTCAGCTCCCGGCTGACGACCAGCAGCGCCTCGCCGCCTGCGGGCTCGTCGCCATGTTGTTGGCCGATCAAAACAACGGTGGGGCGGCCGCTGGATTCAACCGTTGCGGTGTCGGTGTTGACTGCACGCGTTGCCAGGATGCCCAGGATGGGCTCGCCGCGCTGTGACATGCCCAGATTCAGCAGCTTGGTGCGCGTCGCTCCCGAAGGGGCGGAGTCGGTGAGCGAGCGCAACCACTGGCCCACCTCGGCATTGGTGGTAAACGCCCGGCGGTCGCGGGCCAGGCCGGGAGTGCTGTATGCCATCGATGGGTCGGGGAACCGGGCCGCCACGGCGTCGCCATAGGGCGGCGCCATCGGGCCTTCGTTTTGCACCAGCAGTGGTGCGGGTGGCGGCAGGGGGCTGGCGATGACGGCGGGTTGCTGCGGCTGCTGGCCTAGAGGCGCTGGTACCACCGTGCCCGGTTGCGCCCGTGGCACCGGTGCCGGTGCCACGGGCCGCTGGGCTGTCTGCGGGGAGGGCCATGGGGGCAGCGGCGTACTGGAACAGGCCGTCAGCAATATGGCAGCTAACACCGCCGAGGCTTTCCACGGCATCAATCGCACTGGGTTTTGCTTGGCTGAAGGTGGAGAAGAGTCTGACGACCCACGGTTTGCAAAGAGGTGCATGGTCATGGTGGTTGGTGCCGATGGGTGCCACGCAGGGCGGCGTTTGTTACGGTGATGTTACCTGCGTGCACCCGGTTTGCAGTGTCAGCGTACATCCCGTTGCAAAGGGGATCTTGACAGGGGAAACCCGTTCGATATTCAAAGAACTGAGGGATTTTGCGATGGAGCCATTGCGGCCGCGGCCCCAGCGCTTGGCACGGCCGATGCCTGCATTTTTACGCGCAGCAGGGCCCGCACAAAGCCGTGGTCCGATCGAGTCCGGTCCCTTCCTTCGTGCAGGTGATCATTGAAGTAATCCACCCGGCGCACATCGCCAATGCTGTTGCGCCCATTGGGCAGGAACTCCTCGCTCACAAGGATCTGGTCCAGCACATATGGCGCCCCCTGGTGTATGTGCGAATACGCTACGTCCTTTTTGAGCGCGGCTTCCCCTTGCAGGTCGTAGGCGTTGAACAGCGCCACATCACGTGCCGACCGGTCGTAGGCGACCTCGGTGGTGGCGCAGATGAGCTGGGTGGTTACGCTGTCGGGCGTATCGTTGAAGTCGCCCAGCACCACCAGCGGCACGCTGGTGCGGTGCAGCAGGTCTATGACCAGGCAGCGCAGCGCCATGGCCTCGGCGCCCCGCATGACCAACGAGCGCAGCGACGCCAGTGCCATCACCTTGCGGTCGTCCCGATCCTCGGTGGGTTGTCCCTGGGCATCTTGCAGAAACTTTGGACGTTTGGATTTGAGGTGCGCCGTCAGCACGTTCAGGGTCTGCCCGTGTTTCATCCGCACGGTGGCCACCAGCGGGGGGCGCTCAAAACGGGTGTGCAGACCCATGCCCGGCACGTCCACCTGAAACCCAGGCGGGAACTCGGCAAAGGAATGTAGCGCGTCCACCTTCAGACGCGTGGCAAAACCCACGCGGGGAGTGCCTTGTGCGCCGCTGTGGTTTAAGTCGTTCTCTGCGCCCGGGACGGCTACAAAGTCATAGCGCAGGCCGCTGCGGCCCAACGCGCCCTTGAAAGCAGCCTCGTCCCATACCTCCTGAACCGCCAGAATGTCGGCATTGAGCATGCGAAAACGATCGCCCAGCCAGGTGATCTTGCGATCAAACTCCGTCTGGCTGTAGGCATCCTGGTTGGGATAGAACATGCGTCCGGGGTTTGCCAGATTGAGCACGTTGCAGGTGGCAACCATCAAGGTGGCCAGGGGCTGGGGCAAATCGTTGGGACGCATGGGCAAGCTGCATTGGCACAAAAATGCTGCAGGCCCTGAAATCAACCGGCGTGATTCGGAGAATCAGACCGTGGGCTGCAGCGCTAGACCAGACAGCACATGCAGGCCAGCCGGACCAGACTGTACGGCATGGACCAGCGCGCGGCCTACGTCCGCACCGGGGCGCGCGCGGTAGTTGGCGGGAAGGACCGGATTCAGCCATTTGAACAGCTGAATTGACAGAGATTCGCCAGCGCGCGGAGCCTGTTGTAGCGCGCGGCGATCACCAATGAGAAGGGAGGGGCGCGCGATCACCAGTGTGGCAAAGCCCAAACCTCGAAGATCTCGCTCCACCTCGCCTTTGACGCGGTTGTAGAAGATGCGTGAGTGCGCATTGGCGCCCATGGCGCTGACCACGCCGCACCGCGTGGCCCCCGCAGCGCGCGCTGCCCGCGCCGTTGCCATGACGGCGTCGTAGTCCACTGCCCGAAATGCGCTCTGGCTGCCTGCGACCGCGATGGTGGTTCCCAGTGCAATGTAGACATCATCGACAGGCGGGAGTGTTGGCATGGACGCAAAGTCCACTGCGTGCAGTTGCAGCCGAGGGTCTGTCAATGGGGGCGCACGTCGGCCCCTTGCATGCAACACATGTACCGTGACTGACCCAAGGGCGCTGCCACCTTTCGCTGAAGCACGGGAAGAGAGCGGCGTGGCGCCACTCCCTTGGCCTCGGGTCTCAGCGGTTAAAAGAGCCGCGAGGACCGCCTGGCCCACGAGGCCCGTTGCCCCGGCCACCACCGCCACCCGCTGCGCCTGATCCGCCGCCATAGCCGCCACCTCCACTGTTACCACCGCGATAACCGCCACCGCCGCGGCGACCGCCGCCGCCCATGCTGTCTACACTGGTGCGCATAGGGTCGGGCTGGCCACCCGCGCCGCCGCCGGCATGGCCGGAGCTGCGGTGACCCGGACCCGCGTGGCCCATGTGCGTGCCCAGATGGGCATTTGCGCGCGGAGGTTGCGAGTCGTCGTAACGGTTGCCGCCACCGCCGCCTTCGTAGCCGCCACCACCACCGCCGCCCGAGCGGCCGCGTGCAGGCGCCTGGCCACCGGCGCGTGCGCCGCCGCCCTGGCCACCACCGTTTCCGCCGGCACGGCCGCCGCGCGGCCCATTGCCTGCGCCAGCGGCCCCGCCACCGGCCCGGCCACC
>NZ_JBKBXG010000009.1:0-83177 GCF_046314175.1 Acidovorax sp. | reverse complement strand
GCATGGCATAGCGCCGCTTCCATTCACTGCGCAGTGGCTGTGTACGACCATGCTCGTCGGTGGCGCGGCTCATCAGGTCGGCCTTGCGGCCGTTCCACTGCCAGGGCAGCGTGAAGCGCGTGAAGGCCCGGTCTAGTACCGGGCCATGCAGCTGCGCCGCAGCCCAGGTGCGACCTCCATCCACGGACACATCCACACGCGTTATGCGCCCCCGGCCCGACCAGGCCAGCCCGGAGATTTCGTAGAACCCATGGGGCTCAGGCAAACGCTGCTGGCCTGAGGGGTGCGTGATTACCGACTTGACCTCCATGTGGAACGCGAAGCGCTCGATCCGTCCATCCGCCAGCACTTGCGTGTACAGACCCGATTCGTCCTTGGTGTAGGCGGGCGCGTCGGTCACTTCGAGCCGGTGCAGCCATTTCACGTTGACGTTGCCCTCCCAGCCTGGCATGAACAGGCGCATGGGGTAGCCCTGCGAAGGCCGCAGCCGCTCTCCGTTCTGGTACAGCGCCACCATGCCGTGATCCAGCAAGGCCTTCAGCGGCAGGCTGCGGCTGTGCGATCCACCGTCGGCGCCTTCGGCCACCACCCATTGGGCGTTGTCCTTCAGCCCCGCTTCATTCAACAGATAGGCCAGCGGCACGCCCGTCCACTCCGAACACGACACCTCGCCTGCAATCTCGCCCAACGTCTGGTCCAGCGCCGTGGGCGAAAGCGCATTGGCTGCCGAATTGCCAGCGCATTCCAGAAAATGAACCCGGCTGACCATGGGGTAGCGCAGCAGGCGCTCCAGATCAAACCGCAGCGGTTTATGCACCAACCCGTGCACCTTCAGCGTGTGGCGCTCCGGCTCAATGTCGGGCACGCCGTTGTGGTGCACGGCAAAGTGCAAGCCGCTAGGGGTGATGATGCCGCGCTGGTGCTGCAACGGCGTGCGCCACACCGGAAATCCTGCTGTGGTGGACAAGGTCCTCTCGACCTGCGCTTCCTGCGGCGCTGGCAGGCCGTACGACAGATCGGCCCCGCCGGGGCGGGTCATCGCATCGGGCAAACGGGCGGCCAGTGGCCGTGGTGGCAGAGCCTGCCCCGCCGCCATGCCGACGCCCCCCGTGGCAAGCCCCCCCAAAAAAGTCCTCCGAGCCAGTCCGCTGTGGCCGCTGTATGAACGCATCCGTCGTCTCCGCATCAACAAACACCCGGCACCTATCGGCCGTGGTCGCAGTGTTGCGGCCCGCAAGCGAGCGCGCATTAACGCTTGTTAACGCACATGACTTGGCTGCGTGGCAGTCACAGCGCGAAGCCCTTTACACTGGCGCGCCGCTGGCAGGGCAAAGCGTCTCTGCCGAGAGAACCATCATTTCGAGCTCTTTCTCCCTTCTTCTGTTTCAAGGACATCCCGTGCGTATTTCCTCCTCTCTTGTACTCGCCGGCCTGCTGTTGGCCCCCATCGCCTCTGTCCAGGCCGCAGGCCCCGTCACCACGGCCAGCGGCCTGGTCTATGAATCGATCAAGGATGGCACGGGTGAATCACCCAAGGCCACCGACACCGTCAAAGTGCACTACAAGGGCATGTTTCTGGATGGCAAGGAGTTCGACAGCTCCTACAAGCGCGGCGAGCCCACCGCGTTCCCGCTCAACCGCGTGATCCCCTGCTGGACTGAAGGCGTGCAGCGCATGAAGCCGGGTGGCAAGGCCAAGCTGACCTGCCCGCCCGCCATTGCCTACGGCGCGGCCGGTGCCGGTGGCGTGATTCCACCCAACGCCACGTTGAACTTTGAGATCGAACTGATTGCGGTCAGCCGCTGATCCTGACAAAGTCGGCATCAAAAAGTAAAGCCGTCAGGGGCTCTTGCCCCAGGACGGCTTTCGTATTTCGTGAGCGCGCAAGTGCCGCGCGCCCTCGCTCAGACTTCGGTGACGAACTGCTCGCGTGGGCGGCGCACCTTCTTCAGGTTCACCAGCCAGTCGCCTTCATCGGCGCGGTAGCCCAGCGGCACAATCGCTACGCTGCGCAGGCCACGCTCACGCAGGTTCAGGATTTCGTCCAGCGCTGCGGGATCAAAACCTTCCATGGGGGTGGAGTCGACTTCTTCAAACGCTGCGGCGATCAGCGCGGCGCTCATGCCGATGTAAGCCTGGCGGGCGGCGTGCTGGAAGTTGACTTCCGCATCGCGCTGGGGGTACATGCCCAGCAGCATCTGGCGGTAGTTTTCCCAGCCTTCGTTCTTGAAGCCGCGCTGCTCATTGGTCAGATCAAACATCATGTTGATGCGATCGGCCGTGTAGTTGTCCCATGCCGCAAACACCAGCAGGTGCGATCCATCGGTGATCTGCGCCTGGTTCCAGGCGATGGGCTGAATGCGGGCGCGCACGGCGGGGTCCGTTACCACGATGATTTCAAACGGCTGCAGCCCGCTGGAGGTGGGCGCCAGGCGCGCGGCTTCCAGAATGCGCTCGACCTTGTCTTGTGGCACGGCCTTGGCGGGGTTGAACTTTTTGGCCGCGTAGCGCCAATTCAGTTTGTCCAAAAGGGGTTGGGCAGCAGCGGTGTCAATGGTCATGTCGGGGTCCTGGTGTGGGTGGATAGATCGGTCAATGCGTTGATGGTGTAACTGTAGACACCGAGCGTCTGTTCGGTAAGCCTCTCCGCAGAAACGGATTGTTCGCAATCTGTCAACAATGGCATCTGGCAACCGCTGAAATGACATGAAACACCGCAAAACCCTGCCACCCTGCACATCACGCAGTTCCAAAGCTGCGCCCGCGCGCGCCCCCCTCAAGCGCCACGGCATGCAGGCGTACACTCTTTGCCACTTGGCCACCCATGGCGTGCTGCGGCACGTATGCCCCGGCGCTACGCCCTTGACCCGATCTTCCATGAGCGAACCCGATCTGTCTTTTCTGGACCCGGCTGGGCGGCAGACCGCTGTTGCAGCAGCTGCACGTGTGACCTCTGCCCCAGCCGCGAACGGGCCTGGCCAGGCGAGCTTGCCTGCAGATGACCTGGTGGCAGAGTTGCGTGCGTACCAGGCCGAGCTGGAAAGCCAGAACAAGGTTCTGCGTTACAGCCAGACCGTGGCCGAAAGCGCCTCCGAGCGGTTTGAGACCCTGTTTGCCGCCGTGCCGCTGGCCCTGATGGTGGTAGACGAGCACGACATGGTGGTGCAAGCCAACTCGATGGCGCACCGCTCGTTCCAGCCCACCGAACGCGACCGACCCTTGACAGCCCTGATGCCGTTTGTGCGTACCAAAGACGCCAAACGTGTACGCGATGCCTTTGCGCTGGCCCAGGACCTGGGCCGCAGCGAGGTCAAGGAGGTGGTGTTTGACATCAGCGCCGACACCCGCATCACCGGCGACCTGCACATTGCGCACATCGAGGCGCCCCAGACCAATGGTCCGCCCCTGCCTCAATTTTTGTGCGCAGTGATTGACCAGGGCCCCCTGCTGGCCGAGCGTCAGGCGCTGCAGCAAAGCGCGGTTACGCTGCAGCAGCGCAACGAGCAGATCCGCGCCAGCGAAAAACGGCTGGAGGCCATCATCAACTCGGCGCTCGACGCTATCATCTGCGTGGACCAGCACCAGCGCATCACCGTGTTCAACCCTACTGCGGCAGCGCTGTTCCAGTGCAGCGCCAGCGACGCGCTGGGCAGTACGCTCGACCGCTTTTTGCCCGATGCGGCGCAGGCGCTGGCGTTTGCCCAGCTCACCACCCAGGCCCTGCTGGGCGAGATGACGGCGTTGACCGCCAGCGGCAAGGAACTGGCCGTGGAAGTGAGCGTGTCGTTCGAGCGCCATGCCGAGGGAGAAACCACCACCGTGTTCGCACGCGACCTGACCGGCCGCAAGAAGGCCGAGGCGCACCGCAACGAACTGGAGGCCCAGCTGCGCGAGTCGCACAAGATGCAGGCCGTGGGCACCATGGCCGGCGGCATTGCGCATGACTTCAACAACATCCTGGGCGCCATCCTGGGCAATGTCGAACTGGCCAAGGCCGACTGCGCCTCAGAGGCGCCCGGCTCGTCGGTGCTGGTGAGCTTGCTGGAGATCGACAAGGCCGGTCGCCGCGCGCGCGACCTGGTGCGCCAGATCCTCACCTTCAGCCGCAACGAGCCACCGCAGCGTTCGGCCGTGTCGTTGGCCGAGGTGGCACACGACACCGAGCGCCTGCTGCGCGTGACCCTGCCGCCCGCCATCGAGCTGCACATGCAGCTGCAAGTCGGCCTGCCCCCCGTGCTGGCCGACGCCACACAGGTTGAACAGGCGCTGCTCAACCTGTGCACCAACGCGGTCCACGCCATTGGAACCGGGCGCGGCAGCATCCATGTCGAGGCCGCCACCGTGCAGCCCGACCAACGGCTGAGCGAACGGCTGGGCCTGGCGCCTGTCGACTATGTCGCCCTGACCGTGCGAGACAGCGGCCCGGGCATGGACGCTGCCACGCTCGAACGCATCTTTGAGCCGTTCTTTACCACCAAGCCCGTGGGCCAGGGCACAGGCCTGGGCCTGGCGGTGGTGCATGGCGTGATGCGCACGCACGAAGGCGGCGTGGACGTGCAGAGCACCCCCGGCCACGGCAGCAAGTTCACGCTGTATTTCCCGGTGGCACCCGGTGGTGCTGACCCCCTAATTGCGAACGCCCACACAGCCACACCGACCTCGCAGAGTTTGGTCAGCGCCGCAGTTGCGCCACCAGCCGCCGCCGAGCCCGGCGACGCGCCGCCCAAAAAGCCCCACGTGATGTACGTGGACGACGACCAGGCCCTGGTGTTCCTGGTGCAGCGCCTGCTGCGCCGCCGCGGCTATGAAGTGAGCGGATTCACCGACCCGCACGAAGCCCGGGCCGCGCTGAACGCAGCGCCCCAGCGCTACGACCTGCTGGTCACCGACTACAACATGCCCGGCTTTTGTGGCGTGGACCTGGTGCGCGAGGCCCGCATGATTCGCCCGGACCTGCCCGTGGCGCTGGCCTCGGGCTATGTCACGGCAGAGATAGAACAGGCCGCCCTGGCCGAGGGCGCGCGCGCACTCATTCACAAACCCAACGACGTGGAAGAACTCTGCGCCACCGTGCAGCGGCTGATTGCGGGCGATGACCTGCCCTGAGCCGCTGGCAAACGAGGTGGATGGCTTCGGCAGCGCGGTCGGCGTGGCTGGCCCGGTCGGCGCGCAAGGTGTGCAAGCCGTGCACGAAGACGACGACCTGCTGGTGCTGGCCAAGCCCTCGGGTCTGCTGTGTGTGCCAGGCCGGGGCCCCGACAAGCAAGACTGCCTGAGCGCCCGCGCGCAGCAGCGCTGGCCCGGCGCGCTCATCGTGCACCGGCTGGACCAGGCCACATCGGGCCTGGTGTTGATGGCGCGCAACATCGAAGTCCAACGCCGTCTAAGCCATGCATTCGCCGAGCGCCAAGTCAACAAGCGCTACCAAGCTGTGGTGCAAGGTATTCTGGGCTCAGTAGACAACACATGGAGTGAGATCGACTTGCCCATTGCGGCCGACTGGGAACGGCGCCCGCTGCGTGTGATCGACCACACCATCGGCAAGCCCAGCCTCACACGCTGGCGGGTGCTGGCAAATGACCCAGCGGCAAAGACCACCCGTCTCGAACTGGAACCCGTCACTGGGCGAACCCACCAGTTGCGCGTGCACCTCGCGGCCATCGGCCACGCGATTTTGGGAGATTCGATGTATGCAGACGCCTGCATCCTTGCCCTAGCGCCCCGCCTGCTATTGCATGCGTGCAACCTCGTATTCACGCACCCCGTCTCGGGTAAGACTATGGAGATGACCTGGGCACCGGAGTTTTAGCAAGGCAAGCCGAAAATCCGCGAATGGCAACTCTCTACACCGCATCAAGGGGTGTATGCGGGCTCAAGCCAGAGCAATTCGCCAATCATTGAGTCGGCATGAAGCAACTTGAACGGATGTTTCAAGTTCAAAGTTACGACTCCATAAAACGACTGCCTGGGGCGCTTACATCGCATGGAATCTCGTGATGATTTGGCTCCATGCACGTTTGTCATTCAAGGTCACACGCATGCTGACTGCAGGCCAACCGCCAGTAACAAGCGGTTTTGCCAGGGCAATGCGTCTACGACGGTAGAGAGCAGCTCCAGATTTTTAGCCCATCCAGCTTCACCCCCCGCAGAGTAGACCAACATGACGTTGGTGCGTGGTGGGCCTATGCGTTTCCAACGAAACGGTTGTTGCGACATCGACAGTTGCAAGTGCCAATCCCAGCCAATAGAAACGGCTGGCGATGAGGCACTGACCCACTCGGTGTAACCGCTGATCACGGTCTCGCGACCACACTGTTTGACAGATAGGGAATGAGCACCCGCCACCTCAGTGTCTACCCCTGAAAGCAAGTGCTCAATATGCAGGGAGAGCAGCTCGTCAATCGACAAGCGCAAAAGCCCGTCACAGGACAGCCGCATGACCGGAATCTGCAAGTTTGTGGATTCTTGAAGGCTTCGCGGGCATCGAAAAATCCGCTGAAAACGCAAAAGCAACGCCTGAAGCAAAAACGGCCGTCAACCCAACAAACCCAACATGGCCGCACGAACAGTGGCTGCCGTCTTGTTGTTGGTTTGCAGCTTGAACACGGCATTCTTCACGTGAAAGTTCACCGTGTTTTCCGACACATCGAGCAGAAAAGAAATATCGGCAGATGTCTTGCCATCGGCTGTCCATTTGAGCACCTCGATTTCTCTGGCGGTCAAGTTGGGCTGCATCTGCTCCGCTTGCCGTTTGGTGAAAATCCGCGATAGCACCACATGCGCCACGTGCGAAAGCCATCGCATCTTCATCTCGTTGTGATCTACCTCTTGCGCAGTCAGTGCACCTTCGGATCGCGCCAGCGTCAACATCCCTCGGACACCGCCTCCATCAATGCAGGCATTCGCCCAGCCAAAGCGCAAACCAAAAGAGCGGGCATCTTCCCAAAAATCTTGCGCCTGCGCAAACACACCATCCGACCACAACAGCGGCGTGTTCTTGCGGCAACCATGCTGAACCGTCGGATCGGTCTGTACATAGCCTTGCTGCACATAGCGTTGCTGCCACTGCGCGGGGTAATTGTTCAGAAAAATAGTCTGCGGGTTGGACAGAGGCAGCGGAACGCGCAACCCATAGGCGCAATATTCAAAACCCAGTGACCGCGCGGCTGCTTCGATCCTGGGAAACACCTCGCGCTCCGACTGCGTTTCGTCGAATACATCCAAAAGATCCTCTTGCCAGCTTGCCATACGTGACTCCACCAACATACCAAACCAATGAGCACCTAACCACCGGCCTATCGCTTTCGAAGCTTCACCACCTCAACGCAGCGCTGTAACGTTCAGGAACATTTTGGGGGTAGTCGACGGTTTTGGCGACAAGATTTTTGTCGCTCTCGGGGCATTGCCCTACCAAAGTTGGTAGTTACAAATCTCTTTGCGCAACTCTCTAATGGACAAAACTTGTCAGGGGAAACGCAAATGCGCATCACATCCGGCTGTTCGGCTGAAATATCGACACCCCTTATGCACCGCATGGCGCGCTACCGCCATCGTGTATTTGTGGAGACCTTGGGCTGGCAGTTGAAATGCCGTGACGCACTGGAATACGACCAGTTTGATCGAGACGACACGTTGTATGTGATTGCCCAGAACGAGAGCGGTGACGTGATTGGCACAGCGCGTTTACTCCCAACCACCCGCCCCTACTTACTGTCAGAAGTCTTTCCCAACCTGCTCAACGGCGCTGCGCCCCCGCAGTCGCCAGACGTGTGGGAGCTGTCTCGTTTTGCGACCATGGACTTCTCGGGTCAAACGGGGTCTGCCCTGGACCAATTCTCGTCCCCCATCACCACGGGCCTTCTGCGCGCGGCAAGCCACTGCGCCATGGCGCAAGGAGCGCAGCGCATGGTGACGGTATCGCCCCTGGGAGTAGAGCGATTGCTGCGTAGAACTGGCTTTAAGGCGCACAGACTGGGACCACCTATGGTGGTCAACCATCAACCCGTGTTTGCGTGCTCCATCCGCTGCGAGTAGCTGCACCGCAGCACCCTGCACTCCCCGCTTTTCAAGCCATTGCCCTCCAACGAAGGCGAGGAACGCCATGACAAACGCACTCAGGCACTTGGATCCACCCCCCAGCACAATCGCAGCCGCCCATGCACCCGCTGTTGCAGCAGCCGCCGATCAGCTTGCCTTGGGTCAACGCATGATCGTTACACACACTGGGCAAGTCACGCCACACCTGCGCCAGCACCTTTTGCAGCAGCGCCCCGTCACAGTGTGGTTCACAGGCCTGAGTGGCGCGGGCAAGTCCACCCTGGCTTACGCACTGGAAGAACGTTTGCATGCCAGAGGCTTTGCCAGCTTTGTCCTCGACGGTGACAACCTGCGGCACCGCTTGAATCGCGACTTGGGCTTCAGTGCCAGCGAGCGCACCGAAAATATAAGGCGAGTGGCCGAAGTGGCTGCACTCATGAACGAAGCGGGGCTCATGGTGTTCACCGCCCTGATTTCCCCTCAGCAGGACGACCGCTCCATGGCCCGGTCCATTGTCGGCGAAGGGCGGTTTCTGGAGGTCTACGTCAGCACCCCGCTCCCGGTGTGCGAAGAACGGGACCCCAAGGGCCTGTACGACAAAGCCCGTGCGGGGGTCATTCCCCATTTCACCGGCGTATCGGCGCCCTACGAAGCCCCAGAGGCCCCGGATCTTGGGATCAACACAGAGGGCATCAGCCTTGACTCTGCGATCGAGCAGGTTTTGGCGCTCCTCACCCGCCGCGGATTCATTGCCCAGCCATGACCACGACCGTCGAACAACACTCCCACCGCGCAGTTCCAACGACCTATGACATCTTCAACGGAGATGCCGATGGCCTGTGCGCGCTGCACCAGTTGCGCACCATCGAGCCATGCGATGCCGTCTTGGTCACCGGCACAAAGCGAGACATCGCACTGTTCGACCAGTTGCCCGAGGGTCTTCCGCTCCAAGTGACTGCGCTGGACATTTCGTGGGACCGCAATGCGCACAACGCGGCCAAGGTGCTGAACGCGGGTGGCAGCGTGACCTACTTTGACCACCACGCCGCACAAACGCTGACCCATCACCCCCGGCTCAAAAGCCACATCGACACTGCGGCCAATGTCTGCACCAGCATCTTGGTGGACCGGCATTTGAACGGTGCCATGCACCAGTGGACCATTGTTGCCGCCTACGGAGACAACCTGGACGCCGTTGCCGATCAAATGGCGCGCGCCCACGGATGCACCGCAGGCACACGCGGTGCCCTTATGCAATTGGGCTATTTGCTGAACTACAACGCCTACGGTGAAAGCGCCGAAGACCTGCACTTCCACCCAGCGCAGCTATACCGGTCATTGCACCGCTTTGAAAGCCCGCTGGACTTCATTGCCAAGGCTTATGAATACCACCGCCTGCAGGAAGGCCACGCCGACGACCAGCGGGCTTTACACGATGTGCAGCCCTATGCATCCAACCAGCACGCTTGCGTGTACCTGCTGCCCGACAGACCTTGGGCCAGGCGCCTTTGCGGCCTGCTGGCAAACAAGCTGGTCACCAGCCAGGGCGGGCGGTCCGTAGCCGTTCTCACCCCGCGATCTGACGGCGATTTCCTGGTGAGTCTGCGTATAGGAAAAAACGCAGCCTGCCGCGCTGATTTGTTCTGCAGCCGCTACCCAGCGGGCGGGGGGCGCCACACCGCCGGAGGCATTGACCGCTTGCCTCCAGGCGACCTGGACCAGTTCATCAACGAATTTTTCAACTACTTGCAGGAGCACTCAACATGAGCAACACAACGGTCAGCGCCCACAACAGGCCACTCCCGCTGCTGATGGTTCCGCTGCGGCGCTGCGGTAGCCATGCACTGCGTCTGCGGCTCAATACCAATCTACAGTTCCACTCCCCCTACCCTCTGCATATCGTGGACTTCATGCCGCTAGTGCCGCTGTATGGGGATTTGCGTGATGACGATGCGTATCTGCAACTGGTGAAAGATGTAGTGGGTCTGCAAGCTGCAAGCATGGTGAAGTGGCCCGACATGATGTTCGATGCCCATGAAATTTTTGAGGGGCTTCGCAACCAACCACGCAGCGTGCACCGGATCGTCTGGGAACTGCTGCTGCGCAGCGGCGAGCAACACGGGGCAAGCGTGGTCATGGACAAGTCACTTGACAGCATTCACTACGCGCACGATTTGATGGAGCTGTTCCCAGAGATGCGATTTTTGAACGTGGTGCGCGATCCCCGAGCGCAGGTTGCATCCATGAACCGCGCGATCATCCATGAATTTGACACCACCTTGAACGCCCTCGCCTGGGTCAAAGCCCACGATGCAGGGCATGCATTGGCCAAGCGCCATCCTGAGCGCGTTCTCACCATCCGCTACGAAGACTTTCTCAGCGATCAAGAGGCCATTTTGCGCAGGGTCTGTCAGTTCATTGGAATTGAATTTTTGCCTGCGATGCTGGACATCGGTGCCTCGCAAGAGGCCAAAGAGCTTTCCAGCATGTCTGCGCTGTGGGAATCCAACTGCTTCGCGCCCATTGCAGCCAACAAGGACAAATTTAAATCTCAGCTGCAGCCGCAAGAGATTGAAACCATTGAGACGTTGACGCGCGAGTACATGCAACTTTATGGCTACCAATGCATGACCGATGCAAAGGCCAGCGTGCCCCAAGCCGCAGCCATTGAAGAACACCGCGCCACCTCTGGCAGGCTGCGCACCGTGGCTTGGAAACAGCTTCGGGTCAGCGCGCCCGGCGACTATGCAGCGCGTCGCGTACGAGCCGACTACCTGGAGCAATTGCGCCAGCGCCATGTATCGACCCCAGCTGCGCAAGCCAACCTGCAAACCGCCTGCTGATTGAGCCTTCTCGCCGCACCCTACAACGCTTTTTAGACAGCCTCCAAGGAAACGCCATGCGTATCAAAGACCTGAAACTGGGTATCCGCCTCGGAGTAGCATTTGGACTGCTGCTGCTGATCACCGTCATCATCGCCCTGCTGGGGATAGCCAATATATGGGCCCTGCAAAAAAGCAATGAGCAGCTTGCGACCCATGAGCTCAAGCGCCAGGACTTGGTGCAGCAGTGGCAAACCGACATTCAGATGAACTGGCTGCGCACGGAGGCCTTGCTCAAGGCCAACGATGCCCAGTACTCCGGCAAGCTCAAGAAGGACATGTCGGCCGTGGTTGAAGTGCAAAGCAAGCGGATGGAAGAAATACGCACCTACTTGCTGCCCGGCAAGGAAACAGATCTGTACGACAACGCGATTGCTGCACGCGACGCCTACCGAATCAAACGCACGCAGCTTGTCAAAGCGAAGGAGGCAGGAGAAAACGTTTCTGAGCAAACAGACACGGCACTGGCCCCTGTTTTCAGCAAGTATTCCAGCACACTGCAAGAGCTCACCAAAAACATGAACGAAGGGCTAAGTGCAACGCTAAAAGAAACCACGGGCAAGGCGCAGAGCAGCGTCCTGTGGGTGAGTGGCAGCACTATTTTGGCCATTTTTGTAGGACTGTTCCTCGCCTACTGGACGACCCACTCCATCACCGTGCCCGTGCAGCAAGCGGTGAAAGCGACCACCGCCATCGCGTCTGGCGACCTGGCCACGCCGATTCCCCAGGGCAACAAAGACGAAGTCGGCCAATTGCTGACCGAGCTTTCCATCATGCGCGGCAAGCTCGCGGAGATCGTCTCCAACGTTCGACAGAGTGCAGAAAGCGTGTCAACGGCCAGCGTGCAAATTTCACAGGGCAACCACGACTTGTCTGCGCGGACAGAGCGACAGGCCAGCGCGCTGGAAGAAACGGCAGCGTCGATGGAAGAACTGGGTGCGACCGTGAAGCAAAACTCTGACAGTGCCCAGGCCGCCAACAAACTGGCCGTGAACGCCAATACCGTCGCGGTACAAGGGGGCGAGGTGGTCGCCCAGGTCGTCGAAACCATGAAAGGAATCAACGAGAGTTCGCAAAAAATTGCAGACATCATCAGCGTGATCGATGGCATTGCCTTCCAAACCAACATCCTTGCGCTGAACGCCGCCGTAGAGGCGGCACGTGCGGGCGAACAGGGCCGGGGCTTCGCTGTGGTGGCCAGTGAAGTGCGCGGCTTGGCGGGCCGGTCTGCCGAGGCCGCCAAAGAGATCAAACAGCTGATTTCTGCCAGCGTCACCCGGGTGGAGGAAGGCAGTGCACTGGTAGACAAGGCGGGCCATACCATGACCGAGGTGGTCACCTCTATCCGGCGGGTGACGGACATTGTTCGCGAAATCAGCGCTGCCAGCGCTGAGCAAAGTGACGGCGTAGCCCAGGTGGGCGAAGCCGTGATGCAAATGGACCAGGCCACGCAGCAAAATGCCGCCTTGGTAGAAGAAATGGCAGCAGCCGCCACCAGCATGCAAAACCAGGCACAAGAGTTGGTGGGAACCGTGGCAGTATTTCGACTGGAACAGACGGGCGCAGCATCAAGCGCGCCCACCCGCTACCGTGCGCCCCAGCCAGACAACGTGATATCCCCACAGAAACGTGCGATACCTCCTAGGGCTCTCACGGCCAGCTGAAGCCGCGTGGGCAGCGCCTGTCATTATTTTCCAAGCGCCAGCACCATTCAATTGATGTTTGCAAACTGGAGAGTGCAGGGTTTGCAGCCGCTGGCTGTACAGGAGGCAACCTGTCAACGCGCGGCCACGCATACTGAGCAGTAACATGGCGGGATGCCTCAAAACCATCTCTACATCCTCACCGGCGCTTCGCGCGGCATGGGCCTGGCCATGGCCCAGCAGCTTTTGCGCAGCGGCAACACCCTCATCTGCATCGCCCGCAGTGTCAACGCCGACCTGGCAACCGAAGCCAAAGCTGCGGGCGTCACCATCGAACAATGGCAGCAAGACCTGTCGCAGGGTGAACAGGCCGCGAACAAGCTGCAGGCCTGGCTCTCGGCGCAAGGCCCGCAGGCCTTTGCCAGCGCGACGCTGATCAACAACGCCGGCATGATCCCGCGCATTGCCCCGCTGTCGCACAGCGACGTGGACGACCTGGCCACTGCCCTGCGGGTGGGGCTGGAGGCGCCCATGCAACTGACCGCCGCCTTCCTGGGCGTCACCGACAGCTGGACGGTGCCGCGCAAGGTGCTCAACATCTCTTCAGGCCTGGGCCGCCGGGCCATGGCGTCGCAAGCCGCCTATTGCGCGGCCAAGGCGGGCATGGACCATTTCACGCGGTGCGTGGCGCTGGATGAGGCCTTGAAGCCCCATGGCGCCAAGGTATGCTCCTTGGCTCCGGGCGTGATCGACACCGACATGCAGGTGCAACTGCGCGGCGCCGCGCCCGAGGCGTTCCCGGACCGCCAAAATTTCGCCAACCTCAAGACGGGTGGCCAGCTCACATCCCCTGCCGACGCCGCTACCCGTGTGCTCGCATGGCTGGAGCGCGCAGACTTCGGCACCAACCCGGTCGCTGATGTGCGGGACGCTTAGTGCCTCAATACTCCTGTTTTTATAGCTATAAGCGCTTACTGGATAAGCGCTAGCGGCCAATTTGACCTTAAATTCATCTGAAAGGACCTCCCCATGACCCGTGAAGTCGTCGTCGTCAGCGCAGTGCGCACCGCCATTGGCACCTTTGGCGGTAGCCTCAAAGACGTGCCGCCCACCGAGCTGGGCGCGCTCGTCGTGCGCGAATCGCTCGCGCGTGCCAATGTGGAAGGCAAAGACGTGGGCCATGTGGTGTTCGGCCATGTGGTGAACACCGAGCCCAAGGACATGTACCTGTCGCGCGTGGCGGCCATCAACGGCGGTTGCGGCGAAGGCACGCCTGCCTACAACGTCAACCGCCTGTGTGGCTCGGGCCTGCAGGCCATCGTCAACGCCAGCCAGTCCATCTTGCTGGGCGACACAGACGTGGCGATTGGCGCCGGCGCCGAGAACATGAGCCGTGTGCCCTTTGCCAGCCTGAACATGCGCTGGGGCGCCCGCATGGGTGACACCAAGATGGTGGACATGATGATCGGCGCGCTGCACGACCCCTTCCACAACATCCACATGGGTGTGACGGCCGAGAACATCGCCGCCAAGTGGGGCATCAGCCGCGAAGACCAGGACAAGCTGGCGGTAGAGAGCCACAACCGCGCCGAACGCGCCACGCAAAACGGCGTGTTCAAGGACCAGATCGTGCCTGTCACGCTCAAGAGCAAGAAGGGCGACGTGCAATACGCCACCGACGAGCACTTTCGCCCAGGCGCCACGATGGAAGACTTGGCCAAGCTCAAACCCGTGTTCATCAAGGAAAACGGCACCGTGACGGCAGGCAACGCATCCGGCATCAACGACGCCGCCGCCGCCGTGGTGCTGATGGAAGCCGGTGCCGCCAAGGCCCGTGGCGCCAAGCCCCTGGCACGCCTGGTGGCCTACGCCCACGCAGGTGTGGACCCCAAGTACATGGGCATCGGCCCCGTGCCCGCCACGCAGCTTGCGCTCAAAAAGGCGGGCCTTACCGTCAACGACCTCGATGTGATCGAAGCCAACGAGGCCTTTGCGGCACAGGCCTGCGCGGTGACCAAGGACCTGGGCCTGGACCCGGCCAAGGTCAACCCCAATGGCTCGGGCATCTCGCTGGGCCACCCGATTGGTGCCACCGGTGCGCTCATCACCGTGAAGGCGATTCATGAACTGCAGCGCATCCAGGGCCGCTACGCGCTGGTGACCATGTGCATTGGCGGCGGCCAGGGCATTGCAGCGATTTTTGAACGCATCTGACCTGTGCGAGGCGCAGGCAGCCATCGCCAGTGGCGATGATGCCGCGCTGTATGGGCAAGGCCAGCGCCGGGGAGGATCGGCGATCATCCCCGCGTGCTGGCGCCAAGACCAGCCAAGCCGATCGCGCACCGCGCGGTCGCACCCTTCATTGAACCGACGGAGACAACCCTCACCATGATTCGCACCCTGCTTTCTTTCACCGCGCTCGCTTTTGCCGTGGGCACCACCGCACACGCCCAGGCACCCGCACCGGCCGCTGCCTACCCCACCAAACCCATCCGCCTGATCGTGCCCTTCCCGCCCGGCGGCGGCACCGACATCCTGTCGCGACTGGTGGCCACCAAACTCACCGAAAGCGCCAAGTGGACGGTGGTAGCCGACAACAAGGCAGGCGCTGGCGGCACCATCGGCATTGGCGAGGCCGTCAAAGCCGCGCCCACAGGCTATGACCTGGTAATGGGCCAGAAGGACAACCTGGTGATCGGCCCGTGGCTCTACAAAAACCTGGCTTGGGACCCCACCAAGGACCTGACTGCCGTGGCGCACGTCGCATGGACGCCCGTGGTCATCGCCACCAGCGTCAACTCCAAATACAAGACGCTGGCCGACGTGGTGGCTGCCGCCAAGGCCGCGCCCGGCACCATCACCTACGGATCTCCCGGCAACGGCACGTCCATTCACCTGGCGGGCCACCTGTTCGAGCAGGCGGCAGGCGTCAAGCTCAGCCACATCCCGTACAAGGGATCGAACCCTGCGCTGATGGATGCGCTGGCAGGCAATGTGGACCTGCTGGTGTCGTCGTTGCCTTCGGCCATGGGCCAGATCAAGGCAGGCAAGCTGCGCCCGCTGGCGGTGACGTCGGCCAAGCGCAGCTCGTCGCTGGCCGATGTGCCCACCGTGGGCGAGTCTGGCTACAAGGACTTTGACGTCAGCACCTGGTATGGCGTGTTCGCCCCCGCCGGTACGCCTGCGGCCGTGGTCACCGCCATCAACACCGAAGTCAACAAGCTGTTGGCCACGCCCGACATGAAGGCCGCCATTCAGGCCCAGGGCGCCGAGCCCGAGGCCCTGTCGCCCACCCAGTTCGGCGCGCTGCTCAAGAAGGAATACGTGCAGTGGAAAGGCATTGTGGAAGCCTCTGGCGCCAAGATCGAGTAAGGTCATTTGACGCGCGGCCAGCGCCTCTGGCCGGTCATGGCTTTCACCCGGGGTGCAGGCCATGGCTCAGGAGCCTATAGCCGTGCCTCAAACTCCCCACAAAAGCGCGCACCGCCACGGCGGTGCTGCTGCCCCGTCAAGCAAGGCGTCAAGCGCCGCGCATCCCCCCAAACCCAACGCCAACTACGGCTCGAAATTGCTGGTGCTGGTGGGCGCGGGCATGCTGGCCGCGTTGCTGTATGCCGGTGCCACATCCGGCGCGAGGCCTGCCGTTGCGCTGCCGCCCCCGGTGGTGGACATGGCAGCCGCAGGCAGCAGCCCCCCGGCAACGGCCACCGCAGTGTTTGCAGGAGGCTGCTTCTGGGGCGTGCAGGCGGTCTTCCAGCACACCCAGGGCGTACTCAACGCCGTGTCGGGCTATGCAGGCGGCAGCAAAGAAACCGCCAGCTACCCGCAGGTCAGCTCCGGCAAAACAGGCCATGCGGAAGCCGTTTCCATCACCTACGACCCCACGGTGGTGAGCTACGGGCAACTGCTACAGATCTTCTTTTCGGTGGCGCACGACCCCACCGAAATTGACCGCCAGGGGCCCGACTACGGGCCGCAATACCGGTCTGCCATTTTTTACTCCACGCCCGATGAGCAACGGGTTGCCCAGCAATACATCGCGCAGCTCGACGCTACCCAGCTGCTGCCGCTCAAGATTGCCACCACCCTGGCACCGCTGAGCAATTTTTACCCGGCCGAAGACGAGCACCAGGACTACGCCACGCGCAACCCGCATTCCATCTACATCGCGACCTACGACCGCCCCAAGATCACGCAGCTTCAGACGCTGCTGCCTGATCGCTTTCGCGAGGCGCCCGTGCTGGTTGCCGGGCAGGTTTCGCGATAAACCGGTGTACCAACCCGCCATGAGAAACGGCTCCGCAAGGAGCCGTTTTTGTTGCGGGCCGCGATTGCCCGCCTTTGAGCACAGGGCTTAGTCGCGCACCACCAGCACGGGGATATGCACCACTCCCAGCACGCGCTGCGTGACACTGCCCAGCACCAGCTTTTCAAGGCCCCGCCGGCCGTGTGATCCCATCACGATGAGGTCGGCGCCCGTGCTCTCCAGCGCGCGCAGGATGCCGTCGTGCACGGCATGGCCTTCGCCCACCAGGGCCGTCACTTCCACGCCTGCTTCGGCCATGGCCTTCTTGGTGGACTCCAGTGCGGTGTTGGCCTCGGACGTGGCGGCGCTGATGTACTGCGCTTGGCCATAGGCAAAGTCGGCTCCCACGCCGGTGAAGGGATAGGGGTCGATCACATACACCGCGGTCACGGCGCTGCCAAAGGTCTTGGCCAGCGCTGCGGCTTTGGATACTGCCAGCATCGAGGTCTTGGAACCATCGACGGGGACCAGAATGTGCTTGAACATAGTGCTTCTCCTTGGGTTGAATGGTGAACCGGGCTTGTGACCCGATCTTCTTTCGATGACGCCAGTGTGAACGCCCACCATACCCTGCATCTTGATCCGCATCAAATCCCGGGCAGTCACTCACCCGGCGCAGCGTCCGGGCTTGCTTGACACGCCGAGGGCGCTGCGAAAAAACGTTCAGGCGCCTGCGGGTGCCGCACCCACCACATCGGCACCCTGAAAATTGCCGCGCCGGCAGGTGACCACCAGCGTGTCGCGGTAGCCGCCTTCGGTCAAAGGCTGGATGGGTGTGGATTCGTGGATCATGCGTGCGTCGTCCAGCAGCAGCAGCGACCACGGCTCGGTCAGCGTAAAGCGCTGGCCGCTGGGGCCGTTGGCCTCGAACACGCGGGTTTCGCCGCCCTTTACGCCGTCGCGCCCCACCAAGAACACCGCAACCAGGTCGACACCGTCGCGGTGCGCGCCCTCGGGTGTCGGGCGGCCAATGCCGTCGGTGGTGTCAATGCGGAACTGGTGGGCCTCCACAAACCAGGGCGCATCAGCGACGGCGGCTGCACCGGCTGCAAACACGTCTTGCGAGACGCCTGCCAGCGCAGCCAGCAATCGCTGCCACGCGGGTTTGGCAATGGTGGTGGGCTCCATGGGTGCAAACCAGCGCTCCATGCCGCCGTGCAGTGCGTTGTATTCCACGGGCTGCCAGTGCGCGCGGTGCGGCACCTGCTGCACCTGCCCGCCCTGCACCACAAAACACGCGTGGCGGCGGCGACGGTAGCGGCCACCATCCTTCAAAAAGTCGTCCGGCGGCAAGGTCGCCCAGTCGCCATTGAGTGCCATCAGGTCGGCCAGATCGCAGCCAATCCACTGCGCCACATCGGCAGGCGACAACACGGCGTATCCGGCCTGGCGCAACTGGCTGGCAACAGCGGGTGGAGGGGTGAACGGAGGAGAAAAAGTGACTTGGGCCATAAGATCCCGAGCTTAACCGCTGGCGTCGGCGTGTCGGTGCACCCCCCGCAAGGGGTGCCCGATACAACGTGGCTTTGTACCCAGCCGAGAGGTACGTAACTGAGAGGTACGCAGCGCAAGGGGACCACAAAAAAAGGCGCGATGGAGGTCGCGCCTTTCAAGCAAAGATCAGCAAAGTAGGTCAGTTGCGGTGACCTTGGCCATGTCCCTCGCCGCGCCCATCCCCACGCCCGTCACCCCGGCCGCCGCGGTCATGGTCGCGGTCACGGTTGTGCTTGCCGCCATGGCGCTGGTCATTGTCCCAACGGCGGTCGTCACGGCCTTGGTGCCCACGGTGGGGCGGGCCGCGGCGTGGGGGCGGTTCTTGCACAAAGTAGACCGGCTGTGCACACGCGTTGTAGCGGTGGCAATGTTTGCCCCAGTTTTTGGCATGGCCCGGTGGCACATACAGATAGATGGGCGAGCGGGGCACGACCACAGCGGGGCGCTGGATGATGACGGGCTCGGTGTAGATGACTGGGGGCGGTGGCATTGCATTGCCGATGTTGATGCGGCCGTAGACGCCGGGGGCCAGTTCGCCGCCCACAGTGGCGTTGACATAGCCTTGCGCCTGGGCACCGCCTGCAGTCAGCAGCGCCAAAGCCGCAACAGCGCCAGACAGTAAAAGGCGGATGGTGGAAGTGGTGGTTTTTTTCATAGTGAAGCTCCTCGTGATTTGCCGCAGGTGGAATACAGAGACGTACACCGCCTGTGGACAGGCCTTCGTTTGTAACAAGCCCACGTCCACGGTATTCCTTCTGGCACGTGAAAGATGTAAGCAAATGACGACGAAACGGCAGCCAGGCTCGCCGCAATGCAGTCCAACCAAAATATGAGACAAATTGGCCTATAGCGCTTATAAATAAAGCGCCAACAGCTATCAAAAAAGGAGTACTTTTTTTGAATATCCGCTGTGCTGGGGTATCAATCCGTAGCTGCCGCCGCAGCGGTCGCCGCCACCAACAGCAATGCGCTGGCAGGCCCCGGCCGCCCAAACAGGTAGCCCTGCCAGGTGTTGCAGCCCAGGCTTGCCAGCATGTCGCGCTGGGCCTCGGTTTCCACGCCCTCGGCAATCACGCCCAAGTCCAGGCTTTCGGCCAGCGTGACGATGGTGCGGGCAATGGTGGCGTCGTTGGCATCGGTAAGCAGGTCACGCACAAAACCCTGGTCGATCTTGAGCTGGTCCAGCGGCAAGCGCTTGAGGTAGCTCAGGCTGGAATAACCCGTGCCAAAGTCGTCCAGAGAGAAACCCAGCCCCAGCGCACGCAAGGTGGTCATGCGCTCGATGGTGTCTTCCACATCGTCCAGCAGCAGGGTTTCGGTCAGCTCCAGCTTCAGGCGGCGGGGGTTGGCGCCGGTCTCGTCCAGCACGCCCAGCACCTCGTCCACAAAGTCGCTGTGGCGAAACTGCCGGGCGCTCACGTTCACGGCCAGCGTCCAGTGCGCGGTCAGCGGGTTGTGCGACCACTCCACCAGTTGCAGGCACGCAGTGCGCAAAATCCACGCACCCAGCGGCACGATGAGACCCGATGCCTCGGCCACCGGGATGAACTCGGCGGGCGACACCAGCCCGCGCAGCGGATGCTGCCAGCGCACCAGCGCCTCGGCCCCCACCATGCCGTGCTGCTGGCTGATCTGTGCCTGGTAGTGCAGCAGGAACTGGCCATCGCGCAAGGCCTCGCGCAGGCCCGACTCCATGGCCGTGCGCGTGGTCACGGCAGCCTGCGTACGCGGGTCAAAAAAGCGCAGCGTGTTGCGCCCAGCCCCCTTGGCCTGGTACATGGCCAGGTCACCGCGCTTGAGCAGTTCGTCCACCGAGCCCAGCGCATCGGCAAACAGGGCCACCCCAATGCTGCACGACGTATGGTGCGCATGGCCGTCCAGCAGATAGCTTTGACTGAGTGCCTGCAACACAGTGCGGCCTACGTTTTCGGCCTGCGCCGCTGCCTCGTGCGGGACCGGGCTAAGTCCTTCGAGCAGCAGCACAAACTCATCGCCGCCCAGCCGTGCCACCGTGTCGCTTGTTCGCACGCAGCCGCCCAACCGCGCGGCCACCTGCCGCAGCAATTGGTCGCCAATCTCATGGCCCTGTGTGTCGTTCAGGTCCTTGAAGTTGTCCAGATCCACAAACAGCAGCGCGCCCCCGGCGCCCGAGCGCTCGGTGGCTGCCAGGCTGTGTTGCAGCCGGTCGGTCATCAGGCGGCGGTTGGGCAGGCCGGTGAGCGGGTCGTAGAACGCCAGCACCCGGATCTCTTCTTCGGCGGCCTTGCGGCTGGAGATGTCGGTCTGCGTGCCCACGTAGTGGGTAATGTCGCCATCCGCAGACTGCACCGCAGTCATGGTGATCCACGCGGGGTATTCCTGCCCGTCCTTGCGGCGGCTCCACACCTCGCCCTGCCACACGCCCTGGGTGCGCAGCGTGCTTTGCAGCGCGGCGTAAAACTGCGCGTCGTGCCGATCCGAGTACAGCTGTCTGGGCGTCAGCCCCACCAGCTCTTCCACCGTGTATCCGGTCAGCCGTGCAAAGGCCTGGTTGGCCTTCAGGATGCGCTGATCGGGCCCGGTCACTATCATGCCTTCGGACGACTCAAAAACCGTGGCCGCAATCTGCAGCGACTCTTCAGCCCGGCGGCGCTCGGTGATGTCGGTGCTGATGCCGCACAGCGCATGAATGCTGCCGTCCGGGTTGCGCAGCGGAATCTTGACGGACAGATAAGCCCGCACTTCGCCCCCACCCTGCTGGGTGTTCACCTCCTCGGCCTCCAACGTCTCGCCGCCTTCAATCACCCGCCGGTCATTGGCGCGCAGTCGCGCAGTGGTTGCCGCATCAAAAAACGCCGAGTCCTCCAGCCCCACCACGTCCTGGCCCTCGCAGCCAAATAGCTGCATCGTTTGCTGGTTGGCGTACTGGTAGCGGTAGTCCTTGCCCTTGATGTAGATGAACGCGCCCACGCTGTCCAAAATGGTCGCCAGCTTTTGTTCGCTGGCCTGCAGGTGGCGGGTGCGCTCTTGCACCTGGCGGCGCAGAAACACCACCATCAGCGCCGCCAGCAGGCTGAACACCGCCAGCCCACCCAGGCCCCACCACAGCACCACAGGCAACTTGGCCGTGTCCTGCCCGCCCCAGTGCCGCAGGATGCGGGCGTATGCCGGGTCAGTCCCGCTGCGCCAGTCTTTCACCGACCGATCTATGGCTGCCAGCACGTCGGCATTGCGCCCGGTACCCGTCACATAAAACAACGTAGCAGGCTGAAACACAATGCCCGAATCGGCCACGCCATACCGCGCCGAATGAAAGTTGCCAAACAGGTGGTTAGAGATCACTGCATCCGCCTCGCCCCGCTGCACCAGCGCAAACGCGTCCATCAAGCTGGCCGCATCCACCAGCGAGGCCTGGATACCAAAGCTGTCCAGCATGTTGACAAAGGTGGTGCGCTGCACTGAGCCTCGCAGCACCGCCACGCGCTTGCCCTGCAGGTCAAACAGCGAATGGATGGCACTGCCCGGCGAGCGGTAGATCTGCGACCAGCTGTGCAGCACCGGCACATTGTGAAAGTCGTACAGCGCTTCACGCTCCGGCGTGCGGGCAACATCGGGCATCAGGTCGATCTGACCGGCGCGCAAGGCATCCAGACAGTCCTGCCAGGTGCAGGGTACAAACTTCAGCGTCCACTGCTCACGCGCCGCCACTTCCTGCAACAGGTCAATAAAGATGCCAGAGGCCTTGCCACTGCTGTCCACAAACACCTTGGGCTCGTTGGAGTAAACCCCTACCCGCACCTCGCGGGGTACGCCCAGGGCGCTGGCACAGGCAAGCAGCATGGGCAACCACGCAGCCCAACGTAGCCGACCCACTGACCAACGACCCAACCAGTACACGCCAGGATTCACTACAGGACCCCACAGGTGACGGAAGACCCATATTAACGAAAGGTTGCAAAAATATCCAAAGGCAACATGTACCTATGGGACTGAGGGATGGGTTGGAGTAGCATCGGCCAACCACCCGCTTCGCCCAGGAGACAGCGATGCCCCATGAACGCCGCCACTTCGTCCGCGTCAGCTTTGATGCCCCCGCCCTGCTGACCACCGCCACCGATGCGTTCAGTGTGCATGTGCTGGACCTGTCACTGAAGGGCGCACTGGTCATGGCCCCCGCGCAGTCAGACCTGGTGGCCGGAATGCTGTGCCAGATCACCATTCCCCTGGCAGAAACCGGCAACCACATTGCCATGTCCACCGAAGTGGCGCACGTGGAGGGCCTGCACACCGGCCTGCTGTGCCGCGGAATCGACTTGGACAGCGTGACGCACCTGCGTCGGCTGATTGAACTGCAACTGGGCGACCCGGCCCTGCTGGAGCGGGATTTGGCAGAGTTGACGATGGCGGCGTCGCCACAATGACCGCTCATGCAAAAAGGGCTGTCGATGAGAGCCCTTTTTGCATGGCCTGCGGAGAGGCCGAGGTCGCCCAAGAAGACGCCCTGGGCTGCTGGCGCTACTTCCATGCCAACCACGGGAACCTTGCAGCTGCAGGCGGCGCACTTTCCATCGACACGCTCGGCACGGCGCGCGCTGCCATGCGCAAACAAAAGTGCCTGGCGGGGGAGTTCATCGATCCGCAACCGCGCTATCTCATCGTGCCGGTGGCAATGGAGACGAAAGCCGAGCAGTTGCTGAACTCCACTGTGGATCCTGCCAAGGCTAACAACACGGACAACCTGGAATGGGTGCGCCGCCTCACGCTGGTATGTGACCCCCGATTGGACGCGGACCGCGAAACTTCTTGGTATCTCTCCGCCGATCCCAAGCAGATCGAGGGCATTGTCCGTGTGTACCTGGAAGGTGAGGCACGCCCATTTATCGCCCAGCAGGAAGGCTGGACGCGCGACACGATGGAATACAAGGGCCAGCTTGACCTGGGCGCGGGTGTCATCGACTGGCGCGGTCTCTACAAGAACCCGTCGAGTAAGCACCACAACGCCCGCCCCTGGGCGTTACTCGGCGAGTGGCCCGAATAGACAAACCTCGAGAGCACGCGGCAACAAACTCTTAGGTGCGTGGCGTGCACCAGCCTAGTATGGCTCACTCAGCGGGGCTTTTGCTATAAACAACGACCCAATAGGGATGGACGATGTTGAACGAGATCAGCTGCTGGTACATGGGTTGGAGCGCAATCGGCACTTGGGTGGGTGGCATAGGCGCAGGGGCGGCGGCAGTTGCTGCTGTTTGGACTGTGAGGCGCCAAGAAGCCGAGCGCTCAGAGTTTGCCAAATTTCTGCTGAGTCGCGACATCGGAAGGCTGGAAGAGGCTCACAGTTCTCTCCTTGAAATGGCCAATGCGCTCAATGCGTCGAGCTTCGCCCATCCCGATACAGGTGAAGAGGCTGACTGGCGGGACGCGTTTGATGAGCAGAGAAGGGTTATCTCCGTTTTATTGATGAATTTGAGTACATCAGGAGCAGCGAGCAGATCTTCGCGTACAGGCCTCCCGGTGGGGCTTATGCCTCATTACTCGCGACTGTCAGAGGTCTTCGGCAGCAACTGGTCTCTATTCATGCTCAAGGGCACCTTATTGACGAACATGCGGCAGCAACCGAGGCCACGAAAGCGGCAGAGCGCCTGAGGTCGGTGATAGACGCTGCTCAATTGCATGTCGCAAAACCTGCGCCCTAAAGTCGAATACGGCTGAATCACATGGTCTAGGGATGGCAAGGTGTTCACCGGCCCGCATGAATGCTGGGCTTGTCGCGCTTGGAACTTGATTTGATTGCCGATTGTCTGGTAGCACCGTGGCGCGAGGTCATCACGCAGTCGCACACTCCCAAACCTTGAGCGCCAATGGGCGCCCGACATGCCGCTGGCGGCTGCGGGTTTTGAGACTGACCAGTACGGAAGGACTAGTCCTTGTGAACAGCATGCAACATCTGCCGTGCAGATCGGAGTTCATCTTTCGCTTTCTGATATTCGCTATCGACGTCCAACTGATTGATATGCTGTTCGACCCAACGATCCCCTGCGGCGGCCGTAGACAAGACGGCTTGCGCCAAATCGGAAATGAGCTTCAGAACCGCGGGGGGCGCACCCTTCGATTCCGACTGTCCGGCATCTTCCCGCGCTTGCTGCAAATTGTGCAGGAGCGGAGCGAGGCCGAGGCGCAAAGAGCTCACGATGAAAAGTGCACCAGCGCCTGGTAGAGCATTTCCCGGCGTGCTGTCGAAAGTATCGATCGTTCGCCGAACAAAAGCTGCGAGCATTTCGAGTTCAGCTACAGACAGCGATTTGCACTCCTCCTCCACAGAGCCTCTCACCACCGCCATGTGACGCATGCACCCATCAAGCATGGCACCGAAGAGCAAGAGTGATGTAACGCGAGCCGTTTTGATACGTGCCGCCTCTGCCGCCAAGTTCTCGCTGCGCTGCATCCTCAGTTGGTAGTTGGCAATTCCAAAACCCGCCGCAATGGCGGCGATGGATCCGAAGGCTTGAACCCAGCTCGCGATGTTGCTGGAGTTTTCACCGAGCCAAGGCCACGCCTTACCCCACCCCGGCCAGATGGCCACCAATGCGGCTAGAACCAGCAAACCGCACACCACCATCGCGGCCCAGTCACGCCACCCCCACTTTGCAATTTGCATATGCCCACTCCCTCCTCGCAAAAGTCTACTCGCGAGAGTGCGGTGGAAAAAGAACTCGTTGCGCGTGTTGAGGCCGCCAGCGGGCTGGGAGTACCTGGCCGCGCAAGCTGCCGTGGTTGAGGTGACGGCGAGAATCAGGATGCGGTTTCGCCCATGGATGACCGCGCAGGACCGCGTGATCCACAACGGCACCACTTACGGCATCGAGAGCCTAGTGGGACGTGCGCTCAGACCACCTCAAGCTGGTGTGCAAGGCAGTGGATTCCTAGGAGGCCGGCAAATGTTGCCGCGCTAAAAGGCTTAGCTCGACTAATCGCCGTTTGAGAAGAGCACGTCACGATCTTCTGGCGAGCGAACCAGAACGAGGCGCCATGCTGAGAAAGAAGCGTTAACCGGGGTCACCTGGTGCGGAGCACTGTTGCTCCAGTCTGCAAGCGATATGTAGCATTCCTCGGGGAACCCACGGCTATCCAGTAGCGCAACAAAGTAGGCTGCATCATCGGTAGAAACAAGCTCGCCCGGCCTGCCTTCCCGCTGGTTGACCCCTCGTTGACCCGCGATCTCTAGTCGAAGGCTTGCGCCCTTGGCAATCAGTAACGTTGGCAGATTCTGCTGAGACTGCACCTGCCAAACCTTCAACGCACTAGGGCCCTACAAATACAAAATTGGCTGCGTGCGCTCATCTCCAGCCAGTCGCAGCCAAAGAACCGGCGGCGCCGCAGAACGCAACGGGCACACGATATCGCCTGCTGCAGCATTCCGAAGATCTATCGACTTCACTTCCTTGGGATCGAACCGCCAAAGCATGACTAAGCTTCTAGTGTTGTTTTTCGTACAAATTCCGTACAAACAAGAAATGGCATCAACAGGCTATTGATCACATAGCTAAAAATCTTTACTGAATCTGCGCCTCGACCTCCTGCAGCGCCCGCCACATCACCTTGCCACTGCCGCTCTTGGGCAGCGCCGCCGCAAACTGCACGATGCGCGGCACTTTGTACACCGCCATGTTCTCGCGGCACCAGTCGATGATGTCCTGCTCGGTCGTGATGTCCTTGTGTGTGGAGCGCAGCACTACCACCGCCTTCACCGTCTCGCCCCGATAGCTGTCCTTGGCGGCGATGATGCAGGCCTCCTGGATGGCGGGGTGGCGGAACATCAGCGCTTCGACCTCTGCAGGCCAGACCTTGAAGCCGCTGGCATTGATCATTCGCTTCAGGCGGTCCGTCAAAAAGAAGTAGCCGTCCTCGTCCACCCGCCCCAGGTCACCGGATCGGAAAAACCGCTTGCCCTCGAATTCGATGAACGCACTGGCAGTGGCGTCAGGCCGCTTCCAGTAGCCGTCGAACACCTCGGGGCCGTGGATGATGATCTCACCCTGCTCGCCCACGGGCAGCTCCTGCAGCGTGTCGGGGTCGATCACGCGCGCGTCAGTGCTCATGAACGGAATGCCCAGGCATTGCTGCTTGGGGTGGTCGGGCGGGTTGGAATGGGATGGCGCGGCGGTTTCGGTCAGGCCATAGCCCTCTGCATACCGCAGGCCATATTGCTCCAGCAGGCGCTGCGCCACCGCCTGCGGCATGGCCGCGCCACCGCCGCCGATGTAGGCCAAGCTAGAGAGGTCATAGCTTGCAAAGTTCGGGCTGCCGAGCAAGTCGATGACCATGGTCGGGATGTTGGTCCAGGTCGTAACCCTGTAGCGCGAAATGAGGCGACCCGCCAGATCCCGGTCCCATCGCGGCATGATCACCAGCGTGGCGCCGCAGTAGATCGACGTGTGCATCACACTCACCATGCCAGTGATGTGGAACATCGGCACCACCGCCAGCGTGACGTTGTCGGCCGACCCATTGCCCCACAGGCCGCTGGCCACCGCGTTGTGCATGATGCTTTTGTGCAGATGCATGCACCCCTTGGGCAGACCGGTGGTACCGCTGGTGTAGGGCAGCAGGGCCAGGTCGTTCGGGCCCACCACCAGCTCAGGCGGCGCATCGGTGCAGGCCAGCGCGTCTGTCCACGCATGGGTCTGTCCGCCCTCCAGGCTGGGCAGCGGGTGGCGCGTGCCCAGCCATTCTGACCAGGCCTCGGGCGGCGCGTCGATACCCGTCACGCCAGCGTCAAAAGCATCCGTGAATTGCGTGACGACCAGATGCGCCAGGCGTTCGGCCTGTGGCAACGCATTGCTGGCCTTGGCCAGCTCAGCGGCCAGGTCGCCCGTGGTGAAGGCCACCTTGGTATCGGGGTCGGTGAAGTAGTGCTTGAGCTCTTCCGCCCGGTTCATGGGGTTGACGGGCACCACCACCGCGTTGGCTCGCAGGATGGCAAAGTGCGCCATCACCAGTTGCGGGCAGTTCTGCATGCACAGCACCACGCGGTCGCCACGCTGCACGCCCAGCGCCACCAGCCGTGCCGCCATGCGCTCTGCACCTTGCATCAACTGCCCGTACGTCAGCGTGCGGCCAAAGAACACCAGCGCGGTCTTGTCCGGGTAGCGGCGAGCGCTGATGGCCAGGTTGTCCCACAGGGACGTGGATGGCAGGGTGATGGACTTGGGTAAACGTGGGGGCCAGAACTTGAAGTGAGCGCGCATGGATGGTTCCTTTATGCCAACAGCCTAGAGGCCCCGCGTGCTGGCGGCATTGGGGATGCCACTGATGCCGGGTCGCGCAGGTGACGCGGCTCCATGGGCTTGCGCGGCAGTCGGAGGGCCCTCCAGTGGCCGACCGCGGCGTGCAGCACCGGGCGTGGTTCCCAACGCGCGCCGGTAGGCGCGGCAAAACGCCGCGTCCGACTGGTAACCCACCCGGGCCGCCACCTCGGAAACCCCTTGGCCCTGATGCAACCAGGCCTGTGCCAGGTGCATGCGCCACTGGGTCAGGTATTCCAGCACCGGCGTGCCCACCCTTTCGGTAAACCGCTGGGCAAAGGCCGACCGCGACATGGCCGCCGCCTGCGCCAATGCAGCCACTGTCCAGCCCCGCGCAGGGTCTTGGTGCATCAGGGCCATGGCCCGGCCCAGGCGCGGGTCCTTCAGTGCCCCCAGCCATCCGGTTTGCGCCGTCTGGTCGTGCTGCACCCAGTGGCGGATTGCCTGAATCACCACAATGTCCGCCAGCCGCGTGATGACGGCCTCGCCGCCTGCGCGCATCTGCCGCGCTTCATCGGCCATCAGTTGCAGCAGGCCAGGCAACCAGCCGCCAGGCTGTAGCGCACTGGCCGTGATGCGGATGACTGGCGGAAGCACCGACACCAGATGCCGCGCTGCCGGGTGGTCAAACTGCACCGCGCCGCAGATGATTCGCGTACCCTCCCCGCCTCCGCCGGTGCGAAGGATTTCGTAGTGCTCGCTCACACTTTCGCGGAGCAGATCGAACAGGTTGGGCGCAGGCACGCCAGGGGCGCTGCGCAACTCATGGCCCTGGCCGTGTGGCACCAGGGCAAAGTCTCCCGGCAGCAACCAACGGCCACCCTCGCCTCCGCTGTGGTCGCTGCGGGCGTCCAGCCAGCAGCAGCCTTCAGTGACCAGGTGAAACATCAGGCAGTCCGGCATCGGCGGCAGGTGCGCGCCCCACGGCGCGGTCAGCTCGGAGTGGCAATAGAAAACACTGCGCATGCGCAGGTAGTGCAAGGCTTCACCCAAGGGGTCCGCCGAATTCGGCAGTTGGGTGGGCACCGGTGTTGCGGTCTTCTCGGTCATCGCGCCACTCTGCCTTACTTTGTGCAATCTGTCCCGTTTTCTGGACGATGGGTCAAGAGAAGGCAACAAACCGGCATTAACACCTTGCAGATACGCCAGCACAGTGGGGGTTCTGTTCACCGCCCTTTTGGAGCACACCCATGAAAGTTCTTGTTGTAGGAGCCACCGGCGGCTCCGGTCTGGCCGTCACCCAAACCTTGCTGGCACGGGGTTGCGAAGTCACTGCGTTTGCGCGACAGCCCCAGGCGCTGGGCGGTCTGCCAGGCAAACTCAAGCTGCTGGCTGGCGACGCGACACGCACTGCCGACGTAGACCAGGCCGTGCAGGGGCACGACGCCGTGGTGGTGGCGCTCGGCATCCGCGAAAGCGCCCTGCAAGTGCGCCTGCTGGGCAGTTCCAGCACAACCATGGACGTCCGGTCACAAGGCACCCGCAACGTGGTCGATGCCATGCGCCGCCACGGCGTGCGCCGCCTGGTCGTGCAGAGCAGCTACGGAGTAGGCGCCACGCGCGACCGACTGCCCTGGCTGTATCGGCTGGTGTTTGCGCTGCTGCTAAAGCCCCAGATAGCGGACACCGAGCGGCAGGAAGCCATCGTGCGCGCAAGCGGGCTTGAATGGGTGCTTGCCCAACCCGTCAACCTGACGGATGAGGCGACCACAACTCCAGCCCATGCCTCGCCATCAGGCAACATCGAGGGCATGAAGGTCTCCCGCCGCCAGGTTGGCGACTTTCTGGCGGATGCGGCGCTGAACCGGGAGCACCAACAAGCATGCGTAGCGCTATCGGCGAGACCCCAGAAAGCCACTCTTCCCCAAGGCGCTTTGCGCTGAGCTATGGCGACTATGTGGAGCAGCTCACGGACCTGCTGTTCCTGAAGATGGCCGACGAACGTTCGCAATCGCCGTACAACCAACCCAGCATCGTGCCCGCTGAATACGCTGGGCGTCGCTGCTGGCCAAGGATGACCAGCCTGCACATCTTCTCGCTGAAAGACGACTCATTGGCCGACAGTGACAACCTGCCCGCACCGGGTGTGATTGCCTTGGAGATTGTGGAAGACCTGCAGGCTGCCTTGGTGCAGTTCAAGTTGATTGCAGGTGACCTGGGTGAGGTGGTTGAAGAGTGATGTGACGATTGGCGAGCGCCCACCCTGCGCCGCTCAGATCTGATCCATTCAACTCTGAATCTGCGCCCACAACTTATCGAGCCGCTTCACGCTCACCGGCTGTGGCGTGCGCAGCTCCTGCGCGAAGAAGCTCACGCGCAGTTCCTCCAGCAGCCAGCGCAGCTCCTGCATGCGCGCGTCCACGGCGCCCTTGCGCTCGGCCACCAGGCGCCAGTAGCGTTGCTCTTGCGGGCGCAGCTCGGCCAGCTTGGCGGCGTCGCGGGCGGGGTCGGCGCGGTATTTGTCCAGGCGCAGGGTGATGGCCTTGAGGTAGCGGGCGTAGTGGGCCAGTTGCGTCCACGGGGCCACGGCGATGAAGTTTTTGGGCATGAGACGGGCCAGCTGCTGCTGGGCGTCTTGTGTGGCCTCCGGGGCGTTTTTGGTGTCCTTGATCTTGCGGGCGGCCACGGCGTATTCGAGCAGGATAGTGCTGGCAAGCCGCGCCACTTCGTTCGCGATCAGCGTGAGGCGGCCCCGGCCCTCGTCCATGCGGCGTTTGAAGGCGAATTCGTCGGTGGGCAGTGGGTCGAGCAAAAAGGCCCGGTCCAGCGCCACATCAATGATTTGGGCGCGCAGCTCTTCCTGGGTGCCACCGCCGGTTCCGTCGGCGTTGCGGCCCACCTGCATGTAGGCCACGGCCATCTTCTGCAGGTCGGGGATGTTTTTTTCGAGGTACTTGAGCGCGTCCTTGATCTGCAGCGCAAACAGGCGGCGCAGGCCTGCTCGGTGTTTGGCGGCAGCGACTTCGGGCTCGTCGAAGACCTCGATGGTGACGGCGTCGCCGCCGTCGATGAGCGCGGGGAAGCCGATCAGCGTCTGGCCGGCCTTTTTGATCTCCATCAGCTCGGGCAACTCGCCAAACGTCCAGGTGGTGTAGCGCTGGCCTGCGGGGGCCGATGGGGTAAAGCTCGCAGGTTTCGCGGCGGCGGGTGTTGCCCCCTTTACTCCTGATTTAGTAGCTGGTAGCGCTTTACCATCAAACGCTGGAGGCACATTTGACTCATTTTTTTCACCCTCTGCCGCCCCGCCACCGAGCTTGAGCCCCGCCAGCGCCTGGAAGGCACCGCGCGCTTTGGCGCCCCACTCGGCCTTGAGGGAGCCCAGGTTGCGGCCGTGGCCCAGTTGACGACCGTGTTCATCGACCACGCGGAAGTTCATGAACAGGTGGGGGCTGAGCATGTCCAGTTTGAAGTCCGCGCGCTTCACGTACAGCGATGTTTCGTCGCGCACTTGCTTGAGCAGCACGTCCGTCAGGCTGCCGGTGCCAAAACGCTCGGGCGTGCCCAGCAGCTCGGCCAGCCGCTTGGCGGATTCGGGCAGCGGCACAAAGCGGCTGCGCGGGCGCTGGTGCAGGCTTTTGAGCAGGGCCTGGATCTTGTCCTTGAGCATGCCGGGAACCAGCCATTCGCAGCGTTCGTCGCTCACCTGGTTGAGCACGAAGAGCGGGATGGTCACGGTGATGCCGTCGCGTACATCGCCAGGTTCGTGCAGGTAGCTGGCGGCGCAGTCCACACCGCCCAGTCGCACGGTTTTGGGAAACGCGTTGGTGGTGATGCCTGCGGCCTCGTGGCGCATCAGCTCGTCGCGGGTGAGCTTGAGAAGCTCGGGTTGTTTTTTGGATTCGTCCCGGTACCACGCCTCAAAGCTGTGGCCGCTGCACACCTCGGGCGGCAGTTGCTGGTCGTAGAAGGCGTAAATCAGCTCGTCATCCACCAGCACGTCCTGGCGGCGCGACTTGTGTTCCAGCTCTTCGACCTTGGCGATGAGCTTCTGGTTGGCGGCCAAAAACGGCAGCTTGGTCTCCCAGTTGCCGCCCACCAGCGCCTCGCGGATGAACACCTCGCGCGCAGCGTGCGGGTCTACCTTGCCGAAGTTCACACGGCGGTTGTTGTAGACCACGATGCCGTAGAGCGTGGCGCGCTCCAGGGCCACCACCTCGGCAGACTTCTTCTCCCAATGCGGGTCGAGCAGTTGCTTGCGCAGCACGTGCCCACCGATCTGTTCGAGCCACTGCGGCTCAATGGCTGCAATGCCCCGGCCAAACAGGCGCGTGGTTTCCACCAGTTCGGACGCCACGATCCAGCGGCCGGGCTTTTTGTTCAGATGCGCGCCGGGGTGCTTGTAGAACTTGATGCCGCGCGCGCCCAGGTACCAATCTTCCTCGTCGCTCTTGGCGCCCACGTTGCCCAGCAAACCGGCCAGCATCGACAGGTGCAGCTGCTCGTAGCTGGCGGGCTGGGTGTTGATCTGCCACTTGTGCTCGGTCACCACCGTGAGCAGCTGGGTGTGGATGTCGCGCCACTCGCGCAGGCGGCGGATGCTGATGAAGTTCTGGCGCAGCAGCTGCTCGTATTGGCGGTTGCTGAGCTTGTGAGTCGCAGCGGGGACGGCGGCGACTGCAGCAGGCGCCGCGACAGGACTGCCCCCACCACTGCGCTGCGCCACCGGCAAGAAGGCCTGCGAAGGCGCCTTCTGCGCGGCCATCGCCTTCTGGGCACGGGCCGATGGCAGGCTGGGCGCTCCGCCCCGCGCTTCGTTGATCCACATCCACAGCTTGAGGTAGCCGCTGAACTCGCTCTTGTCGTCATCGAACTTGGCGTGCGCCTGGTCTGCCTGCTGCTGCGCCTCCATGGGGCGGTCGCGCACGTCCTGCACGCTCAGGGCACTGGCAATCACCAGCACTTCATCGAGCGCCTTGCGGTCGCGCGCCTCGATGATCATGCGGCCCACGCGCGGGTCCAGCGGCAGGCGCGAAAGCTCCACCCCCATGGGGGTCAGCTCGTTGGCGTCATCCACCGCGCCCAATTCGGCCAGCAGCTGGTAGCCGTCGGCAATTGCGCGGCCCGAAGGCGCCTCGATGAAGGGGAACTGCGTCACGTCGCCCAGATGCAGCGACTTCATGCGCAGGATGACGCCTGCCAGCGATGACCGCAGGATTTCGGGGTCGGTAAAACGGGGGCGGCCATTGAAACCGGCCTCGTCATACAGGCGAATGCAGATGCCGTTGGCCACCCGGCCGCAGCGGCCAGCACGCTGGTTGGCGGCGGCCTGGCTGACGGGCTCGACCAGCAGCTGCTCCACCTTGCTTCTAAAACTATAGCGCTTGACGCGCGCCGTGCCTGCGTCAATGACGTATCGGACGCCCGGCACGGTGAGCGAGGTTTCGGCCACGTTGGTGGCCAGCACAATGCGTCGGCCTGTGTGGCCGTCAAAAATTCGGTCTTGCTCGGCCTGCGACAGGCGTGCGAACAGCGGCAGCACCTCGGCGTTGCGCATCACGGGCTGGTGCGACAGGTGTTTGCGCAGGTGGTCGGCGGCCTCGCGGATCTCCCGCTCGCCGGGCAAAAAGACCAGGATGTCACCGGCCGCATTGCCTTGCCACAGCTCGTCCACACCATCGGCAATGGCCTCGTTCAGGCCGTAGTCGCGGCTCTCTTCAAACGGGCGGTAGCGCTGCTCCACCGGAAAGGTGCGGCCCGACACCATGATGACCGGGGCCGGGCCCTTGGCCGACTCAAAGTGCTTGGCAAACCGGTCCGCATCAATCGTGGCGGACGTGACGATGACTTTGAGGTCTGGCCGGCGCGGCAGGAGCTGGCGGATGTAACCCAGCAGAAAGTCGATGTTGAGGCTGCGTTCGTGCGCCTCGTCAATGATGATGGTGTCGTAGTTTTTGAGCAGCGGGTCGGTCTGCGTCTCGGCCAGCAAGATGCCGTCGGTCATGAGCTTGACGGAGGCATCGCGCGACAAGCGGTCCTGGAACCGCACCTTGAAGCCCACGACATCACCCAGCGGCGTGTTCAGCTCTTCAGCAATGCGCTTGGCCACGCTGCTGGCCGCAATGCGGCGCGGCTGGGTATGGCCGATGAGCTGGCCTTTTTGACCTGGCTTGGCGTTGCATTTGCCTCGGCCCAGCGCCAGCGCGATCTTGGGCAGCTGCGTGGTCTTGCCCGACCCCGTTTCACCACACACGATGATGACCTGGTGCTTGCTGATGGCCTCCATGATCTCGTCACGCTTGCCCGACACAGGCAGTGACTCGGGGAACGTGATGCGCAGCGGCGCTGGCGGTGCGGCAGGTGCAGGTACTGGTGCTGGAACAGGGACGCGGGAAGACTCAGGCAAACGCGGATCAGAAGAAGACATAGGCCCGCATTATCGGTAGCGGCACCCTGCCCCATGCGCCACATCTGTGCTTTTGGTGCGACATTTTTCGGCGTTTGCGGCGTTTTCAGCGCTTTTCGTTGCCAAAGCCCACAAGGGCCGCCAAAATCGCGGCCATTCTTCGCAAGCCTGCCCACAGCGCCACCCCTGGCGCGCGGCCCGAACGAACCCTGGAGGTCCCCCGACATGTCTGCCTTTTACACCGCACCCGTCTGACCACAGTCCACCGCCCCGGCTGGACTGTGTACACACAGTTCAGCCATGGCAAATGCACCCGCGCACCGTTTCACGCGCTCCGCAAGCCCTGGCTCTATTGCCGGGGTTTTTTGTTTGTGGAGTACGTGCACACCATGAGTGCCAAAAAATTGTCTCGGGCCTACGCCCAGGGGGAGCTTAAAAAGCTGCGTCGCATGAAAGCGCCCCTGGTCTTGCAGCTCGAAGCCTCGGGCCCGCCCCGAAACCCTGTGGCCGCCGCGCTGGCCCAGCGCAGCCTGTCGAGTGCGGCAGGCAAGCACATCCGAACCCGTGGGGCGCAGCGCCGTGCGGACAACGTCGCCCTGCGCAAGGCGATCCAAAACCCTTTTTCGAACGATTGACATGAATCCATTCAACAACCCATTGCCGCCCCACTCGCCCCACCCGCGGCATCCCACCCTGCCCCCGGTGCTGGCCGGTGGGCCACTGCTGCCAGCAACCCCAAACCCGGCGCCGGTACGTGCCCAGGCGGCAGGGCCCACCACGGCGCTAGCCAGCAGTGCCGAGCTGGCCCAGCGCCAGCAGGCATTGACCGCCACTGCGCAGCAACTAAAAGCCGAGCTATTTGGCATTGACGACGTGATCGACCGCGTGATCGACGCCATCCGCGCCTGGTATGTGCTGCCGCAGCTCATCACCCGGCCGGTCATCGTCTGCCTGTGGGGCCTGACGGGCACGGGCAAAACGCAGCTCACGCGGCGCCTGGCGCAGTTGCTGGGCTACTACGACCGTTTTGTCGAAGTACAGATGGACGGCTTCAGCCACGGTGCCAGCTACCGCAGCTCGTCTATCTCCGGCATGCTGGGCGACTCCGGCATCCACGAGGGCGCGCCGGGCGTCCTGGTGCTGGACGAGTTTCAGCGCTTTCGCACCATGGACACCAAGGGCGCTGACGTGAAGGTGGAGCGCTACCAGGATGTGTGGACGCTGTTGTCCGACGGGCGCCTGCCGCCCGCGCTCAGCGCGCTGTCCAACATTGAACGCAAGCTGGCCGACGCGCACTACGAGGCCGAGCGTGCGGAAGACAACGACGACGACCGCGCGGGCAAGAAGCCCTACCGCTTTCAACTGGACGCGTGGGACGCGCAAGAACTCAAGCGCATGCTCAAGTTGCAAGACCCGCTCTCGGCCATCATGCAGTGGCCGCCCACCAAGGTGCAGGCGCTGTTCTCCAGCTTTCAGCAGTCAAGCCATGCGTGGGAGACCGACTACAGCAAGCTGCTGGTGTTTGTCTGCGGCAACCTCGACGAGATGTACCACGAGACCGCGCAGCGCGTGGAAGACTGCGACACCGACGCCGACATCTTTCACCGCCTGACGCGCAAGTTGTCGCTCATCGACGTGAAGAAGGCGCTGGGCGAGCGCTTCAAGCCCGAACAGATTGCGCGGCTGGGCAACGAGCATGTGGTCTACCCGTCGTTCAGCAAGGCGACGTACGAGCATCTCATCCGCAACCTGTGCACACGCTATGTGGACGACATTGCTGCGCAGTGCGGCGTGCGGTTTGCCATTGGGCAGGACGTGCTGGACGAGCTGTATGCCAACGCGGTCTTCCCTGCCCAAGGCACCCGGCCACTGTTCTCGTCGGTACACGCCATCCTGAGCGCCAACCTGGTCAACGCTGCGCTGTGGGTGATGCAGGAGCAGCTTTCACTGGAACAAGATTTCGCCATCCACCTGGCACCCGACAAGCGCCATCTGCTGGTGTCGGGCCAAGGGCCAGAACGCGCAGCGCAGGCCATGTTCCCCGTAACGCTGGAGCTGAACCGCCTCAAGCAACGGGCCAATGCAGACTTTCGCGCGCTGCTGGCGGTGCACGAGGCGGGACACGGTCTGGTGTACTGCGCGCTCTTTGGTCATGCCCCGCAAGAGGTGAAGATCAACATCGCGTCGTTCGAGGGCGGGTACAACAGCTTTTCCAGCCTCAAAGCCACCACGCGACAGAACGCGCTGGACATGATGTGTGTCGGCCTGGCCGGCCGCGTGGCCGAGGAACTGGTGTTTGGCGAAATGGCCTGCACCACCGGCGCAGAGCAGGACTTCAAGCAAGTAACGGCCGAGGCAGCGCGCTACATTCGCCACCACGGCTTTGGTGCGCGGCTGGCCCGCACCGACGTCACGATGGAGGTGGACAACCATGTCAACACCGACATCGGCCCGAGCAACGAGGCCATCGAGGCCCTGATGCAGCAGCAGTACCAGCGCGCGCAGACGCTGCTGAAAGACCACCGCGAGGCCCTGGGCCGCACGGTGGACGCCCTGCTGGAGCACGGCACCATTGCCCCGGTGGAGATGGTGGCGCTGCTCAAGGACTGCGGCATTGCGCTGGCAGCCCCCTCGGGTGCCGCTGGCACGCTGCCGGACGAAGGCCTGGTACTGGAGCCGTTCGGTGCCAAGCTCAGCGCGTTTCGCGCACGGGCTTCGGCTGAGGCCTCTGCGGAATGACCTGTCTCTAAGGACACTTATCATTCGCTCCTCACACATTGCCACTACTGCCACACCTGTCCTCTTCCATGTCCGCTGTCTTCAATTTCACCTTCGTCCCCTGGTTCCGCTCGGTGGCGCCGTATATCCACAAATTCCGCAACCAGACTTTTGTGATCGGGCTCACGGGTGAAGGCATTGCGGCGGGCAAGCTGCACAACATTGCGCAAGACCTGGCGCTGATCCAGGCCATGGGGGTGCGCATCGTGCTGGTGCATGGCTTTCGCCCGCAGGTGAACGAGCAGCTGGCGGCCAAAGGGCACGCGGCCAAGTATTCGCACGGCATCCGCATCACCGACTCGGTGGCGCTGGACTGCGCGCAAGAAGCCGCTGGGCAGCTGCGCTACGAGATCGAGGCCGCATTCAGCCAGGGCCTGCCCAACACGCCCATGGCGGGTGCTACGGTGCGGGTGATTTCAGGCAACTTTTTGACCGCGCGGCCGGTGGGCATTGTGGACGGGGTGGACTTTCAGCACTCGGGCCTGGTACGCAAGGTGGACGTGGCGGGCATCCAGCGCACGCTGGACATGGGCGCGCTGGTGCTACTGTCGCCGTTTGGTTTTTCGCCCACGGGCGAGGCGTTCAACCTGAGCATGGAAGAAGTGGCCACCAGCGTGGCCATTGAGATGCGCGCGGACAAGCTGATCTTCTTGAGCGAGGTGCAAGGCATCCGCATGAAGCCCGAAGAACCGGAGAGCGAAGACAACCCCATCGACACCGAGCTGCCGCTGGCCGCCGCGCAGGCCCTGCTGGCCACGCTGCCCACGGCGCAGACGCCCACCGACACTGGGTTTTATTTGCAGCACTGTGTAAAGGCGTGCAAGGCCGGCGTGGAGCGCAGCCACATCCTGCCGTTTGCGGTGGACGGGTCGCTGCTGCTGGAGGTGTATGTACACGACGGCATCGGCACCATGGTCATCGACGAAAAACTGGAAGAGCTGCGCGAAGCAACCATCGACGACGTGGGTGGCATCCTGCAGCTGATCGAGCCGTTCGAGAAGGACGGCACGCTGGTCAAGCGCGACCGCACTGAGATCGAGCGCGACATTGCCACCTACACCATCATCGAACACGACGGCGTGATCTTTGGCTGCGCGGCGCTGTACCCGTACCCCGAAGCCAAGACCGCCGAGATGGCCGCCGTCACCGTGTCGCCGCAAAGCCAGGGCACGGGCGACGGCGAAAAACTGCTCAAGCGCATCGAGCAGCGCGCCCGCGCTGCCGGGCTGGATAGTATCTTTGTGCTGACCACGCGCACCATGCACTGGTTCATCAAGCGCGGCTTTCAGCCGGTGGACCCTGAATGGCTGCCCGACGCCCGCAAGCGCAAGTACAACTGGGACCGGCGCAGCCAGGTGCTGGTGAAGAAGCTCTGAGAGCGGGGAACGAACCCGCCATGCCCGCTCGGCCCGATCGGCCACGCCGGGTTCATTCACCTCTTCTGAACGTTTCGCGCGCTGCGGCCATGGCGCGCGCCACCTGCGCAATGGCCGCGTCACGCTGCTCGGGCCGGGCAGTGGACTGCGTCAGATAGCTAGTCACCAGCACCGGCGCGCCGCCGCCCGGAGGCCACATAACGCCGATGTCGTTGGAGGTGCCACTGTTGGCGGTGCCCGTCTTATCCCCCACCTTCCAGCCCGGCACACCAGCACGCAGGCGCTTGTCGCCCGTGCTCGTCTCCACCAGCCAGCGCTGCAGCCAGGCGCGTGACGGGGGCGTGAGCACATCGCCCAGCACGAGCTTTTGCAAGGTCTGCAGCATCGCCAGCGGCGTGGTCGTGTCGCGCGGGTCGCCTACCTTGGCTTCGTTCAACGTGGGCTCGGTGCGGTCCAGCCGCGTGACGCCATCGCCCAGTGACCGCACAAAGGCGGTGAACCCGGCCGGCCCGCCATGGCGGGCCATCAGCACGTTGGCGGCGGTGTTGTCGCTCAGACTGACGGTGGCAGAGCACAACTCGCCCACCGTCAATCCGCCCCCATCGCCCGCGCGGGGGCCGCTGACGGGTGAATACGCCACCACGTCAGCCTTCGCGAAATGCACCCGGGCATCCAGCCGCTCCTTGCCCTGGTCCACCAGCGCCAGCATCCAGCCCGCAAGCACCGCCTTGAAGGTGCTGGCCATGGCAAAGCGCTCGTCCTGGCGCCAGCCCAACTGCAGGCCCGAGCCCGTGTCAAGCATGGCCACGCCCAGGCGGCCCTGGGCTGTGCGCTCGATGGCGGCAAGGGTGTCGTTCCATTCGCGGGTGGTCTCGTCGCGATTGGCTGCGTTGCTGGCAGCTGCACAACCCCAAAGCGGCATGGCGGTAGCGGCCATCAAACCCAAGGAAAACTGTCGTCTTTGCATAAAAAAATGGGAGGTAAGTGAAGACAAGGCCTGAACGATAAGGAGCTTGAGCCCAAAGCACCATCGACAATAATTGCCGCCAGCCCTTAGAAAAACTTATGCATCTCCCGCTCAATGCCTTGCGCGCGTTCGAAGCCTCGGCGCGCCACCTCAACCTGACGCGGGCGGCCGAGGAGCTGCACGTGACGCAGACTGCGGTGAGCCAGCACATCCGCAAGCTCGAAGACCGCCTGGGCAAGCCGCTTTTCAGGCGCCTGCCGCGTGGCCTGGCGTTGACGGACGAGGGGCAAGCGCTGCTGCCGGTGGTGACGGAATCGTTCTCCAACCTGGAGCGCGCCCTGGAAAAACTGGGCGACACCCGCCCACGCGAGGTACTGACCGTGGGCGCCGTGGGCACCTTTGCCGTGGGCTGGCTGCTGCCCCGGCTGCGCGACTTTCAGCAGGCCTGCCCGTTTGTGGACCTGCGTCTGCTCACCCACAACAACCGGGTGGACATGGCGGGTGAAGGGCTGGACTATGCGATCCGCTTTGGCGACGGCGCCTGGCACGGCACCCACGCCGAACGCATCATGGACGCGCCGATGTCCGTGATGTGCACGCCCGCCCTGGCGCACGGCCTGCGCACTGCCGCCGACCTGGCGCGGCAACCGCTGCTGCGCAGCTACCGTGCAGATGAATGGGCCGCTTGGTTCGAGGCTGCAGGCGCGCCATGCCCCGTGGTGCGTGGCGCGGTGTTCGACTCGTCCCTCACGCTGGCCGAAGCAGCCGCACAGGGTGCGGGCATGGCACTGCTGCCAGTGAAGATGTTCACGCGCGAACTCCAGCAAGGGCGGCTGGTCCAGCCCTTTGCGCTGGAACTCGATCGCGGCGCCTACTGGCTCACGCACCTGCAGTCGCGCAGTCCGTCAGCCGCCATGCAGGCCTTCGGGCAGTGGCTGCTGGCACAGGCGCAGGCCACCCCGCTCCCACCTGCCCCGGCCACCGTGCCGATGCCTGCGCATTTCAAGAGGGAATAACTTTGAGCAAAATTGCCACCAGCGCTTGATATACAAGCGCCAATAGCTCCTACTTTAATAGCAAAAAACTGCAGTAGTCAAAGCTCCAGCAGCCCGGCAAGCAGCGACTGCACGGCCAGCGTGCCCACTGCCGTCAGCCCAAATGCGGAGGGCTGCTTCAACCACTGGTGCATGAGCCCGTCCACCACGGCGAAAACCCCCAATGCGGCCACGGGAACATCTGCAGCATGGGGGCCCGGTGGATGGTTGGCGGCCGCTTGCCGCAGCGCGATCTGCAGGCATTGCAGCCCTGCATGCCGAACACCTGCCAGCCGAACGCCCAGCCGCGTGGAGTTGCCCAATGCGTCCAACTGCGCAACTATGCGCAGCACACGCTGCGCGGGCTCTGAGCCCTCCAGCCAATGCAGTGGCGCCACCGCCATTTGGGTCAGGGCATCACGCCTCCAAGCTGCCGGTGCATCGGCAGCCAAGGGTTCGGGCAATGGCGTGAGCACCTGCCAGGGCAGCGGGGTCTGGTCCAGCAAGGCATCCAGCACATCCGCCTGGTCCCGAAAGTGCCAGTAGACAGCGCCGCGCGTCACACCTGCGCGGTCGGCCACATGCTGCATGGAGCTGGGTTGAAAACCGCGCTCCAAAAACACGTGGACCGCAGCGTCCAGAATGCCCTGGCGGGTGGCCTGCGCCTGTTCCTGCGTTCTGCGGGCCATGGGTGCGCTACAGGTTGGACTCACCGCCCGACCAACCGCCCCCCAGCGCCCTGTACAGCGTGACGCCATTGGTCAGCTGGGCCAGGCGGGTGCCGATCAGGGTCTGGCGCGCGCCGTACCACGAGCGCTGGGCGTCCAGCACATCCAGGTAGCTGTCCACGCCCCGGTCAAACCGGGCTTGCGACATGTGCAGCACCTCGCCACTGGCCTGCACCAGGGCGTTTTGCGCCTGCAGCTGGTCGCCCACGGCGCTGCGCTGGGCCAGCGCGTCGGCCACTTCGCGGAAGGCGGTCTGGATGGCTTTTTCGTACTGCGCCAGCGCAATGCCCTGCCCGGCTTTGGCGCTGTCCAGGTTGGCCTGGTTGGCACCGCCATCAAAAATGGGCAGGCTGATTTGCGGAATGAAGCTCCAGCTGCCCGAGCCCGCCTTGAACAGGCCCGACAGATCCGCACTGCTACTGCCCGCTGCGGCCGTGAGGCTGATGCGCGGGTAGAACGCCGCCCGCGCCACGCCGATGTTGGCGGTGGCGGCCTTGAGCTGGTGCTCGGACTGCAGCAGATCGGGCCTGCGCAACAGCAGGTCAGACGGCACACCCGCAGGCAGTGCGGGCAAGGCATTCAGCGTGTCGCCCAGCACCTCGGGCGCCAACGCCTCAGGCACGGGCGTGCCCAGCAGCAGCGCCAGGGCATTGCGGTCTTGCGCCACCTGGCCGGTGTAGCGAGCCACGTCCACACGGGCGCTTTCCACACTGGTTTGCAGTTGGCGCAGGGTCAGGGCCGAGGCAGCACCCAGCTCAAACCGCGTTTGGGTGAGGCGGTACGACTCGCTTTGACTGCGCAGGGTCTCTTGCGCCAAAGCCAGGCGCTCCAGGTCAGCAGCCCAGGTGAGGTAGGCCGTGGTCACCTCGGCCACCAGGCTGATGTGCGTGGTGCGGCGGGCCTGCTCGGTGGCCAGAAACTGCTCCAGCGCCTGGCTGCTGAGGTTGCGCACGCGGCCAAACAGGTCCAGCTCATACGCACTCACGCCCAGGTTGGCGCTGTACTGGTGGCTGGTAACGGCCGTGCCTGCGCCCGACAGGCTGGCCGGGGTGCGTGCTGCCGTGCCGCTGCCCGTGGCGTTCACCGTGGGCAGGGTTTGCGCGTCTTGCACGCGGTATTGGGCGCGGGCCTGTTCGATGTTGAGCACGGCCACGCGCAGGTCGCGGTTGTTCGCCAGGGCCAGCTCAATCAGGCTGCGCAGCTTGGCGTCGGCAAAAAACGTGCGCCAGTCGATGTCGGCGGTAGCGCCGCTTTGTGGGGCGCCGCCATCGGCCGCATCCGGGTAAGCCACCGGCACGGGCGCAGCGGGCTGCTCATAGGTGGGAGCTAGGTTGGCACAGCCGGTCAGCACCAGGGCCGCGGCCAGCAGGGACAAAGTTAGGGAACGGGGCATTTCAGTGGCCTTCCGACAAAACAGGGGTGGCAGCGTGCACATCTGCACCAGAGGCAGGCTTTTTGCGCCCAAACAGCTTTTGCACGATGACGAAGAACAGCGGTACGAAGAAGATGGCCAGCACCGTGCCGGTGACCATGCCACCGACCACAGCCGTGCCCAGGGCGTTTTGTGCTCCGGCGCCCGCGCCCTTGCTCAGCATCAGGGGCAGCACGCCCAAGATGAACGCCAGCGATGTCATCAAGATAGGCCGCAGCCGCATACGTGCCGCCGTGATGGCGGAATCCACCAGCGAGTGGCCCTGTGCGTAAAGCTCCTTGGCAAATTCCACGATCAAGATCGCGTTTTTGGACGCCAGCCCCACCGTGGTCAGCAGCCCGACCTGGAAGTACACATCGTTCATCTTCCACGTCAGCACCGCGCCCGCCAGCGTGCCCAGCACCCCCAGCGGCACCACCAGCAGCACCGAGAACGGAATCGACCAGCTCTCGTACAGCGCCGCCAGGCACAAGAACACCACCAGGATAGACACGGCATACAACAGCATGGCCTGGCCGCCCGCTTCGCGCTCCTGGCGCGACACACCGGTCCACTCAAAGCCAATGCCAGCAGGCAACTCGGCCGCGTGGCGCTCTACCAAATCCAGCGCCTGGCCGCTGGACATGGCACCCGGTAGGGCCATGCCCAGGATTTCCACCGAAGGCACGCCGTTGTAGCGCTCCAGGCGGGGCGAGCCGGTGATCCAACCCGAAGTGGAGAACGCGCTGAACGGAACCATGGTGCCGCTGCTGTTGCGCACAAACCATTTGCCGATGTCCTCGGGCACCATGCGGTGCGGTGCATCGGCCTGCAAGAAGACCTTCTTCACCCGGCCCTTGTCCAGGAAGTCGTTGACATAGCTGCTACCCCAGGCCACCGAGAAGGTGTTGTTGATGTCGGCCATGGACAGGCCCAGCGCACCTGCCTTGTGCTCGTCAATGTCCACGCGGAACTCGGGCGCGTCTTCCATGCCGTTGGGGCGCACGGCCACCAGGCCCTTCTCTTTCATCAGCGCGCCCAGCAGTTGGTTGCGTGCGGCCATCAGGGCGTCATGGCCCAGGTTGGCGCGGTCTTGCAGCATCAGGTCAAACCCGCTAGCGTTGCCCAGTTCAGACACCGCAGGTGGCGCAAAAGTGAACACGGAAGCATTGCGGATTTGCGACAGCGCGCCCATCGCCTTGTTGGCCACGGCCTGGGCCTTGAGGCCCGGCGCCGTGCGTTCGCCCCAGGGCTTGAGCTTGACGAAGGCAAAGCCCGTGTTCTGCCCGCTGCCCGCAAAGCTGAAGCCCGCCACCGTGAAGATCGAGTCCACCGCGTCCTTTTGCTCCTCCATAAAGTGGTGTTGCACTTGCTCCAAAACCTTTTCAGTGTTGCTTTGCGTGGCGCCAGGTGGCAGTTGCACGATGGCAAACAGCGTGCCCTGGTCTTCATCGGGCAAGAAACCTGCTGGGATCTTGGTGAACACAAACCCTACGACCACCACCAAAATGGCGTAGCCCACCATCCAGCGTCCGCTGCGCCCCAGCATGCGCTGCACCACGCTTTGGTAGCCACGGTTGCTGCGGTCAAAAGCACGGTTAAAGGCACCAAAAAATCCTTTGGTGGCCAACCCATGGCCTTTGGGAATAGGTTTAAGCAGTGTGGCGCACAAGGCGGGCGTGAGGATCATGGCCACCAGCACGGACAGCGTCATAGCCGACACGATAGTGACAGTGAACTGGCGATAGATCACGCCCGTGGAGCCGCCAAAGAAGGCCATGGGCACAAATACGGCCGCCAGCACCAGGGCCACGCCCACCAGCGCACCCGTGATCTGCCCCATAGATTTGCGCGTGGCTTCCAGGGGCGACAAGCCCTCCTCGCTCATCACCCGCTCCACGTTTTCGACCACCACAATGGCGTCGTCCACCAGCAGGCCAATGGCCAGCACCATGGCCAGCATGGTCAGCGTGTTGAGCGAATACCCAAACGCCGCCAGCACACCAAACGTGCCTAGCAGCACCACCGGCACCGCAATGGTGGGGATGAGCGTGGCGCGGAAGTTCTGCAAGAACAGGTACATCACCACAAACACCAACACCACGGCCTCGACCAGGGTCTTGACCACTTCGTGGATGGAGATGCGCACAAACGGTGTCGTGTCGTAAGGCTTGATGACCTTGACTCCCGGTGGGAAGAACTTGCCCAGCTCGTCCAGCTTCGCGTCGACCGCTTTGACAGTGTTCAGCGCATTGGCGCCCGTGGCCAACTTGATGGCCAGGCCCGCTGCGGGCTTGCCATTGAAAAGAGACACAGTGGCATAGTTCTCACCGCCCAGCTCAATGCGGGCCACATCGCTCAGGCGCACGGCAGCGCCATTGGCCTGAGTGCGCAGCAAGATACCTGCAAACTCTTCGGCCGTCTTCATGCGCGTTTGTGCCGTGATGGTAGCGTTGAGCTGCTGGCTGGCAATCGATGGCAGACCACCGAGTTGCCCAGCAGACACTTGGGCGTTCTGCGCCTGGATGGCACTTCTCACGTCCAGCGGCGTGAGGTTGAAGCTGTTGAGCTTGCTGGGGTCCAGCCAGATGCGCATCGCGTATTGCGAGCCAAACAATGTGGTGTCGCCCACGCCTTCCACGCGGCTGATGGGGTCTTGCACGTTGGCCGCCACGTAGTCAGACAGGTCCGAGCCGTTGAGCTTGCCGTCTTCGGACACAAACGCCAGCACATTTAGGAAGTTGTTGGCCGACTTGGTCACGCGCACGCCCTGCTGCTGCACCTCTTGCGGCAGCAGCGGCGTGGCCAGGGCGAGCTTGTTTTGCACCTGCACCTGGGCGGTGTCGGGGTCGGTGCCGTTCTCAAACGTCAGCGTGATGGTCACGCTGCCCGAGGACTCACTGGTCGAAGCGATGTAGGAGAGCTTGTCCAGCCCCTTCATCTTCTGCTCGATGACCTGGGTGACGCTGTCTTCCAGCGTTTTGGACGAGGCGCCCGGATACGTGGCCGAGATGGCGATAGCGGGCGGCGCAATGGTGGGGTATTGGGCGATGGGCAGTGTCAGCACTGCCATCACCCCAGCCAGCATCGTGATGATGGCAAGCACCCACGCGAAGATGGGGCGGTCGATGAAAAAACGGGCCATGGGATTCTCTTTGCAGGGTGTTCAACGGGCGCTGGAGGGGGCAGCTTCGGCGCTACTCGCGGCGGCCATCTTCTGCGCCGCTTCCGTCTTTTTGATGGCTGCGGGGGTGTAGGGCTGGGCTTGCACAGGCTGGCCAGCGCGCGCTTTTTGCTGGCCTTCCACCACCACGGTGTCGCCAGCTTTCAGGCCGTCGGTCACCAGCCACTGGTCACCCACGGCACGGTCGGCAGTCAGGCTGCGCTGCTGCAACTTGCCTTCGCCATCCACCACAAAGACGTAGGGCTTACCGGTGGTGTCACGGCCCACAGCGGGCTGGGGCACCAGCAGGGCTTGCTCCAGCACGCCCTCTTCCAAAACAGCGCGGGCATACATGCCCGGCAGCAAATCGGCGCGGGGGTTGGGGAACTCGGCGCGCAGCGTCACGGCGCCCGTGCTTTGGTCCACCGTCACGTCCGAAAACTGCAACTTGCCTGGCTGCGCGTACACGCTGCCATCCTCCAGTACCAGACGCACCTTGGCGTTGCCGGTTTTGAGGGTGCCTGCGTCCATCGAACGCTTGAGCGCCAGCAGCGTACTGGTGGACTGCGTCACGTCCACATAGATCGGGTCCAGCTGCTGCACCGTGGCCATGGCACCGGCCTGATTGGCTGTGACCAGCGCGCCAGGGGTGACGCTGGAGCGCCCGATGCGCCCGCTGATGGGCGAGGTGATGCGGGTGTAGTCCAGGTTGATGCGCTGGGTTTGAAGCGTGGCGCGGGCGGCGCTGACTTCGGCCTCGGCCTGCAGCAGCGACGCGGCGGCGTCGTCGGCATCCTGCTGGCTCACGGCCTTGATGGCAGACAGCTCCTTGAAGCGCCCGGCCTTCAGCCGCACCGTGACCAGGTTTGCCTCGGCCTTGGCCAGAGTGGCCTGGGCGCTGTCCACACTGGCGCGGTAGATGGCGGGGTCGATCTGGTAGAGCAAATCACCCGCCTTCACGTCACTGCCCTCTTTGAAGCGGCGCTGCAGCACCAGCCCGGTGATCTGGGGGCGCACCTCGGCAATCAGCGCCGGGGATACGCGGCCGGGCAGCTCGGTGGTCAGCGGCAGGCGCTGGGGCTGCACGGTAATGACCCGGACCTGGGGCACGCCCCCGCCGCCAGTGGCCGGGGGCTGGGGCGCTTCGCCGCAGGCGGCCAGTGCCAGGGCGGAAACGGCGGCCAATACGGCCACGGGTCGTTGAATAGCAGGATGCAAGCGCATGAACAAGGCTCCTCGGCCCAGGCGCTTTGGCACGCCCGACCTGACAAAGTGAAAACTCGATTTAACTGTACCGAACGGTACGGTATTGACGATTATCAATTTGACACAATCGGCTTGTCAAGCAAAAATGGACTCGCTGGTACAGTTATGAGCGCAGTTACAAAAAAACGGAGGAGCACGGCATGAAAGTTCGCACGGAGGCACGCCGCGAGGCGATCTTGGACATCGCCTCGCAGGTCTTTCTGGAGTTCGGTTTTGAACGAGCGTCGATGGCCGAGATCGTTCGCCGTATTGGCGGCTCCAAGTCCACGATCTATGGCTACTTCCCTTCTAAAGAGGCGTTATTCCAGGCGGTGACGCAGGCTGCGGGCGAGCGGCATATCCAGGCGTCGTTTGACGAGCTGGCAGCGCATGACATGCAACATGGCATCCGCGAAGTACTGGTCCGGTTTGCCGAAAAGCTGGCCACCTTCATGTGCAGCAAAGACCTGATCGCCACCCAGCGCATGGTGCTGGCAGAGGCGGGCCACTCCAGCATGGGCGAGCTGTTTTACGAAGAGGGCCCCAAGCGCGGGATGGAGGAGATCGCTGCCTTCTTGACCCGCGCCATGGAGCACGGCCATCTGCGCCAAGAAGCGCCTTTTGTCGCCGCGCTGCAGTTCGGCGCGCTGGTGCAGGCGGAGATCCAGCTGCGCTGGTACTACAAAGACCTGCCGCCCCTGCCGCCCGAAGACATCAAAGCCCTGGCCGACCGCGCCGTAGCGACCTTCTTGCGTGCCTATGCGCCGGAGGCTGCAGGCGCCGCGCCCCCACCCGCCAACGTGGAAGCCGCGCCGCCAAAAATCAAGAACAAAAAGACGGCCTAGCGCTCTATGGACAAGCGCTACATGCTATGCATTTAATAGCAATTCGCAATGCCTGCGTTCACATGTCGCGCTGCGCGGGCTCCAGAAACTCCTGCGCGTAGCGCAGGTGCACGCCCTCAGACACAAACACATCGAACAGGTCGGGGTCGATGTGCCCACCATCGCGCATCTTGCGCATGATGGCGAGGGCCTGCGACAGGCTCATGCCACTCTTGTAGGGCCGGTCGGCCGCCGTCAGGGCCTCAAACACATCGGCGATGCCCATCATGCGGGCCTGCAGCGACATCTGGTCGCGCGTCAGGCCGCGTGGGTAGCCCTTGCCGTCCATGCGTTCGTGGTGGCCGCCTGCGTATTCGGGCACGTTTTTGAGGTGGCGCGGCCAGGGCAGCGTCTCTAGCATCTTGATGGTGGCGACGATGTGGTAGTTGATGGTGTCGCGCTCGGCCTGGTTCAAGGTGCCTGAGCGGATGGTCAGGTTCTCCACCTCCTCAGCGCTTAAAAAGCTCGTCTGCACGCCCTGCGGGTTGCGCCAGTGGCGCATGGCGGCAATGTCGCGCACGCGTTGCTGGTCTTCGGGGCGCATGGCCTCGGTGCCGGTGTTGCTGCGACGCAGAAACTCGCGGTCTTCTTCCAGCGCGTGGATTTCGTGCTGCAACGCCTGCAGCTCCTGCCCCTCGGCGCGGGCGTCCACCACCGGGCGCAGGGCCAGCTGGCGGCGCAGCGCTGCAAGTTCGGCATCGCGCTTCAAGACTTCAAACCGCGTGTCCACCAGGCCAATGCGGTCGTACAGGGTCTGCAGCTTGGTGGCCTTGTCCACCACGTGCACGGGCGTGGTGATCTTGCCGCAGTCGTGCAGCAGGCCGGCCATTTTCAGCTCGTACCGGTCGCGGTCACTCATCGAAAAACCCGCCAGCGGGCCCTCCCTGGTGCCGTCCACCGCCTCGGCCAGCATCATGGTGAGGGCGGGCACGCGCTGGCAGTGGCCGCCGGTGTAGGGAGACTTTTCGTCAATGGCCAGGTTGATCAGGTTCACGAACGACTCGAACAGGCGTTCGAGCTGCGTGATGAGCAAGCGGTTGGTCAACGCAATAGCGGCCTGCGAGGCCAGCGATTCGGCCAGGCCCTGGTCGGCTTCGGAGAAGGTGGTGACCTCGCCGGTGTCACAGTCGCGTGCGTTGATGAGCTGCAACACCCCGATCAGCTCGTGGTCGTGGTTCTTCATCGGCACGGTTAAGAACGACTTCGAACGGTAACCGGTGCGCGCATCGAAACTGCGCGTGCCCGAAAAGTCGAAACCTTCGGCGCTGTACGCATCGGCAATGTTCACCGTGCGGTCGTGAATGGCGGCATGCGCAGCCACCAGCGAATCGTTGGGCGTGCCATCGGCGTTGCGCAGCGGCAGGTGCGGAAAATCAATCGGCTTGCCCGTGGTGCCCCCCAGGCGGATGTCCAGCGAGTCGGTGCGCAGGATTTCGAACTTGAGCGCGGATTCGTCCTCGGTCACGCTGTACAGCGTGCCCCCGTCGGCGCCGGTGATGGCCTTGGCCGCTTCCAGAATGTTCTCCAGCAAGCGGTCAATGTCACGCTCTCTGGACAGCGCAGCGCCAATGCCGTTGAGCTGCTCCAGGCGGCGAAACAGGTTGACTGTGGATTCCTGGGCCATAAAACACCTTGGGCGCGCGTTGGGGACTTGCGCATCGTAACGAAAAGTGACCGCTATCATCAGCGTTCTTTTCTGCTCTCTCCCCCCATTTCGTGGACTCGGTCACACCCCGCTATCTCACTGTTGCGCTTTACCAGTTTGTCGACCTGCCCGACTGCGCCACGCTGCGCGCGCCGCTGCAGGCACTGTGCAACGAGCGCAGCGTGCGCGGCATGCTGCTGCTGGCGACCGAAGGCATCAACGGCACCATTGCAGGCGCCCCCTCCGATGTGTTGGCCGTGCTGGCCTGGCTGCGCAGCGATGCCCGCTTTGCGAACCTGCAGCACAAAGAGGCGCCCACTGAGCACCAACCGTTCTACCGCATGCGCGTGCGGCTCAAGCGCGAGATCGTGACCCTGGGCGTGCCAGGCCTGAACCCCGCACTCAATGCGGGCAAGTATGTGAAGCCGCAAGACTGGAACGCGCTCATCGACGACCCCGCCGTAGTGGTGGTGGACACGCGCAACGACTACGAGGTGGGCATTGGCACTTTCGAGCGCGCCATCAACCCGCATACCAAGAGCTTTGCGGAGTTTCCGGCCTGGGTCGAACGCGAGAAGCAACCCGGCGGCGTGCTGGCGGGCAAACCGCGTGTGGCCATGTTCTGCACCGGTGGCATCCGCTGCGAAAAGTCCACCGCCCTGCTCAAGTCGCAGGGGTTTGACGAGGTGTTCCACCTGGAAGGCGGCATTCTCAAGTACCTGGAGACGGTGCCCGAGGATGCCAGCCGCTGGCAAGGCGACTGTTTTGTGTTTGACGAGCGCGTGTCGGTGGGCCACGGCCTGGCGCCCGGACACCACCAACTGTGCCGGTCATGCCGCATGCCGCTGGGCGAGGCTGAACGTGCGTCGCCCCACTTCGTGCGCGGCGTGAGCTGCCCCTACTGCCACGGCACCCGCTCGGCGGAGCAGGAACGCGCCCTGGCCGAGCGCCAGCGCCAGATGGACCTGGCCGAGCAGCGAGGGCAACCGCACCTGGGCGCGCGACAGCCGGGAGCCCTCCTTCGCAGCATCACCCGTGACGAAATCCCGGATGAGGACGATTCCCCGTGAGCGCTGCCCTGCCCGTTCTGTATTCCTTTCGCCGCTGCCCGTATGCCATGCGCGCGCGGCTGGCGCTGGCCGTGAGCGGCCAGGCCTGCGAACTGCGCGAGGTCGTGCTGCGCAACAAACCCCAGGGCCTGCTGCAGGCATCGCCCAAAGCCACCGTGCCCGTGCTGGTGCTGGCGGACGGCAAGGTGCTGGACCAGAGCCTCGCCATCATGCAATGGGCGCTGGCGCAGCACGATCCTGCGCGTTGGCTGGCTCCCAGCGAGGGCACCGAGGCGGACATGCTCGCGCTGATTGATGCATGCGACAGCCACTTCAAACAGGCGCTCGACCGCTGCAAGTACCCGGGCCGCTATCCAGAGGCAGGTGTCTCTGTGGCGCGGACGCGGGCTGTGGAGTGGCTGCAAGGACTGGAAGAGCGACTTACCCTATGCCCCTTCTTGTTTGGGGACCACGCGGCCCTGGCGGACATGGCGATTGCCCCGTTCGTGCGGCAGTTCGCGGGCATTGATACTGTCTGGTGGGATGCCCAGCCCTGGCCGCACCTGCACGCCTGGCTGGCACAGTGGCAGGCGAGCAACCTGTTCGAGAGCGTCATGCACAAGCTGCCTGCCTGGGTGGATGGCACCGTAGGTGTGCCGTTTCCCCACCTCGCCGGGGCTGCAGACTGACTCCATCGATGCCTACCTGCTTGAGATCGGGGCTTCGGGCACCATGTGTTAAAGACACCTCTGCACGGCGCGAAAACCTGTCCCGCTGCAGCACCATCCCATTTCGATTGCACGGCGACGCGGTGCATTCACAGGCTTGCCAATGCGGAGCCACCCCCAAGAACCACGGATGGACCCAAGATGAAGATCATCGACGAGATGCTGAACCTGGATTTGCTCACCTACGAGCAGCACCTGGAGATCAGCGCGTGGATTGCGCGCTCTAACTCGCCCGAAGAGATATTGCAAATGCCCCCTCCACTTTGGCAAGCCGTGGAGCGCGCCAGCCAGACCATGGGCATCAATGAAGACTTGCTGCGTCCGCCGTCGTTGGATGCAGGTGACGTGGTATTCAATTAGCCGACATCTGTGCACCAATGAATAAGGCGCTCCGGGGAGCGCCTTATTAGCGGGATCGATGCACCCACATCATCAGGCCATCGAATAACCTGAACCGCTGCGGCGCCCGCCCTTGAGGCCGCGCACCAGCAGCGCTAGCAGCACAAGCCCAAACCCCACAAAGCAAAGGAACGACCAGTTGGCAATCGAGCCGCCCAGAAAGGTCCAGTCGATTTCTGCACAGTCGCCCGAGCCACGGAAGATCATCGGGATGGCGCGGCTGATGGGGTAGTTTTCGATCATTCCGTAGAAGTCGCGCCCGCAGGTCGCGATTTCGGGCGGATACCACTGCAGCCAGCTCTGGCGGGCAGCCACAAAGGCGCCGAACCCGGACGACAGCAGCGCCAGCGCGGCCATGGTCATCCACCAGCCTTTTTGGCCTCTAGCGCTTGCCAGAGCTGTAAAGATTGCTACACCAATGAGAGCATAACGCTGCACGATGCACATCGGGCAAGGCTCCAGGCCCACCACGTGCTGCAAATACATGCCAAAAGCCAGCATCGCCACACAAGCCACGCTGATCAATGCCAGCACACGGCGCGGGGCCGCAGTCAACCAATTCATTTTTATCCCTCATCAAATAGCCATCGCCCGGGGCGCTGCATGCTAAAAACCGGCGCGCCCCAAGCCAGTGCACCCGTGGATCTGGCTCCGCCAGTCCCCGGGTGCGTCCCCCCAGGGGGAAGACGCGAAGCGGCTCAGGGGGAATCAGATGCCCGCGGCGTGATCCAGAAAAACCCGGGCGCGGCGCGGTGTCACCACCAGCGTCTCGCCCTCTTTGAAACCCATCTCCTTGAACTGCTGCGCAGGGATCTGCGCTTCGATCAAGTGGTCTGGGGACGCATTGTCCGCTGGTTTGTGGTCATCGGATGGAATAAGTTCCAGCCGCGCAATGGGGCCCACCACGATGGCACGGCTCAGTTGCGCGACGATGCCACGCGGGCGGCCCTGGGCGTCGAGCCCCGCGCCGGGAGAATACCGCTGCACGTCCAGGTCGTGCGGGCGCACATAGGCAAACGCCTTGGTGTCCTGGGTGGTGGCGTGTTCGGGCGAATCGATCTGCATGCCATCGAGGTGCACCAGGCCCTCGTGCGCGCGGCCGTGGAAGAGGTTCACATCACCCAAAAAGCCGTACACAAACGGGCTGGCAGGCTGGTCCCACACCTGCTGGGGCGAGCCGCTTTGCTCGATGCGGCCCTGGTTAATCACGACCACGCGGTCAGCCACTTCCAGTGCCTCTTCCTGGTCGTGCGTCACAAAGATCGAGGTGACATGCAACTCGTCATGCAGGCGGCGCAGCCAGCGGCGCAGTTCCTTGCGCACCTTGGCGTCCAGCGCACCAAAGGGCTCATCGAGCAGCAGCACCTTGGGCTCCACCGCCAGCGCGCGCGCCAGGGCAATACGCTGGCGCTGGCCGCCCGACAGCTGCGAAGGAAAGCGGTCGGCCAGCCAATCAAGCTGGACCAGTTTCAGCAGATCGGTCACCTTCTGCTTGATCTGCGCTTCACTCGGGCGCTCCTTGCGGGGCTTCACGCGCAGGCCAAATGCCACGTTCTCGAACACGGTCATGTGGCGAAACAGCGCGTAGTGCTGGAACACAAAGCCCACGTTGCGCTCGCGCACGTGTACGTCGGTGGTGTCTTCACCGCTGAAATGGATGGTGCCCACATCGGCCGTTTCCAGGCCCGCGATGATGCGCAGCAGCGTGGTCTTGCCGCAGCCCGACGGGCCGAGCAGCGCGATGAGTTCGCCCGATGCGATGTCCAGGCTCACATCGCGCAGCGCATGGAAGTCGCCAAACTGCTTGCTGACGTTACGGATTTCAATGCTCATGGTGTTCTTCTTCCTTCAACGGGCGGTGGGCACCGGCAATGACGCGGGCCGCTCGGGGGGCAATTCGGCGGCGGCCTTCATGGCTTGCTCGTTGCGGTGTTCGGCAATCGTCTTGATGACCAGCGTGACCAGAGCCAGCAAGGCCAGCAAGGATGCAGCGGCAAACGCAGCGACCGACTGGTATTCGTTGTACAGAATTTCGACGTGCAGCGGGATGGTGTTGGTCTGCCCACGGATATGGCCCGACACCACCGACACCGCGCCGAACTCGCCCATGGCACGCGCGTTACACAGAATCACACCGTACAGCAGCCCCCACTTGATGTTGGGCAAAGTCACGTACCAGAAGGTCTGCCAGCCCGTAGCACCCAGCACGATGGCGGCCTGCTCCTCGTCATTGCCCTGCGCCTGCATCAGTGGGATCAGCTCGCGGGCGATGAATGGGAAGGTGACGAACACGGTGGCCAGCACAATACCTGGCACGGCAAAGATGATCTTGATGTCATGCTCTTGCAGCCACGGGCCAAACCAGCCCTGCGCGCCAAACATCAGCACATAGACCAAGCCTGCCACCACGGGGGACACCGAAAACGGCAGGTCCACCAGCGTGGTCAAAAACGCCTTGCCTCTAAATTCGTACTTGGCAATGCACCAGGCCGCTGCCACGCCAAACACCAGGTTCAGTGGCACCGCAATCAACGCGGTTATCAGCGTGAGCTTGATGGCCGACCAGGCATCGGGCTCGCGCAGGCCTTCCAGATAAGCGCCAAAACCTTTGCGCAGCGCCTCGGCAAACACCGCAGCGAGCGGCAGCACCAGAAACAGCAGCATGAAGGCCAGCGCGATACCGATCAGCGTGTAGCGCACCCACGGCGACTCTGTCGTACCCGCCTGTGTGCGGCGCACGGTTCTTGTAGCGGCCCCGCTCATGCTGGTGCCCCTGCGTGGCGGCGCTGCCAGGCTTGCAGTGCGTTGATGATGAGCAGCAAAACGAACGAGATGACCAGCATCACGGTTGCAACCGCAGTAGCGCCCGCGTAGTCGTACTGCTCCAGCTTGCCGATAATGATGAGCGGCGTGATTTCAGACACCATGGGAACGTTGCCCGCAATAAAAATGACCGAGCCGTATTCGCCCACGGCCCGCGCAAATGCCATGGCAAAGCCGGTCAGCAGCGCGGGTGTGATGGAGGGCAAGATGACCTTGGTAAAGGTCTGCAAGCGCGTGGCGCCCAGGCACGTAGCGGCCTCTTCCAGCTCCTTTTCAGCATCTTCCAAAACGGGCTGCACGGTGCGAACCACAAACGGCAGGCCGATAAAGATGAGCGCAATGACGATACCGGCGGGCTTGAAGGCCAGCTGGATGCCCATGGGCTCCAGAATCTGGCCGACCCAACCGTTACCCGCCAGCAGCGCAGTCAGCGAGATACCCGCCACGGCGGTGGGCAGTGCAAACGGCAAATCCACCAGCGCATCCACGATCTTCTTGCCCGCAAACTTGTAGCGCACCAGCACCCAGGCAATCAACAGACCAAACACCAGATTGACCAAGGCTGCGATGAACGAAGCGCCAAACGTGAGTTGGTAAGACGCCACCACCCGTGGCGAGCTGACGGCCGCCCAGAACTGGTCCCAGGTCAGCGTGAAGGTCTTGAAAATCAGCGCCGACAGCGGGATCAGCACGATGATGCTGAGATAGAAAAGTGTGTAGCCCAGCGTGATGCCAAAGCCTGGCAGCACCCGCTTGGGCGCACGCCGTCCGGCCTGCGCGGAGGCCAACAAGGCCCCCTGCGCGGCCGCAGAGGTCGCGACGGTCATGTTGGCTTACTTGGTGCTGTAGATCTTGTCGAACTGGCCGCCATCATTGAAGTGCACCTTCTGCGCTTCTGTCAGCGAACCAAAGTACTTGGCCACGGTGAACTGCTTGAGGGGCTTGAACGTGGCCGCGTGCTTCTTGAGCACGGCTTCCGAGCGGGGGCGAATAGCGTGCTTGGCGGCAATTTCTTGCGCTTCGTCCGAGTACAGGTAGTCTAGGTACGCCTTGGCCAGCGCGCCCGAGTTCTTTTTGGCAACCGTGCGTTCAACAATGGCCACGGGGTTCTCAGCCACCACGCTCACCGACGGGTAAATGGAGTCGACCTTGCCCGCGCCAAATTCGCGGTCGATGGACACCACTTCGGATTCAAACGTGATCAGCACGTCACCGATGTTGCGTTGCAGGAAGGTGGCTGTGGCATCGCGCCCGCCCTTGGCCAGCACCGGCACGTTCTTGTACAGCTTGGCGACAAACTCGGCGGCCTGCTGTTCGGTGCCTCCCTTTTCGCGCACAGCGCCCCAGGCGGCCAGGTAGGCGTAGCGGCCGTTGCCGCCCGTCTTGGGGTTCACCACGACCACCTGCACGCCGGGCTTGATCAGGTCATCCCAGTCCTTGATGCCCTTGGGGTTGCCGTTGCGCACCAAAAACAGCATGGTGGATGTGGTGGGCGATGCATCGTGCGGAAACTTCTTGGCCCAGTCCTTGGCGACCACGCCGCTGTCGGCCAGGAACTGCACGTCGGTCGTGGTGTTCATGGTGACCACGTCAGCGTCCAGCCCGTCCCGTACGGCACGCGCCTGGGCGCTGGAGCCCGCATGCGACTGATCGATCTTCACATCTTGGCCGGTGGTCTTCTTGTAGTGCGCGGCGAACGCGGTGTTGTAGTCCTTGTAGAACTCGCGCGACACGTCATACGACACGTTGAGCAGCGTACTTTGCGCTGCCGCCAGACCACTGGTGGCCAGGGCCAGCGTGGCCAAAAAGGTCTTGAGTTTCAGAGAAGTCGTCATGGTGCGTCGCCTGATGAAAAGCTGGAGATGGCGGATTGTGCAGAGCGTCGCTTAAAACTCAAAAGAATATATTTTTGTTAATTAATCCAATTTTGGAATATAGAACCCTAAACCCACACCCACCCTCACTGACAAGCCTGCGACTGTAGTTTGCAAGCCAAAAAATACAAGCAAAAATAGGCTCTAGCGCTTATCCAGCAAGCGCAGGCAGCTATAAATTGAGGAGTATTAAAGCTACGCCGCTGTGGACGACGTGTGCGCTACACCAGGAGCCCGCGCGACCTGCGCACTGCCGCCCGCCTGATCACCTTCCAGCGACTGCAGCAAAGCCCACCCCAGCGGCCACTCCCCATGGCCCGAGTCGACGTTGATGTGCCCGGCGTTTTGCATGCGTACGAATTCGCTGGCCCAGGCACGGGCGTAGGCACCGGCCAGGCGGATGGGGCAATACGGGTCGTTGCTGCTGGCCACCACGATACTGCGGTACGGCAGCGGCGCGTAAGGCACCGGCGCAAAGTCGCTCAAGATGGCACGGCGCTCCGGGTCGGCGGGCGCCACCAGCAATGCGCCGCAGATACGAGCTGCGGCATCCGGCCCCATGTGCGTTGTGGCGATGCAGCCCAGGCTGTGCGCCACGATCACCACCGGGTGCGGCGCGGCCAGGACGGTTTTTTCGAGCTGCCCCACCCAAGCCGTACGCGTGGGTGTGATCCAGTCGTCCTGCACCACGCGGCGGGCGTGTGGCAGCCGTTCGGCCCACAGGCTTTGCCAATGTCCGGGGCCAGAGTCGCGCCAGCCGGGGACGATGATGATGGAAGTGGTGCTCACAGTGTCGGCATTCTGCGAGCCGGTCTTTAAAACCCAAACGACTTAATTCTTTTAATTTAATCGCCAAATCATCTAACAAGCAACTACCTTCAATGACCTATGAAGATTTTGACTATCGTTTGTTTAATTTAAACACATCAGTTTGTTTTGCGACCAAGGCGTACAATCGTTACTAATTGCAAATAGGTAGCGGTGCAGCGTAAGCACTTCTGTCACTGCCGGTCTGTATTGCCATCTCCGTTTCAGAACATCTTCACGAGGCACATTTCAATGCACACATGGAAAATCAGTCAGCGTCTGATGGCGGGCTTCGGCCTGGTCATCGTGGCTTTGCTGGGTATGTCGATCTACAGCATGCTGACAGCCCGAGGCATTGACAACGCCTTGACGGCCAACGCCACCCAGAACGCGGTCATCCAGCGCGTGGCCATCAACTTCCGGGGGTCGGCGCATGACCGCTCCATCGCAGTGCGCGACGTGGTGCTGGCGCCCAACGAAGATGCGCGCAAGAAGGAAGTGGAATCCATCGCGCGGCTGGCCGATTTTTACGCCAAATCGGCCACGCAGCTGGATGCGGTCCTCAAAACCGCCACACAGGTGCCGCCCGAAGTGGGGCCCATGGTGCAAGCCCTCAAGGACATCGAGACCCGCACGGTGGCAACCACCAGCAAGGTGGTTGCACTGATGCAGGCCGGTGACCGCGCAGGCGCAGAGACCCTGCTCTGGGCCGAGGCCAAGCCCCAATACGAGCAGTGGCTGGCAGCTGCCAACAAGCTCATAGACTACGAAGAAGCCCGAATCACCAAAAACAGCGAAACGGCCAACCAGGACGCAAGCCAGTTCACGGGTGTGATGCTTGCCATCACCCTGCTGGCCGTGCTGATCAGCGTCGGTGCCACGGTGTTGGTGTCGCGCAGCATCGGCCGCGAGCTGGGCGCAGAACCCAACGAAGTGCGCGCTGTGGTGCAGGCCATACAGCAGGGCGACCTCACTGTGCCCGTGCATGTCAAGGCGGGCGACACCGGCAGCGTGATGGTGGCCGTGCGCGACATGCAGCAGCGTTTTCATGAGCTGGTGTCTGCCGTGCGCGACAACATTGGGCAGCTGCGCAGCACCAGCGACGACATCAGCAGCGGCAATCAGAACCTGGGCAACCGCACTGAACAAGCCGCCAGCAGCCTGGAGCAGACCGCAGCCAGCATGGAAGAGCTGACCGCCACCGTGCGCCAGAGCGCTGATTCGGCCCGCCAGGCCAACCAGTTGGCCACCACGGCAGCGGGCACCGCCACCAAGGGCGGCGAGGTGATGCAGCAGGTGGTGAGCACCATGCAGGACATCCACCACAGCAGCCAGAAGATCTCCGACATCATTGGTGTGATCGACGGCATCGCGTTTCAGACCAATATCCTGGCGCTGAATGCGGCGGTCGAAGCGGCCCGTGCCGGTGAACAAGGGCGCGGCTTTGCGGTAGTGGCGACTGAAGTGCGCAGCCTGGCTCAGCGCAGCGCGGCGGCAGCCAAAGAGATCAAGTCACTCATCCAGTCCAGCGTCGAGAAGGTGGACTCAGGCACCCAGCTGGTGGCCAACGCAGGCGTGACGATGAACGAAATCGTGCAAGGCGTTCAGCGCGTGAACGGCATCATCGGAGAGATCAGCACTGCGGCTGCCGAGCAAAGCGACGGCATCTCGCAAGTCAACGTGGCGGTGACGCAGCTGGACCAGATGACGCAGCAAAACGGCGCACTGGTGGGCGAAAGCACTGCGGCTGCAGAGAACCTGCGCGAACAGGCACAGCGCCTGGCTGATCTGGTGGCAGTGTTCCATGTGGCCGGTGGCATGGGTACCCGCACAGGCTCTCGCAGCGGCAGCGGCAGCGGCACCGGCGCTTCGCAGAACATGCGCGGCGCCACAAGCAAAGCCCTTTCCGTGCCGGGCGTGCGCCGACTTGCTCACTGAGCTGCGTTGATAGCGTAGGTAGCCTGGCGCGCGCGGGGCCGCAGGGCCGCGAGGTGGCCAGGTGGTCCAGCCCAGGAAAAGGGGCAAAAAGATGTGAATTTTTTTGCCCTGCCTTAACCCCATGGACCCCTCCCGTTCGTTTCACTCAGCACCAACATCTTTTTTGGATTGGAGCTGCCATGAAACACGGTTCACTCACCCTCCCCGCCCTGACCGCCCTCACGGGACTGGCCGCTCTGCTGGCGCTGACCAGCCTGTCCGCCCATGCCATTGGCCGCCTGGCCGACGTGACCATCGTCGACCGGGATACCGGGGCCACACTGCCTGTGCACTTTGCCAAGGGGGAACATTGGGTGGCGGGCCGCCCAGGTGCACGCTATGCCATCACCGTGCGCAACCGGATCGGTGAGCGGGTGCTGGCCGTGCCTTCGGTGGACGGCGTGAACGTTCTCAGCGGCGAAACCGCAGCCTGGGACCAGCGCGGGTACGTTTTCTCGCCCTACGAGCGCTACGAGATCACAGGCTGGCGCAAAAGCAGCAGCGAGGTGGCTGCATTTGAGTTCTCTCACATTGCCAACTCGTACGCCAGCCGCACGGGACGCCCGGCGCACGTGGGCGTGATTGGCATCGCGCTGTTTCGGGAACAAACGCCAGCGCCCGCGCGTTCCGTTGCGCCGGAGCCCAACAGTCAGCGCGAACACCGTGACAACGGCATGGGCGAAGGCGACGGCGGCAATCGCCTGGGGCGCCTGCGCGACGAGCCTGTGCCCCGGTCGCGTCCAGCTCCAGCGCCCGCCCCCTCCAATCTGGCCGAGTCTTTGGCGCGGTCGCAGGCGGCCGACAGCGTGGCCAAGCCGTCGGCCAAGCTGGGCACGGCCCACGGCCAGCGCGAGACGTCGGTTGTCACGCACACCACGTTCACGCGATTGCAGGACCGGCCCAACGAAGTCATCAACATCCGATACGACAGCCTCGACAACCTGATCGCCAGCGGCGTGATCCGCGAGCCCATCGCAGGGCCGCAGGTGCCGCGCGCGTTTCCGCAGTCGGACCGTTTTTCTTACGTTCCCGACCCCAGGTAGGGATGGATGCCTCCATGCCCGACGCAGCCGCCGGCGAATGAGGGCCCCCTCGCATAATGCGCGGGTGCCTGCCGCCCCACCCTCCGAAGACGCCGACGAGACGCTGATGCTGCGTTACGCCGGAGGAGACATGGGCGCGTTTGACACGCTGTACGAACGGCACGAGCTGGCAGTGTGGCGGTTTGTGTTCCGCAGCGTGAAGGTGCAGGCGGTGGCGGATGACCTGCTGCAGGACGTGTGGTTTGCCGTGGCGCGCAGTGCGGGCAGCTACGAGGCCAGGGCGAAGTTTCGGACCTGGCTGTTCACCCTGGCGCACAACCGGCTGGTGGACCATGTTCGCACCGCCAAAAACCACACCAGTCTGGACACGAGCGACGAGGACGAGCGCAGCCTGGCGGACACGCTGGTGGCTGATTCAGGCTACGGGCCAGTGCGGCAATTGCAGTCGCGCGAGCAGGCCACCGCGCTGATCGCCGCGGTGGAGCAACTGCCCCAGGAGCAGCGCGAGGCGTTTTTGCTGCAGGCCGAAGGCGACCTCAGCGTTCAGGAGATTGCCGAGACCACCGGCGTCCATTTTGAAACCGCCAAGAGCCGCCTGCGCTATGCGCGGGCCAGCCTTCGCCAGCACCTCAAGGAGTTTGCATGACCAGGCAGGATGACGAACTGGTCCGCCGGTACCAGGAGGCCAGCGCGCAGGAGGACGCCCGCCCGGGTGCGCAGGTGCGTGACGCCGTGCGGGCGCATGCGCAGATGCTGGCGGCAGCCTCCGCCACGGCTTCACCGCCCGCAACAGCCCTCCCCAGCCGAGCCGCCGCCAACCAGTCGCGCTGGAAGATATCGGCGCTGGCCACCGTCGCCCTGGTTGGCCTGACGGGCTTGCTGATGCCGCAGTTCGAGCGTGGAACGCCCGAAGAACGTGACATCGCTTTTGGTCAGCAGCGCGCTCAGGCACCGGTCCCTGCGGCGGCACCTGCACCTTTGCCCACCGCAGTCCCTGCAGCACCTGCCGCACGTTCAGAACGTTCAGAACGTTCGGCACCAGCGACCCGGGAGCCGGAACCCCTCACGCGCCCGGGCACGGACGCTGCGATGTCCGGTTTCCCCGCATCGCCGCCCGCCACGCCCGCCACGCCGCGGGCGCCAGCCGCACCTGCCCCTGCCCCTGCCCCTGCTCCCGCTCCTGCTTCGGCAGAAGGTGCCCGCGCAGAACTGTATGAGCACTCAGCCATGCAGGACAGGTCCGTAGCCCGTTCGATGACTCCGCCGCGCACAACGCCGTCCCACGCGGCGCCATCGCCACATGATCAGCCACCGATGGCCCGCAGCCTGCCCAGCGGCAACGCGGCGAGCGGCGACCCGGCAGAAGTCGCACCACGGATGCAAAAGGCGCTCGACCCGTCGCTGCCACGGGCGTTGCGCGACGCAGCCTGCGTGGGCAACGCCCGCGAGGTGGAAAGCCTCGTCAACCAGGGCGTGCCCGTGGATGCGCGCGACACCGCAGGCAGGACGGCGCTGATGATTGCGGCCCTCAACGGGCATACTGCAGCGGTGCAAAAACTGCTGACGCTGGGCGCCCAGACCGCGCTGGTGGATGGAGACGGGCTGACCGCCGCCCAGCACGCCCGGCGATGGGGCTATGGGGCCATTGCGGACCTTATCGACGCAGCGCGTTGACTACCTTGGCGGCAGCCATGCGTCAACCCTGACCGGAGAACTTGGACCTCAGAACCGCACCGCCTCAAAAGCCGGGTGCAGTTCATCGATCCAGTGGTTGAGCTCGTCCTCCGACACGTCCAGGTGCTGCATGCAGGCTTCGCCATGCAGTAGCCATTCGCGTGTGGGGGTCAGGTTGTCGTGGTGGTTGACCAGGTACTCGGCCAACAGGCCCAGGGCGACCAGGTGGCGCACCGTGGGGTTGAACCGCTCGTCACCCAGGCACGCAAAGTCGTGGTGCAGCCAGATGGCCTGCGCCACGTCGCCCGGCAGGTGCCAGGTGCGCGCCACGATGGCGCCCATCACTGCGTGGTCGGTGCGGTGGCTGGCGTTTTCGGTCTGGGTGAAGGTGCGGTCCTTGCGGGCCAGGGCTTCGGTCACCGTGCCTGCATAGCCGCGCACCGCCTTCACCAGCACCGGCATGCCGACATGGCAGAACAGCCCAAAGCTGTAGCCCAGGCCGGGGTCCAGGCTGTACAGCTGGTGGCCGATGTGTTCGCACGCAATGGCACGGCGTTGCGAGCTTTCCCAGAAATGCTCCAGCAGCGGCGAGCGCACCATGAGCGCGTTGCGCGTGATGAACGCGGCAAGCAGCTCCACCGACGGCCGCAAGCCCAGCACGGTGAGTGCCATGCCCACCGTCTGCACGGGCTGCGCCAGCCCATACAACGGGCTGTTGGCCAGCCGGATCAGCGCCGCAGCCATGGCGACATCAGACGATGCGAGCTGCTCCAACGCCACCGAATCCAGCTCGGGCTCGGCCATGATGGCCTGCAGGCGCAGCAGCGACTCGGGGCACGGCGGGATCACGATGGCCCGCACGGCAGGGTGCACGCGCACTTGCTGGATATGGTGGTCGATGGGATGTGAGGTGGTCACGAAAAATCTCTGGGGCCTGGCCTGTGCGTACCCCGCACAAAACACTGCCCACGCAGTTGCAATTCGTTGCATTGTGGGGGCAAAACGCAGCACTTTCAGTGCGTCCGCCTGCTGCGGCAGGTCATTCGCGCAAAAGTCGCGCGACACGACCGCGTGTCACACCCTCACCAAGTACATCTGTGCGTTTTTGTGCAGCGTTGTGAGCAGACAACGCGCGCCGCACCCTGTCGCCTTCAGATATCCGCCCCGTCCAGCCCCTGCAAAGCCTGGCGGCTACTCAGGCTGCTGCGCCCCGGCATGGCCTCGCCCAGGTAGTCCAGAAAGCGCCGCACCGCGGGAGACAGCCCCCGGCGTGACGGGAACACCGCATGCACGATGGCAGGGGCCGGTGCCCAGTCGGGCAGCACGCGCACCAGTTTGCGTTCGCGCATTTCGTCCTGACACATGTAATCAGGCATCCAGCACACGCCCGTGCCCGCAACCGCCGCATATTTGAGGGTGAGCAGGTCGTCGGCCACATACCGCGGGGTGTGCTGCACCATCTGCTGCACGCCGCCGGGGCCGATGAGGTTCCAGGTGGAGCGCCCGTCGGGCGCCGACATGGAAATGCTGTCGAGCTTTGCCAGATCTTCCAGCGTTTGGGGCGTGCCCTGGCGGATCAGCAGGTCGGGGCTGGCCACCAGGATCTGCGTGGTGTGGTCCAGCCGCTTGACCACCATGCTGCCGCTGTCGTCCAGCGTGGGCCGCACGCGCAAGGCCACGTCGACGCCATCTTCCACCAGGTTCACCGCGCGGTTGCTCACCAGCATTTCAATCCGCACCTGGGGGTAGTCGGCCAGAAAGCGGGGCATCAGCTCGGCCACCACGGTTTGCGCCAGCGTCACAGGGCAGCTCACACGGATGGTGCCGCAAGGCACCGTCTGCACCTGGGCCGCCACATCGGCTGCCGCCTGGGCCGATTCGCGCATGGCCTGGCAGTGGCGCAAATACGCCTCGCCCACCTCGGTCAAAGACAGCTTGCGCGTGGTGCGCTGCAGCAGGCGCACGCCCAGCTGGGTCTCCAGCTCTGACACGCGCCGGGACAGGCGGGATTTGGGAATGCCGAGCGCACGGCCCGCAGCGGCAAAGCCACCGCGCTCCACTACTTCGGCGAAATACAGCATGTCGTTGAGGTCTTGCATGGCGTGAAAACAGGTTTGGAGAGCGCGGGATTCGTTCTATGGGTAGAACAATCTATCGCAAGTTCCCTACCTTATCAACGATTGGATTGATCTCCACAATTGATCCATTGGCCACACGGTGTGGCTACCACCACAGCCCCATCGGCCTTTCGTTTCAGGAGATCCTCATGCAACTGCTTCACATTGATTCCGCCATCACCGGCGAACAGTCCGTATCCCGCCAACTCACCGCCCACACCGTGGCAGCCTGGCAGGCCGCACACCCTGGCACCACCGTGCAATACCTGGACCTGGCTGCGCAGGCGCCCTCGCACCTGTCGGCGCAGTCGATGGGTTTTCGCACCGGCCAGGCGGCTTCCACTGAACTGGAACGCACCGAAAACGCGCTGTCTGAAGCCCTGGTCAGCCAGTTTCTGGCGGCTGACGTGATCGTGGTGGGCGCGCCGCTGTACAACTTCAGCATCCCCAGCCAGCTCAAGGCCTGGATCGACCGCCTGGCCCAGGCTGGCCGCACCTTCAAGTACACCGACAAGGGCCCCGTGGGCCTGGCCGGAGGCAAGACGGTGATCGTGGCGTCCACCCGTGGTGGCGTGTATTCCGCCAGCGAAGGCGGCCAGGCCATGGAACACCAGGAGAGCTACCTGAAGGTGGTGTTCGGCTTCTTCGGCATTACCGACGTGCGTTTTGTGCGCGCCGAAGGGGTGGCCATGGGCCCGGACACCAAGGCCGCCGCCCTGGCATCGGCCGAACTGGACATCAGCACCCACACCAGCGTGGCCGCCAACCAAGGGCGTGTTTCGCAGGCAGCTTGATTGAAGGCTGACGCCCGAGGGCGCTTTGCTACGGGCTAACGCACTAAAGCCCCTCACGAACCCGGCCCTGCGCCGGGTTTTGTTTTTCAAGGCAATTCAAAGCCAAATTGGCCTCCAGCGCTTGTCCACCAAGCGCTGGCAGCTATCAAAACAGAAGTGCTCCAGCGGCATCCCCCACCACAGCACGGGGCCGCTGAGGTGTCTGCGGGGAAGCGTGGGGGATGATGACCGGCAGAACATACCCGGAGCCCCCCGCCATGACGCCAGCGCCCCTCAGCGTGGATGAGCGCATCAGCGCCGCCCTCGCCCCATATGCCGACGCCGTGTCGGGCGCCATCTTTTATGCCGTGCCAGTGGGTGGCACCGAGTTTCCGCTCATCGTGGGCTGGCTCATCCTGGCCGCGCTGGTGTTCACGCTGGCGTTTCGCTTCATTCAGCTCCGCGGTTTCGGCCACGCCATCGCCGTGGTGCGCGGGCGCTACTCCAACCCGGCCATGGCGGGCGAGGTAACACCGTTTCAGGCGCTAACCACCGCCGTGTCGGGCACGGTGGGGCTGGGCAATATTGCGGGCGTTGCCGTGGCGGTCGGCCTGGGCGGCGCGGGCGCTACGTTCTGGATGATCGTGGCGGGGCTGCTGGGCATGGCCTCCAAGTTCACCGAGGTCACGCTGGGCGTGAAGTACCGCAATGTGGACCCGGTCACTGGCGCCGTCTCGGGCGGGCCCATGCGCTACCTCTCTAAAGGCCTGGCCGAGCGCGGCCGCCCGGTGCTGGGCAGGGTGCTGGCCGTGTTTTTTGCTGTGTGCTGCGTGGGCGGCGCTTTGGGCGGGGGCAACATGTTCCAGGCCAACCAGAGCTTTCAGCAAGTGGTGGGCGTGACGGGTGGTGCCGACAGCCCGCTGGCGGGCCGGGGCTGGGTGTTCGGGCTGGTGCTGGCAGCGCTGGTGGGCATGGTCATTTTGGGCGGCATCCGGTCCATTGCGCGGGTGACTGAGGCGGTGGTGCCGTTCATGGCGTTCACCTACGTGGGCGCAGGGCTGGTGGTGCTGGGGCTGCATGCCGACCAGTTGCTGTGGGCGGCGGAGCAGATTGTGCAGGGCGCTTTTTCGGCGGAGGGCGTGGCAGGCGGCGTGCTGGGGGCCATGATCCAAGGCTTCAAGCGCGCGGCGTTTTCCAACGAGGCGGGCGTGGGCTCGGCAGCCATCGCGCATTCAGCGGTGCAGACGGACCAGCCGGTGTCACAGGGCTACGCCGCGCTGCTGGAGCCGTTCATCGACACGGTGGTGATCTGCACGGTGACGGCGCTGGCCATCATCGTCACCGGCCATGTCGATGCGGGCGGGCTCACCCCGGTAGCGGGTGACGCGCGTGGGGTGGCGCTGACATCGGCCGCCTTTGCCAGCGCGGTGTGGTGGTTTCCGTATGTGCTGGCGCTGGCCGTGGTGCTGTTTGCGTTCTCCACCATGGTCACCTGGTCGTACTACGGCCTGCAGGCCTGGGCGTACCTGCTGGGCGACAACGTGGTGACGGGCCTGGTGTTCAAGCTGCTGTTTCTGGCCTGTGTGGTCGCTGGCTCCTGCATGGGGCTGGGGCCGGTGATCGACTTTTCAGACGCCATGATTTTTGCGATGGCGCTGGCCAACGTGGTGGGCCTGTACTTTTTGATGCCCGTGGTGCGCGATGAACTGCGGCGCTACGAGGCGGGGCTGGCGTCAGGCGCCATTCGGCCCCGCAGTGGCGTCGACCGGCGCTGACTCAGAACTCCACGCATCGCCCCGCTGCAGCCACCGCTCGGCCAGCAGCGCGGGCGGCAGCGCGGGCGCAAACAGCCAGCCCTGAAACCGCTGGCAGCCCATCTTGACCAGCAGCTCGAACTGCTCTTCGGTCTCGACCCCTTCAGCCACCACCTCCAGCCCCAGCGTGCGGGCCAGGGCGTTGACGGTGGCGCAGATTTCGCGGTCGTTCACGTCGTGCACGATGTCGCGCACAAACACCTTGTCGATCTTGAGCTCACCCACCGGCAGGCGCCGCAGCTTGATGAGGGACGAGTGGCCGGTGCCAAAGTCGTCGATGGACAGCGCAAACCCCGCGTTCTTCAGGTCCAGCGCAATGCCGTAGAGCGACTCGTCCAGCAACTGCGACTCGGTGATCTCCAGCACCAGCCCGGCGGGCGGCACCCCGGCCCGCTCGGCCACAGCGAGCAGCGCCTGCGCAAAACCGGGCTCGCGCAGCTGAATGGTGGACACGTTGACCGAAATCACCGGCACCTGCCAGCCCGCAGCGCGCCACTGCGCCACCTGCTGGCAGGCGGTCTCGAACACCCACATGCCGATCGGCACGATGAGCCCGCTGTCTTCTGCCAGCGGGATGAACTCGTCAGGCGGCACCGCCTTGCCGTCCACCGACCAGCGCAGCAGCGCCTCGGCGCCCACGGTGTGGCGCAAATGATTGAGCTGCGGTTGGTACACCAGCGCGAACTCGCCCGCCTGCAGCGCGTGGTGCAGACGGCGGCGCAGCTCCAGCCGCCCACGGGTGATCTGCGTAAACTCTTCGATGTAAAAACGGTACGAGCTGCGCCCCGCGCTTTTGGTGGCGTGCAGGGCCGAATGCGAGTGCTGCACCAGCTCCACGCAATTGGCCGCATCGTCGGGGAACAGGCTGATGCCAATGCTCGCGCCCATGTACTGTTCACCCACCTCCGACAGGTCCCACGGCTGGGACAGTCCCTCGACGATGGAGGCCGCTGTTTGCGCCAGCTCGGTGCGCGACGCAGAGCGCAGCAGCATCACGGTGAACTGGTCGTTGGCCAGGCGTGCCAGCAGCCCCTGCCCCCCCAGCAGGGTGCGGATGCGCGCGGCGACCTCGCTGAGCAGCGCGTCGCCCACGCGGTGGCCGTAGGTTTCGTTCACGCTTTTGAAATGGTCCAGGTCGATCAGCAGCAGCGCCACGCGGCGGTCGGGCGACTGCGCATGGCGCGACGCCTCGGCAACGGCGCGTTCCAGCGAGTCTTCAAAATACCGCCGGTTGGGCAGCCCGGTGAGCGCATCAAAATGCGCCAGCTGGTACAGCTGCTCTTCGTTGCGCAGCACTGCCGCCTCGGCGGTGCGCAGGCGGTTGAGCAGGCCCACCACAATCACCTGGCGCAGCGCGGCAAGCAGCAGCACGACCAGGCAGCAAACAAAAATCAAAATCTGCAGGCCCTGGCGCCCGTCGCCCGCCACAAACAGCAGCGCAAGCGTGATGGCAGCCAGCGTCATGGACACCAAGGGCACATAGTTCATGGCCTGGTCGCACCGCCTGCGGTAGTCGGCGTCGCCAGACACTTCAAAGCGCAGCCAGCGTGCACCCCAGCCCAGCGCCAGCGCTGCCAAGCTGAACGTGGCGTTGAACCAGCTGCCGGGCACGGCGGTGTTGTTGATGACCAGCAGGTTCCAGTGCATCCAGCTCAGGCCGTAGCCAAACATGCCCAACAGCACCAAAAGATGGGACCACGTGATGCGTATGCCGACAGTGGGAATGGCCAGGGCCGTGATACCGGCAGCGGCCAGAAACACGGCCGGATACAGCACCAGAACGGCGCCGACGGCAGCGGACCGCATTTCCCCCGTGGGGAGGTACATGACCAGCGTGAAGGCCACAAGGGCCAGCACCGCGCCGCCAAAATCCAGCGCAGCAGGGTAAGCACGGTCGCGCGACAGCCGCGCGAACGTGGCGCGAATCACCGTCAGCCCCCACAGCGGGGCGGCGGTCAGAAAAAACAGATCGGCAGGCGCGGGGAAAGGGTTCCAGTCCAGCGCGACCTGCAGGTTCCACACCATCTGCCCCACGGCCACCAGCAGCGCACCGGCGAACAGGCCGGTATGGAGCTGACGCTCGGCCGGCAGCACCTGTGCGCGCCCCTGCCAAGCCCACCAGGCGGCCAGGCTGATGGACAAGGTCCAGGAGGCATTGTCCAGAAACAGCTGCATGCGCTCGTCGGCCACACCGGGCGAAACCACATAGAACGCCGCAACCGCCGCGATGCACGACGCCGTGAGGATTCGTTCTGCCGAGGACATAAAGGGGAAAGAGGTGGCGCCTGGTGTTACCGAACGTTAACCTCCCCATTGTGGGGGCAAGTGGCGGGGCCTGAATCACCCAGCACACGGACGGGCCAATGCACCTGCAAAAAAAATAGCACCTAGCGCTTGCTGGGTAAGCGCTAGGTGCCAATTTGGCTCAAAACTTTGGTGCTTTCAGGGCGCTCTGCGCCCCCGATCAGAAGCCCGGCAGCACCGAGCCCTTGAACTCGGTCTGGATGAACTTCTTCACTTCTTCCGACTGGTAGGCCTTGACGAGCTTGGCAACCCACGGCTTGCCCTTGTCGGCCTCGCGCACAGCGATCAGGTTGACGTAGGGGCTTTTGGCGTTTTCTTGCGCAATCGCGTCCTTGCCAGGGTTCAGGCCGGCCGACAGCGCAAAGTTGGTGTTGATGGCCGAGGCGTCCAGGTCGTCGAGCGAACGGGGCAACTGCGCCGCGTCCAGTTCCACAAACTTGATCTTCTTGGGGTTGCTCACCACGTCGAGCGGCGTGGCCTTGAGGTCAGCACCTTCACGCAGCTTGATCAGACCCTTGTCCTGCAGCACCAGCAACACGCGGCCGCCGTTGGTGGGGTCATTGGGGATGCCGAACTTGGCGCCTTCCTTCAGATCTTCGAGCTTCTTGACCTTCTTGGAATACAGGCCAATGGGGAAGTTGACGGTGTAGCCCACCGACACCAGCTTGTAGCCGCGGTCCTTGACCTGCGCGTCGAGGTAGGGCTTGTGCTGGTAGCTGTTGGCGTCCAGGTCGCCTGCGGACAGCGCAGCGTTGGGCTGCACGTAGTCGCTGAATTCCACGATCTGGATCTTGAGGCCGTCTTTCTCGGCAACCTTTTTGACCACTTCAAAAATTTGCGCGTGGGGGCCGCCGGTGACGCCCACCTTGATGGGCTTGTCTTGCGCCATGGCGCCGGTCGACAAGCCAGCGGTGAGGGCCAGGGCCAGAGTGGTTTGCAGCAGGTTGCGCTTGTTCACAGATACCTTTCGTTGAGAGATGGGTGCATCCTAGGGTTTTCCCGATCAAACAGGAACAACTAAGTTTTCATTTTCTTACAACCCATCAGCATAACGAAAGGCCCCGCGTTCGCGGGGTTCGGGCGTTACCCCCTCAGCGCAACGTTGTTCAGCTTGTCCAGCCGTTCGGGCCAGGTGCCTTCTACCATCGCGCCTTGCAGCAGGATGCGGGTCCAGGCCACCCAGGCGTCCCATTGCACGCGTTTGTCCCAGGCATTGCCCCAGGCGCTGAACAGGTGCAGCGCGCTCGACGCGGCGGCCTTGGCGTCGTCCTTGCGCCCGGCCGACAGGTACAGCTGGGCCAGCACCATTTGCGGCTCGGCCACCCAGGGGTTGTGGCGGATGGCGCTCTCCAGCACACCGGTGGCCACGTCCAGGTCTACCAGGGGCTGGTCTTGCTGAATGACCGACCAATACAGCGATGTGGCAGCGGCCTCGTTGGCGGCAGACAGGTGCTGGCTGCAATCGGCAAACACGGGCGGCAGTGGCAGCTGGTTCTTGAGGCCCGGGTGCTGCAGCGCTTTGCCCAGCGCGGCAATCTGGTGCAGCATGCGCCCGCTGGGCCGCATGGGGCCGGGCCACAGCGATGCCGCCCAGTGCGCTTTCTGGTTACGGTGCTGCACGTCTGGAAAGCGCGAGAAGATGTCGTCCTGCCAGCTGAACCACTGCTCTATCGTGTCGGCCATGCTGACAATGATGAAAGCCGCCACCTCGTAGGGCGTGAGCGTGTGCTGCTGGCCGTCCTTGTCCAGCACCATGCTGCCGTCGGCCTCTAGCGCGTGGGCCAGCACCTTTTGCACAAACTGTGTGCGCGACTGGGTGCAAAACAGAAACACCAGGTGCTCCGCCGATTCGCCCGCCAGCTCACGCACGCGGGCGCGCTCCTTGGCGGGGTCAAACTTCACCAGGTCGACAAACGCATTGCCGTACACGCTGTGCAGCAGGCCCAGCAGGCGCACGTCGCGCGGTTGCTGCCAAAGTGTGAGCGAGCGGGCCACGCCCACCAGGTGGTGGCGGAAGGTGCCGGCCTTGTGCCAGTCTTGCCCCACGTTGCGGGCCAACACAGTGGGCAGCACGGGGGCCAGGTCGGCGTCCTTGGCCAGCCATTCTTCGTCCAGCAAGGGCAAGGCGCGGGCCAACAGTTCGGTGTCCAGGGGGTGAAGTGGCAGGCTCATGGATCAGGTGTCTCCGTTGTGGGTGGGGCGTACATCAAGGCGCCCGGTGGGTCGATGGCTCGATCATCGGGCCCAGCGCGCGGCGTATCGGCAAGTATCGCGCGTGGCGCAACATGCAGACTGCCAGTCGGTTTTTGTCGATAAAAATATCAGTCAAAATGGCATCTAGGGCTTATCTATAAAGCGCTGGCAGCTATTGTTTTTGATTTTTTATTCGCTGCAGGTGTGGGGCCTCTAGCCTGTTCGCACGGGCATCACATGCACCAGGCCAAGGTCCAGTCGCACGCTCACGTGCGCCCCTACCGCCAGGTCTTGGCGCTGCATACCCGACAGGGTGAGCGTCATGCGCGCGCCGGGCACGGCCGCCAGCGACAGCGTGATGAGCGATATCTCGCCCAGATGGCGCGCCTCCACCACCTGCGCAGCAAGGTCCCCAGGTTCGCACGCTGCCTGGGGCGCCAACAGGGTGATGCCATCGCTGGTCACGACCCAGTTCACGGCCTGGCCGGGTGGCAGCTTGCCCTTGTCGCGCACGGTCAGCAAGGGCAGGTTGTGGTCCATCACCAGCGCGTTGGCGTCAGCGCAGCCGGGGGGCAACCAGCGCAACATCCCCTGCCCTGCCAACCCCTCGGCAGGGCCCAGCCACTCCCCGGCAAACCGGTTGTGGATGCCCACCAGGTCGGCCACCCGCGCATTGCGTGGAGCGTTGTGAATGGACGCCGGTGTGCCCTGCTGCAGCACCTGACCGGCGTCCATCACCACCAGGCGGTCGGCCAGCATGCGCGCCTCATTGAGGTCGTGCGTGACCAGCACGATGGGGATGGACAACTCGCGCCGCAGGTCGGCCAGCAGGCGATACAGGCCCTCGCGGTTCATCTGGTCTACGGCGGAAAAGGGTTCGTCCAGCAGCATCAGCCGGGGTTCGCGTGCCAGGGCGCGGGCCACCGCCACGCGCTGCTGCTGCCCGCCCGACAGGCCCGCAGGCTTGCGCTGCTGCTGGTCAGCGCTCAGCCCCACATGGTTCAGCCAATGGCGGGCCTGCTGCGCGCGCTGCGCAGCAGGCAGGTGCAACAGCGACAGCGCTACATTGCCTTGCGCGCTGAGGTGCGGCATGAGCGCGTAGTGCTGAAACACCAGCCCCACATGGCGCCGCTGCGGTGGCAAAAAGATGCCTTGTGCGGTGTCGCACCACACCTCCCCGCCCACCACCACACGGCCGCTCTGGGGCCGCATAAGGCCCGCCAGAATGCGCATCAGAGAGGTTTTGCCCGCGCCCGATGGCCCCACCAGTGCCACCAGTTCGCCAGGGCCACAGCGCAGGCTGCCCGACAGCGGCATGGGCAGTGTCTGTTCTACGTCCAGCTCCAGAGCCAGAGCCCGCTCCGGCAGGTCTTGAGGTGTACTCATCGCCGCACCGCCAGCCGTGCCGACGCAAAGAACGACGCGCCCACCGCCACCAGCGAAAACACCACCACCAGCAGCGCCATCTGATTGGCGCCCGCCAGGTCAAACGACTGCACGCGGTCATAAATCGATATGGCAATGGTTTGGGTCTCGCCGGGAATGCTGCCCCCCACCATCAGCACCACGCCAAACTCGCCCAGCGTGTGCACAAAAGTCAGCACCATGGCCGACACAATGCCCGGCCAGGCCAGGGGCAGCTCCACGCGCCAGAAGGTCTGCCATGCGCTCAGCCCACTCACAGCGGCCGCCTCGCCCAGGTCGCGCGGAATGGCCTCGAACGCGCGCTGCACGGGCTGCACCATGAAGGGAATGTTGAAGATGACCGAGGCCACCACCAGCCCCAGAAAATTGAAGGTCAGCCCCACGCCCAGCGTGTCTGACAACCACCGCCCTACGGGCGAGGCGCCGCCCAGCGACACCAGCAGGTAGTAGCCCAGCACGGTGGGCGGCAACACCAAAGGCAGCACCACCAGCGCCTCCACCCACGCCTTGCCCTTGAAACGGGTGACTGCAAGCCAGCGCGCCAGCAGCAGCCCTGGGGGCAAAAGAACCAGCAGCGTGACCGCAGCCAGCTCCAACGAAAGTACCAGTGCTTGCCAATCCATGGGGTTCCTGCTCAAAGCCTGTCCATCTTTGCGGTATGGGGGCGTGTCGTTCAGTTGTTCGGCACTGCAAAGCCGTAGCGCACCATGACCTCCTGCGCCGCAGGGGTGCCCAGGTAGTCATAAAAAGCACGCGCACCGGGTGGTGCATCGCGCATCAGCACCATGCGCTGCTTGAGCGGCTGGTGCCAGCTTTCGGGGATCAGCTGGAACGTGCCGCGCTGGGCCACCGACGGCGCCAACGCAAGCGACTGCGCAATGATGCCGCCTTGCGTGGAGCCCGAGGTGGCGAACTGCGCCGCTTGCGAAATGTTCTCGCCCTGCACCAGCTTGCCTTGCAGCTGGCTCCAAAGGCCGGCGTGCTGCAGAGCCTCTTTGGCGCGGGCACCGTAGGGGGCGTGGTCGGGGTTGGCAATGGCAAACTTTTGCAGTCGGCCATCCTTGAGCGCAGCGGCCAAGTCCTTGAGCTCGCCATCGGCCTTGAGCGGCGACCCCGCAGGAACGATGATGCCAATGCGCCCCACCGCATACGCGCGGCCCCGGTCCAGCGTTTTAGCGGCGTCGGCCAGCTCATACACAAAGCCTTCATCGGCCGACATGAACAGATGAAACGGCGCACCTTGCAAGATCTGCGTCTTGAAGTTGCCCGACGAACCAAACACCAGCCGCAGACGGTGGCCGGTTTCCTTTTCAAACCGCGCCGCGATTTCCTCGATGGCGAACTTGAGGTCGGATGCGGCCGCCACGGTGGGCGGTGGCGCCGTCTGGGCGTGCAAGGGCGGCGGCAGAGTGGCCCACAGCAAAACCGCGCTGGCGCACCACAGGCGGAGTCGGGATGAGTGCGGGCGCATGGCGGGTTCCTGAGAGACGAGGCGACGGAACTCTACCAGCGCATGACACGCGGAGCGAAACGCCCGGCGGGACGGCGGCATGGCGGCTGTCATCAAAGCGCCACACAATCCATCAATAATTCAACGATTATCGAAATATAAAATTATTCCCATCCGAACACAGAGGAGCACTGAACATGAAAGTAGGTATCAACGGCATGGGCCGCATCGGTCGCCTGGCACTGCGCGCTGCAATGGGCGCTGCACACCGCCCTTCCAACGACCCGCGTGTCGCCAACCGGCTGGAGGTGGTGCACCTCAACGAGATCAAGGGCGGCGCCGCCGCCACAGCCCACTTGCTGGCGTTTGACACCGTGCAGGGCACCTGGCGTGCCGACATAGCCGCCGAGGGCGATGAGGCAATCCGCATCGACGGCCAGCAGCTGTCCTTCAGCAGCCACGCCACCGCAGCCGACATCCCCTGGGGCGACCTGGGGGTGGACGTGGTGCTGGAATGCACGGGCAAGTTCCTCACTCCCGAGGCCCTGCAAGGCCACTTCGACCGCGGTGCCAAGCGCGTGATCGTGGCGGCGCCGGTCAAGACCGGCGATGTGCTCAACATCGTGGTGGGCGTGAACCACGAGCGCTACGACCCCGCCCGTGACCGTATCGTCACCGCCGCGTCGTGCACCACCAACTGCCTGGCGCCGGTGGTGAAGGTGATCCACGAAAACCTTGGCATCCGCCACGGGCAGATCACCACCATCCACAACCCCACCAACACCAACCTGGTGGTGGACGCACCGCATAAAGACCTGCGCCGTGCCCGCAGCGCCATGATGAGCCTGGCCCCCACCACCACGGGCAGCGCCACGGCCATTGCACTCATCTACCCCGAACTCAAGGGCAAGCTCAACGGCCACGCCGTGCGGGCACCGGTGCTCAACGCGTCGCTGACCGACTGCGTGTTCGAGCTGAACCAGCCCACCACCGCCGAGGCTGTCAACGCACTGTTTGCAGCCGCCGCAGCGCAAGGCCCGCTGGCAGGCATCCTGGGCTATGACGAGCGGCCCCTGGTCAGCGCCGATTACGCCGGCGACACGCGCAGCTCCATCGTCGATGCGCTGTCCACCCTGGTCACCGACGGCACGCTGCTGAAGGTGTACGCCTGGTACGACAACGAAATGGGCTACGCCTGCCGCATGGTGGACCTGGCCTGCCACATGCAAAACGTGGGTATCTGACCACCATGACCAGCACCGTGCGGCCCTCCCCGCAGCCCCCCGCGCCCGCAGACAACGCTGCTGCGCGCAACTACGCCATCGTCACCGCCGCGTACTGGGGCTTTACGCTGACCGACGGCGCGCTGCGCATGCTGGTGTTGCTGCACTTCTACCGGCTTGGCTATTCGTCGTTCACGCTGGCATTTTTGTTCTTGCTGTACGAGGCCGCAGGCATTGCTGCCAATCTGATCGGCGGCTGGCTGGCCACGCGCTACGGCATTGCGCGCATGCTGGCCGTGGGGCTGACCACGCAGATCATCGGGTTTGGGCTGCTGTCGCTGCTCAACCCCGAGTGGACCGCCGCGATGTCGGTGGCATGGGTGGTGGTGGCGCAGGGCATTTGTGGCGTGGCCAAGGACCTCACCAAAACAGCCAGCAAGTCGGCCATCAAGATCACGGCAGACCAGGCCAAGAACCAGGGCTCGGGCCAGCTCTTCAAGTGGGTGGCGTGGTTCACCGGCAGCAAAAACGCCATGAAGGGCGTGGGCTTCTTCCTGGGTGGCTTGCTGCTGGACTTGCTGGGTTTTCGCGGTGCGCTGTGGGCCATGGCCGGGCTGCTGGCGCTGGTGCTGGTGGGCGTGGTGGTGTTTGTGCCGCCCCTCATGGGCAAGGCCAAGGCCTCCAAATCGGCCAAGGAGCTGTTTGCCAAAAGCCGCGCCATCAACCTGCTAGCCGCTGCGCGCGTGGCGCTGTTTGGCGCACGCGATGTGTGGTTTGTGGTGGGCGTGCCCGTGTTTCTGTATGCGTCAGGCTGGACCTTCACCATGGTCGGCGGCTTTCTGGCGGCCTGGACCATTGGCTACGGCCTGGTGCAGGCGCTGGCACCCCAGATCGTCAAGCGCAGTGCCGATGGCCTGACGGCCGAGGTGCCCGCTGCGCGCTGGTGGTCTGCCGCGCTGGCGCTGGTCCCCGTAGCACTCGCCGTGGTCGTCTACTTGCAAGTCCCCCACCTGGAGTGGGTGGTGGTGGCGGGGCTGGGGGTGTTTGGCGTCGCGTTTGCCGTCAACTCGTCCGTGCACTCGTACCTCATTCTTGCCTACGCAGGCAGCGAAAAAGCGGCAGAGGATGTCGGCTTCTATTACGCCGCCAATGCTGCGGGCCGCTTCATGGGCACGCTGCTCTCGGGCCTGCTGTACCAGTGGGGCGGGCTGCTATATGCACTGATTGGGTCGGCCTTGATGTTGATCATCTGCTGGCTTGTCACGCTGGCACTGCCCACCACGCTGGCGCGCCCTGCCGCTACCCCGCCCCCCATCCAAGGAGACACCGCATGACCGACAACGAAGCCGTACAAGCCCTGGCCGCACTGGCGCAGGAGTCACGCCTGCGCGCGTTCCGCCTGCTGGTGGTGGCAGGTCCGCAGGGCGCCACACCCAGCCAGATGGCCGAGGCACTGGGCATATCGCCCACCTCGCTGTCGTTTCACCTCAAAGAGCTGACACACGCCGGGCTGATCACGCAAGAACGCGATGGCCGCAACCTCATCTACCGCACCCACATCGATGCGATGAACAAGCTGCTGGGCTTTTTGACCGCCAACTGCTGCCAGGGCGAACCTTGCCTGGACAACACCGCCACATCCGTGCAATGCACTACCTGCTGATTTGCTGACCTGTTGACCTTCCGACTTACCCACCACCGACAACCCACTGCAAGAAAGAAAGACCTCCCATGTCTTACCGCGTCTTCAACGTTCTTTTCATCTGCACCGCCAACTCGGCGCGCAGCATCATGGCCGAGGCCATCCTGAACCAGCTGGGCGCCGGGCGCTACCGCGCCTACAGCGCGGGCAGCCAACCTGCGGGCCGCGTGAACCCGTATGCGGTTGAGCTGCTGCAGCGCAACCGCTTTCGCACCGACAGCCTGCGCAGCAAGAACTGGGAGGAATTTGCCACACCCGATGCACCCGCCATGGACTTTGTGCTCACCGTCTGCGACAACGCCGCGGGCGAGGTCTGCCCTGTGTGGCCCGGCCAGCCCATGTCAGCCCACTGGGGCGTGCCCGACCCTGCTGCCGCGCAGGGCACCGAAGAAGAAAAGCAACGTGCGTTCAGCGACGCCTTCATCACGCTGAACCGCCGCATCACGATCTTTCTGGCCCTGCCGTTTGACAAGCTTGACAAGCTGTCGCTGCAAACCGAATTGCACCGCATCGGCAGCGAAAAGGGCTGAGTGCAACCATAAAGCGCACTCGCTCTTCCCCTGGGCCTGGCTGCATCATGCGGCCAGGCCTGTTTGCCTTTGAGCTTCGATCAACCAACTACAACACAACAACAAGGATTCACCATGGGATTGTTTGAACGTTTTCTCAGCGTCTGGGTGGCGCTGGGCATCCTTGCCGGGGTGGGCCTGGGCCTGGCGGTGCCGGGCTTGTTCCAGGCCGTAGCCGCGCTGGAAGTTGCACATGTCAACCTTGTGGTGGCCGTTTTCATCTGGGTGATGATCTACCCGATGATGATCCAGATCGACTGGACCGCCATCAAGGACGTGGGCAAAAAGCCCCAGGGCCTCCTGCTGACGCTGGTGGTCAACTGGCTCATCAAGCCCTTCACCATGGCCGCGCTGGGCGTGCTGTTCTTTCAGTACCTGTTTGCGCCGTGGGTAGACCCGCAGTCGGCCAGCGAGTACATCGCGGGCATGATTCTGCTGGGCGTGGCGCCTTGCACCGCCATGGTGTTTGTCTGGAGCCAGCTCGTCAAGGGTGATGCCAACTACACACTGGTGCAGGTGTCCGTCAACGACATCATCATGGTGTTTGCGTTCGCACCCATCGCCGCGTTTTTGCTGGGTGTGACCAACGTCACTGTGCCATGGCAAACGCTGGTCCTGTCCACCGTTTTGTACGTGGTGCTGCCGCTGGTTGCAGGCATGGCAACCCGGCACCTGCTGCAGAAAAAGTCCGCACGCGCCGTGTCGGACTTTGTGGCGCAGCTCAAGCCCTGGTCCGTGGTGGGCCTGATCGCCACCGTGGTGCTGCTGTTTGGTTTTCAGGCAGGCACCATCGTGAACAAGCCGCTGGTCATCGTGCTGATCGCCATACCGCTCATCGTGCAAAGCTACGGCATCTTCTTCATCACCTGGGCGGGCGCCCGGTGGCTCAAACTACCGCACAACGTGGCCGGGCCTGCCTGCCTGATCGGCACGTCGAACTTCTTCGAACTGGCCGTGGCCGTGGCGATCTCGCTGTTTGGCCTGAACTCCGGCGCGGCGCTGGCCACGGTGGTGGGCGTGCTGGTGGAGGTGCCGGTGATGCTGTCGCTGGTAGCTATTGTGAATGCGTGGCGGCCACGGGACGCGGCCTGAAGCGGTCAGCACAAGCAGCCGCTGTAACGATTTGTGCAGGCGGCAAGTGCTCTGCTACCCAGGTTGGGCAGCTGGTGTTGGAGAACGGTTGTTGGCGCCATGCAGGGCCCAGGCCCCGCATGGCGCCCCCTATTACTTGGCAGCGTCTTTGACGGCTTCTTTCGCGTCGCCGTAGTTCTTCTGGACGTTGCCCTCCACCTGCTTGGCGGCGCCCTTGACTTGCTGCTCAGGGCTGTCAATCAGCTCGCCCGTTTTTTGCTGAACCTTGCCAGCCACTTCCTTCACTGCGCCCTTTACTTGATCGGTGTTCATTTCAAATCCTTTCGACGGGTTTTGTGCACCGCAGGTTTGCTGTGCATCTGCAGAAATGTTAAGAACCCAAAAAGCATCTGGCCGCCGGAAAGCGCCATAGAAAAGCGTCGGCGCACACCTACGTGGGCTTGCGCACGTGGTCGGCGAACGCGCGGTTCTTCCCCGCGCTCCTGCCGTCTCGCCGTGCAGTCACGCCTTCAAAGCGACGGATCAATCAGCACTTTCGCCCCTGTATTGCGCGGCCCGTAGAACGCAATGGCGTCCGCGCTCAGTGCCCCAGCCAGCGACACGGTGCGCGCATAGTGGCTGGCAAACGTGGTCTTCAGTTCCGCAGCCACACGCTCGCGCAGCGACTGTGCGGCGGCGTCGCCGATCTTGCCCAGGAACGGAAACAGCAACCAGCCACCAATGCCCCATGCCATGCCAAACGTGCGCTGGATCTCTGTGGGACGGGTGTCCAGGTGGCCGTACAGGTAGACCTGCTTGTGCACGGCGGACCCGTAGCGGCTGTACTCCTTGGCGTTGCGGTTGATGGCGCTTTCCATGCATTGCAGGATCTGCCCGGCCAGGGTACCGCCGCCCGTGGCATCGAACGCAATGGTGGCGCCTGTGGCGGCCAGCGCGTCGGTCAGGTCAGCCATGAAAGTAGGTGCGCTGCTGTCGCAGACGTATTGGGCACCGATGCCGCGCAGCAGCGCCGCCTGCTCGGGCTTGCGCACGATGTTGACCAGGCCAATGCCATCCTTCTGGCAAATCTTGTTGAGCATCTGGCCCAGGTTGCTGGCTGCGGCGGTGTGCACCAGCGCGGTATGACCTTCACGCTTCATCGTCTCGACCATGCCCAGTGCGGTGAGCGGGTTGACGAAGCAAGACGCGCCCTCGGCCGCTGTGGTGCCCACGGGCAGCGGCAAACACTGCGCTGCGGGCATGACGCGGTACTGCGTGTACATGGCGCCACCAATCACCGCAACCGTGCGGCCCAACAGCGCCTGCGCTGCTGGGGACGAGCCTGCGGCCACCACCAGGCCAGCGCCCTCATTGCCCACAGGCATGCTCTGTCCAATGCGTGCCGCCATGCCGGGCATGGCGCGTTCTGGGAGGCGCGCAGTCACTACAGGCCGGTCGTCGCTGCCAGTAACCTGCACGGTGGACAGATCGGCCGGGCCCAGAAGCAGGCCGATGTCTGACGGGTTGATGGGCGTGGCCTGCACCTGGATCAGCACCTCGTCGGGCCCTGGGGTGGGAACGGGCGTGGGCTCCAGGCTGATCTGCAAGCTGCCGTCTGCCTGTACGAGCGAGCGAAGTTGCAGTGCAGTGGTGGGGATGGACTGGGTCATGGAAGGCTCTCTGTCAGAGTGGGCAGCGCGCGCGCCGCAAGTGGCCCCCATTGTCGGCGTGCTGCCGCGAAATGCTGCTGCGGACGCGACTCACTGCGCTGGCGCGTTCGCCAGTTGGGGGCGCACCAGCCGCACGGGCAGTTTGCTGGTGCGTGCCACGTCGCCACGGGCTTCGCCCGTAGACAGGCTGACAGCCCAGCCGTTGAGCATGGCCATCTGACCGGCGCTGTCACCCTCGCGGCTTTGGCGGATGGTGTTGTAGTTGTACTGATTGTTGCGCAGGCCACTGACGTTGGCGGTGGACGACCAATACCAAAGGTCTGGCGCGGCCGGGAACAACTGCGGGTCGATGCCCGGCGGGCTGGCCGACTTGTTGACCAGCCGCTGCAGCTCTGCCGCACGCGGCAGGCGCCAGGCCACTCCGTCGGCCTTCCAGCGCGCGGTAGCCAGCGCAGCGGCCTCGGCGCGGTCCAGCAGCAAGGGGCTGCCCGTGCAGGTCTTGCCCGTCCACTGCATGCCCTCCACGCAACGGGGCCAGGCCAATTGGGCGCGCAGGTCGATGACGGTTGCGCCGTCTTCGGACACCAGCCACTCGGCCGCGGGCGGGGGTTGGGGTGAGGGCGGGGCAGCCGCCAGCAACGACGGTAACAAGCACAGTCCGAACCCACCGACGGCAAGGCACAAGTTCAAGCGGAGGAAACGACGAGGCGAAGACAGGTTCATGGACGGACTATGGACAAGGGATTGCAGGACTGTGTGCACACCCTACCCGATCCGGCGATAAACGCCCCCGATGGATGTCAACCATGGGCGCAGTGACTCAGTGCGGTTACCCGCCGGACGCAGCGGAAAATTTGCATAAAAACAGGCCATACCGCTTATAAATAAAGCGCTGATAGCTATTTTTTTAGTAGTAAAAACATCTACACAGAAGGAGTGCGGCCACACGGCCGCCCTGCCCCGCACCTCGCCGATCTGCACAACCGGTTGGTATAACCCCACCATGACCGACACCGCCCCCATTGCCCTGGTCCGTGCCCTGGAAGAGCGCGCCCTCAACGCCTGGCCCGCGCACCAGACCGTGTTTCACCGAGGGTGGGTGTTTCGGCTGTCAGGCGGGTACACCAAGCGCGCCAACTCGGTGAACGCGCTGGTGCCGGGGACGCCTTTTGATGGCGTGCGCGAGGCCGCCGCAACCTTGTATGCGCGGCATGGGTTACCCACGGTGTTCAGGTTGTCGCCCCTGGCCCCACCCGAGGCGGACAAGGAACTGGCGGACGCGGGGTACCAGCATTTCGACCCGTCGGTGGTGCTGCACCGGCCGCTCGCCGGGCTGGCAAAACCCGATGGCAGCACCACCGTGATGCCCACCGCGTCAGACGCATGGTTGGACGGGTTTGGCGCTGCCAACGCCGTGGCACTGCACCACCGCGCCCTGCACCGCACCATGGTGCAAGCCATTGCCCACCCCACCGCCTTTGCGGTGCAGCACGCGCAGGGCCAGGCGGTGGGTTTTGGCCTGGCGGTGCTGGAGCGCGGCGCGGTGGGCTTGTACGACCTGGCTGTGGCCCCGCAGCACCGGGGCCTAGGCCGGGGCCAGGCGCTGGTAGAGGCCTTGCTGCACTGGGCCGCAGACGCAGGCGCCACATCCGCCTACCTGCAGGTGCGGGCGCAGAACACGCCTGCGCTGCGCCTCTACGAGGGCATGGGATTCAGGGCTGCATACGGCTACCACTATCGGGTGCCGGGGCGGTCCCTATAATTCGCCCACCATGCTACGGCGCTTTCTCGCGGTTTTGATCCTCCACTTTCTGCTGTGCGTAGGGTTTTCTGCTGCGGGTTTGAATCCAGCGGTCTTTGGCCCCCAGGGGGCAGAAGTCACCGCACAGGGCGCCCCGGGTGGCCTCACACCACCGGGGGTGCTTTCGGACGCAGACGATCACGCCTTGATGGACGACAAGGGTGATCTTCCAGACCAGCTGGAACCCCACCCACTGGTCGGCGCGGGGGCCGTTCATTCGGTGGATTCCGTTCCCAACCCGGTCAACCGGTCTCTCTCTGCGGTGGTCGATCCACCGCACAAACCGCCCAAGACCTCAGGCTCCTTGGCCTGACCGTGCCCGACCCCGCCTGATCGCCTGATCGCTTTCAGACGCACCTCTCGCGCAACGCACGCCTGGCCCCGCCACCAGCACCTTCTTTTGAAGGCTTGCGCAGCCCTCGGCAACCGTCTGCTCAGGGCCTGCGCTCTGTATCTGCCCTCCCCGTCTCGTCCCGGTAACTGCGCCCTAGCCCCATTTCAAATCCGTGGCGGCGCCCGTACCCAAAACCACAAAACTCCATCATGGAAATTGCCATACTCTTCGCCCTCATCCTGCTCAACGGCCTGTTTGCCATGTCCGAGATCGCCCTGGTCACGGCCCGCAAAGCCCGGTTGCAGAAGCTCATTGATGAGGGTGATAGCGGCGCCGCCGCTGCCGTCAAGCTGGGCGAAGACCCCACGCGTTTTTTGTCCACCATCCAGATCGGCATCACGTCGATTGGCGTCCTGAACGGTATCGTCGGTGAGGCGGCTTTGGCCGGGCCTTTGGCGATGTGGCTTGAAGCACTGGGCGTTCCCATGCCTTTTGGCAGCTACGCGGCCACCGGCCTGGTGGTGGTGCTGATCACGTACTTCTCCATCGTGGTGGGCGAACTGGTGCCCAAGCGCATTGGGCAGTCGTACCCCGAAACCTTTGCCCGCCTGGTGGCACGGCCCATCAACTTTCTGGCCATTGCGACCAAGCCGTTTGTTCTGTTGCTGTCCACCTCCACCCGCACGCTGCTGCGCCTGATGGGCGTGAAGGAAACCAGCGGCAGCCCGGTGACGGAAGAAGAGATCCACGCCATGCTGGTCGAGGGCACCACTGCGGGCGTGATCGAGTCGCACGAGCACACCATGGTGCGCAATGTGTTCCGGCTGGATGACCGGCAGATCGGGTCGCTGATGGTGCCGCGCGGGGATGTGGTGTGCCTCGACCTGGAAGACTCTCTGGAAGAAAACCTGCGCCGCATTGAGGCTTCGGACCACGCGCGCTTTCCTGTCGTCAAGGGTGGCATGGCGAATATCCTGGGCGTGATCAACGCACGCCAGTGGCTGTCGCGCACTTTGCGGGACAAGACGCACGGCCTGGCTGATCAGCCGCTGCAAACCGCGTTGTATGTTCCTGAGACCATCACCGGCATGGAACTGCTGGACAACTTTCGCCTGTCGGACGTGCACATGGCGTTTGTGA
>NZ_JBKBXG010000008.1:0-87451 GCF_046314175.1 Acidovorax sp. | reverse complement strand
CATGCCACCCCGCCCGCTGCGCTCCTCGGCGCATACAGAGGGGATTGGGGAGAAACATCCACTCGGGCCATTGCTTCGCTTCGCTGCGCTCGGCACCACCTCGCGGGCGCAAGCGCCACGCGCTGCGCAGCCTGGGCCGAGCGAAGCAATGGCCCGTGTGGGTGTTTGGCTGTCCGGCTGTCCAACCCCTGCTGGCTGCGCCTGCGTCGGGGCGGTTACGGGGTGAGCATGCGCGTCGAAGCGCGCATGCCTCGTTATCTGACTCGCCGCAGTTGTTTGAACGTAGCGCGCCAGCGCGAAGTGAGTTCTGCGGCGCACCCCGCAACCGCCCCGACGCAGGTCGCCCCGTAGCGCAGCGAAGGGGTCGCAGACTGGGGGTCGCCTTTTCTTTGGTGACTTTCTTTTGGCGACCCAAAAGAAAGTTACTCGCCCGCCGGGCGACTCCCGGCTCCCGCCCTGAAACCAAGCATGCTTTCCCAACTAGCACGCCCCGGCTTCGACAAGTTCAGCCCGAACGGATAGCGGGAAGATCGCATACTACAAAAATAATAGCTACCAGCGCTTGATGGATAAGCGCTAGAAGCCAAAAACACCCAAAACAACGCCATGCAAGAAACCAAATCCACCTGCCCCTACTGCGGCGTAGGCTGCGGCGTGATCATCGAATCCGAAGGCGCGCACATCACCGGCGTTCGCGGCGACCCCACCCACCCCGCCAACTTCGGCCGCCTGTGCACCAAGGGCTCCACCCTGCACCTCACCGCCACCAGCCCCGTCACCCTGCAAACCCGCCTGCTGCACCCCCTGCACCGCGCACAGCGCAACGACAAAGTCGCCCTGCCCGTCACGTGGGACGCAGCCCTGACCCTGGCCACCGACCAATTCGCACGGGTCATCAGCGAGCACGGCCCCGACGCCGTCGGCTTTTACGTCAGCGGCCAGTTGCTCACCGAGGACTACTACGTCTTCAACAAACTCGCCAAGGGCCTGATCGGCACCAACAACATCGACACCAACTCGCGCCTGTGCATGAGCAGCGCGGTGGCGGGCTACAAGCAGACCCTGGGTGCCGACGCGCCACCCGCCTGCTACGACGACGTAAACCACGCACAGTGCCTGTTCATCGTGGGCAGCAACGCGGCCTGGGCGCACCCCATCCTGTTCCGCCGCATCGAAGACGCACGCGCCGCCAACCCTGGCATGAAGGTCATCGTGGCCGACCCGCGCCGCACCGACACGGCTGGCATGGCCGACCTGTTTTTGCCCATCCAGCCCGGCAGCGACGTGATGCTGTTCAACGGCATGCTGCACCTGATGCTGTGGGAAAGCTGGATCGACGCCAACTACATCGGCGCGCACACCACGGGCTTTGAACAACTCAAGGCCCTCGTGCGCGAAGCCACGCCCGAGCGCACGGCGCAGGTTTGCGGCATTTCTGTGGCCGACCTGACCACGGCTGCGAAGTGGTTTGCAACCTCCAAAGCAACGCTCAGCCTGTACTGCCAGGGCCTGAACCAGAGCAGCAGCGGCACCGCCAAGAACGCCACGCTGATCAACCTGCACCTGGCCACCGGCCAGATCGGTAGGCCCGGCGCAGGCCCCTTCAGCCTGACGGGCCAACCCAACGCCATGGGCGGGCGCGAGGTGGGTGGCCTGGCCAACTTACTCAGCGCCCACCGCGACTTGGGCCTTCCCGAGCACCGCGCCGAAGTGGCCGCGCTGTGGGGCGTGGCCGATGTGCCCAGCCAGCCGGGCAAGACGGCGGTGGAGATGTTCCAGGCCGCCGCCGACGGCGAAATCAAGGCCCTGTGGATTGCCTGCACCAACCCCGCGCAGAGCATGCCCGACCAGGCCACGGTGCGCCGTGCTCTGCAGCGCGCCGAGTTTGTGATCGTGCAGGAGGCGTTCGTCACCGCAGAAACCTGCGCGTACGCCGACCTGATGCTGCCCGCCACCACCTGGGGCGAGAAAACCGGCACGGTGACCAACAGCGAGCGCCGCATCTCGCGCGTGCGCACCGCCGTGCCCGCACCGGGCCTGGCGCGGCACGACTGGGCCATTGCGGTGCAGTTTGCGCACCAGTTGGAGGCACGCCTGCGGCCCGGCGCGCCGACGCTGTTTCCTTACGCCACAGACACGGCCGACCAGGGCGCTGAAACCGTGTGGAACGAACACCGCGAAAGCACACGCGGGCGCGACCTGGACATCACCGGCCTGTCGTGGGACCGGCTTGAATCTCAAGGCCCGCAACAGTGGCCGTTCGTTGCAGATGCAACCACCGGCAAGGCCCGTCTGTACGAAGACGGCGTCTACCCCACCGCCGATGGCCGCGCGCGTTTTGCCGCGCATGCGTGGCAGCCCACGGCCGAACAACGCGAATCGCGCTACCCCTTCAGCCTGACCACCGGCCGCCTGCGCGACCAGTGGCACGGCATGACGCGCACTGGCACGCTGGGCCGCCTGTTTGGCCATGTGGCCGAGCCGTGTGTTCAGCTGCACCCGCAGGACATGGAGCGTCGCAAGTTGACCAACGGCGACCTCGTGCAGGTGACCAGCAAACGCGGCTCCATCGTGGTGCCCGTGCAAGCCGATGCCACGCTCGGGCTGTCGCAGGCCTTCATGGCCATGCACTGGGGCAGCGCATTTTTGAGCGGCGTGTCTGCCACCGGCGAGCGACTGGCGGGCGTGAATGCGCTCACCACCTCAGCGTTTTGCCCCACCTCCAAACAGCCCGAGTTGAAACACGCGGCGGTCAAAGTGCTGAAGGCCGATCTGCCCTGGACGCTGCTGGCCATGGCCTGGTTGCCCGCAGAAGGCACGAGCGGCGCACTGTCTGCGCGCGAGGCGCTGTCGGACTTGATGGCGGAGTTCCCGTTTGCGAGTTGCGTGCCTTTCAGCAACAACACCCCCCTGGACGAACCCGGCCGTGAACGCAACGGCGTGCTGTTGCGCGCCGCTGCGCACGAGGCGCCGCCAGACGCACTGCTGGAACGCATTGAGGCCTTGATCGGCCTGAACACCGCAGACACCCTGCGCTACGCCGACAAAAAACGCGGCCAGCGCCGCGCCGCGCGGCTGGTGCGCAGGCCATCCACCGAGGGAGACACCACCACGCTCGAAGCCATCGTGCTGGCGGGTGACACCAGCGCCGAAGGCTGGCTCAAGACCCTGCTGCAAGAGGAACTGCCTGCGCAAACCTACGGCCGCCTGCTGCTGGTGCCCGGCGCCAAGGCTCCGGTGGCGGTGCAGTCACGCGGCAAGACGGTGTGCACCTGTTTCAACGTGACCGATGTGGCCATCACTGGTGAGCTGGCGCATTGCCACGGCACCGACGACGACCGTCTGGCGCAGTTACAGGGCAAGCTGCGCTGCGGCACCAACTGCGGATCGTGCCTGCCCGAACTCAAACGCACAGTGCGCGCCACGGGGCCTCTGGCTGCAGCACCTGCGGCGGCTGCTGCCCACGTCACCATATAACCAGAAGTTGGCTTGGTTGCGCGAAAATAGCGCCTCGCCCCCAATATACCCACAAGGACTTGTGCAACAGGGCTCCAGCTAGGCGCTTTCGGCGCAGACAGTACGCCTGTACGGCAAGCCGAAACAACGACGCTGGCGCCCTGTTTCACAAGTCCCGCCACCAAAAAACCACAAATCCATGGGCATTAGCCAGTACATCAAGGAAATCGGCCGCGGCGCGCGCGGCGCCAAGCCGCTAACGCGCGAGCAGGCCACCGAGCTGTTCGGCCAAGTGCTGGATGGCGCCGTGACCGACCTGGAGATCGGCGCCTTCTGCCTGGCCATGCGCATCAAGGGCGAGACGGCTGAAGAGATGTGCGGATTTCTGGATGCCACGCACCAACGCCTGGCGCTGCTGCCCGCCACCGACCGCCCGCTCATCGTGCTGCCCAGCTACAACGGTGCACGCAAGCTGCCTGTGCTGACGCCGCTGCTCGCGCTGCTGCTGGCACGCGAGGGCTTGCCCGTGCTGCTGCACGGCATGCGCACTGAGGCGCGGCGGGTTTTGGCATCAGATGTGCTTCTAGCGCTTGATATACCAGCGCTAACAGCTCCTGAAAAAATAGCAAACGGCACCGTGCGCCATATCCATACGCAACACCTGCACGCTGGCCTGGCGCGCTTGCTGGCTGTGCGCGAGGTGGTGGGCCTGCGCAACCCGGGGCACAGCGTGGTCAAGCTGATGAGCCCATGCGCGGGCCCCTCGGTGGTGGTGACGGCGTACACGCACCCTGAATACTTCGAGATGCTGCAGACAACCTTCCGCACGCTGGGCATGAGCGCCCTGCTCTCGCGCGGGCTGGAGGGCGAGGTGGCCACCGACCCCCGCCGTACACCCCGTTACGACGGCTTTGTGCACGGCGTGCACGCGGTGCTCGAATCGCAACAGCCCGGCACAGCCAGCGAAGTGCCCGGCCTGCCCGCCGAGATCGACGTTGCCACCACGGCCACCTACACACGCCAGGTGCTTGCTGGCGAGTTGCCCATTCCGCCCGCGATTGAGCGGCAGGTGGAACATATCTTGCAGCTTGCGGAACAAACTAATTCGGAGACATCCCCATGAGCCGCCCCACGCACACCAACACCCTGCCCCCGTCCAAGCCCCACCTGGGCACTGGCGGCAGCTGCACGCTGGTGGGCGCAGGCCCCGGCGACCCGGAGCTGCTCACCATCAAGGCGCTCAAGGCCATCCAGGCGGCCACCGTGCTGCTGGTGGATGACCTGGTGAGCGACGCCATCGTGGCCCACGCATCGCCCACCGCGCGCATCGTTTACGTGGGCAAACGCGGTGGCTGCAAAAGCACGCCGCAGGCCTTCATCGAAAAGCTGATGCTGATGGCCGTGAACGAGGGTGAAAACGTGGTGCGCCTCAAGGGTGGCGACCCGTTCATCTTTGGCCGGGGTGGTGAAGAGGTGGAGCACCTGCGCTCAGCGGGCGTGCCAGTCACCGTCATCAACGGCATCACGGCGGGCTTGGCCGGGCTCACGTCGCTGGGCGCCCCCCTCACGCACCGCGAACATGCGCACGGCGTGGTGTTTGTCACCGGCCACGCCAAGCCTGGCGACACCGGAACCGACTGGCGCCAGCTGGCCGCAACCGCTCGCGATGCCAAGCTCACGCTGGTCATCTACATGGGCGTGAGCGGTGCCGCCACCATCGAGCAGGAACTGCTGACCGGTCTGCCCACCAGCACGCCCGTGGCCATCATCCAGCACGCCAGCCTGCCCCAGCAACGCCACGCAGTCACCACGCTGGGCGCACTGCACGCCACCATCGCGCGCGAAGGGCTGGCCAGCCCGTCCGTGATCGTGGTGGGCGACGTGGTGCGGGGTGTAGCGCTGGCATCGCAGGATGCCGCACAGCAACACGCCGGGCACCACGCCACCCCAGCGCCCCGGACACGCCTGGCCTTTTGACCCTGCCGCGGCCGCTGCACGCAACACTTTGCCGCGACACCCCGGTCAGCCAGCACCAGGGCTGCACACCAAAGCTGATAGCATCGCCGCGCACTTGCAACAAGCCGCGTCTTCTGGGCAGCCCTGACCCCATCGACGCAGCTGCAGGCGCGCCATCGCCATCCGCCCAGGAATTTGCTTGAACACTCGTTTTGCGCACCCAGCCGTTGTCCTGGTGCTGTCGTTTTTAGCCGTGATCGCACTGGGCACTGCGCTGCTCATGCTGCCGCTTGCACATGCACAAGGGCAGAGCGCACCTTTTCTCACGGCACTTTTCACGGCCACATCGGCCGTGTGCGTGACCGGTCTGGTGGTGGTGGACACCGGCACCTACTGGAGCGGCTCGGGGCAGGTCCTCATCATGGGTTTGTTCCAGATCGGCGGGTTCGGGATGATGACGTCGGCCACGCTGATGGGCCTGCTGATCAGTGGGCAAATGCGCATCCGCACCCGGCTGCTGCTGCAGGCAGAGACCCATTCGCTGGCGCTAGGTGACGTGAAAAGCGTGGCCAAGCTCGTACTCAAGGTGACCGTGGCGGTGGAGCTGCTGATGGCGCTGGCACTGTGTCTGCGGTTTGCACTGGCCTACGACATGCCCTGGGGCGAGGCGGCGTGGCAAGGTGTCTTTCACGCCATCTCTGCCTTCAACAACGCGGGCTTTTCGACCTGGGGCGACAGCGTCATGCGGTTTTCGTCCGATGCGCTGGTGCTTGTTCCCCTCATGCTGGCGATCATCATCGGCGGCCTGGGGTTTCCGGTACTGCACGAGTTGCTGGCTGAACGCGGACGCAAGCGCCCACTGTGGTCCATGCATACCGCCATCACCGTGTGGGGCTCGCTGGCGCTGATCGTGCTGGGCACGGTGGTGATCTTTCTGGCCGAGTTCAGCAACCCGGGCACCCTGGGACCCATGGGCTGGGCACACAAAGGGCTGGTTTCGCTGTTCACCTCGGTGTCGGCGCGCACGGCAGGGTTCAATGCGCTCGACATCGGTGCGCTGAGCACCGAATCACTGGCGCTGCACTACATCCTCATGTTCATCGGCGGGGGCAGCGCGGGCACGGCAGGGGGCGTCAAGGTGACTACGTTCTTCGTGCTGGTGCTGGTGGTGTGGAACGAGATCCGTGGCCACCGCGACGTGGAGTTTCGCGGCCGTCGCATCGCTGATTCGGTGCAACGCCAGGCCATCACCATCTTGGTGCTCAGTTCGGCAGTGGTGGGCCTGGCCATGTTGCTCATACTGCCGCTGACGCCGCTGCCGCTGGAGAAGGTGCTGTTTGAAGTGGTTTCCGCATTTGGCACTGTCGGCCTGTCTACCGGCATCACGGCTGACCTGGTGCCAGGCGCACAGGCCATCATCATTGCGCTCATGTTCATTGGGCGCGTGGGCGTGGTCACCCTGGCCGTGGCCCTGGCCACCAACCAGCTGCGCCGCAACTACCGTTACCCCGAGGAGAGACCCATTGTTGGATAAAGCCGTAAAGAACCTGTCGGGCAGCGTGGTGGTGATTGGCCTGGGCCGGTTTGGCACAGGCGTTGCCAAATCGCTGGTGGAGCTGGGCCACGATGTGCTGGCCATCGAAAGCGATGCCGACACGGTGCAGTCGCTCTCCAGCGTGCTACCCCATGTGGTGCAGGCCGACGCCACCGACCTTGAAACGTTGCGCCAGCTGGCCGTGCCCGACTTTGCGCATGCAGTGGTGAGCATCGGCGGCAACCTGGAGGCCAGCGTGCTCACCATCCTGAACCTGAGCCAGCTCGGCATCAAGGACATCTGGGCCAAGGCCATCGACCCGCAACACGGCCGCATTGCCGAGCGCGTGGGGGCCCACCACGTGGTCTACCCCGAAGCCGACATGGGCGAGCGCGTGGCGCACCTGGTCACCGGCAAGATGATCGACTTCATCGAGTTTGACGACGGCTTTGCCATTGCCAAAACCAGGGCACCGATGGAGACGCACAACAAACCGCTGTCCCAATCCGACGTGCGCAAACGCCATGGCATCACGGTGGTGGGCATCAAGCGCCGCCATATCGACTTTATCTACGCCAAGGCAGACACCGAAATCAAACCGGGCGACCACCTCATCGTGGCAGGCCCCACGCGCATGGTGGAGCGGTTTGCGGCGCTGTACTGAACCCTCCGCCTGAGGGGCGTATGCCAACGCCGCGTGGTGCGGCTGTCATCGGTGTGGCACTCCATCGCGCCACCCACCATCGCAACGCGGGGCTCTGGCCCGGGTATTGCTTGACTGTTTGTATCTGGATGCAACCAGCACAAGGAACACCATGGCAGCCTTTCCCCTCTCCGCCCGCAACGGCATGGCCACTTCCTCCACGCCTACCACGCCCTCCTCGGCACTTTCCCTGCCGCCCAAGGCAGCGCCTGTGGCAGGTCGCGACAACGACATGTCGCTGGTCAACCTGGCAGCACGCCAGCGCATGCTGTCGCAGCGCATGGTGCTGCAAACGGTGCTGGCCGCACGTGGCAGCGATCTGCACATGAAGGCCGCGCGCAGCTCGCTGGCACTGTTCACCGACAGCCAGGCCCGGCTGGTGGACACCGCCCGCCATCTGGATGCTGCCAGCGGAGACATCATCCGCAAGGCCTACCACGGCCCTGCGGGCGTGGGTGCCACCATCGACGCGTTTGCCCAGCAGGTGGGCACAGCGCTGGATCTGGCTGAACGCCAGAGCCCGCGGGTGGACGACGCCCTGGCGCGGCTGGTGGAATCTACGGACAGCGCGCTGGACGCGCTGAACACGGCCACGACGGCGTTTGACCGGGTGGCCAAGGCCAAATCCGAAACACTGCTGAAAGAGCTGGCAGGCATCGTGGCATCCATCCAGACCGTGGCGCGCGAGGCCAAGGTGGTGAGCTTCAACGCCCAGGTTATGGCCGCCCGCGCAGGGCAGCATGGGCGCGAGTTTGCGGTGGTGGCCAACGTGCTCTCGGGCATCACCAACGAGATCGATGGCCTGTCGCTGCAAGCGGTGTCGCTGGCGGGGCGCAGCCGCAACGCAGCGTAACGCGCCGCGCTGCGCAGGCCCCGTTGTTGTTAAGGCGTGGTGGTTTCGCGCACTTGCTGAAAGCGTTCTGCCAGCTCTTTGCGCAACGACTTGCGCAACAGCGCAGCGTCCCAGCGGCGGCGCTCATCCGGGGTGGACGGCGACAGAGGCGGCACCTGCACAGGCTTGCGGGACTCGTCCACGGCCACCATCGTGAAAAAGCAGCTGTTCACATGCCGCACCACCTGCGAGCGGATGTCCTCGGCCACCACCTTGATGCCGACTTCCATCGACGAGCTGCCGGTGTAATTGACGCTGGCCAGAAACGTCACCAGCTCGCCCACATGGATGGGCTGCAGGAACATCACCTGGTCCACGCTAAGTGTGACCACATAACAGGCCGAATAGCGGCTGGCGCACGAGTAGGCCACCTGGTCCAGCAGTTTCAAAATAGCCCCGCCGTGGACATTGCCCGAGAAGTTGGCCATGTCGGGGGACATCAGCACGGTCATGCTGAGTTGGTGGGAAGGGATGTTCATGCGCGGATTTTAGGGGTGAGGTGGCGGTGACATAGGTGCGCTGTGGCCCGCTACACTCGCGCCACACAAGCCGTTTCAGGCTTGTAGAAGACCAATTACACCCATCGTGGTCAATCGCTTCAACAGCACGCAGGCACGGGATGCCGGAGGGAAACATGCTCGAAATCGACAAGCTCAATGAGTTCACGGAAAGCCATGGCGCGCTGCGCCGCGGGCGGGGTCTGGTGTCCGGGGTGATTGCACTCACACTCGCCATCCTGTGTTTTCTGGGCGTTCTGGCATTCCACTTCCCTGAGTACCTGACCACGCCGCAGCTGCGCAAGAGCTACGACGTGGCGGTGATCCGCAACATCATGCTGGTGGCCATGGCCATCGCGGGTGGCATATCGCTGGTCAACATTCTGTTCAACCGGTCGCGCTGGTTGTCCACCTTCGCGTTTGCAATGGTCGCGCTTGCCGCGGTGCTGGGCGGCCACAAGGTGGAAGTGGACCCGAACTTCCCGGACGACACGCTGTACATCGGCCTCGATTGGTTCATCCTCGACCTGCTGGGCAGCTCGCTGATTTTCATCTTCATCGAAAAGCTGTGGGCCCTGCGCAAAGACCAGCCCATCTTTCGCGAAGAATGGCAAACCGACTTTCACCACTTCATCGTGAACCACATGGTGGTGGGCTTTGTGCTGCTGGCCACCAACCTGCTGGTGCACAAGTTTTTTGGCTGGGCTGCCAATGACGGCATTCGAGGCTGGGTGCAGGGCCTGAACTTCTGGGTGGCGCTGTTCCTCATCGTGTTGGTGGCCGACCTGGTGCAGTACTGGACGCACCGCGCCTACCACGAGGTGCCCCTGCTGTGGCGCCTGCACGCCGTGCACCACAGCGTCAAAAGCATGGACTGGATGGCAGGCTCGCGCCAGCACATTCTGGAGCTCATCATCACCCGCACGCTGGTGCTGGCGCCCATCTATGTGTTCGGGTTCTCCAAGGAAGTGATCGACGCCTACATCGTCATCGTGGGCTTCCAGGCAGTGTTCAACCACGCCAACGTGAGCGTGCGCCTGGGCCCGCTGCGCTACGTGCTGGTCACGCCCAACTTTCACCACTGGCACCACAGCCAGGACAACGAGGCACTGGACAAAAACTACGCCGCGCACTTCGCGTTTCTGGACTACCTGTTTGGCACCGCCGTGAAAAGCACCAAGCTCTGGCCAGAGCACTACGGCGTGCTGGGCGACTACGTGCCCAACGGGTTCATCAAGCAGTTCAAGTTTCCGTTTACCTGGAAGGGGTAAAAGCCTGCGCCGCTCCGAAGTGCGCAAGCATGACCCGGCCGTTGCATCACAAATTGGACAGCTCGTCTTCGAGCGATTTCAATTGCCCGCGCAGTTCCTGAGTACGCGCTTCGCAAGCGGCTTTGTCCTTGGAGGCAGCGTCCGCGCGCTCCTTCGCAAACTGAGAGCCTGCCCCCAGACTGCGCCGTAGCGGCCCCGACTGGGCGACACCTTCCTGCTGCTGTGGCGCCGCCGCGCATTCCCGCTGATTGCGCTCGATGGCAGCGCGCGCCTGCGGTATGCCCTGGCTCTGCAGATGGTTCTTGCGTTGCCACGACGGGCCGAAAGCGCCCTCTTGCGCCGCAGAGGGGCTGGGCGGTATGGGCGTGGCACCCTGCATCGCAGGCCGCACGTCGATCTTCTCTCCCTGGCCCACGCAGGGCGCATCCTGAAACGACACCTTGCCATTGACGTCGGTGCATTTATTGATGGCCCAGGCTGGGGCCACGAAAGCCAGCAATAAGCTACAGGCGGCACAGCGGATGGGATTCATGGAACAGTCCTTGGCAGATGAATGCCGCATGCTACCGCGCCGCGCGCACTCTGCTTCATGCCTTCTGCAAGGGCCGGACGCCCATCGGACGCCCCTTTCCTGCGGAGGAGTCCGCGCCGAACAGGTTTAATAAGCACTCATCATTCGATGCACGTTGGAAGGGCGAACTTCTACTTAGCAGCCACCAACCGCCTAGTCCGTCGCGGCATCCAGCCGATAGCCAAAGCCTCGCACCGTCTTGATGAGCGCAAGCCCGTGGCCTTCGTCGATCTTGGCGCGCAGGCGGCGCACATACACGTCCACCACGTTGGTCAATGGGTCCTCGTTGGTGCCCCAGACGTTGGAGAGAATGCGCTCGCGGCTGTACACGCGGCCCGGCGCGCTCATGAGCAGCTCCAGAAACGCCAGCTCACGCGCCGTGAGCACGATGGGCTGACCAGCGCGGCTCGCCTGCATGCGCTCCAGGTCGAGCGACAGGTCTGCCACCTGCAGGGTGCTGGCGCGCGCGCGCTGCTCACGCCCGCGGCGAAGAAGGGCCTCGATGCGAGCCAGCAGCTCTTCAAACACAAAGGGCTTGGTCAGGTAGTCGTCGGCTCCCAGCCGTAGCCCGTTGACCTTGTCTTCGGTGTTGCTCAGCGCGCTCAGGATCAGCATGGGCATCTGGCGGCCTTCGGCGCGCAGGGTTTGACACAGCTCCAGGCCGCTCAGGCCGGGCAGCATCAGGTCCAGTATCAACAGCACACCGGGCTCCGCTTCGCGGGCCATGGCCAGGCCTTCGGGGCCGGTGCGGGCCAGCTCCACGCGGTAGCCCTCGGCCTTGAGGCCGCGCACCAGAAAGTCGGCCACACGCCCATCGTCTTCCACCACCAGGATGTTGTTCATGCCTGTCTACCTCGTTGCCCTTGTTGCCCTTGTTGCCGAGTGCCATCGCCCGAATCAAGCTGCGGCGATGCGTTCACCCGCCGCAGCGTAATGCGCACCACCGTGCCCTGCAGCGGCGCGCTATCCACATCGATTTCGCCTTGGTGCGCCTGCACGATGGCATGGGCGATGGACAGGCCGATGCCCGTTCCATCAGCCCGATGCGCACGCGCCCGGCGCCCGCGCACAAACCGCTCGAACACGCGGGGCAGCTCATCCGCATCAATGCCAATGCCCTCGTCACGCACCACCACTTGCACACCGTCGGGTGCGCCGCGCAGCCCCACGCGCACGGTGGTTCCTGGCGCGGAATAACGCACCGCGTTGTCCAGCACGATCATCAGCGCCTGGCGCAGACGGTCAGCATCGGCATACACGGCCACGGGACCGGTGGGCAGTGCCTCCACGCCATCGACTCCTCGCTGATCCTCAAGCCATTGCACCTGCACACCCTGTGGCGCGCCCAGGGCCATGGCCTGCTCGGATGCGTCGCCCAAAAGAGCGCGCAAGTCCACCGGGGCCGGGTGCATCACCAGCTGGTCGGCCTCGGCCTTGGCGATGAGCAGCAGGTCGTGGATCACGCGGGTGAGCTGGTCCACCCCACCCACGATGCGCGCCAATGTCTGGCGGTATTCCTCCACCGGCTTGTCGCCGCCGCGCAGCGCGATCTCGGCCTCGCCGCGGATGGAGGTGGCGGGGGTGCGCAACTCGTGCCCCAGGTCCGCAAACAACTGGCGGCGACGCTGGTCCAGGCGCTGCAAGGTGTCGTGCGCGGCGCTTAGCTCCTGCGTTCGGGCCTGCACGGCATCTTCCAGCCCACGGCGGGCAGCGTCGGCCCGGGCGCGGTGTTGCTGCAGCTCGGCCGCCATGGCGTTGAAGTGCTGGGCTACGCGATCGAATTCATCGTGAGAGCCTGTGGCCACCCGGTGGTCCAACGCACCGGCCTGCAAGGCCTGCGTACCCTCCAGAAGGCGGTCCAGCGGGCGCTGCAGGCGCCGCGTCAGGTGCAACGCCAGCACTGCGGCCAACGCCAGGGTGATGAGGGCCATTCCAATCGCCTGCCCGCGCAGCACATCCAGGCCGCGCTCGGTGGCTGCGCGTGCCACGGGCACCGCAGCACGCTGGTGTGCGATGGCGCCGTTGATCAGCTCGCGCAGGTCGCGCCCCCGCGCCATGTCAAAAACCTGGGTCAGCTCGCCCCACAGGGCAGGAAAATCGGCACCCTGCTCTAGCGGCACCAGTTGCGCCAGCCGCGCCTGCACCGCCTGGATGTTGTCGTGCAGCAGCTCTGTCACGCCCACCAGTTGAGGCACCTCGGCTGGCATGCTCACGCCGTCGCGGCGCGCGATCTCGGTCCACAACGCCAGGTCGCGTTGCACCAGGTCATCGAGGTTGGTGGCACTGGCGACCATGGCGGCCACCAGGCGATCGCGCTGCTCGGGCTGGGCATCGGTGTTCATCAGGCGCTGCATGGCCCACACGCGCAGGCGCTGCTTGTTGGCCGACAGGTCCAACAGCTCGGACTGGATGTCGCTGGCCAGCCGGCTGTGCTGGGCGTAGTCATTGACGCGATTGGCGCCCCAGTACACAAACGCGGCCTGAATACAGACCAGGGCCACCAGAGCGGCAAATGCCAGAGAAAGTCGTGCGCGGTACATCGGTAGGCCCCGAAAGAAGGCCTGAATTATGAAGGGGCGCGGACGCGTGATCGAAGCGCCCCTCAAGAGGGGCGCGCAGTGCGTCAACGCGTCAGTTGCCGGTAAACGGCAACGAAGAGTGATGCACCACGATGCGCAGTTTGCCCGCGTCGTCCTTGACGAAAGTCCAGGTCTTGTCGACCGACGTGACCTTGCCGGCCTTGTCTGTAAACATCACATTGCCCATGGTGCTTGCAGAGTCACCTGCAATGAAAACCGCGCTGTTGGCTACTTCGCACTGAGTCCAGCCCTTCAGTGCAAAGCCGGTGTCCTTGGGGAAGGCCGGGTTGCCGCCCACAAAGTACGACAGCGCGCCTTCACGCGTGACGCGGAACGTCTGGGGCGCTGTGGTCAGCGTGGGCTTGAACAGCACCGCACCCATCTGGTAGCCGTAGGCACTGTCGATCACTTTCTCTGCCAGAGCCTTGGCCGCCACCGGGCCGCTGGCGGTGTTGATGGCACTGATGTCGACCAGGGCCTTGCACCAGGCTTTCTGGGCAGACAGCACTTCGCTTTCGAGGATGGCGTGGTTGACCACCGGGCCCTTGGCCGCAGCCGGCAAAACGGCTGCGCCGAGCAGGAGGGTGGCAATGGCAATGCAGGTGTTTGTTTTCATGATTTTCGGAGGTTGAATGGGTTTATCTCGCTGACGCCCGGATGGCTGCCTGCAAGACCTTGAGTTCACCAAGTTGGAATGGATGCGCTGTGAATGCTGAATGAGCAGAACCTGAGCAGAACGTGAACACCAGATGAACAAGGCCCGAAAAAAGTAGCGCAGCGGCAGCGCGCACGCGTGGTGTTCGCCCTGTGTCCTGATGAACCAGGCTCTGCGCGATGGAGGTCGCATTCGATGCAGCGCTGGCAATCGCCTGTCGCCCACTTGACGCGCGCCCGGCAAAAGCCCACTGCGGACGCGGACCTCAGCCCTCCTACCATCGCCGCACCTGGGGCCGTGATGGCCGACGCCAGCAGGAGTTGTTTGATGAAGAAACTGATTGCACCGCATACCCAGCCGCTGACAGGCTGTACGCGCGCAGCAACACCCTTGTTTGTTCACCACACGTGCCAGCCATGCAGGTGAGGTGATCAAGATCGCGCGCGACCTGGTGGCGGTGCAAACCTCGCGCATTACCTTGGCTTATGAGAACAAGGACCTCGGCAAGCTGCTGCTGCCGCTTGTCGAGAAGACGATTGCAGCCGAAGGCCGCGCCCTGGTGGGGGCGTTTGCGCTGAGCCCCAAGGGCGCGGACGCTGCCGAGGCCGCCAAGGCCATGGCCGCACAAACGCCACAGGCCGCGCTGCGGGTGGTCGCTGGGCCGCCCGTGGTGGCCTATGTGCGCGCTACCAGTTCAGCGCGCAAAACCACCATGGTTCCAACTTTGTGGACATCGCCGTGGTGAGCTCGGGCGGGGTGTACCGGCAAAAGGGCGTAGCCCACAAGGCACTGAGCGACGGCCCTGATCGCTGCGGCGACAATGGCGGCCCCGCCACCGCCCCCTTTCGCCCTATCGTGCCCCACGCTTCAAATTCTTACGACGCCGTCGTCATCGGCGCCGGCGCCGCCGGCCTGTTCTGCGCTGCGCAGGCGGGCCAGCGCGGCCTGAAGGTCTTGCTCATCGATCACGCCGAGAAGGTGGCCGAGAAGATCCGCATCTCGGGCGGCGGGCGCTGCAACTTCACCAACCGCGACCTGGACGCGGCCGCGCCGCACAAGCACTTTGTCGGCCAGAACCCGCAGTTCTGCCGGTCGGCGCTGTCGCGCTACACGCCTGCCGACTTCGTTGCGCTGGTGCAAAAGCACGGCATTGCCTTCCATGAAAAACACAAGGGCCAGTTGTTTGCCGACCGATCCGCAGAGGACATCATTGCCATGCTGCTGGCCGAGTGCGCTGCAGGCCAGGTCACGCACTGGCAGCCTTGTGGCGTCAAAAATATAGCGTTTTTAGCCTCTAGCGCTTATCCATCAAGCGCTAGCAGCTATCAAATTGATACTGACCGGGGGCCGGTGGTGGCACGGTCGCTGGTCATAGCCACGGGCGGGTTGTCCATCCCCAAGATTGGCGCGACCGACTTTGGCTATCGCCTGGCGCAGCAGTTCAACATTCCGCTGATCGAGCGCCGCCCGGGGCTTGTGCCGATGACGTTTGATGGAGCGGGCTGGGCGCCGTATGCGCAGCTGTCGGGCCTGGCTTTGCCGGTGCAGATCAGCACCGGGGCCAAGAAGGCGCGCATGGCGTTTGACGAGGATCTGCTGTTCACCCACCGCGGCCTGTCGGGCCCAGCGGTGCTGCAGATCTCCAGCTACTGGCAAGAAGGCACACCACTGACCATCAACCTCGCGCCCACGGTAGACCTGCCCGCCGCCTTGGCGCAGGGCAAGGCGCGTTCACGCAAGCTGATTGCCAACGAGCTGGCCACCCTGGTGCCCAGCCGCCTGGCCGATGCCTGGGCGCAGCGCGAGGTCGACTGGCAGCGCCCCATTGCGGAGGCATCGGACAAGGCCCTGGCGCGGCTGGCCGAGCAGCTGGCGCGCTGGGAGCTGACGCCCACGGGTACCGAGGGCTACAAAAAGGCCGAGGTCACCCTGGGCGGTGTGGACACGCGCGTGCTGTCGCAGCAGACCATGGAGTGCAAGACGCAGCCCGGGCTGTACTTCATCGGCGAGGTGGTCGATGTAACGGGCTGGCTGGGCGGCTATAACTTTCAGTGGGCCTGGGCCAGTGCCTTTGCGTGCGCGCAGGCATTGCCGCTTGCAGAGGCAGCTGGCTGAACGTTTTTCGCGCCAGTCTTCGGGCAGCGGATCGCGGGCTGATCGAGTCCGAGACCCGGCTTCGAAAGGCTCATCCCGAACGGGCGGGGGGCTGCCTCCCGCAATCGGCGCGTGGCTCCGCTCCCGCGTTCTCAAACAGATGCCAGCGCGGCATCCCGGCCCGTTGCGGGCAATCCGCGATGCTGCCGGGCCCAGACCTCCAGTTGGTCCACCGGCAGCGGGCGGCTGAAGTAATAGCCCTGCAGCTCTTCGCAGTCCAGCACGCCAAGCACCTGCGCGGTGGCCAGGTCCTCCACGCCCTCGGCCACGATCTTCAAACCCAGCGTGTGGCCCAGCGCAATGATGGCGCGGGTGATGGCCATGTCGGCAGGGTTGCTCAGCATGTCGTGCACAAACGATTTATCGACCTTGAGACGGTCTATGTCAAAACGCTTGAGGTACGCCAGGCTGGAATAGCCGGTGCCGAAGTCGTCGATGGACAACTGCACGCCCAGTGACTTGAGGGCAGCCAGTTGCTGTTCAGCCGCGTGGGCGTTGTCCATGAGCTGTGACTCGGTGATCTCCAGCTCCAGCCGATGCGCGGGCATGCCCGTGCGGGCCAGCAGCGCCTCGATGTCGGGCACCAGCAGCGGGTCGGCCATCTGCGCGGCCGACAGGTTGACCGATATCGACACATCGGCCAGCGGGTGCGCCGCAGTGCCACGATTGGAGTCGCCCGCCACGGGCTGCCAGCGCACCCACTGCTCGCACGCCTGTTGCAGCACCCAGCTGCCAATCGCGCGGATCATGCCAGTCTCTTCGGCAATCGGGATGAACTCGCTGGGCGGTATGTGGCCCAGCGTGGGGTTGCTCCAGCGCAGCAGCGCCTCGACTCCCAGCAGGCGCGCGCCCTTGGCGGCAAGGCGGGGCTGGTAGTGCAGGGTGAACTCGTTGCGCTCCAGCGCGCGGCGCAGTTGCTGCTCCATCGACTGGCGGGCCAGCGCGCGCTGGTCGGTCTCCATCGAATAGAACAGCGCCATGTCGCGCCCGGTGGTTTTGGCCTCGTACATGGCGGCGTCGGCGCGGCGCATCAGCTCGTCGATGTCGCTGCCGTCCTCGGGGTACACCGCAATGCCCACGCTGCAGGACACGTTCAGTTCATGCCCCTCCACCGGATGGCTTTGCCGGATGAGCGGGATCAGCCGCCGTTCCACCAGTTGCTGCACGTCCTCACGCCCGGCCACGTCGCGCATCACCACCACAAACTCGTCGCCGCCCAGGCGGCTGACGGTGTCGCGGCTGCGCACGGCCTGCGTGAGGCGCGCAGCCACCGAGCGCAGCAGCCCATCGCCAATGTGGTGGCCCAGCGTGTCATTGATGGCCTTGAATCGGTCCAGGTCGATGAAGAGCACGGCCACCTTTTCGCCGGTCATGGGCGCCTGGGCCAACGCCAGCTGCAGGCGCTGAACGCAGAGTGAGCGGTTGGGCAGCTCGGTCAACACATCATGGTGCGCCAGGAACTGGATGCGCTCTTCATTGAGCTTGCGGTCGGTGATGTCGATGGCAATGCCGATGTGGTTGGCCACCGGACCGCCTTTGCTCTCGCGCACGGCAGACACCATGAGCCAGGCCGGGTACGTCTCGCCAGAGCGGCGGCGAAACCGCACTTCGCCCTGCCAGGATTCCTTTTCGAGCATGGTGCGGTTGATCTGCGCCGACAGCGGCTCGCCCCCGGCTTCTTCCAACAAAAAGCCCAGGTCTTCGCCGATGACTTCGTAAAAATCGTAGTGCGTGCTGCGGCAGAACGCCTTGTTCACGCTGATGATCTGCTGCTCGGCGTTCATGATGATGATGCCCTCGGACGAGGCTTCGAACACCTTGGCCCACAGCTCCAGCCGCTGCTCCATCACCTTGAGCACGTTGATCGGCGTGAAGGCCGTCAACACTGCATCGCGTCCCTGAAAGATCAGGCGCCGCGCCGACAGCACGGCCCAGGAAGGCTCGGGGCTGCCCTTCCAGCGCACCTCAAACTCGTCCACCGAGCCCTGATCGGCCAGGCGTTGAAAGAACCGCGCGCGCACGCCCGGCTCCAGCCCCGCAGCCCACGGGTCGGTGGTGCGGCCGTTCAGCCAGTGCGCTGCCGGGGCGTTGAAATGCAGCACCTCGTGCTCGGGGATGGACGTGACCACCATCGGGATGGGAAAAGCCTCCACCAGCTCGCGCTGCGCCTCGGACGCACGGGCGCTGGCAGCCAGTTCCTGCTGCAGCACGCGGTCGCGGTCAAGCTGGGACAGCATTTCGTTAAAAGCGGTGAACAGCCGGCCAATCTCATCGCGGCTGCTCCAGTGCGCGCGCAGCGTGTGGTCGCCGCTTGTGCGCACCTCATCTGCCACGCGGGCTAGCTGCTGCAGCGGCTTGGCAATCTGCCGGGCCACCAGGGTCACCAGGCCCAAGATGCAGCCCAGCAGCACCAGCGCCGTGCCCAGGTGCAGCCACATGCGCGCAAACAGGCTGTCTACCCGCTGGTGGAGCAGGCGCTCCAGGTCCATGATGCCCACCGTCCACGCGTCGCGCAGCGCACCCAGCACCTGCGACTGCTGCGCGCCGACCTGCGCCAGCGTCAGGCGCGACTCGCCTGCTGCAATGCCTTGCAGCAGCGCCTGGAAACTCTCCAGCGATGACTTCAGCGCTTGGCGCTGGCCGACCAGCGCCGCACGCATCTCGGGCGACCCTGCAATGAAGGCCTGGTTGTAGTCCGATTCGATGCCCAGCATCACGGCGTCCAGGCGCCCCACCAGCGTGAGCAGTTCGGACGACCACTGCGGCCCGCGCCCGCTGGGTGCCGCATTCAGAAAAATAACGGTGTCGTGCACGGCCTGCAGCAGCTCGGGAAACCGCAACACCACCAGCGACATCACGTAGTAACTGTCCAGGTCCGGGTCGAGAATCAGGTTGGACTGATTGCCCACGGTGGTCAGCAGCTCGCGCCCTTCGCGCAGCAACTGGCTGCGCTGGCGGGTGAGCGACTGCGTATCGCTCGCCTTGGGCGCGCTGACGGGCAGTTCCTCAAGCGCAGTGCTGAAACGCTGGCCTGCATCGGACGTGCGCAACTGCTCGTCATGCGCGGCACGCACACCCGCCAGCCGCGTCAACACTTCTGCCACCTGCGGGGGCTGCTGCGATGCATCGAGAAACTGGCCCAGCAGCCCGTCACGCACCACGGCGGCATAGGTGGTGCCCACGATTTCCTTGCGCGTGAAATCGATGGCCAGGTACTTCTCGTGAATCAGGATGCTTGAGACAAAGATGACTGCTGTCAGGTCCAGCAGATAAATGAGCATGAGCTTGCGGCCCACACTGAGCCGGCCCAGCCAACCCGATACGCGGTGCATGAATGCCATGTTGTGTGCCTGCGGCAGGCGCACCCGGGTGGATGACCCGGGCTACCTACCAACAGCGGAGAATGAGTGTTACAACGTGAAGCAATTTCCACGCCATTACACGGGTTTCCCCTGGGATGGAAAGTTGTGGCCCCAGTCGCTCGGCCATGGACAGCCCTTTTTGCCCGGCGGGCCCAAAACCAGTGCCGCTTTGGAAGGGGCTCAGCGAGGCCACCCGTAGAGCCCCCTCCCACCTGGCGAGCGACGGGGAAGGCGCTGAAAGGTGACACAGCGGGAATTGTGTTCAGCTATAATCTCCGGCTTTGCTGGCAATGCCCCGTCGGCCAAATACTAGTTACAGACGGGGAAACCGCTTTGTACGGACTTGAGGCCCGATCTCCCCAAGCCCCTCTGCAGGCACCATTTGGAAAACCATTAGCTAATGACTACGATCCGCGTAAAAGAAAACGAACCCTTTGACGTTGCACTGCGCCGCTTCAAGCGCACCATTGAAAAGCTCGGCCTGCTGACCGACCTGCGCGCCCGTGAGTTCTACGAGAAGCCCACCGCCGAGCGCAAGCGCAAGAAGGCAGCCGCCGTGAAGCGCCACTACAAGCGCGTTCGCAGCATGCAACTGCCCAAGAAGATGTACTGATTGATCTTCGGCCCCGAGCCTTTCGCTTGGGTCCCAAAACCCGCGCTAGGGACGCCAAGCGCGGGTTTTTGTTTTTTCGGGTCTGCAAAAAGCCTTTCTGGCGTCGTTGCAGCGCCTTGCCGTAGCGAGACGACTGTCTGCGGCGCTGCGCCTAGCCAGAAAGGCTTTGTGCACACCCTTTGTCTCTGCCTGACCATCAAAAGGAAGCCGCCATGAGCCTCAAGGACCAGATCACCGAAGACATGAAAACCGCCATGCGCGCCAAGGACAGTGAGCGGTTGTTGACCATCCGCAACCTGCTGGCCGCCATGAAGCAAAAAGAAGTGGACGAGCGTGTGGTGCTCGACGATGTGGCTGTGGTGGCCATCGTTGACAAGCTCATCAAGCAGCGCAAGGACAGCATCGCCGCTTTTGAAGGCGCAGGCCGCCAGGACCTGGCCGACAAGGAAAAGGGCGAGATGGCCGTGCTGCAAGGCTATTTGCCCGAGCGCATGTCGGCCGAAGAAACCGTAGCTGCCGTGAAAGCCATCGTGACCGAGCTGGGCGCGGCAGGCCCTGGCGACATGGGCAAAGTCATGGGCGTGGTCAAAACCCGCCTGGCAGGCAAGGCCGACATGGGCCAGGTATCGGCGGCGGTGAAGGCTGCGCTGGCGGGTTGATTTGCTGATCCTGCCATCAAAAAGATAGCTATTAGCGCTTTTTTTAAAACAGTTTCAGACTCTTATCTATCTGAATCCTTTTAAATTCAAACGCTACTAGCTAGGTTTTTTGTAGCACATTTTTTCCGTGCATGGCACCAAACCAATCTGCAAGATCCGGACAGGCCATCGGTTTTTTTGATTTTTCAAACTCCATGCAGCGCAGGCATCAGTTCGCGGTTGTCGACCACCACCTCAGTCCGTGGGACGCGCACATATGCCGCGCACTTCTTGAATCCGAAGGGATCCCGTCATTCCTGACGAACGAACACCACATAACTGCGAACTGGCAGATGTCGTTGGTACTGGGTGGAGTCCGAGTGCTCGTGCACGAACAGGACCGGGAAGCAGCCCACCAGGCACTGGCATTGCGGGACAGCGGTGTGCTTGAAGCGGCACTGATGGAGGAACAGTCTGTGGACCCGCAGACCTGCACCCAATGTCGATCGCGCCAGTTCCGAAAGGAAAAAAGCTGGGTGTCCATTGGGTTGGCAGTGTCGGTATTGCTCAGCTTCGGGGTGATCTTTCCGCCATGGAAACAAAAGCGATGCATGTCATGCGGTCTCAGCTCCTGAAACGGAGCTCCCACTCACGCAAGGGCGCCCTTCCGTTTATGCGTCTAAAGGCTTGCTTGCGCTCAGTGGCCGTTGTGAGCTTGGCTGCTGCCATCACGGCCTGCGGCACCACCATACCCCGCAACCCACCCACAACTTCTGCAGTCTCCCCTCCTCCCACGCAGATCAAGATCGGCATCGCCCTAGGTGGCGGCGCGGCCAAAGGCTTTGCGCACATTGGCGTCATCAAGATGCTGGAGGCCAATGGCTTGACCCCTGCCGTGGTGGCAGGCACCAGCGCGGGCAGCGTGGTGGGCGCGCTGTATGCCAGCGGCATGAATGCGTTTGAGCTGCAGGAAAAAGCAGTTGCGCTGGACGAAACACGCATCCGCGATCTGCAGCTGTCCTCGGGCGGCCTGGTGCTCGGTCAAAAGCTGGAGGACTACGTCAATGAACAAGTGCGCCGCAAGCCGCTGGAGCAGTTGCCCAAGCCCTTTGTGGCAGTGGCCACGCGACTGGAGGACGGCGAGCGCACGGTGTTTGCGCGCGGCAACACGGGCCAGGCGGTGCGCGCATCCAGCAGCGTGCCAGGCGTGTTCCAGCCCGTCACCATCGGCAAGTACCACTTTGTGGATGGCGGCATCGTGAGCCCCGTGCCGGTGGACGCTGCACGGCAGCTGGGTGCCGATGTGGTGGTCGCCGTGGACATCTCCAACAAGGCGCGGGGTCATTCACCGGGCAATATGCTGGGCGCGCTGAACCAGTCGATTGCCATCATGGGGCAGAAGCTGGGCGAGGCGGAGCTGGCGCGGGCGGATGTGATCATCCGGCCGAAGGTGCTGGACATTGGGGCAACCGATTTCAGCCAGCGTGCGGCAGCCATTCTGGAAGGCGAAAAGGCCGCCCTGGCGGCCATGCCGCAGATCCGGGAGCGGGTGGCGCAGTGGCAGGCCGAGCGCGACAAGGCCACCCGTGCAGCCCTGCAAAAGGCGTCTGACGCGCAACACCAGGCCTGCCTGGACAACCGATCTCGCCTGCAAAGGCTGGCGGGGATGGCGGGCTTGGACGATTCTTGCCCAGGCCAGTAATTTGCTGAGGGACAGACATCCCGGGCACCAGGCACTGGCCTGAGCAGCCGCTCCGCGAACTTGCCGCTTGACGCCAACATGGCCTGGGCTTTAACCCCCATGGGGCGGCACTTTGAAGTTGTCCATGATGCGCTGCTCCCCCCTGTCCAACGCAGCACCCATGCGCGCAAGCCAGCGACGGACGGCGCCCGATTTACACGCAGGCTCTTGAGGGCCCGTCTCCACAGCCGCTGACTCTGGCGGCGAGGGGGCGGCGGGGGCGATGGCGGTGTCAGGACGGGTGCGATAGAACATGCCCGGCATGCTCGCGCGCAGGCTACCATCTGTAAAGTTGAATTCCATGACTATCAAAGTCAGAAAAACTGATGCGTACCCTCAACCTGGACCAATTGCAGACGTTGATCGCCATCGCTGACCTGGGCACGTTTGCCGCTGCCGCGCAGGCCTTGCACTTGGCTCCGCCCACGGTCAGTTTGCACATCAAGGAGCTGGAATCCCGCCTGCAGGCCGACTTGGTCATCCGCGGCAGACGGCAGGCGGAGCTGACGCCCGCCGGGCAACTGATGGTGCAAGAGGGCCGTCAGCTGCTGCTGGCCAGCGACGACCTGATCGACAGGGTGCGCCGCCATGCCTCAGGCCGTGAGGGCATTGTGCGGGTGGGCGTATCAGCGGGGGTCAGCACCCTGCTGTTGCCCCGCATGCTGGAGGCTCTGGCCCAGCGCAGCCCGGGCGTTGAAATCCGACTGGAGGCCGTGGGGTCGGCCGAATCCATGCAACGGCTCAAAGCGGGCACGCTGGACATTGGCCTCGTCGCCAGCCCACAACCGCCGTTGGCAGAGGTACGCCAGACCCCGTGGCGCAACGACCCCATGGTGGCGCTGCTGCCCGCCGCGTGGGAGGCGCCCGAGCACGTGACACCTGACTGGCTTGCCAGCCGCCGCTGGGCATCGTTTGCGCCCGCCACGCAGATGCACGGGCTGATTGCCAACTGGTTTGGCCAGGCGGGGCACCACCCACGGCCTTTTTTGGCGCTGAGCTACCCCGGTGCGCTCAAAAGCCTGGCCGCGGCCAGCCAGTGCGCCGCACTGCTGCCGCTGGAAGAGGTGGGGGACCTGCAAGGGGCTACCGACGTGCATATCCGCCACCTGCTGCCGCCGCTCATGCGCCCCATGGCCGTGGCGCACCGCCATCAGCCGCGGACCCCGGCTGCCGTGGGGGGGGGTGCTGGCGGTGTTGGTTGAATTCGGGGGGATAACGCGCCACAACAACGCGATTTAGCGCAACCAGGCGGTGCTGCCTGTCGCATCGCACCGCCTCCCGCGCCGCCTACCAATCCCTCACCGCCGCTACTCACCCATCACATCTATGGTCACATCACGGCACAGTGATTGAAGGACGCGCTCCCGTCCACGGTGCTCCGCAAACGCAGGGTTCGCAATCAACAAGGTGGCGAGACCGTTAGCAAGACTGTTGATCTGCTCCAGCTTGAGCGCTCCATCCGTAGCCTCGTAGGCGAGTGTGGCCTCGAATCCCGCCGTGATGCTTCGTACGTCAGCACTGCATTCCGGCCCGGTGTCAATCCCTGGCGCAACCAATTGCGCCAGTTCTGCGGCACTGAAGGCGTAGAAGTCCTTTTCTGAATCCATCAACGCCGGATAGAGATGAGCGGCCCGGTAAAACCCAGAGGCCATTGCACGGGTCCATGTGTCCGCATACTGAGCGAACCGGGCTTGCAAAGCCGCGATGGAGGACTCGTCCACCACCAGAAACGCCACCAATGCCGCATGAAACGTGCGATGAAATTCTTCGTGTTCAGATGTTGCCATGAACTTCGGAGCCTTCAGCTCCCCGCCACCTTCATCCGGTTGACCAGAATCGACCCCACCGTCTTGGCCCCGTAGTTGTAGGCATCCGCACCCACGGCCTCAATGCCCTTGAGCATGTCTTTGAGGTTGCCCGCGATGGTGATCTCGTGCACGGGGAAGGCGATCTTGCCGTTCTCGACCCAGAAGCCGCTCGCACCGCGCGAGTAGTCGCCCGTCACGTAGTTCACGCCCTGGCCCATCAGCTCCACCACGAAGAGGCCCGTACCCAGCTTTTGCAGCATGGCGTCCAGGTTGTCGCCGGACTGGGTCAGGCGCGAGGTCATGGTGAGGTTGTGCGAACCACCAGCGTTACCGGTGGTCTTCATGCCGAGTTTGCGGGCCGAGTAGCTGGACAGGAAGTAGCCTTCGACGCGCCCTCCTTTGACCACTTTGCGCGGCGCCACGCGCACGCCTTCCTCGTCAAACGGTGAACTACCCTTGCCGCGCAGGATGAACGGGTCTTCTGCGATGTCGATGTGCTTGGGGAACACCATCTTGCCCAGCGAGTCGAGCAAGAAGCTGCTCTTGCGGTAGAGCGAACCACCGCTGACCGCCTGCACAAATCCTCCCAGCAGGCCTGCGGCCAGGGTGGACTCGAACAACACCGGGCATTGGGTCGTAGGAATCTTGCGGCTGCCCAGTCGGCTCAGCGCGCGCTGCGCGGCGTAGCGGCCCACGGCCTCGGGCGAGGCCAGCTCGGTGGCGTCGCGCATCGAGCTGTACCACGCGTCGCGCTGCATCTCGGCATTGCGGCCGGGCAGCGAGGCGATGGGAGCCACCGAGAAGCTGTGGCGCGAGCTGGCGTAGCCGCCGCGAAAGCCACGCGTGTGCGCGCTGAAGAAATGGCTTTGCTGCGCTGACACGCCCGCGCCTTCGCTGTTGGTGATGCGGCGGCTGGTCTTGAGGGCGGCGGCTTCGCACTCCATGGCGATGCGGGCGGCGGCCTCGCTGTCAATGGCCCAGGGGTGGAACAGGTCCAGGTCGCGGTGCGATTCGGGCGGCGCAATGTCGTTGGCATCGGGCAGCCCGGCCGTGGGGTCTTCTGCCGTGAAGCGGGCAATGTCGTATGCGGCTTGCACCGTCTGCTCGATGGCCTGGTTGGAGAAATCAGAGGTGCTGGCATTGCCACGGCGTTTGCCCAAGTACACCGTCACGCCCAGGGACTTGTCGCGGTTGCGTTCAACGTTTTCCAACTCGCCCTTGCGCACACTGACCGACAGACCACAGCCCTCGGACGCCTCGGCGCCGGCGTCGGTGGCGCCCAGCTTTTTGGCGTGCGCCAGGGCACGGTCCACCAGCTCTTCAAAGAACGGGCGGCTGTAGCTGAAGCCACTGTCTGGGGTGCGGGGGGTAGCAGAAGCTTGCGCGGCAGCCGGGGCGCTTTGGGGGCGCGCGGCGCGATGGGAGGGTTTATTCATAGCGGCAGCTATGATACTTGCCGCTGTGGCGCACTCGCCGTCACCTCTCTCTTTGCCCCCACCCATGTCACGCAAACCCAAAAAAGGCTACTTTGTGCGAGGCCAGTTCGTTGCCGAAGGCAGCGAAATGGACATTCAGCTCAAGGCCGAACTCAAAGGCACTCCCGATGCCAGTCGCACCGACCTCAAACGCGAAAGCGACGAACTGCAGGACCTGGGCAAGGAGCTTCTGAGCCTGCGCGCGGACCTGTTCGAGTCCGTGGGTCTGCCCGAAAAGCTGGTGGACGCGCTGGCCGAGGCCAAACGCATCACCAACTTTGAAGGCAAACGCCGCCAGATGCAGTACGTGGGCAAGATCATGCGCAAGCTTGAACCCGCGCTGGTGCAAGCCGCGCGCCTGGCCCTGGAAGAGCAGCACAAGGGCTCTGCCACCGAAAAACTGCAACTGCACCTGGTTGAACAATGGCGCGACCGCCTGATTGCCGACGACGATGCACTGGCCCCCTGGATGGCCGAGCACCCCGACACCGACACTCAGCAACTGCGCGCGCTGATCCGCCAGGCCCGCAAGGATGCGCAGCCTGCCGGCAAGGAGGCCAATGTTCAGGTCTCGCAAGGGCTGGCGCCCCGCAAGGGCCGCGCCTACCGCGAACTGTTCCAGCTGGTACGCGAGCACCTGGGCGGCACGGGAACTGACGAGGCTATGGATGATGCCGATGAGGACAGCAACGATGACTGAGTCGGTGAGCAGCCGCGACGCGGTCAAGATCGGCATCGTCTCCATCAGCGACCGCGCCAGCAGCGGCGTCTATGAAGACAAGGGCCTGCCCGCGCTGCAGGACTGGCTGACGCGCGCGCTGCACAACCCCATCGCATTCGAGTCGCGCCTGATCCCTGATGAGCAGGCCGGCATCAGCGCCGCATTGATCGAACTGGTCGATGCGGGTTGCTGCCTGGTGCTGACCACCGGCGGCACGGGCCCTGCCCTGCGTGATGTGACTCCTGAGGCCACGCTGGCCGTGGCGCACAAGGAGATGCCCGGCTTTGGCGAGCAGATGCGCCAGATCAGCCTGAAGTTCGTACCCACCGCCATCCTGTCGCGCCAGGTGGCCGTGGTGCGCGACCAGAGCCTTATCATCAACCTGCCTGGCCAACCCAAGGCGATTGCGGAAACCTTGGAAGGGTTGAAGGACGCGGAGGGCAAGCAGATCGTGCCTGGCATCTTTGCCGCCGTGCCCTACTGCGTGGACCTGATTGGCGGCCCGTATCTGGAAACGCGCGACGAAGTATGCAAGGCGTTCCGGCCCAAGAACGCGATGCGAACGCCTCGCCCAGCTTGAGCTCTCAAGACTCAAAGCACAAATAGCTGCTAACGCTTACTCCATAAGCGCTGGCAGCTATATTTTTTATAGCATGCTGATGCTTGACTGAACCGGGCCAAGCCTCTATTTGCCCACCAGTTCATTGAGCTTGCCCGCCTCGAACTGCTCCTTGAGCGCCGCATCGCACGGCACGCAATCCTTGTTCTGCGGGTTGGCGGACAGCTTCTCGATGGCCTGCCACAGCAGCGCAATCTGGTGCTCTTGCGACGATGCGTTGTCGATCAGGCCGCGCATGGCCTGCGACAGCGGGTCGTCCTCCTGCGTGATGCCATAAGCCGTGAACTTGCGCGCCTGCTGTGGCTCGGTCACGTCGGCGCTTTCGCCCGCTTTGGACGGGATGATGCGCGCCGGGATGCCCACCGCCGTGGCACCGGGGGGCACGGGCTTGATGACCACGGCGTTGCTGCCGATCTTGGCGCCGTCGCCCACTTCAAAGCCGCCCAGCACCTTGGCGCCCGCACTCACCACTACATCTTTGCCCAGAGTGGGATGGCGCTTGGCGCCCTTGTACAGCGAGGTGCCACCCAGCGTGACGCCCTGGTAGATGGTGCAGCCGTCGCCAATCTCGGCCGTCTCGCCCACCACCACGCCCATGGCGTGGTCGAAGAACACGCGTTCGCCAATTTTGGCGCCCGGGTGGATCTCGATGCCCGTGAGCCAGCGCGCAAAGTGCGAGATGAAACGCCCGAGCCATTTGAGGCCGTGGTGCCAGCACCAGTGCGCGGGGCGATGCAGCCAGATCGCGTGCAAGCCCGGATAACAGGTGATCACCTCCCACGTGCTGCGCGCGGCAGGGTCGCGGTCGAGGATGCACTGGATATCGGAGCTCAGGCGGGCAAACATCGTTGTTATGGTTATTTGTAAATGGGTTGAGCAGTCTATCGTTTCGGCTCCGCAGCCTCGATCATGGCTTTGGCGACACCTCTCAAGATGTGGATTTCCTCAGGGCTGAGCTGCGCGCGGTTGAAAAGCTGGTTAAGGCGGGGCATCAGCTTCTTGGGCGCGGCGGGGTCCAGAAAACCGATGGTGGTGAGCGCCTGCTCCCAATGGCCGAGCATGCCCGCCAACTGGGCGGCGTCGGCCAGCGCGCGCTGGGGTGTGGCGCCCTGCACCGGGAATCCGCCCAGCGCCATGCGCCATTCGTAGGCGATGACCTGAATGGCGGCGCCGAGGTTGAGCGAGCCAAAGCCGGGATTGGTAGGAATGGACAGCGCCACATGGCAGCGGTAGACGTCCTCGTTGGTCATGCCAAAACGCTCGGAGCCGAACAGGAAGGCCACGCCCGTCTGATTGCCCGTCATGGGGGCTAATTCTTCAGGGTTTCGAGTGTTTTTGGCCTCTAGCGCTTTTCCATCAAGCGCTAGTAGCTCTTTTTTTAATAGCATTTCGAAATGCGCACGCGGCGCTGCCGTGGGCGGCCCGAAGTCGCGCGGGGTCATCGCCGTGGCGCACAGGTGGCTGATACCGTCCAGCGCCTCGTCGAGCGTGGCCACGATGCGGGCGTTCTCCAGCACGTCGAGTGCGCCACTGGCGCGCTGGATGGTCTCCTCGCGCCGCAGCACATTGGCCCAGCGTGGGGCCACCAGCACCAGGTCGTCGAAACCCATGGTTTTCATGGCGCGGGCAGCGGCGCCCACATTGCCAGCGTGGCTGGTGTTGATCAGGACAAAACGGGTCTTCATGGGCAAAGGCAGGACGAGGACAAAGGGCGCGCGGTTAGGCAAAAAAGGACTCTGCGGGTAAAATCCCGCCCTCATTGTCGCCGCCCGCATCGCCGGGCCGGATCGCACCGCTCCTGATTCGCAGGCTGCCCATGCCACTGTTGCATGCAGGCGCCCTGCTCACCACCACAATCTATGTCGTCTAATCTGCACCCCATGCTTAACGTGGCCATCAAGGCCGCACGCGCCGCCGGCGCCATCATCAACCGCGCGGCCCTTGACGTGGAATCGGTGCGGATCTCGCAAAAGCAGATCAACGACTTTGTGACCGAAGTGGACCACGCGTCCGAAAAAATCATCATCGAGACGCTGCTGACGGCCTACCCCGGCCACGGCATCCTGGCCGAAGAGTCAGGCACCGAATACGGCGCCAAGGATTCGGAATTCGTCTGGATCATCGACCCGCTGGACGGCACTACCAACTTCATCCACGGTTTTCCCGTGTACTGCGTGAGCATCGCTTTGGCCGTCAAAGGCAAGGTCGAGCAGGCTGTCATCTATGACCCGTCGCGCAATGACCTGTTCACATCGACCAAGGGCCGCGGCGCGTACCTGAACGAGCGCCGCATCCGCGTGAGCAAGCGCACACAGCTCAAAGACTGCCTGGTGTCCACCGGCTTCCCCTTCCGCCCAGGTGACAACTTCAAGAGCTACCTGAACATGATGAGCGACGTGATGCAACGCACCGCCGGCCTGCGCCGCCCGGGCGCTGCCGCGCTGGACCTGGCCTATGTGGCTGCAGGCTTTACCGATGGCTTTTTTGAAACTGGCCTGTCGATCTGGGACGTGGCGGCAGGCTCGCTGCTGGTGACCGAGGCCGGTGGACTGGTGGGCAATTTCACGGGCGAGGCAGACTTTCTGGAGCAGCGCGAATGCCTGGCGGGCAATCCGCGCATTTACGGCCAGCTGGTGCCCATCCTCTCCAAGTACAGCAAATTTGCAAGTGCTGGCGACAAGGCGGCTGTGCGCCAGGCGGCAGCGGCAGACACACCTGCCACCGTTAGCCAAGACGCCGACAAAGGCGCGGACGCAGCGGAACCAGCCGCCCCACAGGCCGACGCCCATAAGGGCGAAGACGCGCCGTTTTAATCCCTGCCATCGCTCCGCCTGAGATTCACTCAGGCTGGATCGGGGTACTTTTGCGCAATGCTGCGGAAGTCTTCCGCGATGTCTACGAACGCGTCCACCATGTCCGGGTCAAAATGCGTGCCCTTGCCCCGCACAATCGTGCTGCAGGCTTGGTCGTGCGAATAAGCGGGTTTGTAGACGCGCCTGCTGATGAGCGCGTCATACACGTCAGCCACTGCCATAAGCCGCGCTGATACTGGGATGTTGTCTCCCGCCAGCCCCTCGGGGTAGCCCGATCCATCCCATTTCTCCTGGTGGCTGTAGGCGATCTCCTTGGACACACTCAAAAACGCCACGCGCATCCCAAGGCGCCGCTCGGCGTCCTCTATGGCGTTGCGGCCCAGCGTGGTGTGGGTCTTCATGACCTCGAACTCTTCTACCGTGAGCTTGCCGGGTTTCAGCAGGATGCTGTCCGGGATGCCGATCTTGCCGATGTCGTGCAGCGGCGCCGACTTGTAGAGCAATTCGATCATGCGGTCGTTGAGCAGATGCTCAAACCGCGGGTGGTGTCGCAACCGCTCGGCCAGCGTCTTCACGTACAGCTGCGTCCGGCGAATATGGTTGCCGGTTTCGTTGTCGCGCGTTTCGGCCAGCGACGTCATCGCCATGATGGTCACGTCCTGGATGGCCTGCACCTCCAGCGTGCGCATGGCCACCTCGCGCTCCAGGTACGAGCTTTTGTCGCGCAAAAAGTCGGCCGTGGCCTTGAGCGCCAGGTGGGTGTTGACCCGCGCCAGCAGGATGGGCGGGCTGATGGGCTTGGTGATGTAGTCCACCGCGCCCAGCGCCAAGCCCATGCGTTCGTCATCTGGGTCGGAGCGTGCGGTGAGAAAGATCACCGGGATGTCGCGCGTACTGGGCGCGGCCTTCAGGCGCCGACAGACTTCGTAGCCATCGACCTCCGGCATCATGATGTCGAGCAGGATCAGGTCGGGCGGCGTGCCCGACTGGGCGATCTTCAGCGCCTTGTCCCCATGGTTGGCCACTTTCACCAGAAAATGCTCCCGCAGCAGGCTGCCCATGAGGGTGAGGTTGTCCGGCGTGTCGTCCACCACCAGCACGGTGGCAATCGGTTTATCAACGAGAGTTGCCTGGTTGGAGGCAAAGGGCGCGTTGTCCATGGGTTGTCCTGCGTGTTGCGCCGTTCAGGGGGAATGAACGGCAGGGTATTCGGGGCCTGGGGTGGCATCCATCGCCTCCAGTGCCTGCTCGAAATCAAAATTCAGGGTGTGCATCTCTACCACTTTGAAGACGCCGCCCAGCACGTCCTTCAGCACAGCGGCATTGTGTTGTAAAAAGTCGGTCGCTGCAGGGTCGTCCTGCGCCAGCAGGTGGCCAAGGCGCTCCAGGGCTCCTGCGGGGTCAGCGACTTGAGCTGCGGCCTCGCTGTTTGCCATCACCGCTTCGGCGTGCGGCGCCCAGGCCTGAAGACCGCCCAGCACGGGCGCCAGCGCAGACCCCAGCTCGACCAGCAGAGCCGCATGGGTATCGGCGGTTTGCTGGGAGCGCAAGGCGCCCTCCAGCGCCTGTGCGCGGTCGGACACGGCCTGCGCCCCAATGTTGGCCGCCACGGATCGCAGCGTGTGCGCCAGGCGTTCGGCCAAGACGACATCGCCCGCGGCAAGCGCCTGCTTAAAGTCGTTGAGGATGTTGGCCTGGCCTGCGGCAAACCGGCGCAACATCTCGCCATACAGCACCGGCTTGCCCAGCGCGCGCTGAAGGCCCAAGGTTGTGTCCAGCCCCTCCACCGAAGGCAGGGCGACAGAGAGCGCGCGAACAGGCGCGGGCGCCACCATCGCGCCGCTTGCGGCACCCACCAGGGGCGGAGCGCCGGTGGGTGGTGCCCCTAAGCCGGGTCGCGGACGTATCCAGCGCCCCAGTGCGGCCCACAATGCAGCCGGTTCAATGGGTTTGGCGACATGGTCGTTCATGCCTGCGGCAAAACAGCGCTGGCGGTCGGCTTCCATCGCGTTGGCGGTCATGGCGATGATGGGCAAGTTTGCATAGCGCGGATAGGCCCGCAGCTGGCGGGTAGCCGTTTCACCATCCATGATGGGCATCTGCATGTCCATCAGCACCACGTCATAGTGTTTGCGCTCGATGCGGTCGATGGCAATGCGCCCGTTCTCGGCAACATCCACTGCAAACCCGGCATCCTGCAGCAATTCCACCGCCACCATCTGGTTGAGCTCGTTGTCCTCCACCAGCAGCACATAGGCGCCCCGTATTTCGAGGGGCAGTTCGTCGGCCGCCGGGGCTGGAGCCACCACGCGGCGACCGGTGTGGGTGGAATGCTCCAGCGGCTGCATCAACGTGTCAAACAGCACGGAGGCGTTAACGGGTTTGATGAGTACGGTCTCGATGCCCTGCGCGCGCGCAGCCCGCATTACGTCTTCGCGCCCGTAGGCGGTGACCATGAGCATTTGTGGCACCTGGGCCATGCCCAGGCTGCGGATGTGGCCCGCCAGCTCAATGCCGTCCATGCCGGGCATGTGCCAGTCCAGCAGCAGCAAGCCAAAAAGCCGTCTTTGAGCCATGGACTCGCGCAGGCGGTCAAGCGCCTCCAGCCCCGAATAGGCCTGCTCTACCTCGAAGCCCATGGCGTGCAACATGTCCGACAGCACGGTGGCTGCAGTGTGGTTGTCGTCCACCACCAGCACGCGGCTCCCGCGCAGATCGGGCGGTGGCAGCAGCACCCGCGCGGGGGCGCCTCGTTCCAGGGGCAAAGACACCCAGAAGGTGGACCCTTTGCCAAACGTGCTCTCCACACCCACTTGGCCGCCCATGAGTTCGGCCAGGCTTTTGCAGATTGCCAGGCCCAGGCCCGTGCCGCCGTAGCGGCGCGTGGTGGAGGTGTCGGCCTGCTGAAAGCTCTGGAACAGCCTGCCCATCTGCTCCGCAGTCAGGCCAATGCCGGTGTCACGCACTTCAAAACGCAGCATTACGCGACTGCCCCCGTCCTCCAGCATCCGCACGGCAATGCTGATCTCACCCGTCTCGGTGAACTTGATGGCGTTGTTGGCAAAGTTGATGAGGATCTGCCCCAGCCGCAGGGAGTCCCCCACCAGATTGGGCGGGACATCGGCCGCCACGTCGCAGACCAGCTCCAACCCCTTGGCGCCTGCCTTGTAGCCGACCACGTCCGAGACGCTCTCCAGCATGCGGTCGATCATGAACGGGTGCTTTTCTACCGCGAGCTTGCCCGCCTCGATCTTGGAAAAATCAAGGATGTCGTTGATCACGCCCAGCAGATGCTGGCCCGCCTGCTGGATCTTGCTAACGTAGTCGTGCTGGCGCGGGGACAGGCCCGACTTGAGTGCCAGGTGGGACATGCCGATGATCGCGTTCATGGGCGTGCGGATCTCGTGGCTCATGTTCGCCAGGAAGTTGGATTTGAGCGCGGTGGATTCCTCCGCCAACTCCTTGGCGCGGCGCAGGTCCTGCTCGGCACGCTGGCGATCGGTGATATCCACAAACGTGCCGATGGCACCGCCTGGTGATCCATCGGGCCGCGAAAACCCATGCAGCCAAAACAGGGTGTGGTGAATCATGCCGTCGGCATACGGCATATCCACCTCCTTGTGCACCGATTGCACACCGTGCAGCGCCTCGTGCGAGTCTGCCTCAAACCGGCTGCGGTCACTCTCTGGCAGAAAGTCAAGGTCCATCACGGTCTTGCCGATCAACTTTTCTCGCTGCACGCCAAAGGCCTGTTCGTACGCGCGGTTAAAGCCGATGTACCGCCCATCTGCCCCTTTGTAAAACAGCGGCACCGGAATGGCATCGATCAGCGCCTGCTGAAAATCCAGCTGCTCGGCAACGCGGGCCTCCAGCAGCTTCTGGTCATGGATGTCCACGTTGACGCCCACCACACGCACGGGGTTGCCCGCTTCGTCGCGGAAGATGCGTGCGGCCGACAGGAACCACCGCACCTCGCCATCAGGCCGCACGATGCGCCACGAATCGCGCAGATCCGTCGCCCCGCTGCCAAGCGTTTGAGCGAAATGCGCGGTCGCACGATCCCGGTCATCGGGGTGCAGGCGATCCATCCAGTCGCGCTTGGTACGCACTTGCTCTTTGGGGGGCAAGCCCAGCATGGCGACCAGTTTTTCGCTCCACAGCACTTCATCGGCCACCAGGTCAATGTCGAACACGCCGATCTTGCCAGCCTCCTGCGCCAGCTCCAGGCGGTCTTTCGCTTGCTGCATGGCGACTTCGGCCCGGCGCTGCTCGCTCACATCTTCGATGACCCAGATGGAAGCGGTACTAAAACCTTCAATCTTCAGGCTGCGGCCTGCCAGCCGCGCTTCAAAGCTGCTGCCGTCCAGGCGGTTCAGCGTCGCGGTTTCCCGCAAAGGCTGACCCGCCGCCAAGCCCGGCGCCACGCGGGCAGCAAACAGGTCGGAGTTGCCCGTGCCGCCAAACAATGCCGATACACCCAGGCCCAGCAGCTGTGATGCGGTGCCGCCCATCAGCTCGACAAACGCCGGGTTGAACTGGCGGAACTGCCCCTCGCAGATCAGCACGATAGGCGGCGCGTTGTCAAAAATCGCTGTCTGCTGCTCCAGCAGCTCATTGAGCAGCCGTTCGCGGCGCTCCAGTTCCTTTTGGGCCTGGATGCGTTCAGACACGTCCTCATGCAGTCCCACAATGGCGATCCGATTGCCGCGGGCGTCGAACACCGGCGACAGCGTGGCTTCGTCGTGATAAATACTGCCGTCCTTGCGGCGGTTCACAAAATGCCCTTGCCAGGACTGACCCGACAACAAGGTAGACCACATCACCTGGTAGGTCTGCGCCGGGGTCTGGCCGCTGGCCACCAGCGACGGCTTTTTGCCCCGCACCTCATCCAGCGCATACCCCGTGTTCCGCTCGTACTGCGGGTTCACCCAGTCGATGCGGCCGTCGCCATCGGTGATCACCACCGACACCGGGCTGCTCTCCAGCGCTGCGCCCAGCACGCGAAAACGCTCCATAGCGGCTGCAACGCGCGCGCGACTGCGCAGCAGATCCAGCATCAGCAGCCCCATCAGGCTGAGCAGCACAAACGCCCCCCCGCCCACCTGCAGGCGCTGGGTGGGCGTCATCAGCGCGCTGATGTCGTCGAGCACCACCAGTTGCCACTGGCCACCGGGGTCGTTCCAGTCGATGCCGTGGCGCTCTACGGCATAGTCCACGCCGTTGAGCATGACCTGGTCTGCATCCGGCGCAAACGGCAACGCGGAGGCCACGCCGTTCTCAAAATGGTTGCCGAACTGCCGCGACGCGCGGATGGCGTCGATGCGCGCCTGTGTGAGCGGCGGTGCCACGGCAAACAACCACTCAGGGCGCGTGGAAGCAAACGTGACCCCTTGGGGGGACAACAACACCGTGGTCAAGCCCGAACGCTTGAGCAGTCCGTCAAAAGGCTCCACACCGACCCGGAACATCACCACGCCGATGATGTTGCTGGATGGGGAATCGCTTTCGTACAAGGGCGCCGCGTAATACAGGCCACGCTCATGGGTATTGCTGCCGATGGCCGCATACACGCTGTTGGCGCCATTAATGGCCTGCTGAAAATACGGACGGAACGCGAGGTTGATGCCGGTGGAGCGGTCGCCCGCCGTCTCATGTGCCACCACCGTGCCATCGGCAGACATCACATACACGCCATTGACCAGGAACCGCCCCCGCGCCACGGCCAGACGAGACAGTGCTTCAGCATCGTCTGGCGCAAGATGGCCTTTGGCCATGTCCTTGAGCAGGGGCTCGCTCAGGCCCAGCAGCGACACAGCTCCGAGCATGCCACCGCCCGTGGTCTGGCTGACCAGCGCATCGGCGGTCTGCTGCAGCAGGCGCGAACGCTCCACCGCCCTGTCTGATGCGCGCCACTGCACGGCGCCCTGCACTACCAGCAGCGCCCCCAGCAACGCAAACGCAGCCACCAGCAGCAGCGCGCGCGCGCCCGGCGTCTTGCGGTCGAGCACCTTGTCTTCAAACATGCCCTCCCCTTCCTTCGCGCGCTTCATGGCGCACCTTCGGCAGATGCCGAGCGGTGTTTCAGGTTGACCTTGTCACCCTGCAGGATGCAGATAGGCATCGATGTCCTCCACCGGCCCAGGCCGCCCAAACAGATACCCCTGGAACGCCTCACACCCATGCAGCCTCAGGAACGACAGCTGCCCCGTCGTCTCCACCCCCTCGGCCACCACCTCCAGGTCCAGACTCTTGGCCAGTGCCAGTATGGTGCGCACGATCGCCGCGTCGTTGGGGTCTGTCAGCACGTCCCGCACAAAGCTCTGGTCGATCTTGACCTGGTCCAGCGGCAGGCGTTTGAGGTAGGACAGGCTGGAGTAGCCAGTGCCAAAGTCATCCAGCGCAAAGCCCACACCTTCGCTTTTGAGCTGCACCATGCGGGCGATGGTGTCTTCGATGTCCCCCAGCAGCAGGCTTTCGGTGAGTTCGAGCTTGAGTTTTCTGGGGTCGGCGCTGTGGTCTTGCAGGGTTTGCAGCACTTCGGCGACGAAGCCCGGTTGTCTGAATTGCCGGGCGCTGACGTTGACGGCTATAGACAGGTGGGCGGTGGTTGGGTGTTGGCTCCAGCGCTGCAGTTGTTCGCAGGCGGTCTTGAGCACGTATTGGCCCAGCGGGAGGATGAGGCCGGTCTGTTCTGCCAGGGGGATGAAGTCGCCGGGGCTGATCATGCCGCGCTGGGGGTGGCGCCAGCGCACCAGGGCTTCGGCGCCCATGAGGGTGGCGTGGTGGTCGACCACGGGCTGGTAGTGCACGAGCAGTTCACCCCGGGCCAAACCCTGGCGCAGGTCGGCTTCCAGGTTGGAGCGGGCGTTGACTGCGGCCTGCATGTCGGGGTCGAAGAAGCGTTGGGTGTTGCGCCCTGCGGCTTTGGCCTGGTACATGGCCAGGTCGGCGCGTTTGAGGAGTTCGTCGACCGTGAGGCGGGTGTCTCCAAACAGGGTGATGCCGATGCTGGGTGTGCTGTAGTGCTGGCCGCCGTCCAGCTCAAAGGGCTGGTTCAGGCTGGCCAGGAGTTTTTCTGCGACGGTTTCTGCCTGGGTGGCGGCCTCTGTGAGGTCGGGGCTCAGGTTGTCGAGCATGACGACGAATTCGTCACCGCCAAAGCGGGCCACGGTGTCGGCTTCGCGCACGCTGCCTACCAGGCGGGTGGCGACCTGGGCCAGGAGCTGGTCGCCCATGTCGTGGCCCAGGGTGTCGTTCAAGTCTTTGAAGTTATCGAGGTCGATGAACAGCAAGGCGCCCTGGTTCTTGCTGCGCTGGCAGGCGGCGATGGAGCGTTGCAGGCGGTCGAGCAGCAGGCGGCGGTTGGGCAGGCCGGTGAGGGCATCAAAGAACGCCAGTCGCTCGATCTCTTGTTCTGCGCGTTTGCGGTCCGTGATGTCCATGGTGAAGCCATGCGACACCACCGAGCCATCGGGCTCACGGTGCGGAATGGCATTGGTCATGTGCCAGCGGATGCTGCCGTCGTCCATGCGCACGCGGTATTCGCACTGCCATGGCACCAGCTTGCGCACCGACGTGATCGCCGAGCGCTGCACCAGCGGAAGGTCCTCAGGCAACACGCGGTGGATAAGCACACCGTGGTCGGCGGTCACCTCGTGCGGCTCTACCCCCATAAACTCCCGCACCGCATCGCTGATGTACTGCACGCTGGTGCTGCCATCCAGGTGCAGCCGGTATTCATAAATGAAACCGGGGATGCGGCTGGCAATGCGCTGGATGAACAGCAGCTGTTCGCGCAGTTGCTCTGCAGCGCGGTGCTCGTCGGTGACATCCTGCACCACACCCATCACCACTTGCACCCCGTCGCGTGGCAAGGTGTGCCGCACGCGCGACCGCATCCAGCGCACATCGCCATCGGGGCGGCGCCAGCGGTATTCCACATCCAAGCCCTCGCCGCGTTCGCGCGCCTGATTGAAAACATGCAGATCCTCAGGGAGGATGCCGCTGACCGCGCGCTCAGGGTCCACCCATTCCTGCTGCTCAAACCCGGCGATGTCACACAGCCCCGGAGACCACAGCAGCACGGTTTCGCCCGGGTCCTCGATGCGGCGCCAGTGGCCTGTGCGCGCCAGGCTTTCCATGGTGTTGAATACTTCGGTCTGCTCGCGCAACTCGCGGCGCACCTCTTCCAGCGCACGTTCGGTGGCCGCCAGCGCCACACGCAGGGTTTCGGCTTCGGTCGCGTCGCGCACGGTGATCACAATGCAGTCGTTGGTGACACGGCGGGCCGACAGGTCCCATGCCAGCAACAAGCGCCCCGGCTCCCGCACCACCTGGCGGCATTCAAGCGGCGCGCCCACGCGGACCACCCCATGCAACTGGTCCAGCAACTGCGTGTTGGCCAACAGGTCAAACACCTCGCTCGCATCCACGCCGGGATTGCGCACAGCGCCCAGGCCGGGCATGCGCCGCGCCGCCGCGTTGGCTGCTAGCAACTTCAAGCGCCCACCTACCAGCCGGAACTCCATCAACGCCACCGGAACGGCATCGACCAACGCCTGCAGACGCGCCTGGGCCATGGGCTCTAAGAGGAGTGCCTCGCCCGTGGGGGCAAGAAGGTCAGTCAACAGTTCGGACGAAATCACGGTCGCTCTGAAGCCTTCAAATCCTGCGGTTGGAAAAAAACCCCTCACCAAGGGGGCGGCAACGTTTGAAACGAATCTGCCAGCATACATGCAAGAGTATGTCAAAACGTAACAGAAAGCCAAAACCTGCGGCAATCCCTTGAGGGGAAACCCCATGCGCTAAAGTCCACGCCTTCTTTCCCAGCGTCCCAGCGCCTCCTGCATGTCAGACACGCTCGAACACCACACCCCCATGATGCAGCAGTACCTGGCCCTCAAGGCCGGGTATCCCGAGACGCTCCTGTTCTACCGGATGGGCGACTTCTACGAGGTCTTCTGGCAAGACGCCGAAAAAGCCGCGCGCCTGCTCGACATCACGCTCACGCAGCGCGGCCAGTCAGGCGGCCAGCCGGTGGTGATGGCGGGCGTGCCCTTCCACGCGCTGGAGAACTACCTGGCGCGCCTCATCAAGATGGGCGAGTCGGTGGCCATTGCCGAGCAGGTGGGCGAAGTCGGCGCGACCAAGGGCCCGGTGGAGCGCAAGGTGGTGCGTGTGGTCACGCCCGGCACGCTGACCGACACCGAACTGCTGTCCGACAAATCCGAATCGATGCTGATGGCCGTGCACCAGGCGCCGCGTGCGCGCTGCGGCCTGGCGTGGCTGAGCGTGACGCAGGGCCGCGTCTTCCTGGCCGAATGTGCGCAGGACGAACTGGGCGCCTGGCTGGCGCGCGTGGCGCCCAGCGAGCTGATCTACAGCGCAGGCGTGACCGAACGCTTTGAGCAACAACTGCAGGTGCTGCGCCAAAGCGGCGCCTTCACCTGCCCCATGAGCCCCCGGCCCGACTGGCAGTTTGACAGCGCCCTGGGCGAACGCAAGCTGCTCGAAAACCTGGGCGCCGCCAGCCTGCAGGCCTGGGGTGCGCAAGACCTGGGCGAATCGCACGCCGCCGCCGCCGGGCTGCTGACCTATGCCGAGCACACACAGGGCCGCACGCTCACCCACGTGCACAGCGTGCAGGTGCAGCGCAACGACGACCTCATCGACCTGCCCGCCACCACGCGGCGCAACTTGGAACTCATCAAAACCCTGCGCGGCGACGACGCGCCCACGCTCTTTTCGCTGCTCGACACCTGCATGACAGGCATGGGCAGCCGCCTGCTCAAGACCTGGCTGCTGGAGCCACGCCGCGACCGCGCCGATGCGCGCCAGCGCCTGTCGGCCACCACCGCGCTGCGCGGCGCGGGCGGTGCCGGTGGCGGCAGCGGCCCCTGGGCACTGCTGCGCGGCGAACTCAAAGGCGTGAGCGATGTGGAGCGCATCACCGCCCGCATCGCGCTGCGCCAGGTACGCCCGCGCGAACTGGTGGGGCTGGGCAAAACGCTACAAAAAGCAGAGCTACTAGCGCTTAATGGACAAGCGCTAGAGCCCTATTTGATTCAAATTTTCGGTCACCTGCAGCCGCCCGAGGGCTGCACCGACCTGCTGCAGGCTGCCATCGCCGAAGAGCCCGCCGCCCTGGTCCGCGACGGCGGGGCGATCGCCAACGGCTTTGATACCGAACTGGATGAACTGCGCGCCATCCAGACCAACTGCGATGCCTTTTTGCTGGACCTGGAAACCCGCGAGAAAGCCCGCACCGGCATCCCCAACCTGCGGGTGCAGTTCAACAAGGTGCACGGCTTTTACATTGAAGTGACCGGCAGCCACCTCGACCGCGTGCCCGACGACTACCGCCGCCGCCAGACACTGAAAAATGCCGAGCGTTTCATCACGCCCGAGCTGAAAACCTTTGAGGACAAGGCACTGTCGGCCAACGAGCGTGCCCTGGCCCGCGAGAAGTGGCTGTACGAACAGATCCTCGACCAGCTCCAGCCCCACGTGCCCGCCCTCACCCGCCTGGCCCAGGCGCTGGCCACGCTGGATGTGCTGTGCACACTGGCCGAACGCTCGCTCACGCTGAACTGGTGCGCGCCGCAGTTTGTGCCCGAGCCCTGCATCGAGATTGAAGGCGGCCGCCACCCGGTGGTCGAAGCCCGCCTGGCCGAAACGTCCAGCGGCAGCTTCATCGCCAACCACACGCGGTTGAACGCCAACACGCGCATGCAGGTCATCACCGGCCCCAACATGGGGGGTAAATCGACCTACATGCGGCAGGTGGCGCTGATCGTGCTGCTCGCCAGCATGGGCAGCCATGTGCCCGCCGCCAGCTGCCGCCTCGGCCCCATCGACGCCATCCACACCCGCATCGGCGCCGCGGACGACCTGGCCAACGCGCAATCGACCTTCATGCTGGAGATGACCGAGGCCGCGCAGATCCTGCACGCCGCCACGCCGCACAGCCTGGTGCTGATGGACGAGATCGGCCGGGGCACCAGCACGTTTGACGGCCTGGCGCTGGCCAGCGGCATTGCCACGCACCTGCACGACAAGACGCGCGCCTTCACGCTGTTTGCCACGCACTATTTCGAGCTGACCGAGCTGCCCGCCAAGGCGCGCCACGCCATCAACATGCATGTGAGCGCCACCGAGTCAGGCACGGACATCATCTTTTTGCACGAAATCCAGCCCGGCCCGGCCAGCCGCAGCTACGGTATTCAGGTAGCCAAGCTGGCCGGCATGCCATCGCCCGTGCTGCACCATGCGCGCCACGCCCTGGCGGCGCTGGAAGAACGCGCAGGTGAAAATGATTTACAGGTGGATTTGTTCGCCGCACCGGAGGTGGCCGAGAGCGCGGGCGCCAGTCCGCTGGAAGCTGCGCTGGCAGGCATCAACCCCGATGCACTGAGCCCGCGCGAGGCGCTGGATGCGCTGTACCAGCTCAAGAAGATGGTGGCTTGACCAAAGTCTCGCTCTATCAAAAGCACTGAAACCACGCCGCCAGCGCCTTGCCATCGAAACCCTTGCAACTGACCCTGTAGTCAAGGCCACCTCCCGCGCGCAGGTAGCAGAGGAATCGGCCGGCCTCAGAGGCTGAGAGCTTTTTAGCCGAGCCCGCGGCCTTGCCCACCACGACGTACTCTCCCTCCAGCCCCACGGGCACCTCGGGTCAACCGCCTGTCGCTGGCAATAGGGCTGTGCGTGCAGCGAGACTGCGGATTCGAGCCGAACGGACTGTTCGGGCGCTGGGACGGGATCAGGCTGTTTGCCGCTGTCGGCCGAGTCGCCGCCCCGCCGCATGCCGCCAGCGCTGCGACCAAAGCCAGCGCCCCAGCGCGGCGGATGATAGGCTGCGCGGCTCGCATCGCGCGCCTGCCGCGCAGTAGCCCTCGGGCAGCGCCGTATCGGTAACGCTGGCGGAGAAACCAACCCAAAGAGATTCGGGGGCAAAATATCAAGCCAAATTGGCCTCTAGCGCTTATCCATCAAGCGTCAACAGCTATTAATGTTGATGAACTTTGTTCAGAGAATGGAAGGTCTCTCTGCTCCAGCCGCCAGGGGCATCACCCCGGGCCGGACTAAACTCGCAGGTTCCCCTCACACAACGACCCCACTTTTTCCATGACGTATTGCGTCGCCATCAAACTCAATGCCGGGCTGGTTTTCCTGTCCGACTCCCGCACCAACGCCGGTCTGGACCAGATCAGCTCCTTCCGCAAGATGATGGTCTATGAAAAGGCGGGTGACCGCTTCATGGTGCTGCTTTCTGCGGGCAACCTGTCCATCTCGCAATCGGTGCGCGAGATCCTCCAGAACGAACAGATCAAGGACGGAGAGTCTGGCGAGGCCATCACGATCTGGAACGCCAAAAGCATGTTCGAAGCCGCACGCGTGTTGGGCGCGGCAGTGCGCCATGTGCACGAACGCGACGGCGCCGCACTCAAGCGGTCGGGCGTGGACTTCAATGTGTCCATGGTGTTTGGCGGGCAGATCAAAGGCGAGGGCATGCGCCTGTTCCAGGTGTACTCGGCCGGCAACTTCATCGAGGCCACGTCCGAGACGCCGTACTTCCAGGTCGGCGAGTCCAAATACGGCAAGCCCGTGCTCGACCGCGTGCTCACGCCTGAAACCCCGCTGGACGAAGCCGCCAAGTGCGCGCTGGTCTCCATGGACAGCACGCTCAAATCCAACCTGTCGGTGGGCCTGCCGCTGGACCTGGTGGTGTACGAGGCCGACCGCTTTGCCACCGACAAGATCATCTGCATTGACGAGCACAACCCGTACTTTCGGATGCTGCACGACAGCTGGGGCCAGAAGCTACGCCAGGTGTTCGACAGCATCGAAGACCCCGCCTGGGGCGGTGGAACCACCGAGGTGCCCATCCTGGTGAACCCGGCGCGCAGCAAGCCGCTCAAGAAAATCACCAACCATACGGACCGGCTGATCTGAGGGCGCGGGCAGCGGCCGCAGGGGCCGCCCGCCCACCCTCGGGTCCTGAATGCCGCCTACGCTTTCCATGCTCCCCATCGTTTTTTCGCACGGCAATAGTTTTCCGGCCAGCACGTACCGCCTGCTGTTCAAGCACCTTAAGTCCCGCGGATTTGACGTGAGCGCAGTGGACCGCTACGGGCACGACCCCAAGTACCCGGTGACGAGCAACTGGCCGCACCTGGTGCAGCAGTTGGCGGACTTTGCGACAGAACGGGTGGAGCGCCTGGGCGCGCCGGTGTTTCTGGTGGGGCACTCGCTGGGCGGTTTTTTGAGCGTGATGGCTGCCGCACGCCACCCCGAACTGGTGCGGGGCGTAGTGCTGATTGACTCCCCGCTCATCGGTGGCTGGAAGGCCAACGTCGTCGGTATGGCCAAGCACACTCAAGTGGTGGGGTCGATATCGCCCGGCAAGGTCAGCCGCCAGCGGCGCTTCAGCTGGGCCAGCAATGAAGAAGCGCTGGAACACTTTCGCAAGAAAAAGAGCTTTGCCCGCTGGCACCCCGAGGTGCTGCAGGACTACATCACGCACGGCCTGCAAGACCACGAGGGCAAACGCGTGCTAGGTTTTGACCGTGCGGTGGAAACCGCCATCTACAACACCCTGCCCCACAACCTGGGCCGCCTGCTCAGCAGCCACCCGTTGCAATGCCCTGCAGCGTTCATCGGCGGGCGGGATTCGGACGAGATGAAACAGGTGGGCATGGCCATGACGCTGCGGGTCACCCAGGGCCGGATCATGATGTTGGACGGCAGCCACCTGTTTCCCATGGAGCAGCCGGTGGCGACGGCGGCGGCGATTGAGGCGGCGCTGCTGAATCTGGCGTCGATTCACCCGGTCAAGCGTTGAGGCGCTGAAGCGCTCCAGCGTTGGAGTTTGCTGAGTTTGGGAAGTTGGCGGGTGTTATGTGCGGTATAGCACCAAACTCTTCTCCTCAACGCCCGGAAAAGCACCGCAGAGAAGACTGCCCATCAGCGCAAACAAGGTTCGCCTGCAAAGGAGCAATCCCCTACACTGGCGGAATTGTTACAGCGTGAAACACCTCACATGCCAACTCTGCCTCAATCCGCCTCGCGCCTGCCCGTGCTCACCTATGTGCTACTGGCCGCTTACCTCGTCACCATGGCGGTGCGCACGAACAACGACACCACCATCGCCCTGGTGATCGCCTCGGTCATCATGTTTGCTTGCTGCTGGGCCAGTGCCACCCATTTGCTGGGCGTACGGCCCACGCTGCAGTTTGTGCTGATTGCGGTGAGCTTTGGCTGGTTCGCCGAGCAAATGGGGGCATCCCGGGGCTGGTTCTTTGGCCAGTACACCTACACCGAGGTGCTGGGCCCGCGCTTGGGCGATGTGCCCCTAGTCATCCCGCTGATGTGGTTTTCCTTGACCTACGCGGGCTACGTCATTTGCAACCTGATCGTTTGGCAAAGCCCTGTCGATGGGACACGGGGCATTGGCAATGCCGCCATGCTGTCATTTGTGGCGGCGATGATCGTTACCGCGTTTGACCTGGGCGCCGATCCTTATCTGGTGTACACCCTGAAGGCTTGGATCATGACCAAAACCGATGGCGCATGGTTTGGCGAGACGGTGCAGGGGTTTTTTGGCTGGGTGTTTGTGTCGTTCGTCATCATCTTTGGTTTCCGCATGTCGGTGCGCAAACTGGCACTGCAGCCCAGCAGCCCCTTTCTGCGGCACCATGCCTTGGTTCCGCTTGCCCTGTACGGAAGCAACATGGTGTTTCAGATGATGTTCGGTAACCCAGTGGAAATCCGCTCGGTTGCCCCGTTTGCAATGGGCATCCCCTTGCTGTGCGCGCTGGCGGGCTACCAGCGCTGGGCCGCCCCTGCCAAGGCCAGCACATGAGCAAGAGCACGCCACACGCCCACGCCATCTCGGACGCTGCGCTGGCAGACATGCAGCATCACGCCGACCCCCTTGCGGACAAAACCATTGCCGACATCCTGGGTGACTGGCCCGCAGGCGACGTGGCGGTGGACGCGCCGCAATGGGCACGCATCGACACCGTGAACCGGCTGTTCGGGCAGTGGGCAGACAACGCGACCCTGGTGGGCTGGACTGCACAAGGCGAAGGGGTCGACGCGGCCATGGCCGACGCCCTGAACTACTACGTGCAAACAGCCCAGGTGCTTCCAGACTGGGCCGATGCCCGCAAGATCGAGCGCGCCGAGAAGTTGTTCATGGAACACGGGGCACTGTCGTGCATCCTGCTGTTCTGCGCCAGCCTGCCAGAGTGTTACGTGATTCCGGACCTGTCGAGCGTGCTGCATACGTCGGGACAGCTGGAGCAGAACGCCGAGTACCGCATCCGGTCCACAGCGGCAATGATCTTCCCGGTGATGATGCATGGTGGCCTGAGCCACCGCGGCGCGGGCGTGGCACAGGTGCTCAAGGTGCGGCTGATCCACGCCACCATTCGTAACCTGATCCTGCACGGCAGCCCCCAAAGCGCCGTCGCGCAGTTGCTGGCAGGCGGCACAGGCAACATCGCGCCGCAGGCGCTGCTGACACAGGGCGGGCGCCAGGCCATGTTCCAGACGCTGTATGCCCGCGGCTGGAACCTGAAAGGAAATGGCCTGCCCTGCAACCAGGAAGAGCTGGCCTACACCTTGCTCACTTTCGGCTATGTTTTTTTGCGCAGTCTGCGCAAGTTGGGTATTGGCCTGCGCACGGCTGACGAAGAGGCCTATCTGCATGCCTGGAACGTGGTGGGCCATGTCCTGGGCATCGACCGCTCGCTGATGGTGGACACCATGGACCAGGGCGAAGCCCTGATGGCGCGGATGCAGGCGCGTGGCCGCGCCGAGCCCATCAACCCCGACCCGCGCCCAGCGCTGGGCCAGGCGCTGATGCAAACCATGGAAAAAGCCCTGCCATGGAGCATCGTGAAGCCGTTCCCGCAGCTCATGACCCGCTACCTGTGCGGGCGCGCCACGGCCAACGATCTGGGCCTGACCCAGCCGGTGCCGTGGCTGTCCGCACTGCTCTTTTGGGGCGTGTTGCTGCTGGCGCGCGCCGTTGATGCGGTAGTACGATTGGCGATGCCGCGCTTTTCCATCGTTCGGGCTCTCACACGGGTGCTGGGCTACCACTTCATGAGCCGGGTGCTGATGAGCCAGACCCGCCCGCTGCAGTTGCCTACCGAGCTGCTCAATCAGGTGGACAACGTGGTGCACAGCTGGAGCGATGACCCCCAGGCCCCCGGCTGGCTCAACCGGATGGAAGACCGGTTGACCACCCATGGCAGCTGGAGCAAAGGCCTGGGTACGACGGCACAGACCGAGCGCGCTGCCAGGGCCCAGCAGCCGAAATAGCCTTTGCTACCAGCACAATGCAACTCCTTTGCTACGCTGTTCTGATGTGGGCCCGGTGCGCGCGCGCGTGTTGCAGCGTGGTGTTGGGCCTGCTTTGCATGCTCGTGTTCATGGCTCTGCCGCTAGGCGCGCAGGCCAGCGCACCCATGGTGCTGACGCAGGACAGGCCGCAAGTGAATGCCTGGGAGACCATCACGCTCAAGGCCGATGCCACGCAAAAGCTCTCGGTGCAGGACATGCTGGGTCGCCTGAACGAATTCGAGGCACCCGCCCAGCGCGGCGGCTCGTTGGGCGTGCACAAGGCAGCGATGTGGCTGCACATCCCGATCATCGCGCCCACAGCGCTGCGCACTGCGTGGATGGTCGACATCGGCTACAGCTCGCTGCAGGCCGAAATCTACCTGGCCAGCGGCGGTCAGGTGCTGCAGCAGGTCCGCACGGGCGGGCCCGATCAAACACAGCTGGCCACCCGAACGCCCGCGATGGCGTTCGATCTGCAGGCTGGGCAGCCTTACGACCTGCTGATACGGGTACAGGCCACCGGGCCGCTGATACTGCCCATCACCGTCGGTGAAATGCCCTACCAGATGCACCAGGCCCTGCGCGAGCAGATGTTGCAGGGATTGCTCAATGGCCTAGCGTTGTGCCTGCTGGTGTACAGCATTTTTCAATGGGCCATGCAGCGCGAGCATCTGTTCGGCTTTTACGCGCTGGTAGTGCTGGGCAGCGCCGGATTTTCGATGCAGTTCTTCGGCATTGGCGATCAGTTTTTTTGGCCTGGCAATCTTTGGATGTCCCGGCACGCGGGCGTGGTCGCAGGGCTGATTGCGCTGACAGGCTCGTTCCTCTTTTTGGGCGCCGCACTGGCGCACAACCCGCGAAGCCGGTACGCGCGCGCCATGCGCGCAGGCGCTGCGATCACTGCAATGGTCTGCGTTGCTGTCGCGCTGGGCTGGCTCAGCATCGCGATTGCCATCGCCTTCATGAGCCTGGTGGGGCCACTGCCTTCACTCATCAGCGTGCCTGCTGCCATCGCTCGGGTGCGACAAAAAGACCCGATTGGTGCCACCCTGCTGGTGGCCTGGATTGCCTACGGAGCTGCGGCGGCCCTCATGGTGTGCCTGGTGCAGGGCTGGGTGCCCGCGAACTTCTGGACGATGCACTCGTTCCAGTTCGGCGCCACCATAGACATGCTGCTGTTCCTGCGGGTCATAGGGCTACGCGCCAGCGCACTGAGGCAGCAAGCACAGGAGGCACTGCGAGAGCGCGACATCATGCACCACCTCGCGCACAGCGACCCATTGACAGGTCTTACCAACCGGCGCGGCCTTCAGCATGCGCTCCGGGCTGCCTTGTCGTCCTGCGCACCGAACAAGCTGGTGGCGGTCTACCTGATGGACCTGGACGGGTTCAAACCCATCAATGACATCCACGGGCACGATGTGGGGGATGACCTTCTGGTGGCAGTGGCCCACCGGTTGCAAGCCAATGTGCGCCACCAGACCGATGTGGTGGCACGGCTGGGAGGTGACGAATTCATCATCATGGCCTGCAACCTGGGGACAGCCGATGATGCCGAAGAGCTTGGCCGATCCCTGTTACGCGCTTTTGATGTGCCTTTTGTGCTGAGCCACCTGCGATTGCAGGTCGGCCTGACCATAGGGTACGCCCTCGCTCCGCTGGACGGCGATGACCCGCAAGCACTGATCCGCATGGCCGACGCCGCGATGTACGCGGGCAAAGAAGGGGGCAAACACTCTATTCGCCGGAACCCCGGCAACTTGGTCCTGTCCTCGTGACCCCCCACACGCCATGAGGACCCACAACGCGCTTTTGAAGGTATCCCGCAGCCTACACTGGCCCGGCACCTCCATCACCCGCCGCCCCTTCATGCCGGCCTGGCCCTGGCTGCGCCCTCTGACATGGCTTGCCATGCTGTCGGCATTGCTGGCCTGCACCTGGGTGCAGGCTGCTACAACGCCCCTGGTCCTGCACGATGAAAGGGCCACGATCGACGCCTGGCCAGCCGTTACCTTGCTGGGGGACCCGAGCCTTGAACTCACGGTCGAAGAGGTGATGGCCCGGCGCCACCAGTTCGAGCAGCCGCCCAGCGTGGGCGCCACGCTGGGCATGCGATCCGACGCGGTGTGGCTGCGCATTCCGCTGGCCGTCCCGGCCACATCGGACGGCCAGTGGATCCTGGACCTCAACCACGCCGACCTGAATCACATCGGCGTTTACCTCACCACAGGCGGCAGGGTGGCCCAGCAGGCCAAACTGGGCAGCCTGCAGCCGTACTCGGAGCGGCCGCTGCAAAGCCGCTCGCACGCGGTACCGCTCGATTTGCTTGCTGGCGTGGAATACGAGTTGCTGGTGCGCGTGCAGACCCGTGGCGCAATGATCCTGCCGATCGCCTTTCACAAGCCGGCGGCCATGCTCAACAAGGCGATCGACGAGCAAATGTTGCAGGGAGTACTCACGGGTCTGGCGCTGTGCCTGCTGGTGTACAGCGTGGCGCAGTGGGTTAGCCTGCGTGAGCCCCTTTTCATCTACTACGCACTGCTGACATCGGGCAGCCTGCTGTTCTCTATGCACCTGTTTGGCGTGGGGCGGCAATACCTGTGGAGCAACAGCCTCTGGTATGAGGTTCACGTTGCGGGGCTCGCTGCGCTGCTGGCAACCTGTGGCTCCTTCCTGTTCATCAGCCAGGCGCTGGCGGGGGACAGGCCCCACAGCCGTTTTCTGCGCATGATGCGCGGTGGGGCCGTGCTGTGCGTGGTTTTGGCGGTGGCCTACGCCGTGGACGCCATCTCCACGCGCGCCATCGCGGCCATCGTGAGCATTTTGGGCCTGGTTCCCGCGCTGATGGGCATCCCGGGCGCCGCCCGGCGTGCAGTGCGGGGCGACGGCGTGGGTACCAGCCTGCTGCTGGCGTGGCTGATTTATTTCATTGCCACAGCCACGGTCATCGGCGTCATCAATGGCTGGGTACCCGTGAATTTCTGGACGCTGCACTCCTTCCAGTTCGGAGCAACACTGGACATGCTGTTGTTCATGCGGGTGCTGGGCCTGCGAACGAAGGCGTTGCGCCTGGAGGCACTGGACGCCAACCGCGAGCGCGATGTCATGCACTCGCTGGCGCACACCGACCCGTTGACGGGCCTTCCCAACCGGCGCGGGCTGAGCATGGCGCTGGCGTCAGCGCTTTCACGCAGTGGCCCCGACAAGCTGTTGGCCGTCTATGTGATGGACCTGGATGGTTTCAAGCCGGTCAATGACCAACATGGGCACGATATTGGCGATGAATTGCTGATTGCTGTTACCCGTCGCTTACAGGGCCATGTGCGCCAGAGCGATGTCGTGGCGCGACTGGGTGGCGATGAGTTTGTGGTGATGACCGGGCACCTGGGCAGCACGCAGCAGGCGCAGGAGTTGGGCGAGAAATTGCTGGACGCCTTCCGCTCCCCGTTTTCTCTGGGCGATATCAAGGTGCGGGTGGGTTTGACGATTGGCTACGCCATTGCCCCGCACGACAGCAATGACGCGGTGGGTCTGCTCAAACTGGCCGATGCGGCCATGTACAGCGGGAAACAGGGGGGCAAGTTCTGCGTGCGCCGCAATACGGGCGATCTGGCCTTGTCGTCCGTCTGAACCGGGTGGATCAAGGGGCTTAGCCACACCTCGCTCCTGGATCGGCCATTGTGAACTGGTCAAACCGCGCGGCCTCGGGTACACACAGGTCTTCGCGTTTTTCATGAAGGATCGTTTCCCATGGCCCATCGCAAAAGCCCCGCCCGCATTGCCAAAGACGCGCGTGTTGCGCACTTTCAGTCGCTTTCAGCACAAAACTCGGCCAGCGACGCCCCAGGCGTCACCCTGACCTGGGAGGCAGTTGCCGCCCTGGAAAGCATGCTGGTGGGCCGCGTGGTTCTGCCGTCGAGCCCCGACTACAACCAGGCCCGGCAGGAGTCCAACCCCGCGTTCCAGTCCTATCCAGAAATCATCGTGTACTGCGCTTGCGAGAACGATGTCCTGGAATGCCTTGCCGTCGCCCGCACCTATGGCCTGTGGGTGGCTGTGCGGTCCGGCGGCCACAGCACGGCGGGCTATTCGGTGAACAGCGGCATGGTGGTGGATCTGAGTGAAATCCAGGGCGTGATCCTGGACCCGCAGACTCAGCGCGTGCATGTGAGGCCCGGCACTGACTTTGACCATTTCAACGGCGCCATGAACAACACCGGTTGGCATGTGCCGACCGGCGCATGTGGCAGCGTGCGCGTGGGCGGTTTTGTGCAGGGGGGTGGCTACGGATACACGTCGCGCCAATTCGGCATTCAGAGCGATCTGGTGGAGTCGCTCCGCGTCGCGCTTGCAGACGGCACCATCGTCACCGCCAGCGCCAATGAGCACCCTGACCTGTTCTGGGCCATGCGGGGCGGCACCGGCGGGAATTTCGGGGTTCTTCTGCAGGTCACCTACCGCATGTTCCGCCTTGATCAGGTCTGGGCGTGGTCCATCAGCTGGGACGAGGCCCATGCCGCGCAGGTGCTCACCCTGATGCAGCAAAGGTTCATGAAAACCGGTGCGCCCGATGCGCTCGGCTACATGATGAACCTGGGCTACCAGGGCGGTGTGCCGGTCTACATGGTGCAAGGCATGTTCTGCGGCACACGGGACGCAGGCCTCGCGGCCATTGCCCCATTGCTTGCCGTTCCCAGCGCCCAGCTGTTGGTGGACAAGACGGGCACCTACCCGGACATGAACCGCTGGCTGGAAGACCACCCCTACACGCTGCCCGACAACCTGCCGGACGGCGCCGCCGAAAGCAAGGCCAGCGGCTACATCAGCGCCCCGCTGACGCCCGCAGACTGGCAAAGCATCATCCAGTTCTTCAAGACATCGCCCAACGCCTATTCGCTGGCATACCTTGAGCCGTATGGCGGCGCCATCAACCGATACCCCGTGGCCGACAGCGCCTTCATACACCGCAACGTAGATGCCGACCTGGTGGTGGATGTGTTCTGGACCACCCCTGAAGAGCGCACGATCATGGAGGCTTGGCTTGCGCAGTTCATGCACCAGTTCAAGCGCTTCATGAACGGGCATGTCTACCAAAACTATCCTGACGCGAGCCTCAAGGACTTCGCCAACGCGTACTGGGGCCCGGCGTACCCGAAGTTGCAGCAGGTCAAGGCGCGATACGACCCGACCAACTTCTTTCATTTTCAGCAGAGCATCACGCTACCCACCCGGTAAGCGCTGTTTCAGCATCAAGGGCAAGCAGCTTGCGCATAGTGCAGCCGCCCCTTGCCTGCACGCTTGGCCGAATACATGGCCTGATCGGCACGGTTCATGAGAGCGTCGATATCCCCCTCCAGCGGGGGATTCACCGCCACTCCAATGCTCGCCCCGATATGCAGGTCGCGCCCGCCGATGGTCATGGGCTGGTGCAAGGCTTCAATGATGCGGTGACCAATGGTGTCGGTTACGTCGCGGGTGACATCGCGGTCCAGCATCACCAGAAACTCATCCCCGCCCAGCCGTGCCATGGTGTCGCCCGCTCGCACGGTGCTGGCAATGCGCTGCGCCACGATACGAAGCACCTCGTCACCCGCGCGGTGCCCCTCGGTATCGTTCACACGCTTGAAGCCATCCAGATCGATAAACAGCAGCGCCACCGAGCCAGCACTGTTTTGCGCTTGGACAAGTGCTTTCTCCAGGCGGCTTTGAAAGGCCGAACGGTTCAGCAAACCGGTCAGCGAATCGTGGTTGGCCAGATAGTGGTGCTGGCGCGCTATCTGGATCTTGGCGGAAACGTCCTGCACCAAGGCCATGATCGAAGTCACCTGCCCGTCTTCGTCCGTCAGCGCCGAGTTGAACCACTCACAATGCACTTCGGTTCCGTCTGCACGCACAAAACAAGTCTCTGCGCGGTTTTGCGACTCCTCACCGGATTGCAGGCGCTGCAGGGCCGACTGAAGGCTGTCATCGGCGGACGCCAGCGCCAGCAGCTCGGTCAAAAGCCGGCCCTCCAGCCCAGCGACATGCAGCCATCCCATCAGCTGCACCGCCCTCTGGGAGCAATGCAGCAGCTGCAATTTGTGGTCCATTTCGACCACCGCCAGCGGGCTGTTCTCCATGTGCGATGAAAGCCGTTGATTGGCGGCCCGCAGCGCGTTCATGGTTACCTGCAATTCATGCACATCCAGGGCCGTGGTGATGAAGCCATCAATGGCGCCTTGCGCGTTGTGCCACGGTGTAAGGCAAATGGTGCGCCATTCTTCGATGCCGTAGGGAGTGCGCAGCATGCGCTGGTACTGAACCCGCTCTCCACGCAACACCCGCTCCACAAAGGGCATGAACCGGGCACAGTCTTGCTCGCCGTAGACCTCCACCAGGGTCTTGCCCACCAACTGGTCGGGCATGGTGCCGAACCAGCGCGCGTATTCCTCGTTGACGTAGATCATGACCAGACTGCGGTCCAGCACTGCCATGGTGGCGCCTGCGCTGCGCGAGATCAGATCCAGCAATTCCTCCTTGGACCAGGTTTCCTTGCGACCGGAGGGCGAGAAATGCGACAACTCTGGCTCGTCTTGCTTCATGCTGCGAATGACCGAGTGGGTTTGGACGTCAACGGAGGCAGCCCGACCGCTTGCTTGTCGAGCACAGGGGGACGTGCGCGGCTGCCATGCTTAAGGTAACAGTGTGTCAGCGGCAGCTTATCACTTCAGCAAAAGCCAGGTTTCGCGTGTCTTGCACGCTTGCTGCCATCGCCCTCAGCGGCAGCAGCGGTACGCCAACCCCAGTGACACCGAATAACCTGTCGGATCCATCGTGAGCGGACTTCGCGCTGCGTCCGCCTTCAGCTGTGACACCCGCGCAGCGCCGAAAACGACCCAGTGACGATTGATGGCGGACATCACCTCCACGCCAGCATCCACGCTGTAGAGCCCGGCACGGGGGCTGAAGGCGGGAAGCGCGCTGGCTCCAGCGTCCGGCACCCCAAAGTGGCCACGCATGTATTTGCGATCACCAAAGCTGGCACCGGCCCCAAACGTCACCTTCGTTTGCTCGGTGACAGGCCATGTGTACCCCACGCTTGTGGACAACTGGGCGCCGCCGTCACGCCCCAATATGTCCTGAGAAACACCGGCACCCACAGACCAGCGCTCAGTCAGCGCGTAGCCGCCGCTGACTCTTGCTCGCAAGGTGGAACGCACCGAAGGCAGCCCTACCAGAATGGGTGCATCCGACCCGTCGCGCCCTTTGTCTATGCGCAACGAGGCACTCAGGTGGAACCGGTCATTCTCTGCCAGCGTGGCGCTTGCGCCGGATTCCCTCGGCCTCAGCCCATGGCCCATGAAGGCGCTGCCGCGCGATGTGCTCAGTCGAAAGCGGCCGTACTCAATGGCCCAGGCGGGGCGCAGGCTGTTCTTGCGGCCGTCGCCGCCTGCGTAGTCCGGCCCTGTGCTGACGATGGCACCCAGGGCGTAGTGCAGTGTTGCCTTGTCGTCTTCATTTGCACTGGGGGCGGCTTGGGCCTGCGCCGCGGGCACAACACAAACAAGCGCCAGGGCCCAGGCAAGAGCACCAACACGTGGACAGGTATGGAGCGAGGGGTGGAACATGGCCGGATTATCAGTCCGCCCACTGCACCCATCCCGTCCAGGCTGTGACCAGCACAACGATTCCGAACACGATGCGGTAGTACGCAAACGGCACAAAGCTGTGAGTACTGATGTAACGCAACAACCAGCGCACGCACAGCCACGCGCTAATGAACGAAAACACCAGACCGGTGAGGAACATCGGGATGTCTTGTACCGACAGCAGAGCGCGATCTTTGTAGAGGCTGTACACGCCCGCACCAATGAGCGTGGGGATGGCCAGAAAAAACGAGTAGTCGGTGGCCGCCTTGCGTGACAGCCCCAGCAGCATTCCGCCAATGATGGTGGAACCACTGCGGCTGGTGCCAGGGATCATGGCCAGACACTGCACCAAGCCTACTTTGAGCGCATCGAGCGGCGTCATGTCATCCACCGCCTCTATGCGTGTGGCCGACGGCGCCCGGCGCTCGGCCCACAGAATGATGAACCCGCCAATGATGAACGTGCTGGCGACCACCACCGGGGTGAACAGATGAGCCTTGATGGCCTTGCCAAACAACAGGCCCAGCACAACGGCAGGCAGAAAGCCAATGAGCACGTTGAGCACAAACCGCTGCGCCTGGCGCTCGGTGGGCAGCGCCACCACCGTGGCGCGTATTTTTTGCCAGTACACCAGGATGACTGCAAAAATGGCGCCTGTCTGAATGGCGATGTCAAACACCTTGGCTTTGGCATCGTCAAACCCCAGCAGGGCTCCGGCCAGAATCAGGTGACCGGTGGAAGAAATGGGCAAGAACTCGGTCAGGCCCTCGACGATCCCCATGATGGCGGCCTTGACCAGCAATACAACGTCCACTCCTGCTCCTTCAAAAATATGGCCAAAATGGCCTCTAGCGCTTATTGATCAAGCGCTGATAGCTATAAATTTAGGAGCATTCGCCCCGGCTGTTCTGGATTATCCGCCAGGGCCAGGCAGCCACGGTGCCTGCCACCCGCCGCCCAGGGACTGAATCAGCGTCACGGCCGCCAGCTGCCGGTTGACCTGCAGTTGCAGCAAGGCCCGCTGCGCCGACAGCGCCGAGGCCTGGGCTGTCACCACGTCGGTAAAACTCACCTGTCCTTCACGGTAACGGTTGAGTAGCTGCTGCGCGGTGCGCTCAGTGGCAGACACGGCCTCGCGGCGCAGGGGTTCCTGCTCCTGCAACGTCCGCAACACCGTGAGCTGGTCCTCGACGCTCTGGAAGGCAGTCAGCACCGTTTGCCGATAGATCGCCACCCGCGCATCCCGCGCCGCCTGCGCTTCATCCACGCGAGCGGCCGTCGCGCCCGCATCGAACAACGTCTGTGCAATGGACAAGCCAAGCGACCACACCGTGCTCGACGCCCTGAAAAGATCGGCCACGCTGCTACCGGTGTTTCCCAGCGAGGCGCCGAGGCTCAGGCTGGGGAAGTAGGCCGAGCGCTGAATACCGATCTGCGCATTGGCCGCAGCCACGGCGCGCTCGGCGGCCGCAATGTCTGGCCTGCGCTGCAACAGCGTGGACGGCAGGCCCAGGGGCACCTCGGGAACCTGGGCCACCCACGGGGCTTTGGCGAGAGCAAACGCTGCAGGCGCCTGGCCCGTCAGCACCGCCACGGCGTGTTCAAAGCGGGCCCGGTTCTGGCGCACTGTGGCAAGGTCTGCGCGGGCGTTGGCCAACTGGGTTTGCGCCTGCAGCACGTCAGTCTGCGCAACCACTCCGGCGGCATACCGGTTTTGGGCAATGGTCAGGCTCCTTTCATACCCGTCTACCGTCGCCTGCAGCAGGTCGATTTCGGCATCGGCCTCGCGCAGCTGAAAATAAGCCGCAGCCAACGCGCCCACCGCCGACAGGCGGGCAGAGGCCAGGTCCGCCTCGCTGGCCTGCGCATTGGCCTGCGCGCTATTCACGCCGTTTTGCAAGCGGCCCCACAGGTCGGGCGCCCAGTCAACGCCCAGTGATGCCTGCGTGGTGGTGCCAGATCGGCTGGCGCCTTCGCCGCCCGATCTCGTGGCACCGCCCGACAGGCTGACGGAAGGGAACAAGCCCGCGCGCTGCTGCCGCACCACCGCCTGGGCCTGGGCGTACGCAGCCACCGCAGCGGCAATGTTCTGGTTGGACAGCTGGACTTGCTCCGACAGCCGGTTGAGTTCGGCATCGCCAAACATCTCCCACCAAGCCCCCCGATCCAGCGCATCTGCCGGGGCCGCGGGCGCCCATGTGGCCCCAGCTTCTTTGAACACCGCAGGCATGGGCAGATCCGGGGGCTGGTATGCAGGTATGACGGCGCACGCAGACAGCAGAGCGACCATCAGACCCACGGATGCGAGGCGGGCTGACCGCGTGTGCAGGATCGTTGAGGTCTCAGGGCCCATCAAGGCACGGGGTGTCATTCGGTTCAGACGAGAGATCATGGTGCGCAGTCAGGCCGCGGCGCCCGGGGCACCGGCGCGGCTCAGGTGTTGTTCGTTGGGTGCAGGAGTGCGCAGCTTGTCGAGCAGCACATAGACCACCGGAGTGGTCAGCAAGGTAAGCAACTGACTCGCAATCAGCCCGCCGATGATGGCCACGCCCAGGGGCTGGCGCAACTCGGAACCCTGGCCAAAGCCAATGGCCAAGGGCAATGCGCCCAGCGCCGCCGCCATGGTGGTCATGAGGATGGGGCGAAAACGCAGCATGCAGGCCTCGCGCACCGCCTCCAGAGCGGTGAGCCCGCGCGCACGCTCTGCCTCCAGCGCAAAGTCGATGATCATGATCGCGTTCTTCTTCACGATGCCGATCAGCAAAAACACCCCGATCAGCGCAATGATGGTGAATTGCATGTTGAACAGCAGCAAAGCCAGCACGGCACCCACGCCCGCAGAGGGCAGCGTGGTGAGCACGGTGATGGGATGAATCAGGCTCTCGTACAGCACGCCCAGCACGATGTAGATCACCACGATGGCTGTGATGATGAGAAACGCCTGCTGCCCCTGCGATTGCTGCGCGCTCAGCGCGGTGCCCTGAAAGCTGCCACGCACGTTGATCGGCATGGCGATGTCGGCCTCGGCCTGCTCAATCACCTGGCGCGCTTGTGCCAAGGAGGTACCGGGGTCGATATTGAACGAGATCGTCGTGGCCAGCTCGCCACCCTGGTGGCTGATGGAGGTGGGGGACACCCGCTCCACCACCCGTGCGATGGCGCTCAGGGGCACCATGGTCGATGGCACGGTGCTGAGGACATTGCCGGTGGAAGCACCACGCTGGCCCGGGTTGGCCACGGTGCCCGTCACGCCCGCAAGGTTGGACGCCACATAGATGTCCTTGAGCGCCGGGGGGCCCTGCGCGTGTTCGGGCGCCCATTCCATGATGACGGCGTATTGGTTGAGCTCGCCATAAATCGTGGCCACCGAGCGCTGGCCGAATGCGTTGTAAAGCGCGTTGTCGATAGCGATCGAACTCACCCCCAGGCGCGACGCGCTCTCACGGTCCACCTCGACATAAGTCTCGACGCCGTTCTCGGCCTGGTCCGTGTCCACGTCCTTGAGCAGGGACTCATCCTTGAGCCGATCTGACAACTTGGTCGCCCACTGTTTGAGGTCGGCCAGGTTGTCACTCATGAGCGTGTATTGGTAGGTCGAATTGCTGGACCGCCCCCCCATGCGCAGGTCTTGCACAGGGTTCAGAAAAACACGCAGCCCGGTGATCTGGTTGAGCTGCGGACGCAAACGCGCGATCACGGACGGGGTGCTGTCGGTGCGCTGGCTCAGGGGCTTGAGGTTGACGAACATAAACCCGCCACCGGCGCGGCTACCGCCCGAAAAGCCCACCACCGTGTCGACCGCAGGGTCCTTGCGAATGATCTCTACTGCCTGTCTGAGCTTGCGCGCAAGTGCGTCCGACGAGATGCTCTGGTCAGCGCGCAGGCCGGCGCTGAGCTGCCCGTTGTCCTGCTCCGGAAAGTAGCCCTTGGGGATCTTTGCAAACAGATAAACGTTGAGCCCCACCACCGCCAGAAGAATCGCCACCACCAGCCATTTGCTGGCAAGCGCCCAGTCCAGGCTGCGCTCATACACGCGCAGTACGCCGCCGTAGCCGCGCTCAGCCCAACGCGCTACGCGCCCCGGCGGCTTGTCGCGTGCGGGGTCATGGGCACGCAGCAGCAATGCACACATCATGGGTGTTGTGGTGAGCGATATCACGAGCGAAATCATCACCGCCGCTGACAGCGTGATCGCGAACTCGCGAAACAGCCTGCCCACCTGGCCGTCCATGAACAGCAGCGGAATGAACACCGCCACCAGCGACAGGCTGATCGACAGCACAGTGAATCCCACTTCGCGTGCGCCCTGCAGCGCGGCCTGCACGCGGTCCATGCCCGCCTCGATGTGCCGCATGGTGTTCTCCAGCACCACGATGGCGTCATCCACCACAAACCCGGTCGCCACAGTCAACGCCATCAGGCTCAGGTTGTTCAGGCTGAAACCCAGGAAGTACATGACGCCGAATGTGCCCAGCAGCGACACCACGGTGGCCACTGCCGGTATCACCGTGGCGCGGGCTTTGCGCAAGAACACCCCTACCACCAGCACCACCAGCGCAATCGACACCATCAAGGTCAGCTCGATCTCATGCAATGAAGAGCGGATGGTGTTGGTGCTGTCCGACGCGACAGCCACCTGAATGTCCTGGGGCAGCTGTGCCTGCAACTGCGGCAGCAGGGCGCGCACGGAATCCACGGTTTCGATGATGTTGGCACCGGGCTGGCGCGTGACCAGCACGACGATGGCAGGCTCGCCATTGAACAGACCCACGGTACGCCGGTTTTCCACCCCGTCCCGGACCCGCGCCACGTCGCCCAGCCGCACGGCGGCATTGTTGCGCCAGGCGATCACCAGCGACTCATATTCCGCCGCCTTGCGCGCGGGGGACGGGGTATAGATCTGCAGTCGGCGCCCATCTCCTTCGATGGCGCCCTTGGGCCGGTTGGCGTTGGACGCCTGGATGGCTGCGCGCACGTCTTCGGTGCTGATGCCGTAGCGGTTGAGCGCAAACGGCAGCAGCTCTACCCGCACCGCGGGGAGCGATCCGCCCCCGATCTCCACCTCGCCCACGCCGTCCACCTGCGACAACCGCTGGCTAACCACGTTGGACACCGCATCGTAGATTTCGCCAGGCGTGCGGGTCTTGGAGGTGAGCGCCAGGATGATGACGGGCGACGCCGCAGAGTTGCGTTTGCGATAGGTGGGGTTGCTTCGCAGCGTGGCGGGCAAGTCGGCGCGTGATGCGTTGATGGCCGCCTGCACCTCGCGCGCTGCGGCGTCAATGTCACGGCTCAGATCAAACTGCAGGCTGACCCGGGCCGAGCCGTTCGAGCTGGTCGAGGTCATTTCGTTGACCCCTGCAATCACCCCCAGGCGCCGCTCCAGCGGCGTGGCCACGCTGGACGCCATGGTCTCCGGGCTGGCGCCCGGCAGGCTGGCAGACACCGAAATGGCCGGGTAGTCCACCTGCGGAAGGGGCGCCACCGGCAGCACAAAAAACGCCGCAATCCCCGCCAGCGCAATACCGATGGTGAGCAACACCGTGGCCACCGGCCGCTCCACAAATGGGCGCGAAAGGTTCACAGTGCTTCTCCTGCCTGCACGGGCGCGGCCGCAGTGCCCCGGCCTGTCCAGCGGCGACCCAAGCGGTCAAACGCAAGGTAAATGACCGGGGTCGTGAACAGCGTGAGCATCTGGCTCAGGATCAGGCCGCCGAAAATGGCCAGCCCCAGCGGGCGCCGCAGTTCGGCGCCGTCGCCCCAGCCCAGCATCAGCGGCAGCGCTGCAAACAGCGCCGCCAGCGTGGTCATGAGAATGGGCCGAAAGCGCAGCAGCGCAGCCTGGTGGATGGCTTGCTGGGGCGGCATATTCTGGTGGCGCTCCGCGTCGATGGCGAAGTCGATCATCATGATCGCGTTCTTCTTGACGATGCCGATCAGCAGGATGATCCCAATGATCCCGATCACCCCCAGGTCGTTGCCCGACACCATCAGCGCCAGCAAGGCGCCCACGCCAGCCGAAGGCAGTGTCGAGAGAATCGTCACCGGGTGGATGTAGCTCTCATACAGCACCCCGAGCACGATGTACACGCAGACCATGGCCGCCAGGATCAGCCACAGCTGGCTGGACAGGGATTTTTCGTAAGCTCCGGCCGCGCCCAGGAACTCCATCGACAGGCCCTGTGGCATGCCGATCTCCTTGGCCGCAGCACGAATCGCATCCACCGCACTGCCCAGCGAAACGCCCTCTGCCTTGTCAAAACCCAGCGTGGCGGCGGGGTACTGCGCGACGCGGGTGATCTGCAGCGGCGCAAGTTGCTCGCGGATGGTGGCCACGGCCGACAGCGGCGTGGGTGCACCAGAGCCAGTGCGCAACTGCAGCGTGCCGAGCGCCTCGGGGGTGTTGAGTTGCTCCTGCTGCGCCTCCAGAATGACGCGGTATTGATTCGTCTCCGTGAAGATAGTGGACACGATACGCTGGCCAAATGCGCTGTAGAGCGTGTCGTCCACCGAACTGGCCGTGACCGACAGGCGCGACGCCGTGTTGCGGTCAATGTCCACAAAGGCCGACAAACCCTGCGCGCCTGCATCGGTGGTGGCGTTGCGCACCCTGGGCTCGGTCTTCAGCCGCTCCACCAGCTTGTGTGTCCAGGCGTTGACCTGTGCGGAATCCACCCCGCCAATCGACACGCGATACTCAGTCGGCCCTGTCTCGGCATCAATCGTCAAGTCTTGTGTGGGCTGCAAGTAGAGGGTTACGCCCGCCACAGACGTCACCCGCTCACGCAGGCGCCGAATGATTTCTTCCTGTGTGTCGCGATCTGGTTTCAGGTTGATCAGCATGCGCCCGGCATTCAACATGGTGTTGTTGGCCGCATCCACACCCACAAACGAGCTGAGCGACAACACGTCCGGGTCTTGCAAAATGGCGCGCGCTGCCGCCTGCTGCAGCTCGCTCATGCGCGCATACGACACGTCTTGTGATGCCTGGATGCGTGCCTGCAGCTGCCCGGTGTCCTGCGTCGGAAACAACCCCTTCGGGATCACCACGTACAACAACCCGGTCAGCACCAGGGTGAGCACGGCGACTACCAACGTGGCGCCCTGGTGCCGCAGCACCCAGGTCAGCCACCGGTCGTAGCCTGCTATCACGCGGTCAAAACCACGGTTGATGCGACCCGCAACCCCTTTAGGGCCACCCTCGGGCTCAGCGCACAGCCAGCGCGCCGCCATCATCGGCACCAGCGTGAGCGACACCACCCCGGAGATCAGAATGGTGATGGCCAGCGTGACCGCAAATTCGCGGAATAGGCGCCCCACCACGTCACTCATGAACAACAGCGGAATGAGCACCGCAATCAGTGACACCGTCAGCGAGATGATGGTGAAGCCGATCTGCGTGGCGCCCTTGAGCGCTGCCTGGAACGGCGCCTCGCCCTTTTCCAGATAGCGGGCGATGTTCTCGATCATCACGATGGCATCGTCCACCACAAAGCCCGTGGCAATGGTCAAGGCCATCAGGCTCAGGTTGTTGAGGCTGTAGCCCAGCAGGTACATCACGCCGCAGGTGCCGATGAGCGAGATGGGCACCGCCAGGCTGGCGATGATGGTGGCGCGCAGGCTGTGCAAAAAGAAAAAGATCACCAGCACCACCATCAGCACCGCCAGCGCCAGTTCCATCTCCACATGGTGCACCGATGACCGAATGCCGGTGGTGCGGTCTGACAGCACCTCCACCTTCAAGGACGCAGGCAAACCGGCCTGAAGCTCGGGCAGCAGCTTCTTGATGTTGTCCACCGTGGCGATGACGTTGGCGCCCGGCTGACGCTGCACGTTGAGGATGATCGCCGGTGAGATGGTGGCCCCCCCGCTTCCCGACGGGGTATCCGCTTGAGCGGAACGGTCGGGCGCAGCGCGGCCCGCCCATGCACCCAGCCGGTTGTTCTCGGCACTCTCCACCACCCGCGCCACTTCCAGCATGCGCACGGGCGCGCCGTTGCGCCAGGACACTATGAGGTTCTTGTAGTCGTCCACCGTCAGCAACTGGTCGTTGGCGTTGATGGTGTACGAGCGCTGCGGCCCATCAAAACTGCCCTTGGCGCTGTTGGCGTTGGCCGATGTGATGGCGGTACGCAGGGTATCGAGCCCAATGCCATAAGAGGCCAGCGCCTTGGTGTCCGCCTGGATGCGCATGGCTGGCCTTTGCCCACCGGCCAGCGACACCAGGCCCACTCCGCCGACCTGGCTGATCTTCTGGGCCAGGCGCGTGTTCACCAGGTTCTGCACCTCGGTCAGCGGCAGTGTGTCGGAGCTGATAGCCAGCGTCAGCACCGGCGCGTCGGCTGGGTTGACCTTGGCATACACGGGCGGGGCCGGAAGGTCTGCCGGCAACAGCGAGCTCCCCGCATTGATGGCCGCCTGCACCTCCTGCTCGGCCACGTCCAGCGCCAGCCCCAGGCCAAACTGTAGCGTGATGATGGAGACCCCCGAGGCGCTGGTGGACGCCATGCGCTCCAGCCCCGACATCTGGCCAAACTGGCGCTCCAGCGGCGCGCTCACGGTGCGGCTCATCACCTCTGGGCTGGCGCCGGGGTACAGGGTCTGCACCTGGATGGTGGGGTAGTCCACCTCGGGCAATGCCGACAGTGGCAGGAAGCGAAAACCCACCAACCCGGCCAGCACAATGGCCACCATCAGCAGCGCGGTGGCAACGGGTCTTTCAATAAACGGACGCGAGGGGCTCATACGGTCAGTCGGCGCTCATGGGTTCTGTGGCGGGCGCTGGCGGCGTTGACCACCCTCCCCCGCTGCCGACGCCCCATCGCGGGGACCCGAAGCACCGCTGGCCCCTGCGCGTGGTCCACGTGCGCCCGCTGCGCCTGCGGCACCCGGCAATTGCACGGCCATACCGTCCTGAAGACGGTCGCCGCCTTCCGTCACCACACGCTCACCCTCTTTCAGGCCCTCGGTAATCGCCATCAGCCCCACGGTGGCCTGCCCGCGCTTCACCTTGCGCAGCGACACCGTGCGGTCTTCGTTGATGACATAGACATAGTCGCCATTGGCACCTGTGCGTACGGCGGTTACGGGCACCACCACGGCAGGCACATTGCGCAGCAACAGCTGCACGTTCACAAACTGGTTCGGAAACAGCGCGCCCGCCGCATTGTCAAACCGCGCCTTGGCCTTGACGGTGCCGGTGGTGGTGTCCACCTGGTTGTCCAGCGTAGAGAACTGACCCGTGCCCAGCTCCGCCTTGCGCGTGCGGTCGAGCGCGGTCACGGCCAGCGTGGCCGAGTCGTTTTGCGCAGCGCGGATGTCGCCAACACGGTCTTGCGGCACCGAAAACTGCACATCAATCGGCGCCACCTGGGCGATGGTGGCCAGGCCCGCGGCGTCACCAGAGGTCACATAGTTGCCCGCATCCACCGTGCGCAGGCCAATGCGCCCCGTCGCTGGTGCCGTGATGCGGGTGTAGTCCAGATTCAGGCGGGCGGTGCCCTCCTGGGCCTTGTCGGTCATCACCGTGCCTTCCAGTTGCTTGACCAGTGCGGCCTGGGTGTCCACGTCCTGGCGAGCAATCGAATCCTGCGACAGCAGCGTGCGATAGCGCGCAAGGGTCAGGCGCGCGTTTTCCAGCTGCGCTTCGTCCCGCTGGCGGGTGCCCTGGGCTTGCATCAGGGCCTGCTCGAACGGTCTGGGGTCGATCTGTGCCAGCAACTGGCCCTTCTTGACCATCTGCCCCTCGGTAAACAGCACCTGAGTGAGCATGCCCGACACCTGGGGCCGCAAGATGACCGTGGTGGCAGGGATCACCGTGCCCAGCGCATCGATGACGACAGGCAGCTCGGCCTTTCGGGCTACCGCGTCGCCCACCGTCACGGTGGGGCGGCCGCCCCCTGCAAAACCGCGCCCTGGCGACTCGCCCCCTCCCGAACTGCCGCGATTGACGAGATACCACGCGGCGCCCCCCACAAGAGCCACCAGCGCCAGCGCCACCAGGCTTCCTACCCACCGGGACCGGCGTGGTGCTGGACCAGGGGATGCGGGGGGGATGGCCGATGGCGGGGGCGCGTTGACTTCTTGCGGATTCATGACGGTCCTGATTTGTGTTCTTGGGGGCGGGCAGGGCTGGCTGATAGGCGGGCGGCCGGGCCGCGCCGTACTGGATCGTAGAGGGTCCACCCAGGCTCTGCTTTGAACACTGTGCGAAGAAAAGTAAACCTGAGGGTTTCCCCGCAGGACGCCATCTGCCCACCACCGATTCGAAGCATGGCGCAGAGCCCTTTTGACGAACCCCAGGCGCAAGCTGCGGCCCTCGGCGGAAGGGACCCCACCAGACTGCGCTGCAGATCGCGCCGCCGTCCTGCATTTCAGGCAGGCCCCTGTGCATTTCGTCGCACAGCACTGGCAGTGCAGGGGACCGCCCTGCACAGTCCGCCCCATAGAACGCGCCAGGAGCCACCCCATGCAACTCACTCCCGTCATCGCCATCCACCTCGCGGCCGCGCTGGCCGCCACTGCCATCGGCCCACTCGCACTGTGGGCGCGCAAGGGCCGCACCCAGCGACCCCGCCTGCACCGGGCTGCCGGGTATGCCTGGGTCACCCTGATGGTGGCCACTGCGGTTTCGGCCCTTTTCATCACCGGTGGTGGCGGGCCGCGCTGGGGAAGCTTTGGACTCATTCACCTGCTGATCCCGCTCACGCTGGGCATGCTGGTGGTGTCCTTTGTGTTCCTGGCACGCCGCAATGTGGTGGGCCACCGCAAGACCATGCAGTACATCTACGTCGGGGCCTGCGTGGTCGCCGGCGGTTTCACCCTGCTGCCAGATCGTTTGCTGGGCCAGTCGCTGTGGACCGCGCTGGGTGTGGCCTGACACCGCACCCTGCCAGCCCCCCACCAGCAACCGCCCCCGCCTCCATCCCATTCTTCGAATTTCACGGGACCTACACCATGCTCTTCAACCTCCTCATCCAGCAGCCCCAGGCCCTGGGCCAGATCATTCAAAACACGCCCGTGTGGGTATGGGCCTTGTTGACCGGCCTTGTGTGGCTGGGCGGCAACCAGCTTTTTGACCGCCACGTGGGCCTGGTGCGCGCCATGGTCATGCCAGTGGCGATGACCGGCCTGTCGGTGTATGGGCTGGCCTCTGCGTTTGGCAAGTCGGGCCAGGCCGCTGCCGTGCTGGGCGCCTGGCTGGGCGCGGCCGTCGTGATCGCAGCCATTGCGCTGTGGCTGCAGCCCACAGCCCCCAAGGGCACGCTGTATGCGGGTAGCTCCCGCAGCTTCTACATCCCCGGCAGTGCCATGCCGCTGGCGCTGATCCTCGGTATTTTCCTGACCAAGTACTTCGTCGGGGTCGAGCTGGCCATACAGCCTGCCCTGGCGCGTGACGGCGGTTTTGCACTGCAGATCGCTGTGCTGTACGGGGTGTTCAACGGCCTGTTTGCGGCCCGATCCCTGCGCCTGTGGCGCCTGGCACGCCAGAACGCTCCGCTGGCCGCATCCCCTGCGCCCGCCGCATCCGCCTGAACGCCCCCAAACCCATTCCCTAAACCACCCGGTACACCCCATGCGCAACGACCACCCCACCGCTGACCCCATCGAACGCCTGGCCCGCAGGCGCGCTGGCGCCAAACTCGGCTGGTATCTACACGCCAGCGTCTACATCCTGGTCAACCTGCTGCTGGTCACACTGTCAGTGGCCAGCGGCCGCCATTGGGCGGTGTTCCCAGCAGTGGGCTGGGGCATTGGCCTGGCGGTGCATGGCGTGGTGGTGTTTCTGGTGACGGGCGGCGGCGGGGTGTATGAGCGGCTGGTGAAGGCCGAGCGCAACCGCATTGCAGAGCAAGACCGCCCTTTGTGACCTTTCGCACCCATGATCCAATCTGCCACTCCTAACAGACGCCGCACACGCCGCATCACCACCATGCTGTTGCCCGCCATCCTCGTTCTTGTTGTGTTCCTCGGGGTCGTTGGCTGCGCCGCTGCGCTGGCCTGGGGCGGGCCCAAAGACATTACGCCGTTGGCCAGCGTCAATGAACCTTTCCAGAGCGTTGACTTCAGCGACGTACCGCCAGCGCAGCACTACACCGCCCGCGACGGAACATTGCTTGCCTGGTATGCATACCCACCCGACAGCACCCGGGCAGACACTTCCAACCGCCGCGTAGTGGTCGTCCACGGCTCGTCTTCGCGCGCGCGATCCACCCATGTGCTGGCTCAGGCTCTGGCAGCGCAGGGGTACAGCGTGGCAGCGCTTGACATGCGAGGCCATGGTGAGTCGGGCACGCGGGGGCAAGCGGCTTACATCGGGCAACTGGAAGATGACGTGGAAGACTTTGTGCGCCAGGTGCCGCACACTGGTCCACAGACGCTCATGGGGTTTTCTGCAGGCGGCGGATTTGCCTTGCGCTTCGCTGGCAGCGCGCGGCAAGCACTTTTTGATCGTTACGTACTGCTCTCACCGTTCATACACCAGGAGGCACCCACCGCCCGGCCCGATACGGGCGGATGGGCAACCATTGGAATGCCCAGGCTCGTGGCACTCACGCTGCTCAACCGTATCGGCATCACGTGGTGGAACCACCTTTCGGTGCTTCAGTTTGCGTTGGACGAAGCCTCTCGTGCGGGTCTTACCCCCCGCTACTCCTACACCGTCGCCATGAACTTTCGCCCCCACAACGACTACCAGAGCGACATCCGCAACGCCCGCGGCACAGTCTGCATCGTGGCTGGGCAGGACGACGAGCTTTTCTACGCAGACCGCTTTGCCGACGTGTTTGCCCACGCGGGCAAACCCGTGCCGGTGACCCTTGTGCCCGGCGTGAACCACATGGGCCTGACGCTGGACACAGTGGCCGTGCAAACGGTGGCACAGGCCTGCAAAGCTTGATCGTCCACCACGGCATCACAGCGCCGCCACCCACCTAAAATCGCGCCTCAATGCCCCATCCCATGACACCCGACGACCTCGACCAACTGGCCCGCAAGCGGGCTGGCGCCAAACTGGGCTGGTACACCCATGCCGCTGTCTTCGCCGTGGTCAACCTGGTGCTTTTTGGGATGTCGCGGTACGGCTTTGGCGACCGCCCCTGGTCGGTGTACCCGCTGCTGGGCTGGGGGCTGGGCCTCGCACTGCACGGGATTTCGGTGTTTGTGCTGGGCACCGGTAGCGGCCTGCGCGAGCGCATGGTGCAAAAAGAGCGTGAACGGTTACAGCGCGAGCGCGACGGTCACTAGCACCGACAGGAGCCCGCGTGAAAATCGACTGGATCGCCAAGCTTCGGCATTTTCTGCAGATCATCGCGTTTTGCCTGGCCATTGCGGCCATTCACTACGCATTCAGGCCGCACAAACCCTATGAGATTGCGCTGGTCTACTCCCTGGCCATCGGATTGCCGTCATGGGTACTGATTGACTTTGGACGCCATTTTTTTCCGTCCAGCCAAGACACCGGTTGGCCTGAGGGTGTCGCGGGCATTGCCCTGCCCCTCGTTGGCAATGTGCTGGGTTTTTTAGCGGGCACATTGTTTGCAGACCGCTGGTTCGGCTTTTCGTCCTGGAACTTTGAAGACCGCCCGCAATTGCGAATTTCCATTGGCATCACGGTGCTATCGGCCCTTGGTTTGACCTATTTTTTCTACAGCCGGGGCAAGAGCGCCTGGCTGCAGGCCAAGGTCAACGAGGTACGCAGCCAGGCCACCGAGGCCCAGCTCAAACTGCTGGAAACCCAGCTCGAACCACACATGCTGTTCAACACGCTGGCCAACCTGCGCGCGCTGATCGGCACCGACCCCGTGCGCGCACAACAAATGCTGGACCGCATCATCACCTACCTGCGCGCCACACTCACGGCGTCGCGCAGCACAGAGCACCCGCTGGCCAACGAGTTTGACCGCCTGCGCGACTACCTGGAGCTGATGGCCGTGCGCATGGGCCCACGCATGGCCTACACGTTGGACCTGCCCGATGCGCTGCGGGATGTGCCCGTGCCCCCGCTGCTGCTGCAACCCTTGGTGGAAAACGCCATCCGCCATGGCCTGGAGCCCCAGGTGGAAGGCGGCCACATCACAGTGCGCGCCAACACACAACCCGGACCCCACGGCCCGATGCTGGTGATTGAAGTCAACGACACCGGCGCGGGCCTGCCAAATACGCTGCCCACCCCGGGCCCCGGCCAGAGCTTTGGTCTCGCTCAGGTGCGCGAGCGCCTGGCCACTCTGCACGGCGCAGCAGGCACTCTTAATTTGATAGCTGCTAGCGGAGGTGGGACAAGCGCTAGTGTCGTTTTTCCCTTAAAAACCGGCTCTCAGCTATGAACCAACCCGCCCCCCGCGCCCTGATTGCCGAGGATGAACATCTGCTGGCCGCCGCCCTGCAGCAGGAGCTGGCCCGCGCCTGGCCCGCACTGCAGATCGCCGCGACCGTCGGCGACGGCCTGTCGGCCGTCAGGCAGGCGCTGGCCCTGCTGCCCGACGTGCTCTTCTTTGACATCCGCATGCCGGGCCAGAGTGGGCTGGATGCCGCCGTGGAACTGGCCGACGCCTGGCCCGACGGCACGCCTTTTCCCGCACTCGTATTCGTGACGGCCTACGACCAGTACGCCGTGCAAGCGTTTGAAGCCCAGGCTGTGGACTACCTGCTCAAGCCCGTGCAGGCGGCGCGCCTTCAAAAAACAGTGCAAAAACTACAGCTAGCGCTTATGAATAAAGCGCAACCAGCTATCAATTTAGAAGCAACTATGGCACAGTTGCGCCATTTGCTGGCAGCGCCCGGTATTGCCTCGCCGCCCGCTGCAGCGGCACCGAGCAGCACCGCGCCCCTCACCTTCATCCAGGCCAGCAACGGCAGCCAGATCCACATGGTGCCCGTGGCCGACGTGCTGTACTTTGAAGCGGCCGACAAGTACGTACGGGTGCTGACCGCGGCGCGGGAGTATCTGATCCGTACGCCCCTCAAGGAGCTGACGGCCCAGCTCGATACGCAGGTGTTCTGGCAGATCCACCGCAGCACGCTGGTGCGCGCCAGTGCCATCACCACCGTGACCCGCGACGAGGCGGGCAAGCTGCATCTGGAGCTGGCGGGCCGGGCCGAGAAGCTGCCCGTGAGCCGCCTTTACGCGCACCTGTTCAAGGCGATGTAGTCAGCCCATCAGTCAGCCTGCCAGGTCCACCACCGTGCCCCAGGGCACGCCGGGCAGCGCCTCGTAGTGCGCAACTACCACCACCCGCCCGGGCTGACCGGCCACCTGCGTCAACGCACGCGCCAGGTAAGCGACTGACGGTTTGTCGAGCCCTCCAACGGGCTCGTCGATCAAGGTCAGCGGTGCGCCCGACGCCAGGGCACCGGCCATCAACACCTTGCGTTTGCTGCCGGTGGACAGCGCATAGAACGGCTTGTCCAGATGCTCGTGCAGCGTGAAGCCTTCGGTGTGCGTCGCCAGCACTGCGGCATCCCACTGCGGGTATCGGGCAGGCAGGCTACCCAGCCAGTCACGGGCCGTGAGTTTGTCCAGTTCGCCAGAGCGCGGATCGGCCCAGAACACGTGTTGCGCATAAGCCTTGGGCGCATCACTTGCGCTCAGGCCCTGCAACGTGATCTGCCCCGCCTGCGGCCTCAGCTCCCCCGCCAGCAGGCGCAGCAGCGTGGTCTTGCCACTGCTCTCGTCGCCACGCACCAGCGCCAGGCCTGCGGGCAGCGCCATCTGCCACTGGTCTAGCACCCCGCATTCGGGGTAGGCAAAACACAATCCCTCTACCTGCAAAACCACGTTGTCGGCCACCATGTTTCCTTGCGTTGAAAGACCAGATTCTAGGAAGCGCGCCGTGCCCACAGCCAGCCACCGGCCTGGTAGACCACCAGCAGCAGATCGTGCACACGTTCTAAGTACCTGTTCAAAAACCCGCGTTCTGAAAAGTCGCTGTCATGGGTGACCCCGGAAATCTTGTTTGGCAGCTGAGCCACCGTACGGAATAATCTCAAAATGACTCATGAAATCGTCTCGAATTACGAGATTTGTGGCGACTAAACCTGCACCCAGCCTGCGCCTGCTTCAATTGCTGGAAATCGTGTGCGCCCACGGCCGCCCTTTCAGCCTTGCCGATGCGATCGAGGCATCGGGCTGGCCCAAACCCAGCGTGCACCGCATGCGGGGCCAGCCGGAAAGCGGCGGCCTGTTGGAGAGTGAGCCCGATGACCGCTGCTATACCTGGCGCCCCACCTGTTGATCCCCCGCAGAGGAACTTGACGCGGCACACAGCCACCACGCTCACGGACCGCACTGCACTGGAGGCCGAGCTGGAGCAGATCGTGCGCCAAGGCTACTCCACGGACGCCTGTGCGAGGCCACCCAGGCGCTGGGATGCACCTGGGCATAAGCATTTTTCACTCTCTTTTACCGATCACACCGATCACTCACCATGACCTTGAACTACCTGGACTTTGACTACAGCGAAGATGCGGACGGCATGGGTACTTTTGATGCCATGGCCAGCGTGTCGCCCGCGCAGGTCCCTGCGCTACACGCCGAGATTGCCCAGTTGCTGGCATGGGCCCACGCGCAGTTCCCCGATGGCCATGGGCCCCAAGAGGACGGTGGCCAGTGGCAATACGATCTGCAGGGAGTCCAGGAGGTGAGCACACCTCTCGCATTGGACTTTGACGCAGTATCCGGGTGCATAAACTGCACGGCGGGAGCCGCATCGACACCACGCACCACCATCACCTTGTCGATCAGCGGCAGCGCTGACTTTTGTGAGGCGCTGCGGGAGGCATTTGGCGTGGAATGAAGCATCTGTGAGCGCATTGCTCACACACCTGCAAAGCAGCTTGCCGCAGGGATACGGGCCCCGATGGCGCTAAAAACCCCACGCAGCGCACAGGTTCGCAGGCTCATTGGCTCAATCGTCAAAGCGGGCGTTACAGTCCGAAACTCATTAGTTCAACCTGATACTGGAGAGTTTTATGCTGTCACGCCGTCACTTCCTGGGTGCAAGTCTGGCCACTGCTGCCTATACCGCGGGATCGTTTGTGCCCGTGTGGGCCCAGAACGCTCCCAACTTCGGAACGCCCACTCTGCCCAGTCCCAGCTTCCGTAGAACGAAGGTGGGCGATGTGGAAGTGATAGCGCTGAACGACGGCATCACCCGCCGCCCGCTCGGGGAAGAATTTGTGAAGAATGCGCCGCTGACCGAAGTGCGTGCGCTGCTGGCGTCCCAGGGCTTGCCTACTGACTACATCGATGTGCCCTTCACACCGTTCTTGGTGGTAGCGGGTGCCCGCAAGATTCTCATCGACACAGGTTTGGGCGAATTTGGTGGCGCCACCACGGGCAAGTTGCTCGACAGCCTGCGCGCAGCGGGCCTGCAAGCTGCAGACATTGACACAGTGCTGATCAGCCACTACCACGGCGACCACATCAACGGCATTCGCAACAAGGCAGGCGAGCTTATGTTCCCCAAGGCCAAGGTGATGGTACCCGCCGCTGAGCACGCATTCTGGATGGACGACGCACGCATGGCAGCGGCTCCGGCAGGCATGAAAGGCGCGTTTGAGAACGTGCGGCGCACTTTTGCCACCATGCCTGCAGACACACTGGTGCAGTTTGCGGCAGACACCGAAATCGCACCCGGTATCAAGTCCGTGGCGGCTTACGGTCACACGCCGGGCCACACGCTGTTTGAACTGACCTCCTCCGGCCAGAAGTTCTTTTATGTGGCGGACCTGACCAATGTGCCCGCACTGTTTGCACGCAATCCCGACTGGGCGGTGACGTTTGACATGGATGCCGAGGCCGCTCGCAAAGTGCGGCGCGAGGTGTTCCAGCGCATTACCGCCAGTAACGCCATGCTCGGCGGCTTCCACTTCCCGTTCCCCGCCATGGGCCGTATGACCGCATCGGGTGCAGGCTATGCCTTCCAGCCAGCTGCCTGACCCTCTCATCGCACGCCGGGCGGTACTGGGCGCCGGGCTGGCTTTGGCCAGCCTGCGCAGCTGGGCAGCACAGGACACCGATGCCGAGGCCCTGTTGCGCAAGGGCGGAGTGGTGGCGGCCTTTCGCCACTCTCTGGCCCCGGGCACGTTTGACCCGCCCGGGTTCCGCCTGGGTGACTGCAGCACCCAGCGCAATCTGAGCGAAGAAGGGCGGACCCAGGCCCGCAGCATAGGCGTGTGGTTCCAGCAACGCCAACTCCAGCCAGGCAAGATCTTGTCGAGCCCCTGGTGTCGCTGCGTGGACAGCGCTACGCTCGCTTTCGGAGCGCCGCAGGTCTGGGCCGCGCTGGGGTCACCCCGAGGCAGCCCGGAGACCACCAGCGCCGGACACTTGCGCGAATTGCGTGCTGCGCTGGTCGGGGCATCAGCACAGACTGGCCGTTTTGAGGTGTGGTTCACCCACATGTTCGTGTTGGCTGACCTGGCAAATACCAATACCAGCTCAGGCGAGGCACTGATATTGCGGGCAGATCGCGGGGGTAAGGCAGAGGTGCTTGCGCGCTTGTCCGTCGCTGCTTGATAAGGCAGCACCGGCGGCCTCCTGGGGCCACATCGAACCAGTGTTTGGTCTGGGTAAGCGGACGGGCATGCTGGCGGGCCCTTTGCCTACACCGGACGCCGAACGATCGACTATCCTGAAGTCACGCTGCTGTGCCGGATGCCCCGGCATGCAGTGCCCGAAGGATATGCCCATGGCAAACACCCAAAGCCCTCCCCTGCAGTCAAACACCCGCAATACTGCCACCTGGCCCAGCACTTACTCTGCTCAAGAAGCGACGGCAGCCCAACCCAGCCACGACCGCGTGCGCATGGAACTGCAGATTGACCTGAGCTACGAAGTGGACCAATACGGCGCCGACTTCGTCTTCAACATCCACGCCGCGCAGACACCTAACCAGTCCGTCAGCGCAGAACGCCTGGTCATCAACCAGCCCATCGCGCACCACGTGCATACCGACCCTGCCACAGGCAATCGCTATTTGCGCTTGCACGGCGAGCCCGGCACTCTGGAACTGTCGTATTCAGCCACCGTCGATATCAACCACTACCGCGTCGACCCCACGCAACTGGCGGAAGTGCCGGTGCGGCGGCTGCCGCAAGAGGTCATGGGTTATATCTACCCCAGCCGGTACTGCCAGTCCGACCGGCTGCTGCGGCTTGCGACGAATGAGTTCGGGTCTTTGTGGCAGGGTCACAGCCGAGTACAAGCCATCTGCGACTGGGTACAAAGGCACGTGGCTTTCACATCCAATACGTCCAACTCCAACACGTCGGCCGTTGACACTTTGGTGGAGCAGGTGGGTGTCTGCCGCGACTTCGCCCACCTCATGATCGCGCTGTGCCGAGCCATCAACATTCCGGCCCGCTTCACCACCGGGACCGACTATGGGGCTGACCCCGCACTCGGCGCGCCCGACTTTCACGCTTATGTCGAGGTGTACCTAGGGGACCGCTGGTACATCTTTGATCCATCAGGTACGGCGATCCCCATGGGTCTGCTGCGTTTTGGCGTAGGACGCGATGCGGCCGATGTGGCGTTTGCCACGATCTTTGGCGGTGTCTGGGCCAAGCCCCCCGTCATCCGGACGACCGCCATTGAAGACGCGGCACGGGGTTTCGAGTTGCCACGCCACTGCGCACAGGCGCTTTCAACTGACCATGGCGCTGGCGTAGCCGCAGGGTTTGTGGCGTCGTAACGGACTCGCGAAACACTCGCCAAATACCTGCAAAAGCCCGGCAACCGGGCTGTAGCCTAAAATCCCTCCTTTTCCACCAACTCAGAGACCTATCATGGGCAACAAGATCGTCACCGAAGCAGACCGCAAGCACACACCCCAACCTAAGCCCCTGCCCGGCTTCAGCCTGCGCACTGCCGGCCGTGGCCAGCGCGTGAGCCTGGAGCGCGGTGTTGCAACCCGCAGCAAGAAGAACCCTGGCAAGCGCTCCAAAAAGGGCGGTTGAATCGCCAAGGGGCACGAGCTGCCCCGCCCTCTTAAAACATTGCCCTCTCGTGAGGGCTTTGTTGTTTATGGGTACTCCCGGGAGGCTTGTCAGACTTTTCCAATCTACTCCAGCGGGGCGGGCATGGTCTCCGACTGCCCGCGTGCGGGCAACACGATATAAAACGCAGCGCCACTGCCAGGTATATTGAGCGCATAGATCTGACCACCCATGGCCTCCACGATCTTGCGGCAGATCGCCAGGCCCAGCCCGGTCCCTCCAGACCCATCCTTGGTTTTGCTGGACTGCACAAAGGCTTCAAAAATGCGATCCAGTTCTGCGTCCGGGATACCCGGGCCCTCGTCCCTGATGACCAGGTTCGCCTGGCCTTTCGAATCGATGTAGCCCTCCAAGGTGATGGTGCTGCCGGGCGGCGAAAACTTGATGGCATTGGCAACCACATTGCGAATGACCTGCTGAAACCGCACAGGGTCCGCCTTCGCAATCAGCGGCAGGCCAGACAGGCGCACATCCATCATCAAATGACTGCGCGCAAGCAATGGCTCCAGTTCCTGGATCACTGGACGTACGATGCCGCGCAGGTCGATGCGCTCCATGTGGAATGTGCCCACCGTGCTTTCGAGCTTGGACACATCGAGCAAATCGTTCACCAATGTCAGCATGCGCTGGCCTGCAGAGTGGATGTCTTCAAACATGCCCGCCAGCTTGGGGGTGGCCTTGCCTCGCATCATGCCCAGTTCGGCGAATCCAAGGATCGACTGCAAGGGCGTGCGCAATTCATGACTCATGTTTGCCACAAATTCCGATTTGGAGCGTGACGCCTCCTCGGCAGCACTACGCGCTTCCTGCGTGGCGCGCTCAGCCTCACGGAACTCGCTGACGTCCATCAGAATGCTGAGTACCCCGGTGACCCGCCCGTGTTCGTCCGCAATCGCCGCTTTGGCAATTCGGGTGTCCCGACGAGACCCATCCGCATGCAAGACCTTGGTTTCGACATGAGTGCGCCCTCCAAAACGCAGCAGTTGCACATTGGCCGCGTCATGGACCTTGGCCTCATCCGCTGGCAGCAAACTGCACAGTTCTCGCCCCATCACGGAGTCTCGGGTACACCCCTTGTACTCCTCCCATGCGCGATTCACACGCACAAGGCAACCCCGCTCGTCGATTACCGACACGGGCAGCGGGTTGGTCTCGAGGAGCAGGTCCTGGAACGCCAACTGCGCCTGCACTTGCTGCTGTGCCTCCCAGCGGTCGGTCACGTCCACCGCGCTCCCGGCGAAACCGACTACGCGCCCGTCCAGACGCAGAGGTACCACGGCCATCTGGAACAGCAATTCGCGCCCATCGGCCCCTCGGACCACTACTTCGCACATGCGCACGCCTTCATCGGCTCCGGGGTCCAGGGCTTTGAACACATGCTGCCGGCTCTGGGGTTCCACCCGGTCTTGCAGCCGCTGCCCCACAGCACCGCTCACATCACGCCCCGAAAATGCAGTCCAGTGAGCGTTCACATACGTGATCACGCCGCGCACATCGGTGCGAAAGATCAGCTCCTGCACGCTGCGCATCAGTACCGTGAGTTCACGTTCGTTCTGCGCGATGCGGGTCTGCGCTACCAGCACCGCCTGCTGCGCCGATTCGCGGGTGCGCACACCGCGCCACACAGCAAAGGTCAAACCCAGGACCACCAGTGTCAAGGTCGTGCCAATGCCCAGCAGTGCGCGCGCATCGGTGAACCACTGCCAGACGGCCGTGCTGTACGACTCCTCAACAATCACAACCAGAGGCTTGGTGCCCGACGCCCTGAAACTCAGTATCTGTTGCGTACCCAGAACCCCCTGCCCCAGGTAGGTGGCATGCTCCTGCTTCGGCAGGTACTGGCTGAATACGGGTATGTGCCGAACACTGGCACCCGCAAGAGAAGCCGCAGCGCCCGAACTCGCCAAAATCTGGCCGTCGTAGGACGTAACCACCGACTCAAACGGATCAGACTCCAGCGCAAGGTTCTGGAAGTTGGACAAGGCATCAGGGTTGATCAAGGCGACAAGGGTCAGCACATGTCCGGTTTCGTTCGAGTACCCGTACAACAGTGGAATGTAACCAACGCCTTTGGGCGCTTGTGCGGGTGTTCCGCGCAGCCGGATACTTTGCAAACTGCGCCCCGCTAGCAACCCCCCCAGCGCACTCTGGCCAGGGATGACCCGGGGGCCTAGCAAAGGCAGATCCACAAAAATCTCTGCATCTCCCTCCAGGGTACTGGCCACTACGCGACCGCCGGTGTCCACCACCGCCAGGCCGCGCAGAAAAGACAGCCCCACCAATGCCTGATTGAGTGCATCAGCCATGCCGCGCGGGTCTGAAGACGCAGCATTCAGAGCCGGGGAACTCGACAGCGCCTCCAAAGCCAGTTCTGCGGTATCCACCGTGCGCGTGGCCTGATCTTCAAGCACACGGGCCAACATTGCCGCATGCGTCTGACTGTTGGCACGCGTGGCGCGAAAGTCATTCACCGCCAGCGCAACCACGGCAGCCAGCGTCAGCAGCGTTGCCAGCCCCCCACCAATCAGCACCAGATGACTGGTGTGAGACAACCAGGAGCGAAGTCCGCCCAGCAGGGGTTGGCGAAAAACCGCCATGTCAGCGCACCACGATCGTGCCCAGGCCGTGGTGGCTGGCTGCGTTTTTCAACCGACCATCCCGCTTGATGCGAGTCACAAACGCATCCACGGCGGCCAACCAGCTCTCATCGCCGGGCTTTACCGCATAGCCATAGGGCAGCACAAAAAAGGGCTGCGGCGGCTCAATCAGCCGAGCCCAGTCGGCGTTGTCCAGCAGCCGGCGACTGTAGGGGTAGTCCGTCATGAACACATCCACGCGGCCAGCCACCAACTCACGCTCGCGGGTGGCTGGCAGCTTCACCGTAACCATCGTTGCCTTCTTGAGGCTCTGCGCCATCACAGGCTCCATGAAGGTGCCTGCCTGCACCCCCACCATCACTCCCGGCTTGTCGATGTCAGACCACTGTTTGACCACTGCATTACTCTTGGTAGTAATGCCATAGATGTCGCTGCGCAGGTAAGGCTGGGTGAACGCCAGTTTCTCAGCGCGCTGGGGCAGGATGCCAATGGCAAACATTGCGACATCACACCGGTCTTGCGTCAGGTCATCGACCAGCGTAGGAAAAGATGACTCCACATACTCCACCTTGGCCTTGAGATCTTTGCCCAGCTCGGCGGCCAGTTCAATGTCGATGCCACCCAGCTCCTGCGTACGGGGGTGGCGATAGGTCACGCCGTAGTAGCCGGGCCAGATGCACACCTTCACCAAGCCCTGTCTCTGCACCCGCTGCAAAACTGGCCCCGCAGAGGATGGGGTTGCAAAAAGCGCCAGACACGCGCCTAGGGCGGCCACAAACTGGCGCCAGATGCTGATTTTGATTTTCATGTTTTGGCTCCAGTATCCAGGCTTCAGCCATTTTTCACTACGAATTGATCAATGCATCAAAAGATCGGCACTCCCGCGTGATCTTGCATCGCAATTCGTTCAATTCATCGGCATGCGCAAGAAGTGCATCCACCACCACGGGGTCAAAGGCGGCGCCTCGCTCTGCTGCCAGCATCTCCAGGGCGCGCTCTGCGGTAAACGCCGGGCGATACACACGGTCCATGGTTAACGCGTCAAAAAAATCCACCACAGCGGTGATGCGCCCGGACAGTGGTATTGCATCCCCAGACAGCCCGGCCGGGTAGCCCAGGCCGTCATAGCGCTCGTGGTGCGTCAACGCCACATCGGCCGCCATGCGGAACACGGGGATGTTCGAGCGCCCCAGAATCTCTGCGCCCATGGCAGCGTGCCTGTTCATCACCGCCCGCTCGTCTGGCGTCAGAGGGCCCGGCTTTTTAAGCACGCTGTCGGGGGTTCCTATCTTGCCGATATCGTGCATGGGCGCGGCCTTGCGCAGCATGCGCGCATAGGCAGGGGTTTGCCCCACTAAAAGCGCCAAGGCCTCCGCCAGGTAGCCGATGCGCACGATGTGCCCCCCCGTGTCGTCGTCTTTCAGGTCCGCTGCTGCAGACAGCTGCAGCAGCGCCGCATGATGCGCCCGTGTCACCTCGCGCAGCGCTTCGTTGCGTTCTCGGTACATGCGCCCAAAGTCCAGCACAAACCGCTCCATTTGCGCCGCCGCCGCTTCTTCAAAGCGTCGAGGACATCCCTGGGCCAGTAAAGAGCCGTCCATATCCTGCGCGCATTCGGCAGTCACAGAGCCGCCTCCATCCGGTAGATGGTTTCAAGCACCTGGAGCGTGCTGAACGGTTTCATCAAATAGTCGTCCGCGCCGGCAGCAGCGCCCGCCTCCCGGTCAGCCGCCTGCACTCGCGCCGTCAGCATGATGACCTTGGCGTGCCGGGTCGCGGGGTCGGCTTTGAGGCGACGGCACACGTCCAGCCCGCTGAGCGTGCCCGGCATCATCACATCCAGCAACACGATGTCGGGCCGCAGCTCTTGCGCCATGACCCAGCCCGCATCGCCATCGGCAGCCTCATGAATTTCGAAATCGTCAAATTCGAGTGTCATCTTGAGCAGCTTGCGAATATCCATGTGGTCTTCGACGATAAGGATTCTCTTCACAGCAGGGTACTTTCGGATAGATGACATGGCATGGGTCCTTAGGGGGGCAATTTGGATGTTTTTACGATTAAAACAATCATATCAATCATATTTATCAAATACAAGTGTTTTGAACAGAAAATTTGCGCCAAAATGCATGAGCTATGCAACCTGACCCCTACACCCCCTCACCCGCGCTGCCAGATCACTACACCACGCTCGAGGTGGCCAAGATGCTAGGCATGGCCGTACGGTCTGTTCAGCTCATGGTGGACCGCAATGAGCTGGAGGCATGGAAAACGCCCGGGGGACACCGAAGGATCTCGCGCACCTCTGTCGAACAGTGGATCAGCGCCCGCGGGCACACCGCAGCGGACATGGCAGGTTCTGCCACCGCAGAAGGCGCAGCCGCTGCAGGTACGGTCAAAGCCAATAAAACGGTCGCTAAAACGGCGCCTGGCGTGCAGCAAGTTCTGCTGATCGAAGACTCCATTCACTTTCAGAATCTGGTGGGTCTGATCGTTCAGCAGCACTTTCCCGGCGTTGTGCTGCATGTGGCCAACGACGGAATTTCCGGGCTGGCGATGTACGGCCAGACGCAGCCCGACGTGCTGATCGTGGACATCCTGCTGCCGGGCATTGATGGCGCCACGCTCATTACTGCCTTGCGCTCGCAGCCGCAGTTTGCTCGCAGCCACCTCATCGTCGTTACATCCCTGGACGCCGAACAACGCGAGCCCTACGCGTTTGCATTGCAAGGCGTCAAAGTAATCCACAAGCCCCGCCTGGTGGCCGAACTACCCGCTGCGCTGGCGGCATGCCTTCCGACGGTCAAGGCATCGGCATGACGCTGCCCCGGGTGCTGCTGGTCGAAGACGACAGTTCCATCGCGCGCTTTGTGCAAATGGCGCTCGATGAATTGCCGATTGAACTGGTGACCTGCAGCAACGTACCCGACGCCATGGATGCGCTCCACCGGGGCGGCATGCAGCTGATCATCACGGACCTCATGCTGCCGGGCGAGTCGGGCATGGGTCTGCTGCAAAGGCTGCTCAGCGATCCAGCCATCGGGTACAGAGTGCCCGTGGCCGTTTTCAGCGCCGGGCTCACACCGGCGGTGCGTGAGCAGCTTCAGGCCATGAAGGTGTGGCGCATGCTGTCCAAACCGGCATCGGTGCTTGAACTGGAGGCCTGTGTGCGAGACGCACTCAGTCTGAACGAGGACCCAGCATGGAGCACGCCCACGCCCCCATCCACAGACACGCACACCACAGCGTACGCAGATGCTGCAGCTGCGCCTGATGAGGCAGAAGCCATAGCCACCCACTTTGCAGGCGATGCGTTTCTGTTCAAGGCGTACCGGGCCAGTTGTGTGGGCCAGTTTCCGGCGGATGTGAAACAGGGAGACGCGGCCTGTGCAGCCCAAGACTGGCAAGCGCTGCGGCGCCTGACACACAGCCTGGCGACCGTGCTGCTGACGCTGGGCTACCCCACCGAAAGCGCGCGCGCACGGCAGATTGAAGATGCCGCCGCCCAATCGGCCGCCGGGCGGTGCGTTGAGCAGTGGCTCGTGCTGCGGGCATTCTTGCTGCAACTTTGACACGGGGGGCGTATCGGGCTGGCAACATCCCGTACCACGAACTTTTTTATCCAAGCCGCAGCCAGCGCTACAGGCAGGTGACAAGCCCTTTGCGCCAACGGGTCCCAAGAGCCTGTTCAAAGTCTTTTTGGAGTCTCCAAAAAGACTTTGAACAGGCTCTAAGATAGTGCGAATGATTACCGTCCACCACCTCGAAACCTCGCGCTCGCAGCGCATTCTTTGGCTCCTGGAAGAACTGGGAGTGCCCTACGAACTCAAGGTCTACCAGCGCGACAAAGCCACCAAGCTGGCCCCGCCCGCGCTCAAGAAGATTCATCCGCTCGGCAAGTCTCCCGTCATCACCGACGGCGACGAGGTCATTGCTGAATCGGGCGCGATCATCGAATACCTGGTGGAAACCTACGGCGCGCAGGCGGGCGGTGATCTGGCCCACCTGCAGCCGGCGCCGCGCACGCCAGAGTATCGCCAGTGCCGCTTCTGGATGCACTACGCCGAAGGCTCGCTCATGAACTGGCTGGTGATGAAGCTGGTGTTCATGACTATTCCCACCCAGCCCATGCCCTTCTTTGTCAAGCCGATTGCCAAGGCGCTGTGCGGCAAGGTGCAGGAGAAGGTGATTGACCCCAACGTGAACACCGCGCTCGACTTCATGGAAGCACACCTGGGCACGCACCGCTGGTTTGCGGGCGAGCACCTCACCATGGCCGATTTTCAGATGAGCTTTGCGGTGGAGGCTGCCCTCTCACGCGCCAGCAAGGCCGGTGCGTGCCCCAACCTTCTGGCCTACAAGCAGCGCATGGAGGCCCGCCCCGCGTACCAGCGCGGCATTGCCAAGGGTGGCCCGGTGGTGATGTCCGCCTGAACATAGTCGGGATCACAGAGATGCCTGACCGCGTCGCTACCTACTCGGTGCTTTTTGTGTGCATGGGCAACATCTGCCGCAGCCCCACGGCCCACGGGGTTTTCCGGCACAAGGTGGTTCACAGCGGTTTGGCCAGCCAGGTGCGTGTGGACTCGGCCGGAACCCATAACTACCACCCTGGCAAGGCGCCGGACGAACGCACCCAGCGCCACGCAGCGCAGCGGGGCTACGACCTGTCGGATCTGCGCGCTCGGCAGATGCTGGCCAACGACTTTGAACGCCACGATCTGGTTCTGGCGATGGACTGGGACAACCTGGCCCTTGCGCAAGACCTTTGTCCACCCGACCACGCCCGCAAGTTGCGCCGCATGACAGAGTTCTGCCAACAATTCGACAGCCCCGTGGTGCCCGATCCGTACTACGGCGGGGCCGCTGGTTTTGAACAGGTGCTGGACCTGGTGGAAGACGCCTGTGATGGCCTACTGCAACATGTGCGGCAGCAGTTGCAGCTGCGGTCCAAGCCGCTTTAGCACTAGGCGGCGCGCACCCCACACACCAGCACACCGGGGTCGTTGTGCGCCAGCTCCCGGTCGTTCTTGGCTTGGGCCACTTCCATGTCGCGCGGCAGGGTCACGCCGTTTTTGACGGCCAAAATTTCGGCCATCACGCTCACCGCTATCTCGGGAGGCGTCTTGCTGCCGATGTAGATGCCAATCGGCCCACGCAGGCGCGCCAGGCTCTCCTCGGTCTGGTCGAAGTGTTCGATCATGCGGGCACGGCGCGCCTCGTTGTTGCGGCGCGAGCCTATGCCACCCACATAAAACGCATCAGTATTCAGCGCCTCCAGCAGCGCCAGATCATCGAGCTTGGGGTCGTGCGTGAGGGCCACCACGCAACTGCGCCGGTCGGGCTTGAAGGCCAGCACCACGTCATCGGGCATATCGCTCACCACGGTGGCGGCGGGCACGTTCCAGCTGCCCCGGTATTCCTCGCGCGGGTCGCACACCGTTACCGCAAAACCGTTGAACAGCGCCATGGTGGCCAGGTACTCCGCCAGCTGGCCGGCGCCAATCAGCAGCATGCGGTACTCAGGGCCAAAGGTGTTGGTGAGTTGCACGGCGTCCACCACCAGATCGGCGGGCGCTGCCGCAGGTTTTAACGCGGCCGCACCGTCTGCCAGGCGCACAGTGCGCTGCATCAGGCGCCCGGCCTCCAATGCAGTGATCAGTGTCGCCAGGCTTTCGGGGTCCGGGTCGTACTCCAGCAGCAGCTCCAGCGTGCCGCCGCAAGGCAGCCCAAAGCGGTGCGCCTCATCCGCGGTGACGCCATATTTCACAAACGTCGGCGGACCATTCGGAATGCGGTGATCTTTGCCCGCATTCGCCGTGGGCGCGCCCTGCGCGTAGGCACGGGTATGGCGGTCAATCAAGTCGTCCTCAATGCAGCCACCCGACACCGACCCCACCACAGACCCGTCTTCACACAGCGCCATGATGGAGCCCACCGGCCGGGGCGAAGAGCCCCACGTGTGTACCACCGTCGCCAGCAGCGCCCGCCGCCCGGCGGCCCGCCAGCCCTGCAGCGTACGCAACACCATCACATCCAAGTTTTCCATCGTTTCATCACCAATTCATCTACTCAGCGTCCAAACAACCCATGAAACTGGCGCAGCGCCACACCAGCGCCACCGTGGATCCGGCTCCGCCGGTCCACCGGAGGCGTCCCCCTCAGGGGGATGACGCGTAGCGGCTCAGGGGGAGTCAATTGACCACCCACGCTAACAGCACCAGCCCCGCTGCGCCGACCACCCACACCCACACCGGTATGCCGCTGGGGGGATTGTTCTCGCCTGCGGATGCAGCCAGCGCAGCCAATGCGCCGGGCTGCGTGGGCTCCTCTGATGGAACCGTATCAATCCCATCGGTCGTCTCTGCGACATCGGCGCGCGGATGGCGGCGCTGCATCTCGTTGTCAAAGCGCTTGAAAAAATCCTCCGCCATGCTCTTGGCCGCGCCGTCGATGAGCCGCTGTCCCAGCTGAGCGATCTTGCCGCCCACCGTGGCATGCACGGTGTAGTGCAGCTCGCAGCTTTCCTGCCCAGCAGCATCGACAGGCAACGGCACCAGTTTGACTTGCGCGTTGCCCTTGCCAAAACCAGCGACTCCGCCTGAGCCATCAAAAGCAATGGTGTAGCTTTCGGGCGGCACGATCTCTGACAGCGTGATCTTGCCCGCGAACTTGGCCGAAACGGGACCAATCTTGAGCGCCATGGCAACGGCATATTGGTTCTCGCCGGTCGCCTCGACCTTGTCGCAGCCGGGGATACACAGCTTGAGCACCTCAGGGTCGTTGAGCGCTTCCCAAGCCTGCTGCTGGCTCACGGCAAGGGTGCGGCTGGCTTGCATTTCCATGGTGGGTTCCTTGTGTTGTCTGGTTGTTTCTGAAATCGGTCACTGCCGCAGCACGGCCGCCAGGCTGGCCGCCAGATCCTGCAGGCGGCTCAGGTTGTGCACGGCCACCATGCCGTGGGCTTGGCGGTGCAACTCGGCAGCGCCGCGTGCCGTGGGTGCATAGCCTTCAAAACGCAGCAGCGGGTTGAGCCACAGCAGCCGACCACAGTGGCGCCGCAGCCAGCCCAGTTCTTGCGCCAGCACCTCGGGCGTGCCTGTATCCAGCCCGTCGCTGATCAGCAGCACCAGGGTGCGCCGCCCCACCAACCGCCGGGCATGCTGCAAACGTAACTGGGCCAGGCTGTCGCCCATGCGGGTGCCACCGGCAAAGTCGGCAATCGCATGACTTGCCGTCTGTAGCATGGCGTCGGTGTCCGCCAGCCGAAAAGCCGGCGTCAGGTCGGTCAGCCCGGTGCCAAACGCAAACACGTCGCGGCGCACGGCATCGCCGGTGTGGCGCGGTGCCGTGGCAGCATGCAAAAACGCCAGCAGCAGCCGCGCGTAGCGCTCCATGGAGCCGGACACATCCACCAGCACCAGCAGCGGCAGCGGTTGCTGGCGCCGCTGCAGCAGCGGGATGTGCAACACCTCGCCCCCGTTGCGCGCCGCGTGGTGCATGGCGCCCGGCCAGTGCGGGCGGCTGCCGCGCACACCGGGGCGGGTACGGCGGGCCGCGTAGCGCGGCAAGGGCAAGGGCACCTCACGCGCCAGGCGCTCCACCAGCAGGTATTCGCTGGCCGATAGCTGATTGAAGTCGGCATGGCGCAGGCGCTGCAGGTCGCTGGCCGTCATGGCGGCGTCGAAATCGATCTTCTCGTCCTCGCGCGGCGGGGGCGCGTTGCGCGCGGCCCGCACGGGGGCCAGCGCCTCGCTCACGCGCGGGCGGCGCTTGGCAGGCTCAGCCTTGGACTCGGCGCTGGGCAGCATCTGCGCCAGCAGCTTTTGCGCCACGTTGGGGTTGCGAAAGTACGCGTCGAACAACTCGCGGAAGATCAAACGGTCCTGCTCGCGACTGACCAGAACGGCCTCCAGTGCGGCGCTGAAATCCTCACGCCGCAGGCCCACCAGCATCACCGCCTGCTGGGCCAGCGCCATGCGGGCGGCGTCCACACGCACACCAGCGCGGCGCAAGGTGCGGCCAAAACCGCTCAGGTTGTCGGCGAGCTTGCCCGTGCGGGCATCGCCGAATTGAGAGATCGTCCTGCCCTCAGCCATGGCGCGAGCCTTCACGCAGTCGTGTCGGCAGGCTGCAGCAACTGCACCGCCATGTCGCGCGTGAGCGCCGCCACATCCTCGCGCTGCTTGAACAAAATGCCTGCTGTGTCGGACACCACCTCGGGGTCCACCACGATGGTGTCGAGCGCGACCAGCGCCTTGGCCCACTCCACACTTTCGGCAATGCCGGGCGCGCGCTGGAAGGCGTTGGCAAACGGCTGGCTGCGCAGGCGGCCCACAAAATCCGCCACCTGGGTGGCCAAAGCCGCACTGGCATCCGGCACCTGCGCGCGCACGATGGCCAGCTCGCGCTCGCGCTCGGGGTAGTCCAGCCAGTGGTACAGGCAGCGGCGCTTGACGGCGTCGTGCAGATCCCGCGTGCGGTTGCTAGTGAGAATGGTGACCGGCGTGGCCGTAGCGCGCACAGTGCCGATCTCGGGAATGCTCACCTGGTACTCGCCCAGGTATTCGAGCAAAAACGCCTCAAAGGGCTCGTCGGCTCGGTCCACCTCGTCAATCAACAGCACCGCGCCGGGCGCTGGGGCCTGCAGCGCCTGCAGCAAGGGGCGGCGGATGAGAAAACGGTCTTGGTACACCTCGCGCTCCACCTGCGCCATGTCGGCACTGCCTTTGCCTTCCGCCGCACGCATGTGCAGCAGCTGCGCGGCGTAGTTCCACTCGTACAGCGCCTCACGCTGCTCCAGCCCGTCGTAGCACTGCAGGCGGATCAGGCTGCGTTCCAGCACCTTGGAGAGCGCGTGGGCCAGCGCCGTCTTGCCCACACCGGGCTCTCCCTCCAACAGCAGCGGGCGCTGCAGTTTGAGCGCCAAGAACACGGCCGTGGCCAGGCGCCGGTCGGCAAAGTAGCCCACGCCCTGCAAGGCCAACACCAGGGCGTCGATAGAGGACAACGTGGGTGCGGCCATGGGCGCAGGAGGGGAAATGTTCATTGCTACTATTTTTATAGCTACTAGCGCTTTATGGACAAGCGCTAGATGCCAATTTCATTCAAAAACCCGCTGCGAGACCCGGTGCAGTGGCAGCGGGTGCTCCCCCCATCAGCCCAACATCTGCGCCACTGCCCGCTGGGTCTGCACGCTGATCAGGTTGGCGCGATAGGCCGCGTTCGCGTGGATGTCGGCGTTCAGATCGCTCGCATCGATCTTCACAGCCGCAGCCGACTGCGCTGTAAAACTCTGGTTCAGCGCTGCCTCCAACCCCGCGTGGCGGAACACACTGCTGGCCGCGCCGGTGATGGCCACGCGCACGCCGGCATCGGTCTGCGCTACAAACACGCCGACCAGCGAGAAGCGCGATGCCGCCTGCTTGAACTTGAGGTAGGCCGCACGCTTGGGGATGGGGAAACGGATCGCGGTGAGGATCTCGCCCCCTTCCAGCGCCGTGGTGTACATGCCCACGAAGAAGTCATCGGCTGCGATCTCACGCTGGTTGGTGATGACCGTGGCGCCCAGGCCCAGCACGGCGCTGGGGTAGCACGCCGCTGGGTCGTTGTTGGCCACCGAACCACCCAGCGTGCCGCGTGCGCGCACCTGCCGGTCGCCGATGTGCGCCGCCAGGTCGGCCAGCGCGGGGATGGCGGCCTTGACATCGGCGCTGTTGGCCACGTCCATGTGGCGCGTCATGGCGCCGATGACCAGCGCGTTGGCCTCGCGGCGGATGCCCGCCAGCTCGGGGATGCTGTTGAGGTCAACGATCTTCTCTGGATTGGCCAGGCGCAGCCGCATCGACGGCAGCAGGCTTTGGCCACCGGCCAGCAGCTTGCCGCCCTGGGCGATGAGCTGTGCAGCGGCTGCGGTGGAGGAGGGATTTTCAAAGGTGAATGCGTACATGCTGGTTCTCCTCAGGCTTTGGCGTTCTGAATCGCTTCCCACACACGGTGTGGCGATGCGGGCATGTCGAATTCTTTGACCCCCAGCGGGTGCAGCGCATCCAGCACCGCATTGATCACTGCGGGAGGCGAACCGATAGCCCCTGCCTCGCCGCAGCCCTTGGTGCCCAGCGGGTTGTGCGTGCAGGGTGTGCACACATGGCCCAGCTTGAACTCGGGGAAGTCGTCGGCGCGTGGCATGGCGTAGTCCATGAAGCTGCCGGTGAGCGGCTGGCCGGTTTCGCGGTCGTACACGCAGTTTTCCATCAGCGCCTGGCCAATGCCCTGCACCAGGCCGCCATGCACCTGGCCCTCCACGATCATGGGGTTGATGATGGTGCCGAAGTCGTCCACGGCGGTGAACTTGTCCACACGGGTGCTGCCTGTGGCGGGGTCAATCTCCACCTCGCAGATGTAGGTACCTGCGGGGAAGGTGAAGTTGGTCGGGTCGTAGAACGCGGTTTCGTTCAGGCCCGGCTCCAGCACATCCAGCGGGTAGTTGTGTGGCACATAAGCAGCCAGAGACACCGAGCCGAAAGGAATTTTCTTGTCGGTGCCCCTCACGCTGAACTCGCCGTTGGCAAAGTCGATATCGGCGTCGCTCGCTTCCATCAAATGCGCCGCGATCTTCTTGGCCTTGGCTTCGATCTTGTCCAGCGCCTTCATGATGGCCGCGCCGCCCACGCTGATGGAGCGCGAACCATACGTGCCCATGCCAAACGGCACGCGGCCCGTGTCGCCGTGCACGATGTCCACGTTCTCCACCGGGATGCCCAGGCGCGCGGCCACCACCTGCGCAAAGGTGGTCTCGTGCCCCTGGCCGTGGCTGT
>NZ_JBKBXG010000007.1:41544-89156 GCF_046314175.1 Acidovorax sp. | reverse complement strand
TGTCCATCACCACGCCCATGTCGTGCTCGATCAGCACGATGGTGGTGCCGAACTCGTCGTTCACGTCCAGGATGAAGCGGCACATGTCCTGCTTTTCTTCCACGTTCATGCCGGCCATGGGTTCATCGAGCAGTAGCACCTGCGGTTCCATGGCCAGGGCGCGGCCCAGGTCCACGCGCTTTTGCAGGCCGTAAGGCAGCTGGCCCACGGGGGTCTTGCGAAACGCCTGGATTTCCAGGAAGTCAATGATGTGTTCGACGTGCTCGCGGTTGGCGATCTCTTCGCGTTCGGCGGGGCCCCACCGCAGCGCTTGCATCAAGATGTTGCTTTTGATCTTGAGGTTGCGACCGGTCATGATGTTGTCGATCACGCTCATGCCCTTGAACAGCGCCAAGTTTTGGAACGTGCGCGCCACGCCCATCTCTGCCACCTGGCGCGAGTTCATGTGCGAGAACGTCTTGCCGCGAAAGGTGATGGAGCCGTCCTGCGGCGTGTACACGCCGTTGATGCAGTTGAGCATGGAGCTTTTGCCCGCGCCGTTGGGGCCGATGATGGCGCGGATCTCGTGCTCTTTGACGTTGAACGAGATGTCGGTCAGCGCCTTCACACCGCCAAACCGCAGGCTGATGTTGTTGACGTCGAGGATGACGTCACCGATCTTCTTTTTGGTCATGGGATGAATGTCTGGACTCTGTGGATGGGGGGCTGCGCGGTCATGCGGCTTTTTTGACCGGTGCAAACGTCTTGGTGTCCGACAGCTTCAGGGTGGCGCTCACGCTGCCGGTGCGGCCGTCTTCAAACTTGACCTGGGTTTCGATGTACTGCTCGGTGCGGCCGCCGTACAGCGCCTCCACCAGCACGCCGTATTTGTCCGCAATGAAGCCGCGACGGACCTTGTTGGTGCGGGTCAACTCGCCGTCATCGGCATCCAGCTCCTTGTGCAGAACGAGGAATCGGCTGACCTGGCTGCCTGCCAGCATGGTGTCGGTGGCCAGGTCGGCGTTGACCTTTTCAATGCATTCGCGGATCAGTTCGTACACCTCGGGCTTTTGTGCCAGGTCGGTGTAGCCTGCGTAGGGAAGGTTGCGGCGCTCGGCCCAGTTGCCCACGGCGTCAAAGTCGATGTTGACCATCACGCACACCTTCTCGCGGCCATCGCCCAGGGCGACGACTTCCTTGATGTGCGGGAAGAACTTGAGCTTGTTCTCCACATACTTGGGCGCAAACATGGCGCCGTCGTTGGCGCCGCCCTTGATGCGGCCCACGTCTTTGACGCGGTCGATGATCTTGAGGTGGCCATGCGCGTCAAGGAACCCTGCATCGCTGGTGTGGTACCAACCGTCGGCGGTCAGCACCTCGGCCGTGGCCGTGGGGTTCTTGTAGTACTCTTTGAGCAACCCGGCGGACTTGACCAGGATCTCGCCGTTGTCGGCTACCTTGATCTCCACACCGCGAATCGGCACGCCCACCGTGTCGGCGCGGGCCTGGTTGTCGGGCTGCAGGCAGACGAACACGGCGGTCTCGGTGGATCCGTACAGCTGCTTCAAGTTGATGCCGATGGAGCGGTAGAACGTGAACAGGTCCGGCCCGATGGCCTCACCCGCCGTGTAGGCCACGCGCACGCGGCTGAAACCCAGGTTGTTGCGCAGCGGGCCGTACACCAGCAAGTTGCCCAGCGCGTACTTGATCTTGTCGATGGCGCTCACGGCTTCGCCGTCCATGAGCGCGGGGCCCACGCGCTTGGCCACGCTCATGCAGGCGTGGAACATCTTGCGCTTCAAGGCGCCCGCGTCCTCCATGCGGATCATCACGCTGGTCAGCAGGCCTTCAAAAATGCGGGGTGGCGCAAAGTAGTACGTGGGGCCGACTTCCTTCAGGTCGATGGTCACGGTGCTGGCCGACTCGGGACAGTTGACCACGTAGCCGCAGGCCAGCCACTGCGCGTAGCTGAAGATGTTCTGGCCAATCCAGGCCGGGGGCAGGTAGGCCAGCACTTCTTCGCTGCTGGTGAGCTTGTCGAACTCGGCCCCGGCCGATGCGCGGTCGAGCAGGGTGCTGTGCGTGTGCACCACGCCCTTGGGGTTGCCCGTGGTGCCCGATGTGAAGAACATCGCGGCCACGTCGTCGGGCTGGATCTTGGCTACTTCGTTGCGAAACCACTGGGGGTTTTGTGCAACATGCGCCTGGCCCGCTTCGATCAGCGAATCCAGCGACGCCAGCCCTTGTTCTTCGTAGTTGCGCAGGCCGCGTGGGTCATCAAAGTAGATGTTCGAGATCTGCGGGCACTGCTCGCGGATCTCCAGAATCTTGTCCACCTGCTCCTGGTCTTCCACCAGGCAAAAACGCACCTCGGCGTTGTTGAGCGGGAAGATGCATTCGGCGCCCACGGCGTCCTGGTAGAGCGGCACCGGAATGGCGCCCAGCGACTGCGTGGCCAGCATGGTGGCGTACAGGCGGGGGCGGTTGGCGCCAATCACCACCATGTGTTCATGCCGCTGCAACCCGGCGCGGTGCAGGCCAGCGGCAATCTGTTCCACCAGGCGTGCCAGGTCGGCCCAGGTGTGGGCCTGCCAGATGCCATATTCTTTTTCGCGCAGCGCCGGCGCCGTGGGGCGGTCAGCCGCATGCTTTAGCAGCAGTTGCGGGAACGTGGTCAACATTACAGGTTCCTAATAGATAAAAGAAGTGTCAGCCCGGTGATTGCCGGTGGCGTCGCCTTGTGGCAGCGCGATGGGTCCCATGCTAGGACTGACTTTGACGTTATCTTGTCTTTCCGACGACAATTTACGGGAAACTCCGGGGTGGGTGAAACCCTTCCCTGGCTTCGCGGGGGGGGTGAGGGTGGCAGGGCAGGGGCTTCACACCACGGCGTTATCCTCACGGGCATGTACGCCCCGTTTTTCGGCCTTCAGCACCCGCCGTTTTCCATCGCCCCCGACCCCCGGTACCTGTTCATGAGCGAGCGCCACCGCGAGGCGCTGGCCCACCTGCTGTATGGGCTGGACGCAGGCGGCGGCTTTGTGCTGTTGACGGGCGAGGTGGGCACCGGCAAGACCACGGTGTGCCGCTGTTTTCTGGAGCAGATTCCGGCGCACTGCAACGTGGCCTACATCTTCAACCCCAAGCTCACCGTGGGCGAGCTGCTGCGCTCCATCTGCGACGAGTTCGGTGTGCCGCACGCGCCTGCGGTGCCGGGTGTTGAAACGGTCAAGGACTGCATCGACCCGCTCAACGCCTCGCTGCTGGCCGCGCACGCTAGTGGGCGCAATAACGTGCTCATCATTGACGAGGCGCAAAACCTGTCGGCCGATGTGCTGGAGCAATTGCGCCTGCTGACCAACCTGGAGACCAGCGAGCGCAAGCTGCTGCAGATCATCCTCATCGGCCAGCCCGAGCTGCGTACCATGGTGGCGCGCCCGTCCATGGAGCAACTCGCGCAGCGCGTGATTGCCCGTTTTCACCTGGATGCACTCACTCCGCAAGAGACGCAGCAGTACATCAGCCACCGCCTGGCCGTGGCCGGGCTGCAAGGCCCATTGCCGTTCAGCCAGCGGGCTTTGCGGCGCGTGCATGTGCTGTCGCACGGCGTGCCGCGGCGCATCAACCTGCTGTGCGACCGCGCGCTGCTGGGTGCCTATGCGGCGGGTGCGCGCGAGGTGAGCGTGCCCATCGTCAACCGCGCCGCGCGCGAGGTGTTTGACGCATCCGGGGCTGCGGCGGCAGCCCGCAGTGACCGGGGCCCCATGCCGGGCTGGGCGCTGGCGGGCCTGGGTGGTGTGGCTGGTGCCACGCTGGTGGCCGCAGCGGGATGGGCGCTGGGCGTGTGGCCGCCGTCTTCCGGTACCGGCATGGGCACGGGCCATCAGACCGGTGGTGCAGCGGTCGTGGCGCCAGCGCCCAGTGGCCCGCGACAGGCGGCGGCGAGCAGTGCTGCGGTGGCTGCGCCGGGTGTGGCAGCCGCCCCCGCGGCATCGGCGGCATCGGCCACACTGGCAGCCACTGCACCCACGCTTGCACCTGCGCTGCAGCAGTTTCTGGCGGCACAGTCAGCGGGCGACGCCCCCGCGTGGAAAGTCCTTGCATCGGCCTGGGGCGTGACGCTGGCCGACGGCGCCGATGCCTGCGCCACGCTGCCACGCGACGGCTTGCGGTGTTACCGCAACCGCCGCGCGGGGCTGAACCTGGTGCGGCAAATTGACCGGCCGGTGATGCTGACCCTGTTCCCATCCGAAGACGCCGACGAATCGGTATCGGCTGTGCTGCGCAGCCTCGACGGCGACACGGCCACGCTGGAAGGCAACGGCCAGACCCTGCAGTTGCCGCTGGAAGCGCTGGCACAGGTGTGGCGCGGCGACATGGCCACCCTGTGGCGCACTCCACCTGGCATGCCCGAGCGCGGCGAAATCGTCGATTCCCCCGACGGCGCCGCGTGGCTGGACAAACAACTGGCCTCCAAGGCCGCGGGCGGCGCGGGCCCCAGCAGCCGTCCCATGACGCCTGCGCTGCGACAGTCGCGCATTCACCGATTCCAGCTGGCCCAGGGCGTCACGCCCGACGGCCGCGCTGGCCCCCTGACCCTCATGCTGCTCAACCGTGCGACCGGTGTGAACGAGCCGCGCCTGCGCACCGGAGGCTAACCATGTCCTACATCCTTGACGCGCTTCGGCGCGCAGACGCCGAGCGGGGCCGTGGCGGTGTGCCCGGCCTGCATACCCAGGCTGCGCCCGTGCCCGGCAACTTGCCAGCAGAGCGCCAGTCGCCGCCGGCATCGTTGATCGTGGTGGTGGTGGCCGTGCTGGTGGTGGCTGCGTTGGCCGCAGGCGGTACGTGGTGGGCGATGCAGAGCAACGCGCCGAGCGGTGGCGTGGTGCTGGCGGGGGCACAAACTCCTTCTGCGACTTCACTGCCTGCATCGCCTTCTCAGCCTGAAGCGCCTGGTGTGGCCATGGTCGCGTCACCGTCTGTGCAGACTACCGCGCCTGCAGCCAGCGTTGCTGCCGCGCCGGTGGCGCGCGCACCCGCCAACCAGCCCCCCGTGGCCGCCGCTGTGTCGATCCCGGCCCCTGCGGCAGAGCGCCGCACTGCGCCTCCCGCGCGCGAAAAACCTGCGCCAACACTGGCCACCACGCGCACAACGACCAACGAGGTGACCCGCAACCGGGCAGTAGACGAAGCCCCGCGCGAACGCGCCCCCGCCCCGTCCACCGCCCGCCCTGCAGAATCTGCCCCCGCACCCACTGGTACCGTGTTTGCGCAGAGCGACCTGCCCGACGCGGTGCGCGCGCAATTGCCCTCACTCAAGATCTCGGGCGCCACGTACTCTGCCAACCCGATGCACCGTATGGCCATCGTCAACGGCCAGGTGCTGCACGAGGGCGATGTGGCCGCGCCCGGCCTGTTGCTCGAAAAGATCGAGCCCACGCGCACGATCTGGTCGTTCAAAGGCTACCGCTACGGGCTGGCCTCGCAATAGCAAAAATATGGGTCAAATTGGCCTCTAGCGCTTATCTAATAAGCACTAGTAGCTATTTGTTTGATAGTAATTTTGCTCGGCGCTGGGTCGTGAAAACTGGCGCCACGCAAAGCGAGAGCCACCGTGGAACTGGCTCCGCCAGGCCACGGGTGGCGTCCCTAAGAGTCTGTTTACGATCTCCCAGGGGTCGCGCAGCGGACTTTGCGGGATGGGGTGCTGGGCGCGGTGCGCAGTGGATAGCTTGGCTATCCACAAGCGCCGCAACGCCGCAGACCGCCCGCAAAGACCACTGCCCGAAGGGTTGGAGCGAAATCGGGCGATTGAACGCATCGACTGCTTGCATGGGCATGAGCCCATGCGGCGCATCCGAAGCATCCACTCATCCCGATTGCGCTCCAACGCGATCCCCTGCGAGATCGTAAACAGGCTCTATGGGGGGAGCGGCGCAGCCGCTCAGGGGAGTCACCTGATAAACCGCCCATCGCGTCCCACCAGTGTCAGTTCCACAAACCGCGAGGCATTGCGCTCCGGCGTGCTGGCGTTGATTTCAAACCCGCCCAGATCCCACTTCTTGAGGTTCCAGGTCGCGTCGATGAAGGCTGCGCGCGTGGGGTTGCGGCCTGCGCGCTGCAGGGCTTCGGCGAACACGCGGGCGTTGATGTAGCCCTCCAGCGCCAGGTGCGACGGCTCTGCGGTGGCGCCAGAGGCTTTCCAGGCGCTCTGAAACTCGCGCACCACGGGCATCACCACATTGGACGGCAGCGGCACCACCTGCGAAATGGCCATGCCGGTGGCGTCCGGCCCCAGGGCCTTGACCGTGGCGGGCGTGCCCATCACCGACAGCGCATACAGCGTCACGCCGCGTTGAAGCGCGCGAAACGCTTTCACGAACTCCAGTGTGGGCTTGCCTGCCAGACCGACGACGATGGCCTCCAGGTTGCCGCCCGCCAGCTTGGCCGCTGCCGCGCCTGCGTCCGATGCGTTGTTCTCCACCGTCACAGCAACGGCACTGGGCAGCTTGAGTCGGTCCATGGACTGCTTGGCAGCCGTAAAGATCTCTTTGCCGAACGCGTTGTTCTGGTAGACGATGCCGATGCGCTGAATGCCGATGGTGGACAGGTGCTGCACCAGCTTTTCGGCCTCGTCGGCGTAGCTCGCGCGGATGTTGAACACGTTGCGCGCCGTGGCGATGCGGCTCAGCTGTGCGCCGGTGAACGGCGCAAAAAACGGGATGCCGCTCTCAAGCACCTTGGGCAGCATGGCGTCGATCATGGGCGTGCCCATGCAGTTGAACAGCGCAAACGTGTCGCGCTCGGCCATCAGTTTTTCCACGTTGGCAAGTGCTTTGGGCACTTCGTAGGCGTCGTCCAGCGTGACCAGTTCGATGGTGCGGCCGTTGACGCCGCCGCGCGCATTGATGCCCGCAAACGCCGCCTTGGCGCCCTGGTGCATGGCCGAGCCCAAATCGCCCAGCGGGCCGGTCAGTGCGGTGGACTGCCCAATCTTGAGGACACTGTCCTGTGCCCTGGCGCCGCCCAGGTGCCCCAGCCATGGCAGGCTGATGGCGGCGGACAGCACCGTGCGCCTGTTGATAGTCGTGGAAGGCCGGGGGGGCCGGCAAGCAGGCTTGTGGTTGTGCATAGGTGTCTCCTTGTTGTGGCCCGTGCGCGCTCGTGGCGGCCAGGGAGGGGGAGATCATCCGGGTGCGATTGACATTTCTTTGTCTTTCTGACGACAATTCGAGTCGTGGATTTCCCGCATCCACGCTCTTTCTTCCTTTGCTTTGTGAGCCGCCTTGGACCCACGCACCCACCAGGACCTGTCGCTGCACCAGCGGCGCCGGTCGCCCTCCGCTGAAGAGCTGGACGGCATTCCGTGGCTGCCTCTGCTTTTGCCTGCCGAGCGCGAGCGGGCCGTGGCGGCGCTGCTGGTGGGCGACGCCAAGGCGGGCGACTATGTGTGCCGCGTGGGCCGCCCGGTGACCTACTGGTTTGGCGTGGTGGAGGGGCTGCTCAAGATGAGCAGCGACGATGCGCAGGGCCAGACCATGACGTATGCCGGCCTGCCGCCCGGCGGCTGGTTTGGCGAGGGCACCACCATCAAGCGCGAGCCCTACCGCTACAACATCCAGGCGCTGCGCAAAAGCATCGTGGCGGGCCTGCCGCTGGAGACATTTCACTGGCTGCTGGACCACTCCATTGGCTTTAACCGTTTTGTGATGAACCAGCTCAATGAGCGGCTGGGCCAGTTCATCGCCGCGCGCGAGATCGACCGCCTGAACAACCCCGACGTGCGCGTGGCGCGCAGCCTGGCATCGCTGTTCAACCCGGTGCTGTACCCCGGCGTGGGCGAGGTGCTGCGCATCACGCAGCAAGAGCTGGCATACCTGGTGGGCCTGTCGCGCCAGCGGGTGAACGAGGCGCTGGCCGCGCTGGAGGCGCAGGGCGCGATCCGCGTGGAGTACGGCGGCCTGCGCGTGCTGGACCTGGCGGCACTGCGCTCCAGCATCTTTCAACTCAAAGGCGGTTGAAAGGCTCTGGACTGTCGCTTCGCCTTTTCAGCGGATCGCCAATCAGCGGGGCAGCGACGGCAGCTTGTTGCGTGGCTTGAGCGAGGACGGCAAGCTGGCGCGGGCCGCAGGTGCCGGTACCGGTACCGGTGATGCAGCGGGGGCTTGCATTCGTGCGCCCCAGCTGTTTTCGTCCCCGCCATCGCGTGTCAGGCGGAAGGCGCCCACCATCTCAGTCAGGCGCCCCGCTTGCTCCTTCAGGCTGTCGGCGGCGGCGGCGCCTTCTTCGACCAGTGCGGCGTTTTGCTGGGTCATTTCATCGAGCGCACCCACCGACTGGTTCACATGGCCGATGCGCTGGCTTTGCTCCTGCGTGGCGGCGGTGATCTCTCCCATGATGTCGGACACGCGGCGCACCGACAGCACCAACTCTTCGATGGTTTTGCCCGCGTGGTTCACCAGGGTGCTGCCTTCCTGCACCTGGTCTACGCTGGCGCCGATCAGCGCCTTGATCTCGCGCGCGGCATTGGCCGAGCGGCCCGCAAGGCTGCGCACCTCGCTCGCCACCACCGCAAAGCCACGGCCTTGTTCGCCTGCGCGGGCGGCTTCTACCGCCGCGTTCAGCGCAAGAATGTTGGTCTGGAACGCGATGCCGTCGATCACACTGATGATGTCGGCGATCTTGCGCGAGCTGGCGCTGATGGTGTCCATGGTGCGTACCACCTGCGACACCACCTCGCCACCGCGCGTGGCGGCGTCGGACGCCGTGGACGCCAGCTGGTTGGCCTGCCGGGCCGAGTCGGCGCTTTGCGACACCGTGCCGGTCAGGTCCAGCAGAGAGCTGGCCGCGCTTTGCAGGTTGTGCGAGGTTTGTTCGGTGCGCTGGCTCAGGTCCAGGTTGCCCGAGGCCACTTCGGAGCTGGCCACCAGGATGGAATCAGCCGTCTGGCCGATCTCGCCCACCAGGGTGCGCAGGCGCTCCTGCATGGCGGCAATGGCTTCGAGCAGGCGTCCGGTTTCGTCATGGATGCGCACTTCCACCTGCGAGGTGAGGTCGCCGTTGGCAATGCGCTCGGCCACCACCACGGCGCGGCCAATGGGTGCTGTGATGCTGGTGGTGATGCGCCAGGCGATCAATCCACCCAGACCCATGGCCAGCAGCACCAGCAACCCGCCCACCATGCGCGCATTGCGCTGCGTGCTGTCTGCGTTGGCCGTGGCCTCTGCGTTGAGGGTGTTCTGCAGCGCAATGAGTTCGCCCAGCTTGTTGCGCCATGCGGTTTCACTGGGGGCCACGCGGGTCATCAGGGCCAGCGTCGCGCTGACAGTGTCGCCGTCATCGGCCGCCTTGATGGCGGTTTCCAGCTCGGGGCGGGTTTTGGCGCCCAGCGCCTGGATCTCGCTCAATAACTGAATCTCGGCGGGCGTCGCCGTGGCAGGCACCATCAGTTGCGCCAGCGCTGCTTCTTCGGTGCTGTATTCCTTGAGGGTCTTGCCCACCGCGTCGATCTGCTCGCGTGCCTGTTTGGGGTCGATGTCGTTGAGCATGGCGGCCGAGCGGCTCTGGATGCCGATGGCACTCACGCTCTCCAGCATGCCGTTGACCAGCTTGGCCTTGTTGGCGCCGACGCCTGTGATGAGTTGCATCTGGTCATGCACCTTGCCAACCGACAGCTGGCCCACCGCAGCCACCGCCACCAGCAATACAAGTACGCAACCAAACCCCAGACCGAGGCGGCTGGAGATGGACAAGGATTTAAGAGAAGAAGCGGCCAGCATGAGGGGTCCTTGTGGTCTCGAAAGCGAAGAAACGGAGAGACAAAACGAAAGTAACCGAATGTGAAAAAGCTGAAGCAATAACGGTGCCTGAGCCCATTCGAGGCATGCAGGTCTGCGCGGGCCGGGGCCGGTGCAGTGTAGGCAGAAATAACAAAATGTGTCATGAGGCTTAGGGATAGCCGCATGTCTAAAGCGCATGGCCTGCTTGTTACAAATTGGAAGCCTGGAGAGTCGTGCCACCCCACGAAATTGAAACAGTGCTGTGCTGGAAAAAATATGGGTAAAAATGGCATCTAGCGCTTGCCTGTAAAGCGCTGATAGCTATGAATTTTGTTAGTTTTCTGGTCGCCAAGGGTTACCCCCGGGGCTGTGGGGCAAGAACCGCTCGGGTATAACCCGGTTACAGATGCGAGGTCTTGTATGAACCTGTTTTTCCGTCGATTGAGTGGGCGAGCCGTTTGGGGTGCGCTGGTTGGTGGCAGCTTGCTGGCAGGCTGCGCCGCGCCCCTGCCGCCTGCGGTAGCGCAGCGCGAGTTGGTGGTGGCGGTAACGTCCGCGCACGAACTCATCACCTTCAATGCGGCGCAGCCCGATCGCATCCTGGAGCGCCGCCCGGTTACGGGCCTCGCGGCAGGCGAACGGCTGGTGGGCATCGACTTTCGGGTAGCGCGGGGTGTGCTGTATGCGTTGTCGCAGTCCGGGCGGCTGTACACGCTTGACATTCCTAACGGCGCCTTGCGGCCTGTGGGCGCAGCGCCCGCCGCGTTGGCGCTCAATGGCACGTCGTTTGGCTTTGACTTCAACCCCGCCGCTGACCGCATCCGCGTGGTGTCCAACACCGGCCAGAACCTGCGCCTGCACCCCGACACCGGTGCGGCGGTGGATGGCGACCCCACCATCGACGGCGTGCAGCCCGATCCGGCCCTGCGATACGCGGCAAGCGACGCCAACGAGCGCCGTGCCCCGGACATTGCAGGCGCCGCCTACACCTATAACACCCAGGACAGCAAGCTCACTACCAACTACGCCATCGACCGCGCACTGGGCGCGTTGGTGATGCAGGGCTCGCGCGAAGGCGTCACCCCGGTGGTGTCGCCCAACACCGGCCAGTTGCGCACGGTGGGCGTCCTGGGACTGGGGCCGCTGACCGATGTGGCTTTTGACATCGCCGATGTGGGCAATACCGCCCTGATTGCGGTGCGCACCCCCACCGACAACCAGACCCGCCTGCACCTGGTGGATCTGGCCACCGGCGCCGCCAAGCCCCTGGGCAAGGTCGGCGAGGGCGCCCCCCTGCTGGGCATGGCCATCGAACCGTGATGAAGCAAGCCCGCCCGCACCCGCAGGTGCACCTGCACCAGGCCACCTGCACCGGCTGGGCGCGGGCTGCGGCGTGGGGCGCGTTGATGGGCCTGTGCGCTGCCGCGCATGCGGGCACGGTGCAGGTTGACGTGCTGGACGCTGCAGGTAAACCTGTGGCTGACGCGGTTGTGTTTCTGGACTCGGCTGATGCGCGCAAGCAGGTCAAGCCCCTGGCAGGCGCCGAAATGGCGCAAGAGAAAAAACAGTTTGTGCCCGGCGTGCTGGTGATTCCGGTGGGCACCCAGGTGCTGTTCCCCAACCGCGACTCGGTGCGTCACCATGTGTATTCCTTTTCGCCCGCCAAGAAGTTCGAGCTGAAGCTGTACACCGGCACGCCCGCCAGCCCGGTGCTGTTTGACCAGGCAGGCGTGGTCGCGCTGGGCTGCAACATCCACGACCAGATGATCGGCTGGATTCTGGTGGTGGACACGCCGCACTACGCGCGCAGTGCTGCTGCCACCGGCAAGGCGCAGATCGACAATGTGCCTGCGGGCACGTACACGTTGCGCACCTGGCACACGCGCCTGCCCGTGGGCGCGCCCGCGCTGGAGCAATCGATCACCGTGCCCGCCACTGGCACGGGCACTGCGTCGGTGCGGTTGACGGGGCTGCAGCCTTGACACTGCGCTGGGCCCGGCGCAGCCTCATCCTGCGGCTGGTGGGGCTGTCGCTGTTGCTGCTGCTCATCGTGCAGGCCGCCGGTTTTGCGGTGGTGCGCGCCACCATCGACCGCAACGCGCGCGCCCAGATCGCCCGGGCGCTGGACCTGGACGAAAACGTCTGGCGCCGCCTGCTGGAGCAAAACGCTGACAAGCTGCGCCAGGGCTCGGCCCTGCTGGCGGCCGACTACGGCTTTCGGTCGGCGGTGAACTCGGGCGACGATGAAACCATTCAGTCCGTGCTGGAAAACCACGGCAGCCGCATCGGCGCCGCCGTCACGGCGCTGCTGGACACCGACCTCACCCTCCGCGCTGTGAGCCTGACTGACGACAGCATGGACGAGTTTCCTCAAACGCTGCGCCAGGTGGTGCCCCCGCTGGCGGCGCAGCCCCAGGGAAGCCAGGTGGCTGTGATGGACGGCGTGCCTTACCAGTTTGTGATGGTGCCCATGCGGGCGCCGGTGGTGATCGGCTGGGTGCTGATGGGGTTCCCCATCAACCAGGCGCTGGCCGACGAGATGCGGCAGTTGTTGTCCGTCAACGTGGCGCTGGTTGTCAGTGATGCTGCGGGCGGTTCGGGCGGTGCGGGCAGCATGATGAGCGTGCCGGTCAGCACCATGCCGCCCGAGACGCTCTTGGTGCTCAAAAAGCAGGGCATCGTTTCGGGTGAGCTGCGCACGCCCGAGGGCACGCTGCTGGTGCGCAGCACCCGCATCGACAGCGTGGGCGGTGAGGTGCAGGCGTTGCTGCTGCGCTCGGTGGACGAGGTGGTGGCCCCTTATCGCCAGCTGCAGGTGCTGCTGGCCATCATCACCGTGGCGGGCGTGTTGTTGTTTGCCGTGGGCACGGGCCTGATGGCGCAGCGCCTGACCACGCCGCTGCGTTCGTTGCTGGCAGCCACGCAGCGCCTGTCGCGCGGAGAGTACGACGTGCCGCTGGAACACACCGGCCGCAACGATGAAATTGGCAACCTGGCGCGCTCGTTCGACCACATGCGTGTGGATATCGGCACGCAGCAAACCGAAATCCGCCGACTGGCCTACTGGGACCGGCTGACCGGTTTGCCCAATCGAGAGCGGTTTCGTGAAGCGGTGGTGCGGGCCATTGCAGGCAGCGCCGCCGGGCATCCGCTGGCCGTGCTGACCCTGGACCTGGACCGCTTCAAGCACGTGAACGATGTACTGGGCTATGCGTTTGGCGACCGACTGCTGCAGGCTGTGGCCGAGCGCCTGACCCAGCAGATGGCATCGCCCGACGACATGGTCGCCCGGCTGGGCGGCAATGAGTTTGCGCTGCTGTTGCAGCGCGCCGATGCCGCCGCGGCCCACGCGCTGGCACAGCGCATCAACCAGTCGTTTGAAGTGCCCCTGGCGTTTGAAGACCAGACGGTGGACCTGAGCGCGGGCATCGGGTTTGCCTGCTGGCCGGGTGACGCGCAGGACGCCGACACCTTGCTCAGCCGCTCCGAAATCGCCATGTATGCGGCCAAGCGCAAGCTCAGCGGGGCGGTGCAGTACGACGCATCGTTTGACTCGGCGAGCTCGCAGACGCTGTCACTGTTGTCTGAGCTACGCAAAGCTGTCGAGCACAACGAGCTGCGCCTGTACCTGCAGCCCAAGGTGCCGCTGCACGGCCAGGCCGGGCTGGCGGCCGAGGCGCTGGTGCGCTGGCAACACCCGCAGCGCGGGCTGGTGCCGCCCATGCAGTTCATCCCCTTTGCCGAGCAGACCGGTTTTGTGCGGCAGCTGACGCTGTGGATCTTTGAAGAAGTGGCCCGGCTGCTGGCCGACCCCCGCACGGTGGCCATGCCGTTGCGCATTTCGGTAAACCTGTCGACCCGCGACCTGCTGGACCCGGACCTCAGCAACCGGTTGGCCGCCATTTTGGTGCGCCATGGGGTGCCCGCCACGGCGTTCTGCCTGGAGATCACCGAGAGCGCCATCATGGACGACCCGCAGCGCGCCGAGGCCATGCTCAACCGCCTGTCCGAGCAGGGCTTCAAGCTGTCTATCGATGACTTTGGCACGGGGTATTCGTCGCTGGCCTACCTCAAGCGCCTGCCGGTGGACGAGCTGAAGATCGACAAGTCCTTTGTGATGGGCATGGAAGCGGGCGAGGACGACGCGATGATCGTGCGCTCCACCATCGACCTGGCTCACAACCTGGGCCTCACGGTGGTGGCCGAGGGGGTCGAGACCGCCGCCATCCTGGAGCGGCTGCGGGCGCTGGCCTGCGATGAGGCACAGGGCTATCACATCGCCCGACCGCTGCCTGTCGATGATTTTCTGGCCTGGCAGGCGCGTCAGAGGTAAGCTTCGGGCCAGTTTCCCTCTGGCCTCGGATGCCGTGGCGAAAAGCGGATTCACTCTGAAATTTGGCCCACCCGGCCCTGCAGGCGAAAATACGCGCAATGTCTTCTTCCAGCTCCCGCCCGCCTGCCGGCCCCGCCGCCCCCACAGCCGCTTCTTTGCCCTCTGGGTCTGGCGCAGGGGAATCCCCCACATCTGCACCCGCAGCGCGCCCGGTGCTCCGTCGCCCCGCTGTGGCGTCCAAAGCAGCGCCCGCCCGGCCTGCGCCGCCACCGCGCGTAGCCAGGGCACCCGCACCTCCCACCTATCGCACAGCGTCGGGTTCGTTTGTAGCGCCCATCAAGCAGGTGCCCGAACGAGCGTCCGCAACCATCACGGTGAACGGCATGGTCAGTTCGCGCCTGAACAAGCGCATGGCCGAGCTGGGCCTGTGCTCGCGGCGCGAGGCCGACGAATGGATTGCCCAGGGCTGGGTCAAGGTCAATGGCCAGGTGGCCGAAATGGGCGTGCAGGTGCTGCCCACTGACCGCATCGACGTGGACAAGGTCGCCCAGGGGTTTCAGGAGCAGCGCGTCACCATCTTGCTGCACAAGCCCATGGGCTATGTCAGCGGCCAGGCGGAAGACGGCCACACGCCCGCCGTGGCGCTCATCAACCCGCGCACCCACTGGCGGGACGATCCCAGCCGCAACCGCTTTTCGCCGCCGCAGTTGCGGGGCTTGGCGCCCTGCGGGCGCCTGGACATCGATTCGGTGGGGTTGCTGGTGCTCACCCAGGACGGCCGCGTGGCCCGCCAGATCATTGGCGAGGACTCCGAGATGGAAAAGGAGTACCTGGTGCGCGTGGTCTACCAGGCACCGGGTCAGGCGGTGCCACGCCACCCCAGCGAGCGCTCCGCGCCGCTGCAGGAAATCGACGAGCGCGACCCTGTCAGCACCAACGTGCAGGCGGTGTTTCCGCGCGAGTTGCTGGAACGCCTGCGCCACGGCCTGAGCCTGGACGGCGAGCCGCTCAAACCCGCCAAGGTCGACTGGCAAAACCCCGAACAACTGCGCTTTGTGCTGACCGAGGGCAAAAAACGCCAGATCCGCCGCATGTGCGAGCAGGTCGGCCTCAAGGTGGTGGGGCTCAAACGCATCCGCATTGGCCGCATCACGCTGGGCAACCTGCCGGTGGGGCAGTGGCGCTATCTGTCACCCAACGAGCGGTTCTGAGCATTCACGGGCTCCGCGCATTCACCGCCTTGCATTGTTGACCGGAGCCTTCTTCATGCCCAATCCCCCGCGCCCTCGCTCCGGTGCTTCCGATGAGCCCAAGGCCCCCCGGGCCAACCCGCTGCGCCAGCTGCGCGCCTCCGATCTGCGGGGTGTGGCCCGGTTGGCCACGCAGGCCACCACCGGCATCAGCCGCGTGGCCGAAGGGGTACACCAGTCGGTGCTGCGCACCATGGGCCTGCCCGGCGGTGCCGAACCAGGTCGCACCCGGGGGTTGACGGGACTTGTCTACCAGAGCATTCGTGGCGTCACGCAGCTGGTGGACGCTGGCTTGCAAGCAGGCTTGGCGCGGCTGGAGCCGTTTTTTGCGCAGGGCGCGCCCAGTGCGGTGGTGCAGTGGGAGCGCGAAGCCGTCATCGCCGCGCTGAACGGCGTGATGGGTGACCGCCTGGCACGTGACAACAACCCACTGTGCACCCGCATGGGCTTTTATCAGCACGGATTGCCGCTGGATGTGCCTGTGTTGGCAGCGTCGGGTGTGACCACAGGCAAGCTGCTGGTGTTGGTGCATGGCCTGTGCATGAATGATCTGCAGTGGCTGCGCGATGGCCATGACCATGGTGCCCATCTGGCGGACGCGCTGGGCTACACCCCCGTGTACCTGCGCTACAACACCGGGTTGCACACCTCTGTCAACGGTGCCGAGCTGTCGGGCCAGCTGGAATCGCTAGTTGCCGCATGGCCTGTTCCCGTGACTGAGGTGGCGGTGCTGGCGCACAGCATGGGCGGCCTGGTGGCGCGCAGTGCCTGCGAGCAAGCGGGCGCGCCCGGCGCGCCACCCAGCCGCTGGTTGCCCCTGCTACGCCACCTGGTCTTCCTGGGCACACCCCACCATGGCGCGCCGCTGGAGCGGGCGGGGCACTGGGTCGATGCGCTGCTGGGCAGCACGCCCTATTCAAGGCCGTTTGCACGCCTGGCGCAATTGCGCAGTGCGGGCATCACGGACCTGCGCTACGGCCACGTGCTGGACTCCGACTGGCTGGGGCGCGACCGCTTCCGCAAGACCCCCGATCAGCGCACCCCCGTGCCGTTGCCCGCGGGCGTGGCCTGCTGCGCGGTGGCTGCAGCCGTCGCCCCCCGGCGCAGCCCGGCGGCCGACCGCCTGGTGGGGGATGGGTTGGTGCCGTTGCGCAGTGCCCTGGGCATCCACGATGATGCGCAGCGAACCCTGGATTTCCCCAAGCAGCGTCAAGCCGTGTTCTACCGTCTGGGTCACCTGGCTTTGCTGGGTGACAGGGGGGTGGCCCAGCAAGTTGAACAGTGGTTGCGATCCCCGTGAAAAGCCGCCCGGATGGTGACTTTTTCCTTGCCGACGGCGTTGCCGGTGGCCGGAGCCCCGCTACCATGTGCCCCAGTGAATCGTAATAAGGAGAATTTAGTGAGCGATGTGAAATACCGCCTGGTCACCCGCAGTGACTTTGACGGCCTGGTCTGTGCCGTGCTGCTCAATGAACTGGACCTCATTGACGAAATCACCTTTGTCCACCCCAAGGACATGCAGGACGGCAAGGTGGCCATCACCAGCCGCGACATCACCACCAACCTGCCCTATGTGCCGGGCGCCCACCTGGTGTTTGACCACCACGAATCGGAAACCATCCGCAACTCAGGCCGCCGGGACGAGAACCACATCATCGAAGCGCACGCACCGTCTGCCGCGCGCGTGGTTTACAACCATTACGGCGGCAAGGCCGCCTTCCCGCGCGTTACCGACGAAATGATGGCCGCGGTGGACCAGGCCGACTCGGCCCAGTATTCGCGCGACGACATCCTCAACCCGCAAGGCTGGGTGCTGCTGAACTACCTGATGGATTCGCGCACCGGGCTGGGCCGGTTCCGCGAGTTCCGCATCAGCAACTACGCGCTGATGATGGACCTCATCCAGTATTGCCGCGACCACACCATCGAAGAAATCCTGGCGCTGCCCGATGTGCAGGAGCGCGTGAACCTATACCGTGAGCAGGCGGCCAAGGCCAAAGAGCAGTTGCTCAGCTGTGCGATTTCCATCGGCAACCTGGTGGTGCTGGACCTGCGCGATGAAGAAACCATCTGGGCCACCAACCGGTTCATGATTTACGCGCTGTTCCCCAAGGCCAATATCTCCATCCATGTGATGTGGGGCCTGCAAAAGCAGAACACGGTGTTTGCAACCGGCAAGTCCATTTTGGACCGCAGCAGCAACACCCACGTGGGCAACCTGATGCTGGAGTTTGGCGGTGGTGGCCATGCCGCCGCGGGCACCTGCCAGGTGGCCAACGACAAGGCCGACGCCATGCTCAAGACGCTGATCCAGCGCATCAACGCCGACGGTTGAGCTGCTGGGCGCTACGGCGGCCATCCACTGGCCGCCCTTGAAAAGCCCTGAGTTGCCCCTAAATCACGCCTGCTGGTTCGGCAGGCGTGATTTTTTGTGCCGGGCCCTTTTTTCTGTTTTGTATTCCGACCCATCCGACTGAGAGAGAAACCTCCCATGAGCAAGCAAACCCTGTCGTTCCAGGCCGAAGTGGCCCAGCTGCTGCACCTGGTTACCCACTCCCTGTACTCCAACCAGGAAATCTTCCTGCGCGAGCTGATCTCGAACGCATCCGACGCCTGCGACAAGCTGCGTTTTGAGGGCCTGAACAACTCCGCCTTGTTTGAAGACGCGCCCAACCTCGAAGTGCGCGTGGCCTTCGACAAGGCCGCCAAGACGCTCACCATCACCGACAACGGCATCGGCATGAGCCAGCAAGAGGCCATTGACCACCTGGGCACCATTGCCAAGAGCGGCACCAAGGACTTCATGGGCAAGCTCTCGGGCGACCAGAAGCAGGACGCCCAGCTCATCGGCCAGTTCGGCGTGGGCTTTTATTCGGGCTTCATCGTGGCCGACAAAATCACAGTGGAATCGCGCCGCGCGGGCCTGCCCGCCGAAGAAGGCGTGCGCTGGATCAGCGGCGGCACGGGCGACTTCGAGGTGGAAACCATCACCCGCGCTGCACGCGGCACCAGCATCGTCCTGCACCTGCGCGACGACGCCGAGGAATACCTCAACGCCTGGAAGCTCAAGCAGGTCATCGCCAAATACTCCGACCACATCAGCCTGCCCATCCTGATGGAAAAGGAAGAGTGGAAAGACGGCGAGCTGATCACCCCCGGCGACGAAAACGGCGGCCGCCAGCCCGGCGGCATGGTCAAGACCGGCGAATGGGAAACCATCAACAAGGCCAGCGCGCTGTGGAGCCGCCCCAAGAAGGACGTGACCGAAGAGCAGTACACCGACTTCTACAAGGCCATCAGCCACGACCAGGAAGCCCCGCTGACCTGGGCCCACAACAGGGTGGAAGGCAACACCGAGTACACGCAGCTGCTGTACATCCCCGCCAAGGCGCCGTTCGACCTGTGGAACCGCGACAAGAAGGCCGGTGTGAAGCTGTACGTCAAGCGCGTGTTCATCATGGACGACGCCGAAGCACTGATGCCCACGTACCTGCGCTTTGTGAAGGGCGTCATCGACTCGGCCGACCTGCCCCTGAACGTGAGCCGCGAGCTGCTGCAGGAAAGCCGTGACGTGCGCGCCATTCGCGAGGGCAGCACCAAGCGCGTGCTGAGCATGCTGGAAGACCTGGCCAAACATGACAAGCACGATACGTCGGCCAACGCTGATGGTGTGACCGACGTAGTCGATGCCGACGACAAGGCCAAGGAAGGCAAGTACAGCCAGTTCTACGCCGAATTCGGTGCTGTGCTGAAAGAAGGCCTGGGCGAAGACTTTGGCAACCGCGAACGCCTGGCCAAGCTGCTGCGTTTTGCCTCCACCACCAGCGACACCGCCACCGTGGGCTTTGCCGACTACAAGGCACGCATGAAGGAAGGGCAAGAGGCGATTTACTACATCACCGCTGACACGCTGGCTGCCGCCAAGAACAGCCCGCAGCTTGAAGTCTTCAAGAAGAAGGGCATCGAAGTGCTCTTGATGACCGACCGCGTGGACGAGTGGGCGCTGAACTACCTGCACGAGTTTGACGGCACCCCGCTGCAAAGCGTGGCCAAGGGCGCTGTGGACCTGGGCACGCTGCAGGACGAAGCCGAGAAGAAGGCGGCCGAGGAAGCCGCCGAAGCCTTCAAGCCCGTGCTGGCCAAGTTGAAAGAGGCGCTGAAAGACAAGGCCGAAGACGTGCGCGTAACGACGCGCCTCGTTGATTCACCCGCCTGTCTGGTCGTGCAGGACGACGGCATGAGCACCCAGCTGGCCCGTATGCTCAAACAGGCTGGTCAGCAGGCGCCCGAGACCAAGCCTGTGCTGGAGGTCAACGCCGAGCATGCGTTGGTCAAGAAGCTCGATGGCAGCGTGCACTTCCACGACCTGGCCCACATCCTGTTCGACCAGGCGCTGCTGGCCGAGGGCGGTTTGCCCGAGGATCCGGCCGCGTATGTGAAGCGTGTGAACGCCTTGCTGGTCTAAATATCAGTGAAAATGGCCTCTAGCGCTTGTGCAGTAAGCGCTGGTAGCTATCAAAATAAAAGCAAAACCCCGGGGTGCTTTGTTGGCACTGCCGGGGTTTTTTTCTGCAGGGGGCGGTTGGATGCGCCCCGGAGGCGCTTCACTCCTCAGGCTGGGCCTGCTCCAGGATGCGGGAGTGCGCGCGGTTGCGCTCTTGCGGGTCAGCGTCGATCAGCGCCTTGAGCGCTCCTTCGGGCACCACCAAGCCTTTGCGGCGGTCGTTTTTGACGGGCATGTTGCGCCAGCCTGAAAGCACCAGCCAGTCCCACAGTTCGCGGGGCACCGGCTGGCTGACGGTCATCTTGACCTGACCGCGCAGGATGGTTGCGCCCACCTGCGGCAGGGGCCCCACTGGCGCCGGCTTGCGCTGCTGGCGAATGGAAAAAAGGTTACGAAGCAAATCCTTCATGGGCTGACCAACTCGCTGGGGGATAAAAGTGCTCGCAGCATAGCCCACCGGGGGCGTCCAGCTCAAGGCCGCAATGGCTGCCAGGCCCCGGGGGGCTTCCCCGCAGGGTCTGCATGTCGCGCAGCTGGCCCAGGCCGTCGTGCACGGAGGCTATGAGGGCCGACAGTTGCTGGGGAATGGCCTGCGTGGCTTCGGCGCGGGCTGCGCCTTCCAGGTCCTGGGCCTCGCGGCGCATGGTGGCACGGTCCTGGGCCTCGGCGGTGGCCTGAATCGTGGCGATGCGGCGGTTGCAGTGGCGGATGAAATGGCCCAGCAAGGTGCGCAGGCTGGGCGGGTCGAACGGGGCAAGCCGCTCCTCGTGCACCCGGGCGTCAAATGGCGGGCGCTGGGTCTGCGTATCGGCGGGGATTGCAGCAGCAGCAGGGGTTTGTGGCGCCGGTTCTTGCGGTGCGGCCTTGGGGCGACAGCCAGGGCGCCAGGGCTTGCCACAGTCGTCTTCAAGCAGCGGCTCGGTCAGGTAGGCGTTCATGCGTGCTTAAAAGGCGGCCTCGATGTCAACTGCAGCTTCCTTGGCCGTCAGCAATGCGACCTCGGACGCTGAAGAGGGCCGCGTCTGTGCCATGCTGTTCAGTGGGGCCGTGAATGCACGGGACATTGCCCGCGTCCGCCCGCAGCGGCCTGCCTGTGCGCGACATCAGGCTCGAACAGCGCCGTGTGTCCAACGCGCCCCGCCTCGTGCTGCAGCATGGCGCGATGAGTGACCGGTAGTTTTGCTCCACGCTGCGTATGCCATCACCACCAGCGAGATCAGCCCCTCAATGCCACCAGCAATGTGATCTGGGTAGCCCGCAGGCGGTGGTGAAAGAGGCGCCCGTAAATCATGCGGCACTCATCAGGCGTCCAGCGCATGCCACTGCGGCAGCACATCAAAGACATGCGTTGCTACCGGCGATCGCTGAGGTACTCCGCGCGGACATGCGCCGAAGTTTAGGCCGCTGCGTGGCGCAAAGAACACACCACATCCCTTTCAAAAGTTAACGATTGTGGCCCGGCGCGCACTGCGCCCACTAGGCCGATAGATTCACGCCTTGCATTCAGCCGCCGTGGTCAGGGCGCGTCTTCGTATCCCCCTCGCACCGAACTTTTTGCCACCCCGAAAAGGGGGCTGGTGAGGTTGCGGCGTGGCTGAAATTTTCAGCAGTTCACATCAGGAGAAATCTATGTTTGACCATGTAGCGCGATGGCTATTGCGCGGGCTTCCCACGAGGATGCCGGCGCAGCGGACGCACAGTGATGCAAGCGCTTCCGGGATGGGGAGTGTGGCGTGCGAAGCAGGTGCGCCCACCCCACGGGTAGTCAGCGCTGTCCGCCGGTTTCGCTGGTTGTTGTTGGCGGGCGGGCTTTTTGCCGGGGCTGCGTTTGCGCAGTCGGCAGACCTCGTGGTCAACCATTCCGATTCTCCTGACCCCGGCCCAGCGGGCGGCATTTTCACGTACACGCTGCGTGTGGACAACAACGGCCCGAATGGCGCGGTGGGTGTTACGTTGGCAGATACGCTTCCGGTGGGCTCGACGTTCATTGATGTGAATACCACGGCAGGGACGTGTAACCCTCCGGCTGGTGGAACCGTCAACTGCGCGCTGGGGGACATCCCCTTCAACGCGAACCAGACAGTGACCATTCGCGTGCGCCTGCCTTCAGCAGGAGTGTGGACCAACACGGCCACGGCTGGCAGTGCCACCACGGACCCGAATACCAGCAACAACGTCAACAGCATTCAGGACACCACTGCCACCCAGGCCGCTGATCTGGCCTTGACCGCCACGCCGTCGCTCGCCAATGTAGCGGCGGGTCAGGCTTACTCCTATGCGCTTCAGGCAAGCAACAATGGCCCGGATGCGGCTGATGGCAGCCAGCGCATTTCCTTCACCGTGCCGGTGGGGGCGTCGATCACCGCGGCACCCTCGGGTACTGGATGGGTGTGCACGCCCGCGACTGGCTACCCATTGAGCAGTGGATCGGTCAATTGCACCCGCGCGGGAACGCTGGCGAACGGGGCGACCACGTCCATATTGACTGTGCCGGCGGCCTCCAATGTGAATGGTACTGTGACGGCTGCGTTTTCCATTGCCGGTATCAAGCCCGACACATCGGCCATGCCCGATGGTGATCTGAGCAACAACACGGCGACTGCGGACGTGACGTCGGCCGCCGGTGCCGATGTGAGTATCACCAAAACGCGTGCCAGTGCGAACGTTGCGCAAGGAGGCAACGTGGTGTACACCCTCACACCGCGCCTCAATGGTGGCCAGTCTCTCGTCGGCCAGCAAGTCACGGTGACTGATACCCTGGGTGCCGGTCTGACGTATGTTTCTGCTGCAGGTACAGGTTGGGCCTGTGACGCCACCATCACCTGCGTGCGTACCGAATACACCGGCGCCAACTTCAGCAACATGCCAGTCATTACCGTGACGGCAACGGCCACTGCGACGGGGGTGTTGAGTAACACGGCGAGCATCAGCACGCCACTGCTAGACCCTGCACTGGGTAACAATACGTCCTCGGTTGACGTGACATCCAGCAATGACTCGGACATGCAGCTGACCAAGACCGCCAGCTTGAACCCCGTGGTGCCCAACCAGGCATTCAGCTACTCGTTGACCGCTCGCAACACGGGACCTCTTGCGGTGCCTGTTGGGCAAACTATCACTGTGAGCGATCAAGTGCCTGCGGGGGTGACTTTGAATAGCGTGGTCAGCGCGACCGGATGGACTTGTGGAGCGCTGCCCTTGGTGGGCCCCGGAGTGTGGAGTTGCAACAGGGCGGACGGATTGTCGGTCAATACAAATGCACCTGTTGTGCAGGTGTCAGCCGTAGTCACTGGGGCCAGTGCGGTCACCAACAACGCCTGCGTGGCGCTGGGCGGCGGCGGGCGTGTGGACGGAAACGGTGGCAACGACTGTGCGGGTGTGACGGTGACCGCATCCGCCACCCAGGCTGATCTGCGCGTCGTTTCCAAAACGGCGGCACCCAACCCCGTAGTGGCAGGCGAAAACCTGACCTACGTGATCACGGTCGAAAACTTGGGCCCTGCCAACGCTACGAACGTGGTCGTGTCCGATACGCTGGCGAGCTTGGTGAATGTCGGTGGATTCCAGTCGGCTGCTGCTTCACAAGGCACTTGCACGCCCAACGTCGCGACCAACGGAGTCAGTCAGAGCTTGAACTGTGCCTTGGGGACACTGACCTCGGGATCTCAAGCCACAGTGACGGTCGTGGTTCGCCCCAGCATCGCCGCGACGGGCCCGCGCACCAACACCGCATCGGTGCGGTCCAACGACATTGGCGACCCTGATCAGACCAACAACAGCGGCAGCGTGACCAGCCAGGTCAATGCCATTGTGGATGTGACCGCCGCCAAGACAGCCACGCCCGCCACCGTGCAGGCAGGTGCTCCGATCACCTTTGTGGCCACGATTCGCAACGCGGGCCCTTCGACCGCACAGACGGTGCAGATGGTCGACACCTTGCCTGCCAACGCGGCGTTCATCGACCTGGTTTCGGTGAGTGGCGGTGGAACGTGTACGCCCATCGCGGCCGGTACCGTGGGCGGTACCCTGACCTGCACCTGGGCAAGCATCGCAAGCACCGTGCAACAGACTGTCAATTACCGCATGCGCCCATTGGGCACGGCGGCTGGCAGCAATGTGGTCAACAGCATTGCGGCCACGACCGCAACGGCAGAGTCGGACCTCACCAACAACTCCGCCACAACCACCACGCCAGTCACGGCAGCCCAGTTGGATATTCTGGTGAACAAGGTGGACAGCGCAGATCCGGTCAACCTGGGGCAGCCCACGACGTACACCATCACCGTCAACAACAGTGGTCCGTCGTACGGCACGAATGTAGTGATGACGGACGTCTTTCCTGCACCAGGATCCTCGCCCACTGCGACCTTCAGCTACCAGGGTGCGCTGACGGTGAACGCTGGCGGGGTGTGTACCGAGCCCGCCATTGGTGCCACCAGCGGCACATTGCGCTGCGTGTTCCCGGGCCTCAACAGCGGTCAGACCGCCACGGTGACCTATGTGATGAACGCCGAAACCTTGACCGTGGCCGGAGCCACCAGCGGTACCGCTTTCAACCGCGCCAGCGTGACCGTGGATGAAACCGAGTCCACCCTGGCCAACAATGTGGTCACGCATGACACCACGGCGCGCCGCTTTACGGTGGCCACCGACCTGGCGTTGACGAAGTCGGCCCCTGCGGGCCCCATTGCACCTGGTGCCACGTTGGACTACACCTTGGTCGTCACCAACAACGGACCGCTGGCGAGCGACGGTGCGCAGGTGGTGGATGTTCTGCCTGCCGGTGTGAACTTTGCATCCGCTGCGGGTTGTGTGAATACAGCTGGCACAGTGCGCTGTGCCATCGGTTCGCTCGCCGTGGGTGCATCGCGCACGTTCACGATCAGCACCACCCTGTCGTCGCCGTACACCGGGGCGCGTCCCTTGGTGAACTCCGCCTCACTCGATGCTCCGGGCGACACCAATCCAGCCAACAACACGGACGACGCTTCGACCACGGTGTCGAATCCGCCTGGCGGGGTCAGCAGCATTCCCACATTGTCTGAGTGGGGGCTCATCATCCTTTCTGTGTTGCTGGGCCTGATGGCATGGAGGCATTCGGTGGTGACACGCCGCCGATAGCTTGCTGCAGCGCAGTGGCGCCTCTGGCTTGGAGGCTTGCCACTGCCCTTTGCCTCACAGAGCCAGCGCGTTTCAGGGCGTGCTGGCTTTTCTGTTTGTCGATAATGCAGGCTTCGCCCATCCGTTGCGTGTCCTTTGAGAGGACAAAGGTTCGGGCACTTTGCCGTTCCACCAAACCACCTCCCCATGCTGCGTTTTTTTCTAACCTTCGTGGTTCTACAGCTCACACTATTCGGCATCAACATGCTGAGTGTGGTGCAGCAGCATCTGGTGCTGCCCTGGACAGCCTTGCTGGCCCGCATCTGCGTGGCGCTGGTCACGCTATTCGATTCAACGGCAGCCGCTGCGGGCAAGGTGCTCTGGAACACGGTGACCGGATTTGGCGTGTCGATAGAACCCGGCTGCAATGGCATCGAGGCGTGCATCGTGCTCTTTGCGGCTGTGCTCGCGTTCCCTTCGACATGGCGGCACAAGCTGGTTGGGCTGGTGGCAGGTTTTGTGGCGGTGCAGGCGCTGAACGTGGTGCGCGTGATCAGCCTCTTCTACCTGGGGCAGTGGAATACGGATGTGTTCAATTTTGCCCACGAATTCCTGTGGCAGGCGCTCATCATGCTGGATGTGCTCGTCGTCTGGCTGCTGTGGGTGCGCGCAGGCAGCAAGGCGCAGGAGCGATCTGATCCGCCGCCGTCCAATGATCCTCCCGCTCCACCCACGCCGCCGGTGCAACCTGTCGCACCCCGGGCGGTTCCGGCAGGCCCGTTGGTGAGCGCGTCGCTTGATCTGTCGCCACCCGTGCGGCCCTCGGCCTGATGCGGCTTGGAAAAATGGAGTGCCCATGCGCCGCCCTTCCGCACTGACGATTTTTGTGTTGTCCGCCTTCGGGTGGATCGTGGTCCTGACGGCCTTGTGGTCGCAGGTGTCCGCTTGGACGTCCTATCCTGTGGGCGTGCTGTCGCACATGGCCCTGGAGCAGGGCTCCCCGATGTGGGTGCGGCAGGTCCACCTGTCGCCCGGCAACATGGAGGTGGACACCGCCATCTCTGTGCCTGTGCCGGAAGCTGGGGGCCGTCGCGGCGAGATCACCATTGAAGCCAGTCCTGCCCGTTACGCCTATGGGCTGCCCATTTTTCTGGCGCTGGTCTTGGCCGCGCGGGGCAAAGGGCGGTCCGGGCGGGCGATGGCGGGGTATGTACTGCTGCTGCCGTTTCAGGCCGTGAGCCTCACCATGTATTCGCTCATGCAGATGATGCTGGCAGCGCAATTGAATCTGCGGACGTTGCGCATCGCGCAGTGGCAGATGGAAGCCATCGTGTATGGCTACCAGGTCGGGTCGCTGGTGCTGCCGACCTTGGTGCCCATTTTGCTGTGGCTGTGGATGGACCGCCGCTTTGTGAACGACGTTCTGGTGCGTGGTTGGAAGGAGTCCATGGCGCCCGCATTGCCGCCATCCTGAATGTTGTGCTGGTGGCTGTCGAACGTGGAAATCTTCGGCGCAAATTAGCCGCAATCTTCCGTTTCTCACCCGCAAAAACTGTTCTCGCTGGCCCCAGTTTTCGCTATTTGACGCTCCAGTCCGCTAGGCCGCTAGGCCGCTAGGCCGCTAGGCCGCTAGTGCGCTAGTGCGCTAGTGCGCTAGTGCGTAGCCTCTGCTGGCGCGCGGTGTGACGCGGGACTGTCTGAACCCACTGGGTCCAGCCGATACCCCATGCCATAGATGGCCGTGATGGTGTAGCCATTGGCGTCTGTCAGTTCCAGCTTGGTGCGCAAGCGCGATACGTGGGTGTCCAGCGATCGCGACGGGGCTTCGACGGTGTCGCCCCAGACCACTTCGCGCAGGTGTGCGCGCGACAGAAGGCGCCCCGGGTTGCGGAACATGAACAGGGCCAGTTCGTACTCGCGGTTTTTCAGTTCCACCGGCTGGTCGTGCACGGAGAGTTCGCGCTTGTCTGCGTCAAAGCAGTAGGGGCCGAACACCAGCCGGGAGCCCATGGCTTCCGGGAATGCGCGCCGCAGCAAGGCGGTCATGCGCGCTACCAGTTCGCCCATGCGCAGTGGTTTGGTCATGACATCATCGGCGCCGCGTGTCAGGGCTTCAACCACGTCGCGCTCGTCCTGGCGGCGGGTGATGAACAGAATGGGCAACTGCAGGCCACTCATCTGGCGCACGGTCTGCACGACGTCGGAGCCTTCCATGTCGGGCAGGTGCCAGTTCACGATCAGCAGGTCAAACGTGTCGTGCCGGACGTCTTTGAGCAAGCTCGTGCCGTCGGCGTAGGTGTGGCACACATGGTGATGGCGTTCCAGTGTGCCTTTGATCAGCTCCAGCAGGATCGGATCGTCATCAAGAACTGCAATGCGCATGGTGGTGGGGCGTGGGGCGCAAGGCCTCTTCGATATCAATAATGGAACTCCCCCCAATGGGGAGTGCTTTGATATTGCCCGACAACAGGTCGCTGTGCATGTGGGTTGACAATCGTTTGCAATGGGCCGGGCGTGCTCCGCAGCACTTGAAAACGGCCTCGGTACTGCCGGATGCGCGCAGGATCAGGCCGCGCAGTGCGCCTGTGGTGTGTGGCGGTGTTGCACCCAGCGCATGCCTTCGCTGGTGGCGTAGTGCGCTGCAGTGGCGTGGTCGGAGAACAGGGGCACCAGGCGCATCACGCGGTCATGTGTGCCGCTGCCAGTGCCCGAGCGGATCGATACCGAAGCAGCGTATTGGCCGTCGTCGAGCATGCGGGTCAGGGGCGAAATCAGGTATTTGCCAACGATGGTGTTGGGTTCGGTCAAGGTCATGGAAAAGCAGGCCGCAGGCGGTGCTGCGGCATCGTCAAAAGGGGTAACGGTAAGAACAGCCTGGGCGCTGTCCGGGTGATTCGATCCTGGTCGCAAACCTCGCTCGGAGGTTTCAAAAATCCAGGAGAGCACCGACAGGATCCGCAAGAGCGTGGAGCGAATCCCGGGTGGCCAGACGTCGGTAGTGTCTGGCCCAGTGGCACAAGGGCCACATGATCAACGGCGGAGCGCGGACCGGAAGGGGTCTAAATAGCGCGCCATTATGAAAACTTGGCTTTATCGAAACGCTGATTATATAGAAGTTCGCTTTGGTGTGCTCAAAGGCGCTCAAATGCTCAACGGTTCTTCTTCCATTGCCTCGATCTGCTCAATCAGCATGTCCACCTGCCCGCGCCAGTAGTCGCTGGTGCCAAACCACGGGAAGTTCACCGGGAAGATCGGGTCTTGCCAGCGGCGCGCGAGCCAGGCGCTGTAGTGGATGAGGCGCAGCGTGCGCAGTGGCTCGATCAGCGCCAGCTCGCGGCGGTCAAAGCTGCGGAACTGCTCGTAGCCGTCGACCAAGGCGCTCAACTGGTGCGTGCGCTGGCGCCGGTCGCCCGACAGCAGCATCCACAGGTCCTGCACGGCGGGGCCCATGCGCGCGTCGTCCAGGTCGACAAAGTGCGGGCCGCCACGGCCCCATTCGTCAAGCGGGGTCCACAGGATGTTGCCGGGGTGGCAGTCGCCGTGCAGGCGGATGGCGGTGGCACTATTTAAGCCAAATTGGCCTCTAGCGCTTGATGGGTAAGCGCTAGTAGCTATTAAATCGAGAGCTTTTTCGCACTGCTCCTTCCAAGCCGCCTGCATGTCGAGCGGGATGATCTCGTTCGTGAGCAGCCAGTCGCGCGATGCCGTGCCAAAGGTCGCCAGGTCCAGCAGCGGCCGGTGCACAAATGGCTGGGCCGCACCCACGGTGTGGATGCGGGCCAGAAAGCGGCCGATCCATTCCAGCACCTCAAAATCATCCAGCTCGGGCTGGCGTCCGCCGCGCCAGGGGCTGACGGAAAACGCAAAACCGTCGTGCTGGTGCAGCGTGCTGCCGTTCAGCACCAGCGGCCCCACGGCGGGCACCTCGGCGGCCATCAACTCGGCGGCAAACGCGTGTTCTTCCAGAATCTGCGCGTCGCTCCAACGGCCGGGGCGGTAGAACTTGGCCACCACGCGTTCGCCGTCTTCCAGTGTGACCTGGTACACCCGGTTTTCGTACGACGACAGTGCCATCAGGCGCCCATCGCCGTAGAGCCCCACGCTGGCCAGAGCGTCCAGCACGTGGTCGGGGGTGAGGCGGGCGTAGGGATGCTGGTCGTTGGCGGTATCGGCAGTGCTGGCGCTGGCAGGGGCGGCGATGTTGTAGTTGTGGTCGGCGTCGTCGGAGGGCAGTGCGGTCATGCCCCATTGTCGCTGCCCGCCTTGCCACAGCCCGGGCTGCGGGCGTCAGCCCGCCTGCATCGTGGCGATGTGGCCTGCGCGCGGGTCGCTGTTGCCTGCCAATACCGCGGCAAACAGCGCCTGCGTGGCCTCGGGCCCTGCGTGGTGTTGCACCACCAGCCAAGGCTGGGGTGGCGCTGCCACGGCGGCGCTGAACTGGTTCCAGGCTGCCACCAGGCGGTCATTCAGCCCCTGGGCACCCCAGTCCGCATGCCGTTTCTTCACCTGTGCGGGCGCAAAAAACATCACCGGGCGCGGGCCGGGCAACTGGCCCGCGCCCCCCAGGTCCTGCACGTGGCTGGCGCCCACCGAGCAGCTGTAGGCCAGGCCGGTGAAGTGGGCATGGATGCGCTGGCGCAGGCCCATGCTGCCCGCAAAGTCGATGTAGACGCTGGGCGGGGCGCCGTCGATCTGGTCCAGCATGTCGTAGGTGACCACGCGGTCGTAGCAGCCCAGGCTTTCGCAAAACGCCACGTTGCCGGGCGAGGTGAGGCCGATGACTTCAATGCCGTCCCGCTGCGCGAGCTGGAACGCGGTGCCGTAGGCTGTTTTGCTCGATGCGCTGGACAGCAGCATGCGTTTTGCGCCAAAGAACTGCTGGTCCGCCAGAAAGTCGTCGATGAGCCACGAGGTGATGAACAGGGGCCGCAGTAGCGCCTGCACGTCTTCGTTGTCGCTGCGGTACAGCCCGTCGGTGCTGGTGCGCAGGTAGTGGTTGTACACAGCGTGCAGCCCCGCGCGATGGGCGGCGCCGTCACTGAACCCCGTGGGGTTGACGCGCTGGGGCGACAGCACGGCCTGGCTGCCCATGGGCCAGTAGCCGTACAGCCTTTCGCCCACAGCGACGGCCGGGTGCAGGGACTGCGTCACGGTGCCAAACCCCCACACGGGCACGATGCCCCAGCCGAGCTCGTTGGTGGGGAAGAATTGCCAGTAGTTCAGCATGTCGCCCAGGGCGGCGTAGGTGATGTTGTTGGTGGTCAGCGCAAACTGCTCGACCCGCACGCGGATCTGTCCCTCGGCAAGGGGAGTGTCGTCGGTGGTCAACAGCCGGGTGGTGGCCAGCTGGTCCTGGCGAACGAGAAGGGTGGTGGTGCTCATGGCGCCACGCTAAACGAAACGGCCCGCCGGTTCAACACAGGCGGGCCGCTTTGGTGACAGGGCAGAAGCCCTGTCGGCTTGTTGTTTACACCAGCGTGATGGTCACGTCGATGTTGCCGCGCGTGGCGTTGGAGTAAGGGCAGACCTGGTGGGCTGCGTCCACCAGCGCCTGGGCGGCGGTGCGGTCCATGCCGGGCAGGCTGACGTTCAGGCGGGCGGCAATACCGTAGCCCTGGCCGACCTTGCCCAGGTCCACGCTGGCGTCGATGGACAAATCATCTGGCAGTGCGATCTTTTGCATGCCGGCCACAGCCTTCATCGCGCCGATGAAGCAGGCAGAGTAGCCAGCGGCAAACAGCTGCTCGGGGTTGGTGCCGGTGCCGGCCGTGCCGGGCGAGGACAGCTTGACGTCCAGGCGGCCGTCATCGGTGCGCGATGCGCCGTCGCGGCCACCGGTGGTGTGGGCATTGGCGGTGTACAGAACTTTTTCGAGCGAGGCCATGGTGTTTTCCTTTGAGTGATGCCCGCTAGGCGGGACGGTGGAGGGAATGGGTAACTGGGTAAAAACGTTGAGGCGTAGTGCGGTTCAACGCGGGTTGAGCTTGTCGCGCAGGTTCTTGAGCTGGCCTGTCAGCGCGGCCAGTTCGGGCAACGAGCACTGGCTGCTTTGCAGCACGCACTGCGGGATGACCTCGGCGCGGTCGCGCATCGCCCGGCCATCGGCGGTAAGGGTGATGCGCACCCGGCGCTCGTCCTGCACATCGCGCAGCCGGGCAATGTGGCCCTGCACCTCCAGGCGCTTGAGCAGCGGCGTGAGCGTGCCGGAGTCCAGAAACAGGCGCTCGCCCAGGTCAGACACTGTGAGGCCGTCCTGCTCCCACAGCACCAGCATCACCAAATACTGCGGGTAGGTCAGGCCGATGGTGTCGAGCAGTGGCTTGTAGAGCTTGGTCATGGCCAGCGAGGCGGAATACAGCGCGAAGCAGACCTGGTTGTCCAGCTGCAGGGCGGCAGGGCTGGGGGTGTGGGGCGTGCTGTGGCTGGGCATGGGGTGGATTGTGATGCTAAATTAAATTGCGTGCAATTTAATTGTGAAAAACTTTGTTATTGGGTGGAATTGGCTCCGGATGTGGGCGGCATGGCGCCGTTGGTGCTATCCGCGGGCGACGTGCACGCAGGCCTGGGAAAGTGGCATTGCTGCTGTCAGAAGTAGCGTGCTATCAATAGTGAAGCTGGTAGCGCTTATGGAATAAGCGCTAGAGGCCAATTTGACCAAAATATTGCGATATGTCCGGCAACCAGCAGCTACGCCATCACCGCCCGCTGAACTGCGCGGGCCGCCGCTCGACAAAGGCACGCACGCCTTCGGCTGCATCCTCGCTGTTGGCTAATTGCTTCTGCACCGGGATGAACTCCGCCACCGCCGCCGCCTGCCCCTGTTCGATGGCCTTGAGCACGTTGAGGCGTGTGGCCACCACGGCCCGCGGCGCCTGGGCGGCGATGCGCTGGGCGATGGCCAAGGCCTCGTCCAGTTCCTGGCCTGCAGGCACCACCTTTTGCACAAAGTTCAGGCGATACGCCTCGGCGCTGCCGAACTCATCGGCGGTCAGCAGGTGCAACAGCGCATTGCCGGTGCCTGCCCGCTCTGCCATGCGCAGCGTGGCGCCGCCCGTGGCCATGATGCCGCGCTGCACCTCCATCTGCGAAAAGCGGCAGTTGTCGGCCGCCACCACGATGTCGGCACCAAGCATCAGCTCGATACCCACCGTGAAGCAGATGCCTTTGACGGCCACCACCATCGGCTTGGTGCGGCGCCGGTAGCCGGGCAGGCCGTAGTCGTGCGGCTCCACCATGCCTTCCGGGATGGCCTTCTCGCCGCGCTGCATGTAGGCACTGACGGCAGGCAGGTCCAGCCCGGCCGTGAAATGGTCACCCATGGCATGCAGCACGCCCACGCGCAGTTCGGGGTCGTCATCGAGGCGGGTGTAGGCCTCGGCCAGTTGGCGGAACATGGGCGGCGTCCAGCCATTGCGCTTGGCCGGGCGGTTGATGCCGATCAGCAAAACATGGCCGAGCACCAGGGTGTCAATGCAGCCCTCGGGTGGTGGGGACGTGGGGGTGTTGGACGCGATGGTGGGCATGGTGTGTCTCCTATGGGCCCACCATTCAAAACCCATTGGGACGTGCGCACCGTCCCTCGCGTGACATTGCGCGCCGTGCCAATGACGCCCCGCGGCGTAGGTTCCCTGTGGGTTTGTGCCACTGCCGCGTAGGCGCGGCAAACGACAAGCATCACAATAGGCGCGCCCCGACCCAGAGGAATTCAGAGGAATCGACAAAATGGCCCACCACACATCGCACATCCCTCGCCTTCTTGGCCGCAGCGCAGCGGCGCGCAGAACATTCAGTGTCGTGCGGGGGCTGGGGCTCGGTCTGCTGTGCGGACTGGCCTTGGCGCAGGACATGCCAGGCGCCAAAGACCACCCATCCATCAAGCGGTATGCGGGCTCCAGCATCGTGGCCTATGACGTCAAGCAGTTTGATTCAGTCGACATCCCGACCAGCAGCTTCGTCAAATTCAACCTGTCGACGGGCAAGCGCGAATTCACTACCCCGCCGGTGGTGGCCGAAGGCAAACGCACCCGTATCTGGTACGAGGCACCGGGCGCGACCAGCAGCGTGGAGGTGTTTCGCAACTATGCGGCCGAGCTCACGGCCGAGGGTTTCACCCTGCTGTATGACTCCACCAAAGACACCCAGTTGGGCAAGTGGAATGGCTATCTGAATGCGTTTGGTTTCAACAAGGCGCCGCTGGCAACCAGCCGCAGCCAGTTTGTGTTCACCGGCGCAGCCATGAGCGGCATCCACACGTTGTCTGCCCAACGCGAGCGGCAGGGGCAGCTCACGTATGTTCACTTGGTGACCGTGCAGTGGGACAAGCCCAACGTCACCTACAAAGCACAACGTGGCGCCTATGTGGCGCTGGACGTGGTGGACGTGGGCAACCTCAAGCAAGACATGGTGAGCGTGAGCGCATCCGACATGTCCAAAGCCATTGCCAACACGGGGCGCGTTGCGCTCTATGGAATTTTGTTTGACACCGCCAAAGCCGATCTCAAGGCCGAATCGAAACCTGCGCTGCAAGAGATCGCCAAGCTGCTGCAAAGCGACACCAGCCTGAAGCTGCGCGTGGTGGGACACACAGACAACCAGGGCGCGCTGGAGTCCAACATCGCCTTGTCAAAGCGCCGCGCCGAAGCGGTCACCGCAGCGTTGGCCAGTAACTACGGTGTGGCCGCCAACCGGCTGTCTGCGTTTGGGGTGGCAGACCTGGCCCCCGTGGCCAGCAACAGCGCTGAAGAAGGCCGTGCCAAAAACAGGCGGGTAGAGCTGGTGCCCCAGTGACTGTGGCTCACAAGCGTTTCGGGCATCGGTACTGCCTCTTTCGCACTGCACGTGTTGCCTGCGACACGGCGTCTAGCATTAGCCGCGACGCTGCGTTTTCTCTGATGCGCTAAACGCAAGCCGCAGTCCTTCGACTGCGGCTCAACCTGCGCGATAGTGGTCGTTTCGTTGTCGCTGGTGCCGTCTTGCCAACGGCAAACCTGTCAGTAGCTGTAAACGCCCTGGCCTGTTTTGCGCCCCAGACGACCGGCGGCGACCATTTCCTTGAGCAGCGGGCAGGGGCGGTACTTGCTGTCGCCAAACTCGGTGAGGTACACGTCCATCACAGCCAGGCACACATCCAGGCCAATCATGTCCGCCAGCGCCAGCGGGCCGATGGGCTGGTTGCAGCCCAGCTTCATGCCCGCGTCGATGTCCTCGGGCGTGGCCAGGCCTTCGGCCAGCACGAAGAAGGCCTCGTTGATCATGGGCACCAGGATGCGGTTGACCACAAAGCCAGGCGCGTTCTTCACGGTGATGGGGCTCTTGCCCAGGGCTTCGGCCAACGCCTTCACGGCGTCGTGCGTGGCGTTGCTGGTCTGCAGGCCGCGGATGATCTCCACCAGCGCCATCATGGGCACGGGGTTGAAGAAGTGCATGCCGATGAAGCGGTCCGCGCGGCTGGTGGCGGCGGCCAGCTTGGTGATGGAGATCGACGAGGTGTTGGACGCCACGATGACTTCGGGGGCCACCACGGCATCGACCTGCTTCAGTATCTTGAGCTTGAGCTCGTAGTTTTCAGTGGCGGCCTCGATCACGAGCTGCGCGGCCTTCAGGTCATCGTAGCTGGTGGACGTCTTGATGCGCGACAAGGCGGCGTCCTTGTCGGCAGCGCTGATCTTCTCTTTTTTGATCAGGCGGTCCAAGCTGCCAGCCACGGTGGCCAGGCCTTTTTGCACAGCCGCGTCAGAGATATCCACCATCACCACGTTGATGCCTGACACCGCGCAAGCCTGCGCAATGCCGTTGCCCATGGTGCCCGCGCCGATGATGCCAACGGTCTGAATCGTCATATAGAGAGCCTTCTTCAAAGTGAAACGGATGGGCCAGATGGTAAGACGAAAAGCACGCCCGTTCGGTTATCGTGGCGCCAGCCCGCTCAAAACTAGACGGGCGCTGGAGACAAAACAACCATGTTCGACTACATCGTGATTGGTGGCGGATCAGCGGGCTCGGTGCTCGCAGGCCGACTGACCGAAGACCCCGCCGTGCGCGTCTGCCTGCTGGAGGCGGGGCCCGCCGACAAGAGCGTACTTATCCATTGTCCCGCCGGGCTGGCCGTGATGGCCAAGTTCGAACTCAATGGCTGGGGCTTCAACACCACCCCGCAAGCCGCGCTCAACAACCGCCAAGGCTACCAGCCGCGTGGCAAGGTGCTCGGGGGCTCCAGCTCGATCAACGCCATGGTTTACGTCCGTGGTCAGCATGCCGACTACGACCATTGGGCCGCGCAAGGCAACCCGGGTTGGGGCTGGAACGATGTGAAGCCCTACTTCCTGCGCGCAGAGAACAACGAGCGCGGCGCAGATGCCTGGCACGGCCAGGGCGGGCCCTTCAATGTGGCAGACCTGCGCGCGCCCAACCGCTTCAGCAGGCACTTCACCGACGCCGGTGTGCAGGCCGGGCATCCTCACAACACAGACTTCAACGGCGCCACGCAAGAGGGCGTGGGCCTGTACCAGGTCACCCACAAGAATGGCGAGCGCCACAGCGCCGCCAAGGGTTACCTCACCCCCCATCTGGGGCGGTCTAACCTCCAGATCATCACCGGCGCACGCGCCACGCGCATCCTGTTTGACGGCAAGCGCGCTGTGGGGGTGGAATACCGTCATGGTGGAGCACTGCACCAGGTGAAGGCCCGTCGTGAGGTCTTGCTGAGTGCGGGTGCGCTGCTCTCGCCGCAGCTGCTGATGCTGTCGGGTATCGGCCCCGGCGCCCAGTTGCAGAGACATGGCATTGGGGTGCTGCACGATCTGCCGGGCGTGGGCGCACATCTGCATGACCATCCCGACGTGGTGCAGGTGATGAACGCGCCCCAACTCACCGACCTGTTTGGCCTGTCACTATCTGGCATGGCGCAGACGGTGCGCGGAGTGCTCGAATGGCGCAAGAGCCGCAACGGCATGCTGACCACCAACTTTGCGGAGGCGGGTGGCTTTATCAAGAGTGACCCATCGGAACCCGCGCCCGACTTGCAGCTGCATTTTGTGATCGGCAAGCTGGTGGATCATGGACGAAAGACGGTGTTCGGCCACGGCTACTCGGCCCACGTGTGCCTGCTGCAGCCCAAGAGCCGGGGCACGGTGTCACTGGCCAGCAGCGACCCCATGGCGCTGCCGCTGGTAGACCCACAGTTCCTTGCCGACCCGGATGACATGCAGCGCATGGTGCGCGGCTTCAAGCGCACCCGCGAAATCCTGGCACAGCCTGCGTTGGCGCAATTTGGCGCCAAGGAGCTAGCGGCATCGGGCAATGCACGCAGCGATGCGCAGATTGAGCAATTCATCCGTCAGTACGCAGACACCATCTACCACCCCGTGGGCACTTGCCGCATGGGGCCCGGGCCGATGGACGTAGTGGATGCACAGCTGCGCGTGCGCGGCGTCTCGGGATTGCGTGTGGTGGACGCATCCGTCATGCCGCGCATTGTGAGCGGGAACACCAACGCGCCCACGGTGATGATTGCGGAAAAAGCGGTGGACCTGCTGCGTGCCGAGGCGCGTGTCTGACAACGTGTCGGCAGGGCGCCTGGTCAGGCCCGAAAGCGCTTGCGCGTGAGTGCCAGCGCCACCCAGAACGCCACCACCGTGGTCACTACCAATACCAGGCCATGGCGCCAGGGGTGGGAGGGCCACTGGTCCATGAACAAAGGCCGCACCAGCTCGACCGCATTGGTCAGCGGGAGCCAGTCAGAGATGGCGCGCACGATGGGCGGCAGCTGCTCGCGCGGGAAGAAAACGCCTGACAGGAACATCATCGGCGTGAGCACCAGCGTGAAGTAGTAGGTAAAGAAGTCGTAGCCCTTGGCCAGCGCGTTGAAGATCAACGCAATGCTGGAGAACATGATGCCCACGAACACCAGCACTGGCCAGGCCAGTAGCAGCTTGGGACTGTGGCTGATGCCGAGCGCCAGCATGACCCCAAGGATGGCGGTGACGGTGAACACGGCCTTGAATGCGGCCCACAGCATCTCGGCCAGCACCACGTCGTCCAGGCTGATGGGCGCGTTCATGATCCCGTCCCAGGTCTTTTGCACGTGCATGCGCGAAAAGGCCGAGTACAGCGCCTCGAAGCTCGCAGCGTTCATGGCGCTCATGCAGATGGAGCCGCTGGCCAGGAAGAGGATGTAGGGCACCTTGGTGTACCCCTCCGCCGTTGCCACGTTGACCTGCCCCACCAGCGCACCCATGCCGTAACCAAAGGCCACCAGCCACATCAGGGGCTCGGCAATGTTGCCCACCAGGCTGGGAATGGCCAACTTGCGCCATACCAGCAGGTTGCGCATGAAAACCGGCCAGCACCGCGTCGACAGGCTGGGGGTACGCCATACCGAGGGGTTGGTAGGCATCGTTGTGGCATCGGCTGCATCCGCCGAAGGGTTGGGAACAGTTTGCATGGGGCTATTGTGCTGCGTTCGCATGTGCGCTTTGGCACTGCGTTGCAGGCGCCGTGGGCACGGCCATTGCTTGCGGGGTGTTGCATGACGACTTCTCACGTGCTCAATCTTCCGGCGGGCGCCAGTGCGCTTTGGCAGAACCGGCTCGGGCTGCTGCTGGATTCCACGGGCGAAGGCGTGTTTGGTATTGACTTGGCGGGCAACTGCGTCTTCATCAACCGCGCGGGGGCGCAAATGCTGGGCTTTGCGGCCGAGGAGGTGATGGGGCGCAACATGCACGCACTGACCCACCACTCGCATCCAGACGGCAGCCCCTACGCCGACAGCGATTGCCCGATCTTCAACGCCTTTCGCAACGGGCTGCCGTGCCGGGTGGACACCGAAGTCTTCTGGCGGCGTGATGGCTCATCGTTTGCCGTAGAGTATTCAAGCCATCCCATCCTGGAAGGCGAGCAGGTGCATGGTGCCGTCATCGCCTTTCTGGATATCACCAGCCGCAGGCGCGCTGCCGACGAGCTCCAGCGGGCGCACGATGAGCTGGCGCTTGCCAACGACGAACTGGAGCGCCGTGTGGCGGCGCGCACGCAGGAGCTGTCACAGGCGCTGGTGCAATTGCGTGAGCTGTCGGCCTACTCGGAGCAGGTGCGAGAGGACGAGCGCACGCGCATCGCCCGTGAAGTGCATGACGAGCTGGGCAGCCTGCTGGTAGCGCTGAAGATGGATGTGAACTGGTTGCACAAGCGCCTGGGCGAGCAGGGCGAGCGCACGCCCGAGGCCGCGGGCGACATGCGCATGCAGATGCGCTGCAAATGCCAGAACATGAGCCGCCTGATCGAAACCGCGGTGGACAACGTGGGCCGCATCATCACCGACCTGCGCCCCAGCATCCTGGACCATCAGGGCCTGTGGGCTGCACTGGAATGGCAGGCGCAGGAGTTCGTGCAGTCTGCAGAGCTGGAACTGACCTGGCAAATGAACGTGCCCGAGGCCTTGCACCTGCCCGAGCCCGCAGCCATTGCTGTGTTTAGGATTTTTCAGGAGATGCTGAGCAATGTCGGCCGCCACGCCCAGGCTACCTCAATCGACATTGCGATCGACTTGCACGATGACACGCTGCAGTTGCGGGTGCAGGACGACGGCGTGGGTGCCACCCGCGATGCGCTGGAGGCACCCACCGCCTATGGTGTGATGGGCATGCGAGAGCGGGCGCGCCAGCTGGGTGGGCAGCTGCGCATCAACAGCGAGCCAGGCAAAGGCTCGTGCCTGCAGTTGTTGATTCCGCTGGAGTTGTCATGAATTCTGTGGTCCGTGTGTTGATTGGGGATGACCACCGCATCGTGCGCGAGGGTCTCAAGCAGGTGTTGGGTGACCCGGCCAACGGATTGCCCGACATTGCGGTGGTGTCGGAGGCCACACAGGGCGCCGAGGTGCTGGAGCAGGTCGCCGCACTCGCGGGCGCGCAAGGGCTGGACCTGGTGCTGCTCGACATTGCCATGCCCGGCATGGACGGCCTGGAGGTCCTGCAGGCGCTGCGCAAGGCTTGGCCTGCCTTGCCCGTTCTCATGCTCAGTACCTACCCAGAACGGCAGTACGCCGTGCGCTGCATCCAGATGGGTGCGGCGGGCTACCTTCACAAAAGCGCCGACCCCGACGACATGGTGGCGGCCGTGCGCAAGGCGGCGTCCGGCGGGCGGTATTTGACCGAAGCAACCGCTTTGGCACTGGCCGGCGCGGTAGAGCGCACCGGCGTGGTGCGTGCCGCCAGCGCGGGCCTGCCCGCCGGGGTAGACGCGCTCTCCTATCGAGAGCACCAGGTGTTTCGCCTGCTGACGGCTGGTCAAAGCGTGAGCGAAATTGGTGCGCAACTCAAGCTCGCGCCCAATACCGTCAGCACCTACCGCGCGCGCATCCTCGAAAAAACCGGCGCCCGCAACGATGTCGAACTCGCCCTGCTGGCCCGGGGGGCGCCAGAAGGCTGACTTTTGCTGTGGCAGGGGCTTTTTTGTAGTGCTGGCCCTACACGCTGTAGATGCCAGCCCCACTAAATAGCAAGCCTCACCACCATCACGCGCGAACTGGCCCGCGCTTTGCGTATTGCATGGCACCAATTTCCTGGAGGTGTGCCATGTCCGAATTCTTCTCGCCTTTTGATGCCGACCGCCCGTTGATGCTCAAGTGCAGCTGCGGCCGCGACCACACTGCCGCCGACCACCAGGCTGAACTGTCATCGCAGGAAGCCGCTGCCACGCTGCGCGCGCGCAGCCTCACCAGCCAGTTCGAGGCCTATAGCAACGAATTCATCGAGGCTACTTTGGTCAAGGCCATCTTCCCGCAAGATGCGGTGCGCCGCCGCTTCATCAAGGCGGTGGGCAAGAGCACGGCCATGGCGGCCATTGCCAGCGTGCTACCCGTGGCCAGCATGCAGGCCATGGCGCAAGAGAAGCAAGGCGCGCTGGAGAAGACCAACCTCAAGATCGGCTTCATCCCGATCACCTGCGCCACCCCGCTGATCATGGCCCACCCGCTGGGTTTCTACAGCAAGCAGGGCCTGAATGTGGAGGTGACCAAGACGGCGGGCTGGGCGCTGATTCGCGACAAGATGATCAACAAGGAGTACGACGCCACGCACTTCCTGTCGCCCATGCCGCTGGCGATCTCAATGGGCCTGGGCTCCAACTCCGTGCCCATGAACGTGGCCACCATTCAGAACACCAATGGCCAAGCCATCACGCTGGCGTTGAAGCACAAGGACAACCGCGACCCCAAGAACTGGAAGGGTTTCAAGTTCGCGATTCCCTTCGAGTACAGCATGCACAACTTCTTGCTGCGCTACTACCTGGCAGAAGCGGGCCTGAACCCCGACACCGACGTGCAGCTGCGTGTGGTGCCCCCAGCCGAGATGGTGGCCAACTTGCGCGCGGGCAACATTGACGGGTTCCTGGGCCCCGACCCGTTCAACCAGCGCGCTGTATTCGAGGAAGTCGGTTTCATCCACCTGCTGACCAAAGACCTGTGGAACGGCCACCCCTGCTGCGCCTTTGGCACCAGCACCGAGTTCATCCAGAAGAACCCCAACACCTTTGCTGCGCTGTACCGCGCGGTGCTCACCTCGGCCGCCATGGCGCGCGACCCGGCCAACCGCGAGCTGATTGCCAAGGTCATTGCGCCCCAGGCCTATCTGAACCAGCCCGAGGCGGTGCTCAACCAGGTGCTCACCGGCAAATTCGCCGACGGCCTGGGCAAGATCCAGAACGTACCCGACCGCGCGGACTTCGACCCCATGCCGTGGCAGAGCATGGCCGTATGGATGCTCACGCAGATGCAGCGCTGGGGCTATATCAAGGGCGACGTGGACTACAAGCAGATCGCTGAAAAGGTCTTCCTCATCACCGATGCGAAAAAGCAGATGAAGGCGTTGGACCAGAAGGTGCCCGAGGGCGCGTACCCCAAGTTCAAGATCATGGGGCGCGAGTTCGATGCGGCCAAGGCGGCCGAGTATGCGAAGAGCTTCCCCATTCGCAAGGTAGCGTGAGATGGGCTCGACCAAGAACCTCAACTTGCGCGCGGGGCTGTTGTCCGTGCTCATCTTCCTGGCCCTGCTGGGCATCTGGTACATCGCCACGGCGTCGTCGGGGCCGGTCAACAGCACGGCGGGTATGACTGCCGAGCAGATCGAGTACGCCAAGATGATGGGCAAAGACCCTGGCGCCAGCGCCAAGGGCAGCGGCTTCCCATCGCTGGCCGAGATGGGATCCACGATGTGGGGGCACCTCTCGAACCCGTTCTATGACAACGGGCCCAACGACAAGGGCATTGCCATCCAGTTGGCGCACTCGCTGGGGCGTGTGGCGCTGGGCTTTGGCCTGGCCTGCCTGGTGGCGATACCTCTGGGTTTCATCATCGGCATGTCGCCCTTGCTGCGTCGCGCGTTCGACCCCTTCATACAGGTGCTCAAGCCCATCAGCCCGCTGGCGTGGATGCCATTGGCGCTCTACACCATCAAGGACTCGTCGATCTCGGGCATCTTTGTGATCTTCATCTGCTCGGTGTGGCCCATGCTGGTGAATACGGCATTCGGCGTGGCCTCGGTCAAGCGCGAGTGGCTCAATGTGTCGGCGACGCTGCAGGTCAACCCGCTGCGCAAGGCTTTCCTGGTGATCCTGCCGGCTGCGGCGCCCACCATCCTCACGGGCATGCGCATCAGCATGGGCATCGCCTGGCTGGTGATCGTGGCCGCCGAGATGCTGGTGGGCGGCACCGGCATTGGCTACTTCGTTTGGAACGAGTGGAACAACCTGTCGCTCACCAACGTGATCTTCGCCATCCTGGTCATCGGCGTGGTCGGCATGCTGCTGGACCTGGCCTTTGGCCAACTTCAGAAGGCAGTGACCTATGTGGAGTGACGTGACCCATCGCGCATCCGCTGCCCCTCATGCAAGCGGCGCGCCGCAACGAAAGGCTTCTGCTGTGAACGGTTTTCTTCAGATTGAACGGCTCAGCAAAGCCTACGTCCCCACCAAGCCGGTGTTTGCCGATGTGTCGTTTGCGCTCGACAAGGGTGAGTTCGTCTGCATCATCGGCCACTCTGGCTGCGGCAAGACCACCATCCTCAACGTGCTGGCGGGGCTTGATACCGCTACCTCGGGCAACGTCATCATGGATGGGCGCGAGGTCTCTGGCCCCAGCCTGGACCGCGGCGTGGTGTTCCAGAGCCATGCACTCATGCCCTGGCTCACCGTGCGCCAGAACATCGCCTTTGCCGTCAAATCGCGCTGGCCGGAGTGGAAGGCTGCGCAGGTCACCGCGCATGTCGAAAAGTTTGTGGCGCTGGTGGGCCTGAGTCCCGCCATCGACAAGAAGCCCTCGCAGCTGTCAGGCGGTATGAAGCAGCGCGTGGGCATTGCCCGGGCCTTCTCCATCCAGCCCAAGATGCTGCTGCTCGATGAACCGTTTGGCGCGCTCGATGCCCTCACGCGCGGCACCATCCAGGACGAGCTGATGACCATCGTGCGCCAGACGCAGCAGACCGTGTTCATGATCACGCACGACGTGGACGAAGCCATCCTGCTGGCCGACCGCATCTTGCTCATGAGCAATGGCAACGAGACGTCTGAAGGCTATCGCCCCGGCGGCATCGCCGAGGTGGTGGTGAACCCGCTGCCACGCGAACGCACGCGCACCAGCCTGCACCACCTGGACGGCTACTACGCGCTGCGCAACCACATCGTGGACTTTCTCGTCACCCGGGCAAAAGCCCACTGATTCCGTTCTGCGACACGCCTTGCCTTGCTGCCCGTGCGGGTGGCAGGGAGAGCTGCAGCCCGAATTTTCTGCCTGCTGTTTCAACTACCCACCTCAAGGAGCCATCACCATGAACCGCAACGACGTCACCGAAAAGATCATCAGCACCAAGGTCGCCAAGGGCCTGCAGTGGGATGCCATTGCCAAGAAGGTCGGCCAGTCCAAGGAGTGGACCACCGCCTTGTGCCTGGGCCAGATGACCGCATCGCCCGAGCAGGCCAAGGTGCTGGGCAAGATATTCGGCCTCACGGCCGAAGAGCAGAAGTGGCTGCAGGTCGTGCCTTACAAGGGCTCGCTGCCCACGCCTGTGCCCACCGACCCGCTGATCTACCGCTGGTATGAAATCGTGAGCGTGTACGGCACTACCATCAAAGAGCTGATCCACGAGGAGTTCGGCGACGGCATCATGAGCGCCATCGACTTCAGCATGGACATCACACGCGAAGCCGACCCCAAGGGCGACCGCGTGAACGTGGTGCTCTCCGGCAAGTTCCTGCCCTACAAGCAGTATTGAAATACGGCTGAGGCCGTGTTCGTCAAAGCACTTTGACGGCCCGGCCGATGAACTGGATCGGCCCCGTGGGTTTGCCAATCGGCGAACCGGTGGGGGGTTCCAGTGTCAGCTCAAACAGCTGATTCGGCTGCAGGGGTGGCAGCTTGTTCAGCGGGATCTGCAGCGGCTGCCCTGGCTTGACGAGGCCCAGCGACACGGGGCCGCTCCAGTCATCAGCTTTGGTCCAGAACTCCAGCGCCTTGTCGGCAGGTACTTCCATCACACCCAGCGGGATCAGGCTGATCTGCTGGGGCGAGCTGGCCTGCACCACCCAGCCGGGTGCCTTGTCCTGCGGCGCCACCAGCACCACCATGAACTTCGGCGGCGCAGCCACAGGCGCGGTGCGGGTAACGAGCACCGCCGCCAGCACAGCAGCCATGGCAAACCCAGATCCGGCCAGGCCGCGCCACAGGCCCAGGTGGTTCCACCAGCGTTCGCCCAAGGGTGCGCGAGCATCTCGGCTTCTCTGTTGTGCAGAGGGCGCAGATACCAATGGTGCACTCGCGGCTTGCAGCGATTGGTCAATGCGCGCCCAAAGAGCTGCAGGCGGTACAACGGGGTCGGCCAGCTGCGCCAGTGGCAGCAACCGCGCCTCCCAATCCGCCACGGCCTGCTGCAGCGCGGTATCCGTGGTCAGGCGCTGCGTGACTGTGTCTCGCGTCGCAGCGGGCAAGGTGCCCAGCACATATTCACCGGCCAGCACCTGAAGGTCCTCGGGCGACGACGGTGTGGGTTGCGTGTGCGGGTTCATGCCATGCACTCCCGGAGCGACACCAGGCTACGCCGTATCCAGGCCTTGACCGTGCCCAGGGGCGCTCCCAGGCGCTCGGCGATTTCGCCGTGCGAGCAGCCATCGACATAGGCGTGCAGCACACAGTTGCGCCGCGCCGGGTCCAGTCCCTTCAGGCAATGCTGAAGGCGGCCCAGGCTGGCGTTGAGTTCAAAGGTTTCTTCCACCTCGCGGTAGGCCTGCACAGACATGTCGGCCTCCAGGGCTTGGGTGGTGGTTTCGTCCACATCAACGTGGCGGCCAGCGTCGCGCACGGCGTTCAGGGCCAGGTTGCGGACCACGCTGTAGATCCAGCCGCGGGCACTGCCCCGGCTGGCGTCAAAACTGGCCGCTCGGGTCCAGATGTTCACACAAGCGTCGTGCACTATGTCTTCGGCCAGCGCCCGCTGGCGCACGATGCGCAGCGCTACGCCCAGCAGGCGAGCTCCCTCTTGTTCATACAGGCGGCGCATGGCGCTCCTGTCGCCCTCGGCGCAGGCAACGAGGGTTGCTTCGTAGTCAAAATCGCCAGGGGTATCAGGCACAGGTTGCAGTGGGCTCGGCTAAAACGTCGGCGCATCGTAGCCGAGAACCTCCTGCCGCCTCTGTGCAATCCCCCGCGCTGCAGGGGATTGCCGTGGTGCTTACGCCGCCTTCCAGAAGATGTAGTCGGCCTGGTACTTGACGATCTGGCGCTCGCCCTTGTTGGCCGGCGCGCAGGCCGATGCCGGCGCCACGCCACCCTTGAGTGCCACGCGCTGGATGTACGTGACACCCGTCATCGCACCCATGCCCATGGCGGGGTTGGCCTTGACGAGCTGGTAGGGCAGGTTGCCCGTGCCCGAGGGTGCCACGGCCAGCTGGGTGGCCGTCAGCTTGGAACCGTCGCTCGACTCCCAGGTGGCGGGTGGGCCGTAGTAGGTGCCCACTGGTTTGCCGCTGCGGTCATTCAGCACGGCCTTGGGGCCCACAAACACCCATTCGGTCTGGCCAGGCATGTTGGCCTTGTCGCGACATTCATACGTGATCTCGCCCACGCCCACGGTTTCCATCGCGACCTTGTTGCCTGCAGGCACCTTGATGGTGTCGGGCAGGCTATCTTGCGAGAACATGGGCTTGGCACTGGAGGACGATGACGACATCGAACCACAGGCGCTCAGCAGCACGGCAGCGGCAATGGCGCCGGTCAGGGGGATCAGGCGGGAGAGGGTAGGTTGGGTCTTGTTCATGGCGTTTCTCTTCTTCGGTTGGGTTGAAAGAACAGCAGCAAGATCCGCTGCTGTAGGTACTACCCACGAAAACGCCATTTGGATGCAGTCGATGCAAAAAATATTTCGCCGCCCCCCTTGCCGGGGTGCGATCAATGCAGCGTCAGCGGCCGGGTGGTGGTTTTCACCCGCACCACGGCGCCCCGGCTTTCATAGGGACTCGCCTCCAAGCCCAGCACCGCCGCAGCCAGGGTGCGCGCCTGCCGCGCAATGGGCTCGATGTACCTGCTGCATTGACCGCCGATGCTGATGCAGTCGCCCAGCGCATGGATGCCGGGCACGCTGGTCTGCAGCGTGTCTGCACGCACCGCAATGCCATTCGCCCAATCAAGCCCTGCACTCTGCGCCAGGCGGTGCGGTGGCACGAGGCCTGTTGCCACCACCACTTCGTCCGCTGCAAAACGCTGCCCGCTGGTGGTGCTGACGCGGTAGCGCGACCCCACGCGTTCCACCTGCTGCACCTGCAGGCCACCCTCAAAGCGGATGGACAGGTCCTTCCAGGCGTCTAGCAACTGCGGCCCTGCCTGCTGGCTCTGCCAGCGCGCCAGCGGCTCAGTGGCAGTGTCCAGCAGCGTGATGCGATGGCCGCCCAGCGCCAGGTCGTTGGCCAGTTCGCTGCCGATCAGGCCCGCGCCGATGATGAGCACGTCCTTGGGCTGGTCGCCCAGGTGCTGGCGCAGGCGCTGGTAGGCGTCCAGGTGGTTGATGCGCCAGCACAGGCTGGCGGGTAAGCCCGGAGGCAAGGCGGCCTGCGCACCGTGGGCCAGCACCAGGTGGCCGTAGCGCAGCGTGCCCCGGGTGGTGCGCAGCTGGCGCGTGTCGGCGCAGATGCGCACGGCATGGGTATGTGCCAGCAGGGTGACGCCCAGGCGCTGCGCGGCATTGCGGCCGGTTTCGGAAACTAGTGCGTGCGGGTCCAGTTGGCGCGCCATGGCCACCGACAGCAAGGGTTTGTCGTACCGGTCGCCCGCGCAGGCGGTGACCAGGGTGATGGGCAGTGTGGCACTGTGCTGGCGCAGGGTTTCGGCCAGTTGCCAGCCTGCGCGGCCCGCGCCGACGATCACCACGCCCGGCTCGCCACGCGGGCGGATGGAGGGGGGTGATGCGCTGGCTTGCGCCCGCAGCGCTTCCAGCGTGGGGGCTTCATACAGAGAAAAATCGGCCTTGGTCACCCCGCACAGGGGGCAGGCCCAGTCGTCGGGGATGTCCGCCAGCCGTGTGCCGGGCGGCAGGCCGCCATCGGGGTCGCCGTCCGCCTCGTTGTAGATGTAGCCGCAGGCGTTGCAGATGTAGCTTTGCCAGGGCGCCGCAGAGAGTCCATCGGCCCCGTCGGTCCCATTGGCGAACGCATCGCACAACGCCTGTGACGTTGTGCTCAACGCAAATTCGGAGGTGGCAAAGGGCGTGTGGGTGGGCGTGGGGGCAGTGGGCGTCATGCAGGCATCTCCTCGGTGCTGAGCCGGGCGATCTCCTTGCGCAGGTGTTTGATGGCGGGCGTGACGATGGCCACAAAGTGCGACTCGCGCACGCGCCGCTGCACGTCCGAGCTCATGAGGTAGCCGCGCGCACCCTGGTGCATCAGGGCCGACTGGGCGGCGCGCAGGCACAGCTCCGCGCCGTGGGCGCGGGCGTCCAGCACATCAATGAAGAAATCAGTGCTTGTGTCGAAAGGCGTCTGGGCCAGTTGCATGACGCGTGCAGTCAGTGCATCCAGCTCGGCCTGCAGGGCATCGGGGCGGTCTTCCAGGAACTGGTTGACGTGGCCCAGTTGGGCCTCCACCGCCCACATCGAGTCGATGGCGCCCTGGGTGATGCCCACCGCCATGCCACATTGCAGCATCACAAACGCAGCGCGGATGCGGGCAATGAAAGGGCGGGTAGGGTCGGCCATGGTGTCGGCCGTGCCGATGAAGTGGTCCTTGAGCCGCAGCGCGTAGGTGCCCGTGCCCTCCATGGCGGAGAAGCTGGGGCATTCGCGCATCTCCACGCCAGGGGCATCGCAGCGCAGCAGGAACATCACCTCGCGCTGGCTGGTGCCGCCATCCGCATCCACCACCGCCGCAATCGCGCCGCAGTAGTGGTCGGGCCCCAGGTTGCTGACCCAGGGCAGGGTGCCGTTGACAAGGTAACCGCCCTCCACCGGCGTGGCCTTGAGCAACAGGCTTTCGATCTGCGCGTAGCTTTTCATGGGGTTGGACAGCGCAGTGCCCCCCATGCCCTCGCCGCTGGCGTGGCGCTGCAGCACATCGCCCACCAGCGCGGGGTTGCCCGACTGCTGCAGGTACAGCCCGCACACCGCCTGGCACCACATCATGAAGCCGGTGGCGCCGC
>NZ_JBKBXG010000007.1:0-41534 GCF_046314175.1 Acidovorax sp. | reverse complement strand
TGGCCAAGCCGTAGTCGGCCGGGCCGGCGGTGCTGTCCAGGTGCGCGCTCATCGCGCCCACGGCGGCCAGCTGCTGCAGCTCGGCGCAGGGGTAGTAGCCGGTGCGGTCAATCGCCTCCACCTGCGCGGCCAGCGGGCCCTGCGCAATCTGGCGCACGGCGGCCAGCAGCGCATCGCCCCGCAGGGCGCTGTCCAGGTGGAGTTGGGGGGGGAGGTCGGCGGGGTTCATGGGGCTCCTTGGGGGCGCGGGGTGGGCTCGATGGCGGCGGGTTGGCTAGTCCGCCAGGCTGATTTCAAACGGAATGGGGTTGCGCATGCTGTTCGCCACGGGCGAGTAGAAGTTGGCGTGCTGCACGATCTCATCCAGCACCTCGCGCGGCGCATCGCCCTCCACCAGCACCTTCACGCGGATTGCCTGAAAGCCCATTTCGGCAGGCAGCTTCTGCAGCGCCCCACCCGCACCCCAGGCGGCGGGGTTGCCGATGTCGCCTTCCATGAAGATCTCGATCTTGCTGAGCTTGACCTGCTTCCAGGTGGCCACGGCCGTGATGCCCACCGCCAGACAGCCGCCCAGGCCCGACAGCACGATCTCGCCGGGCGCGGGTGCCGTGTCCTGCCCGAACAGGTGCAGGGGCTCGTCCACCACCACTGGGGCATGGTTGCCCACAGTGCTCAGCGAGCGGTACTGCCCTTCCATCACCGTGTGGACCTTGTTCGTGCCCCGGCTCGCAGGGTTGTTGCGGCCCTTGTCGGCAAAGGCCATCAGCCCGTCGCGGTCGATGGGGCGTAGGTGCGTGTGCACGGTGGTCACGGTGGTGACGGGGGCAGAGGGTTCCAGCAGATCGGTGGACATGGTGTTCCTTGGAGAAAAAAGTGAAGGTAAAAATGAAACAGGGGCCGCAGCAGGCCACACCCGCTGCGGGGATTCGGGCGTGGCTCAGGCCGCCAGCGCCAGCGCAGGCTTCTTGGGGAACTTGACCAGCGGCAGCCCGCTTTCAATCGGCAGCTTGTCGTCGCGCGACCATTCGTTCCACGAGCCGAAGTACATGCGCACATCGGCAAAGCCCGCCTGCTTGAGCGCCAGGAAGGTGTTGGACGCGCGCGCGCCCTTGAAGCAATACAGGTACACCGTGTCCGCCGGGCTGATGCCCGCCGTGGCGCATTCGGCGCGCACTTCGTCGGGCGACTTGAACACCGGGCCTTGGGCAGATGGCTTCATGAAGCGGTACCACTCCAGCCACTTGGCGCCGGGCAGGCGGCCCTTGCGCGGCGCAAAGTCCTTGCCATAGGGGCTGGAGCTGTCGCCAATCCACTCGTCCACATCGCGCACGTCCAGCAGCACGGTGTCGGTGCCCAGGGCCTCGATCACGTCTTCCTTGGTCAGCATCACGTCGGTGGTGGTCAGCTGGGTCGGGAAGATGGCGGGCGTAGGCGCCATGGCCTCGGTGGAGACGGGCAGCTCTGCCGCCTTCCAGGCCGAGTAGCCGCCATTGAGTACCTTGACCTTGGGGTAGCCCAGCCAGGTCAGCAGGTAGTAGCCCCGGCACGACTGGCCGTAGCCGCTGTTGAGCGCGTCTTCGTAGAACACGGCCGTCTCGGCGCCCGACAGGCCGATGGCGCCCAGGTGTGCGGCGAAGGTGTCTTTCAGCTCCTGCAGGCCCTGGGGCGTGGAGGTGGCGAGATACGTGAAGGTCTCGCGCAGGTTCACCGCGCCGGGGATGTGCCCTAGCGCATAGGTGTCAGCGTCGCGGGTGTCGATCAGCACCACGGGTTCTGCTGCTTGCAGGGCCAACAACTGGGTGGGTGAGATGAGAACGGCGTCGGAGGCAGAGGCGGTCACGGTGCTCATGGGAAACCTTTCGATGCGGTGGTGGGCGGGATGCCTGCCCTCCTTATCGCAACAGGTGTGCCAGAGCGGGTGGGTGCAAAGAAATTTGAATAAAATTTGCCGCTAGCGCTTATCCATAAAGCGCTAATAGCTATCAATTTAATAGTATTTTGCCGCGCTCTGATCGCAAAGCAGCATGGTCAACGCAGCCGCTGAACACTGTGTGTACAAATTGTCGACACAGTGTGTGGCGTCACTTCAAGCCTGCCTTGCGCAGCCGGTAGCTGAATTGCCGCAGCGTCAGCCCCAGGCTCTGCGCTGCGCGCGACTGGCTGCCGTGGTGCGCGGCCAGCGCGGTTTGCAGCACCTGGACGCTGTGGGACTGGGCCGGGGCGTAGTCGCGCACCAGCGGCGCTGCGGCGGCCCCGGGAGGCCCTGACGCGATCTGCGGAGCAGGCGCCGCTGCTGGCGGCAACACCACAGCCGCAGCGGGCAGAAACCGGTCCAGCTCAGCCCGCGTCACCAGCGTGTCATTGGCCAGCAGCACCAGCCGCTCGATCACATTGCCCAGCTCGCGGATGTTGCCGGGCCAGGGGTGTTCTTCCAGCCGCGCCAGCGCGTCGGGCGACAGGTTGACGTTGCGCTGGTGCGCCTGGTTCGCGCGGCTCACAAAGTGCAGCGCCAGCGCGCGGATGTCCTCGCGCCGCTCGGCCAGCGAGGGCAGGCGGATGGGGATCACGTTCAGGCGGTAGTACAGGTCTTGCCGGAAGTGGCCGACCTCCACCTCCTGCGCCAGGTCGCGGTTGGTGGCCGCCACCAGGCGCACGTTCACCTTCACCTCGCGCTGCCCCCCCAGGCGCACCAGCGTACCCTCTTGCAGCGTGCGCAGCAGCTTGGACTGCATGGCCAGCGGCAGCTCGCCGATCTCGTCCAGAAAGATGGTCCCGCTGTCGGCCTGCTCAAACCATCCCGCGCGTGCCGTGCTCGCGCCCGTAAACGCCCCTTTTTCGTAGCCAAACAGTTCGGATTCGAACAGCGCATCGGGGATGGCCGAGCAGTTGACCTTGATGAAAGGCCGGTCGCGCCGCCCGCTGGCCAAGTGCACGGCGCGTGCGAACAATTCCTTGCCCGTGCCTGACTGGCCCAGCAGCAGCACGGTGGCCTGGGTTTGCGACACGCGCTCCAGCTCGCTCAAGGCCTGCAGCAGCGGCGGCGAGCTACCGATGAGCCCGTAGCGCGCGCTTTTGGTGTTGAGCGCATTGGCCAGCACGGCGTTGCGCGCCTGTAGCTGCCGCGTCTGCTCGGCCACCAGGGCTTCGAGCTGCAGCAGCTGCCCCACCAGCGTGGCCAGCACGCGCAGCACCGCCAGGTCGTCGTTCAGGTGGCGCTGGCGGCTGCGGATGCGGTGGCAGGCCAGCACACCGATGGGCGCGTTGTTGACCTCGATGGGCAGGGCGATGAAGGCCACCGTCTCGGGCGGCAGCTGGCTGCGTTCCACCGCGCGCGCCAGAAACAGCGGTTCGGCATCAATGTCCTGCACGATGGCAGGCTGCCCCGTGGCCAGCACGCGGCCCGTGATGCCCTCGCCCCAGGCATACCGGCCGCGCTGGGCCTCGGCCTGGGTGAGGCCGTAGGCGTGCTGGATGGAGGCGGTGCGCGGTTCGCCAGCGGCGGCAGGAGCATCGTCAACGAGCACGATGCGCCCCCGGTTCAGGCCCAGCAGCTCGCTCATCAGGTGCAGCATCTCGCGCAGCACCAGGCCGGGTGCCAGGCTGCGGCCAATGAGGCGCATCACCTCGCGCATCAGCAGCAGCTCCTGGGCGTGCCAGTCGGTGGGGCTGTGCGAGCGGGCCGTGCTGGAAGGGGAGGACAGGGGCGGTGGGGACATGCCCGGAGCGTTTGCAAGTTCTGCGCCCGGGTGCATTAAAGTCGCCGTCGTCCTTCTCACCCTGACTTTGTCACCCTTCCTGAAAGCCCTCCACCATGACCACCCTCGGAACCCCCCTGTCCCCCCATGCCACCAAAGTCATGCTCCTGGGCTCGGGAGAGCTGGGCAAGGAGGTGCTGATCGCGCTGCAACGCCTGGGCGTGGAAACCATCGCCGTGGACCGCTACGACAACGCCCCCGGCCAGCAGGTGGCCCACCATGCGCGCACCATCACCATGAGCGACCCCGCCCAGCTCAAGGCCCTGATCGAGGCCGAAAAGCCCCATCTGGTGGTGCCTGAGATCGAAGCCATCGCCACCCCCATGCTCGAAGAGCTGGAAGCCGCTGGCACCGTGCGCGTCATCCCCACCGCCCGCGCCGCCCGCCTGACCATGGACCGTGAAGGCATCCGCGTGTTGGCGGCCGAAACCCTGGGCCTGCCCACCAGCCCCTACAAGTTCTGCAATTCGCTGGAAGAGCTGCAGGCCGCCATTGATGCAGGCATCGGCTACCCCTGCATCGTCAAGCCGGTGATGAGCAGCTCCGGCAAGGGTCAGAGCAAGATCGACGGCCCCGACGACGTGAAAAAAGCCTGGGACTACGCCATGGCTGGTGGCCGCGTGAGCCACGGCCGCGTGATCGTCGAGGGCTTCATCGACTTTGACTACGAAATCACCCAGCTAACCGTTCGCGCCGTGGGTGCCGATGGCCAGATCGAGACCCATTTCTGCGACCCCATAGGCCATGTGCAGGTCAGCGGCGACTACGTGGAAAGCTGGCAGCCCCACCCCATGCACCCGGCCGCGCTTGAGAAGTCGCGCCAGATTGCCAAGGCCGTGACCGATAACCTCGGCGGCCAGGGATTGTTTGGCGTGGAGCTATTTGTGAAGGGGCAAGACGTGTGGTTCAGCGAAGTGAGCCCACGCCCCCACGACACCGGCCTGGTCACCCTGTGCACCCAGCACCAGAGCGAGTTCGAACTGCACGCCCGTGCCATCCTGGGCCTGCCGGTGGACACCAGTCTGCGCAACCCCGGCGCCAGCGCGGTGATCTACGGCGGCGTGGATGCGGTCGGTATCGTGTTTGACGGCGTGGAGGAGGCACTGCGCGTGCCGGGCACCGACCTGCGCCTGTTCGGCAAACCCGAGAGCTTCACCAAGCGCCGCATGGGCGTGGCGCTGGCGCGTGCGGCCGATGTGGAGACGGCGCGCACCAGCGCCAAGCTGGCTGCCAGCAAGGTCAAGCCACGCAAGGTGTAAGGAAAAATTTAAGTGAAATTGGCCTCTGGAGCTTATCCCATAAGCGCTAGTAGCTATCGAATCAGGAGTGATTGAGGGCGCGGTGGGCGGCGCTCCCCCAGTGCCAACGCATCACTCGCTCACTCCCGGATCTGCCGCCCGGTGAGCTTGAGGAACAGGTCTTCCAGATTCGCAGGCCGGTGCAGCGTGCGCAGATGGCCGTGCGCGCCCAGCGCCTGCAGCAGCGGCTGGGCGTTCTGCGTGTAGAAGAACACCGTCTCCCCGCTGATCTCTACCCGCGCGGCCAGGGCGCGCAGTGCGGCGTCTCCGGCCAAGGCCTTGGCGCCCACGCCAAACACCTCCACCACATCGGGCTCCAGGTGCTGGGCGATCAGTTCGCGCGGCCTGCCTTCGGCGATCTTCTTGCCGTGGTCCAGCACCAGCAGGCGCGAGCACAGGCGCTCTGCCTCGTCCATAAAGTGGGTGGTCAGCAAAATCGACTTGCCTTGTTGCAGCAGCATTTGCAGCCGCTCCCACATCAAGTGGCGCGCTTGCGGGTCCAGGCCCGTGGTGGGCTCGTCCAGCAGCAGCAGGCGCGGGTTGTTGACGAGGGCACGCGCCAGCGACAACCGGCGCTTCATGCCGCCGGACAGTTCTCCAGGCTTGGCGTTGGCCTTGGGGGTGAGGGCGGCGAACTCCAGCAACTGGGGTACGCGCTCGTCCATGACCTTGCCCTTGAGGCCAAAATAGCGGCCAAACACGTGCAGGTTTTCGGCGCAGGTGAAGTCCGGGTCCAGCGTGTCGAACTGTGTGACCACGCCCAGCTGCGCCTTGATGGCCAGCGCATCGCGTGGCATGTGCAGCGGGGTGCCTCCAGCTTGTGGATAAAAGTGCACGGCACCGCCATCGGGCGAAGCGAGGCCAAGGCACATGCGGATGGTGGTGGTTTTGCCAGCGCCGTTGGGGCCGATGACGCCCAGGCATTCGCCGGGGGCGATGGAGAACGACACGTCGTCCACCACCGTGGTTTCGCCATAACTTTTGCGCAGGTTCAGGACTTCAAAGAGTGCGGTCATGGGCTGATTGTGTGCGATACCAGAAGCGCCAATGGCAAGGACCGCACTACATGGCGCACCCAAGACGGGCGCTGGTTTTTTTGCGGTGCTAACCTGTTGGCGCCATGAAATCCATTCATCTTGATGCGGGGTATGCCGAACTGCCTCTGGGCACACTCGACTCTGAAAAAATCGAGGCAATTTGGCGCTACAGGGCGCAGTCCGAAGGGCAGCAATTGGTATTACCGGACGGGCGGATGGATCTGGTGGTGCATTGCGCGCTGGGGCGGGCAGGCACTGCAACGCCGCGGCTTTTGGTGATTGCAGGACCTGCGCAGGTCCCCACCATGGTTGCGCTACGCCCCCACACCGTCATTCTTGGTGTGCGCTTTCATATCGGCTGGGGCGGGGCGTGCCTCGGCATTACGCCGAGTGCGCTGCGCGATTGCACGTTGGTGGGCGGTGATGTTGAGCGGTGCCTGGGGGCATTGGCAGGTGAAATCCTCGCGCAAACCACATTGCATGGTGTGGAAGCTGCCTTGCGTTGTGTGGCCGCGGCGCTGGCGTCGAGTGCGCGTGCGCGCATGGCCGCATCCCACGGCCGGGCGCTTCTTGCGCTTGGTCGCATGCAGCACGGTGCACAAGATGATGCTGGTGCGGCGGCTTGGGCGCCCCCCTCCTCGGCCCGCACGCTGCGGCGCGATATGGTGGCGGTGGTAGGCCTGCCCTTGCGCACGCTGGCGGGTGTGTTGCGCTTCCAGCGTGCGATGGCGCTTCTGGCCAAAGGCGTGGCTCCGCTGAGCGACGTGGCTGCCGCAGCAGGCTATGCAGATCAGGCCCACATGACCCGGGAGTTCCGGCGGTTCGGCGGGTTCACACCGGCCTTGCCTGAGCCAGCGCCACTGGTCCGCCTGGCATAGCTGCGCGTTTGCTACTGTCCGAAACGTTCAAGACGTGCCGCGGCAAATGGGCAAGACTGCGACGGTTTCGCAAACGCTTTTTTTACCCACACATGTACACACAACCTGTTTTTCAGCCAGACGGCTCTGGCGACTGCCACAGCCTGATGCGCACGTACCCGCTCGCCACCGTGGTGGCGATGACGGAACTCGGGCTGGATGCCAACCTGCTGCCGCTGGAGTGGGTGGCACAAGGCGTTCATGGCCAACTGCGGGGGCATATTGCGCGCGAGCACACCTTGCGGGCGGTGTATGAAGGAGCGCAGGTACTCGCGGTATTTCAGAGCCCCAACGCCTACATTTCGCCACGCTGGTACGTGAACGGCCAGCGCAGCGGGCGCCTTGCACCCAGCTGGAACTACGCGGCGGTGCAAGCCCGCGGTGCCATCCGCTTCACGGACGACATCGAATGGATGCACGCGCACCTGCAGGCGCTCACCCGACTGCAAGAGGAGTACCGCGCGCTGCCTTGGTCGCTGCAAGATGCGTCCCCCTCGTTTGTGGAAGATGCCGCCCGGCGGCTGGTGGGATTTGAGATCGACATCGATCACTTGAGCGGAAAGCGCTTTCTGTCGCAGCAACGCACTGCGGAGGATCGCCACAGCCTGGTCAAACACCTCCTTTTGGAACAAGCAGGCGCTGCGCGCGACGTGGCGGCGATGATCAACCCTTGAAGACCGGGGCCACCCGGTTGGGTGGGTTGATGTCAGCCAGCTGCCATCAAACGCCCGCGGCCCGAAGCCTTTGCGTCGTAGAGTGCAGCATCGGCGCGGGCCATGAGGGCGGACAGTTTGTTTTCGCCCGGGTTTAATGTGGCCATGCCAGCGCTGAAGTCCAGCTCGAACCCCAGCTCTGCGGCGCTGGTTTCGCGCAACCGCGCGCGCAGGCGGCGGTCAAATGCTTCGCCAGCGGGTGCTGTGTTGTGCAACAGCAGCACGCCGAATTCTTCGCCGCCCAGCCGCGCGATCAGGTCGCCGGTGCGGCGGGTTTCGCCCAGCAACCGGGCAAACAACTGCAAAGCGCGGTCACCCGCTTCATGGCCCAGGGTGTCGTTGATCTGCTTGAAGTGGTCCAGGTCTAGCATCAGGGCGGTCATGGGCAGCCGGTGACGCCAGGCGTGGGACATCAGGTTCTCGCCCTGGTGGGTGAAGCCACGGCGGTTGAGCAGGCCGGTCAGCCCGTCGGTCATGGCCAGTGTGCGCAGCTTTTGCTCAGCTTCATACCGCCACGCGACCAGCACGGCGACCGTACCCAGCACCAGGCTCACGTTGGTGACCACGGCCGCTGCCAGATTGACTGGGTGGGGAGTGCGAAAACTGGGGTACTGGTCGGTGAACGCACCCAGCACACCGCGGGCCAGCGTAAAGAGCGCAGAACTCAGCAGGCAGCCCAGCAACAGGTGTCTCCAGCGGCTGTCTGCAAGGATGAGGGGCGCCTGCGTGGCACGTGCCACCACACACAGCGTGGCGGCCAGCAGCCCGTTGGCCCAGCCCACGCGCCAGGCATAGTGGTCAAAACCCAGGGTATAGCCCAGCGGTGCCGCCACCACCAGCACCAGCAGGGTGCGGCGCAGGGGACGGGGCCCCAGCCACTCTTCCAGCGCGCGGTACAGCGCCCACTGCGCGGCCGTCTGGCACGCAATGGCAACCGTGGACAAGGCCTGGTCCCACAGCGTGGACGACGCGATGATGGCGGCCCAGCCCACTGCTTGCAGCAGCAGGCTGGCCTGCACGCACCGTGCGGCACGGCTCACATCCCGGCCCATGATCAGCGGCAGCACCGCCGAAATCATGAACAGGTTCGCCGCCATGACGGTCATGAGCGTGACGAAGTCCAGGGTCATGGGGTGGACAGAAGGGATTACTGGAAAGCCACCTCGGCGAAACTACGCAACTTGCGGCTGTGCAGGCGATCGACGCCGCCGGTGCGCAGGATTTCGATGGCGCGCATGCCGATGCGCAGGTGCTGGTCCACGCGCTCGCGGTAGAAATGGTTGGCCATGCCGGGCAGCTTGATCTCGCCGTGCAGGGGCTTGTCGCTCACACACAGCAGGGTGCCGTAGGGGACGCGAAAGCGGAAACCGTTGGCGGCGATGGTGGCGCTTTCCATGTCCAGGGCCACGGCGCGGCTTTGGCTGAAGCGGCGCTGGGGCATGTTGTCGGGCAGCAGCTCCCAGTTGCGGTTGTCAGTGCTGGCCACGGTGCCGGTGCGCATGATGCGTTTGAGGTCGGCATCCTCGATCTTTGTCACGTCGGCCACTGCCTGTTGCAGGGCCATCTGGATTTCGGCCAGCGCCGGGATGGGTACCCACAATGGCAGTTCTTCGTCCAGTACGTGGTCTTCGCGCACGTAGGCGTGGGCCAGCACATAGTCGCCCAGTTGCTGGCTGTTGCGCAGGCCCGCGCAGTGGCCCAGCATCATCCAGGCGTGGGGGCGCAACACGGCGATGTGGTCGGTAATGGTCTTGGCGTTGGCCGGGCCCACGCCGATGTTGACCATGGTGATGCCACTCGCGTCCTTGCGCACCAGGTGATAGGCGGGCATTTGCGGCAGGCGCGGCGGAGCGGCACCCAGGTCGTCGCCTGGCTGGGAGGGCAATCCAACGCGGCGGGTGACCACATTGCCGGGCTCGATGAAGGCGATGTATTCGCTGTCGGGCTTGGCCATCTCGGCATGGCCAAGGCGCACGAATTCGTCGATGTAGAACTGGTAATTCGTGAATAGCACGAAGTTCTGGAACCACTCGGGCGCCGTGCCGGTGTAGTGGCGCAGGCGGTGCAGCGAATAGTCCACACGCGGCGCGGTGAAAAGCGACAGCGGCTGCGCCTCGCCGGGGCGGGCCTGCCAGGTGCCGTTGGCAATGCCATCGTCCATGGCGGCCAGGTCGGGCAGGTCGAACACGTCGCGCATCAGCATGCGGCGCTCGGTGGTCAGCGTGCCTTCAATGTGATCGTGCTCGGCAAAGGAGAAATGGATGGGAATGGGGTGTGTGCTGGTGCCTACTTCCAGTTCTACGTTGTGGCTGGCGCGCAGAAGGCGGAATTGCTCGGCATAGTAGTTGGCGAACAGATCGGGCCGCGTAAGGGTGGTTTCGTAGCGGCCAGGCCCCTCCACAAACCCATAGGCCAGCTTGGTGTCGGCCCGCGCCACCGTGGTGGTGTGCACCCGTATAAAGGGGTAGAACGCACGCACGGCTGATCCGGGCGTCTCTCCCGCCACAAAGCGCTGCATCGTTTCGCGCAGATGGCCGATCTGTTGCTGGTAAATACGCTGCACCTGTGCCAGCGCTTCGGCCGGATCGGTGTGGCGGGTGGGGGCAATGAAGTCTGGAATGAGGGGCATGGGGCTATTTTCTCTCGGCTCGCCCATCCCGCCCGCCACGCCCACACAAATAGATGACAGTGGCGGGGTCCCAGACCTTGGCCGTTAGTGGCGGAGTGTCAAGTCTTGCTGTCCAGCCACTGAACGGCTGCATCCAGTACCGGGTCACCCCCGCCCATGATGCGCTGCACGAACCCTGCGTCCACCGGGACTCGCAAATCGGGTTCCACCCCCTTGCCGTGCACATAGTGGTCGCCGTTGGCTCCGATTTCTGCCACGGTGGGAGCGTGCACCACCACTTCTCCCGGCAACAGCACGCGGGTGGTCAGGCCGACCGAGCCCGGCGTGGGTTCGGTGGCAACGATGTGGGCGCGTCCTGCCTTTTGCAGCCAGGCAGAGAACACTTCGCAGGGGCCTGTGCACTCCTGGCCCGTCAGCAGTACCAGCGGGGCGCTGTATTGGCCGCTCCCCTGGGTGTATAGAGGCAGCTGGGGCGGGATGCCCAGGCTGCCACGGGAGCGCCAGACCTTGGCTGTCGCGTCCACCTGCCGCTGTGCGTAAGCCTGCAGGCGCAGCGGCCGGTCATACGAGAAAAACGACGCCGCAAAATGAGGCACCAGCTGGTAGGTGCTGTGGTTGTTGCCGCGCAGGTCCAGGATCAGGCCGCGCAGCCGGGATTGGTTGACGGTGGCCAGACTGCGCTCCCACATCTCCAGGTTGCCCCCGCCATCCGAGAAGGAGTTGAAGGCGATGTAGCCGTATTGCTTGCCCGAGTGGCTGCGCAGCTGAAAGGCTGAGAGCGATTCGTTGTTGGGTGCTCGGCCGGGTGCCTGTGGCTGCTCGGCCATTCGCTGGCGCAGATCCAGGGTCTGGTCCTTGCCGTCCTGGCGCACCTTGAGGGTCATGGCGTCCCGGTCGTAGGCGATCATTTTGAGCGCATCGTGCCGACGGCCCGCTTCTGTGGGGCGGTTGGAGTAGCGCGCTGCCCGGCCGACATAGCGCGAGACGCTTTCACCGTTGATTTCGACAATTTCTGCGCCGGGGCGCAAGCCTGCCAGCGCAGCGGGCGAGTTGGCAGTCACGCTGCTGACCAACGCGCGGCCATCAGAGAGCCACCACACACCGGGCACTGGCAGCGGCATGATGCCGCGCGGCTGCCATTGTTCGGTCAGGCCGACATCCAGGCCTCCCATGGCAGCGGCCTGTGAGCCAGCTTCCCGATGATCGACGCGAAACAGGCCGTCCTGCAGACGAGCACCGATTTCCGTGTAAACCTGCCCCATCGCCCGTCGGTCCTTCTGATCACCGGCCTGCCGGACCTTGTCGGACAGTTCAGTTTGCAACCGACTCCAGTCGGTGGGCTGGGCGCCACGGAAGGGGTAGCGCTCGTGCATCACGCTGGTGAAAGCCTTGAACGCATCTGCTGGGGCCAAACGCGCCAGGTCAATGTCAGCGGTCGATTGCACGTTGTACTGTGCGAGCGCCACTTCACGGCTGCGGTCGAAGCTGAAACCGCGGCTGTCGAGTGTGACCACGGTGTAGCCGCGGGGCAGTCGCACCATGGGGTCGTCGGATGTGAACAGGCGGCCGTCTGCACCGAATCCTGCTGGAAACGCCACGCCTGCTTCACTGGCCCACACCAGCAACTTGCCGCCCACGGGCTCCAGCGCCAGGTCGGGCTGCAATGGCCACTCCAGCTGCACCGAGCTGGACGTCAGCATGGCGTGCTGCTCGATGGCATCAAGCCCCCGACGGCCCGGGCGCCGCGGCACGTTGGAGTGCACTGTCAGTGCAAAGATCTTGACGCCGGCACCTCCTGTGCGGGTGCGGCCCGTGCCCAGGTCAAACAGGGTGCCGGGCGGTGTCGTCGGCAGGTCGATGGACACCGCAGAGCTGTCCCCGCGCGGCGTTGCCAGCAACTGGTCTTGCACCGGCGTGACATGGGCAGGCTGCCGCTGCACGAAGTACGCGCCCTGGTCGAGCAAGCCGACCAGCGTGTTGCTCACGGTGATCGAGTCGCCCGCATTGCGCTCCAGCATGGCAATGAGGCGTTTTGGCCCCCCTTCGTCCCGCGCCATGACGGCGGGGCCTGAGGGAGGCTGGGTGGGCGCGTAGCCCCGGTTGTTCCACATCTGTCTGCCGGTATCTACAGCCTGCCGTCCCGTGGACATGACCTGCTGCCCCGTGGACAGAACGCTTTCACCGCGGCTGACCGCTTCGCCCGCCTTGCCGATGTCCCCCAGGGTCCACGCGCGAAGCGGCGTGAAGGTCGCAACCATTGCCATGCCAATGAGCGCGATGAGCACCGGACGGAAACGAGGTTGCAGCGGCGCGCGCGCGCCTCGTGGCCAACGGCGCGGTGAGGTCGCTGCTGCAGCAACAACTTCAACTGAAGCGAGGGTGGCGGGGAAATCGCTGATCGGGCTGTGGATGGGCATGATGGCGATGGTGGGTGGGTGGAAAAGGGCGTTCTCAGGTGTAGCTGATCACGAAGTCGTTGTGAGCGGCGCTGACTTCGATCGTGTCGATGGACTTGGCATCGACCGATGCCTGCAAAAACTCCATCGCCATGCGCGGCAGGAGGTTTTGGGTCAAGATGCCGTCGATCATGCGGGCGCCGGATTCGACCTCGCTGCAGCGCTCGCGGATGAGCTGCACCGCGCTGTCGTCGAACGCGAACTGCGCGCCGTGGTTGTCCTCAATGCGTTTCTGAATGCGGCGCATCTGCAGGCGGATGATCTGGTCCAGCATGGCGTCCGAGATGGGGTAGTACGGCACCACCGCGAGGCGGCCCAGGAGCGCCGCAGGAAACTTGTCGAGCAGCGGTTGCCGAACGGTCTTTGCCAACGCCTCGGGCGCCGGAATCAGCTCGGGGTCGTTGCACATGCCCGCGATCAGGTCAGACCCCACATTGGACGTGAGGATGATCACTGTGTTCTTGAAGTCGATGTAGCGGCCTTCACCGTCTTCCATCCAGCCTTTGTCAAACACCTGAAAGAACATCTCGTGCACGTCGGAGTGGGCCTTCTCGATCTCATCGAGCAGCACCACGCTGTAGGGCCTGCGCCGCACCGCCTCGGTCAGCACGCCGCCTTCTCCGTATCCCACGTAGCCGGGTGGCGCGCCTTTGAGGGTGGAGACCGTGTGGGCCTCTTGAAACTCGCTCATGTTGATGGTGATGAGGTTCTGTTCACCGCCATACAGGGCTTCGGCCAGCGACAGCGCCGTCTCTGTCTTGCCGACCCCGGATGGTCCCGCCAGCAGAAAGACGCCGATGGGCTTTCCAGGATTGTCCAGTCGGGCGCGGGCAGTTTGAATACGGCGCGTGATGGCCTCCAGTCCGTGGCGCTGGCCAATCACCCGCTTTTCCAGCGTCTGCGTAAGCTCCAGGACGGATTTCACCTCGTCCCGAACCATGCGGCCCACAGGGATTCCGGTCCACTCTGCGACCACGGCCGCGACGACGCCCGCATCGACAACGGGGTGAAGCAGTGGATCATCGCCCTGCAATGCAGAGAGTTCCTTGCGCAAGGCATCCAACTCCAACGCAGAAACCTGGGGTTCTGCCGGTGCTGATGGCGGTTGTGTGATTGGAGCGTCTGTGCTCTCGGCTGCGCCCGCATCGCTCTGTGATGGCGGTTTGTGGGCCGCCATCAAGGCCACTTCGGCGGCGACGATGCGTTGGGCCAGGTCGCTTTCACGTTCCAGGCGCTCGGACAGGGCTGCGTGTTCCAGCTCAAGGCTCTGCAATGTTGCTGCAAGCTCCTCAAGACGGCTGGTGTGGGTGATGCCCAGGGCCGCTTCGCGCTGCACCACCTCCAGCTCCACCTGAAGTGCCTCCTGCTGGCGAGTCACTGCTTCAAGCCGGGCTGGCGTTGCCGTCAATGCCATGGCTACGCGGGAGCAGGCCGTGTCAAGCAGGCTCACGGCCTTGTCAGGCAGTTGCCGCGAGGGGATGTACCGGTGCGACAGGCTGACAGCAGCGGCAACTGCCTCGTCGGCAATGCGCACCTTGTGGTGCCCCTCCAACTTGGTGGCCACGCCACGGAGCATTTGAACGGCCTTGGGCTCGTCAGGTTCATGGATGTGCACCAGTTGGAACCGGCGTGTAAGTGCCGGGTCTTTTTCGATGTACTTTTTGTACTCAGCCCATGTGGTGGCGCCGATGGTGCGCAACACGCCACGTGCAAGGGCTGGCTTGAGCAGGTTGGCAGCATCGCCCGTCCCTGCCTGCCCACCGGCTCCGATCAAGGTATGGACTTCGTCGATGAACAGCACGATGGGCGTGGTGCTTGCCTGCACTTCATCCAGCAGCGAGCGCAGGCGGTTTTCGAACTCGCCCTTCATGCTGGCACCGGCCTGGAGCAGGCCCACATCCATCACGCGCAATTGCACGCCGCGAAGTGGAGGAGGCACGTCATCTGAGGCGATGCGCAGCGCCAAGCCTTCCACCACTGCCGTCTTGCCAACACCTGCTTCACCCACCAGGATGGGGTTGTTTTGCCGTCTGCGCATCAGGATGTCGATCATCTGGCGAACTTCGTCGTCGCGCCCTGTGACGGGGTCCAGCTCGCCTTTGCGTGCACGGTCTGTGAGGTCTACCGTGTAGCGCTGCAGGGCATCCTGTTTGCCCGCACCCAGGGGCGATGTGGCACCGCTGGCATCGCCCGGCGCACCCTGCAGACCCGACCCATCGGCAGCCTGTAGCGTGGCCTCTGGAGAAGCTGGCAACAATTTCGCAAACGCATCGCTGAGAGCGGGTTCGCTCACTTTCTCTAGCTCTTTGGAGATAGACCGCAGTTCATTGGTCAGTGCGCGCGTGCGCAGCATGCCGGAGAGCCAGTAGGCACTGCGAATCTGCGATTCATTGAACATCAGCGTGGCGTACACCCAGCCGCGCTCAATCGACATTTCGATTTGATCGGAAAAGTCGCTGATGGACGTTGCGCCCCGAGGGAGCCGATCCAGGCTGCGCAGCACGTCTGCTGCCAGCTGCTCCGAGTTCACTTCGAAATGGCGAAGGATTCTGAGCAGATCGGAATCGTTTTCCTGCAGCAACTGATGCAGCCAGTGCACCAGCTCCACATACGGATTGCCCCGCAGTTTGCAGAACACCGTGGCGCCCTCCAGGGACTTGAAGAGCAGGGGGTTGAGTTTTCCAAACAGGGCGAGTCGGCTGATCTCAGACATGGGAAGTAAGGGCAGTGCGTTGAGGGTGAAAGGTGTGTGTGGTGGCAGCGCGCGACCTATGCCGACGGGCTGCGCGGCTGTGGCTGGCCGCGTAGCTTGTGGCCGCGTTGCTGGAGCCAACTCTCAGGGTCGAGCCGGAAGTCATCTGCGTCGTGGGTGGCCGGAGCGCTTAGCATCCAGCTGGTCCAGCCCAGGCGCGTGCCGCCGCCCAGCTGGGTGCGAGGAACTTCCTCGCGCTGCAGAACCAGCTCGAAGTCCCAGGCGTATTCGATTCCAAGGTAGTTGCGGACCCAGTCCACCAAGGCCTTGAAGTCCTGCTGTCCAGGCAGGAAGCGCTCGTACTGCGCCAGCGTCATGGGGCCTATCCGTAGTCGGAATTTGCTTTGGGCGTCGGGCACCCGCGAGCCCACAACGGTATCTACGCCCAGTTGGGAGTTGCAAGCATGGCGCGAGAGGCGCGTTTGCTGCGCGGGCTCTAGCTCCAGGAGGTGCAGGCAATATTCTTGCAGCCCGACTCGGACGCCAAAGTAGCTGCCAATGGCCCGTTGCAGTCCTTCCGGGTTGCGTGTGGCCCGCGTGAGGTGGCCGGCCATGTGCAGTTTGGCGTGGTCAGCAACAGCATCGCGCTGGCGTGCGGTGGATTCCCCCACGCCGACAATGCTGGCCATGTGCCGACCAAACATGTCATCGCCAGCTCGGTCCAGAGAAGCCGTAGGTTGGGCGTCGGACCAGGCGCGAAAAAACAGCAGCAGCAGACGGTGGTGAAAGATGTCGGAGAAGCGCGCCAGCGCCGGGTCGTCATGCTGGCGCTGGCGTTCCCGGACATACTCTGTAAGGTGTGTCGGCAGAGGCCCGTTGGGTCCGTACAGGCCGAAATTCCACACGGTCAGGCGTTCGGGTTGGCCCGCCACTGGAGGCAATAACTCGGCGATGGTGGCCGGCGCAAAGGCAAGAGACGGGTCTTGCCCCAGACGGATGGGCTCTGCGTTCGGGCGGGCTGCGCGGCCCAGGCGTGGCAGATGCGAGTTGCGCGCCTGGAGCCATCGCAACGTGAAGAACAGGTCAAAGGCGTGGGGATTGCGGCGTAGCCGCTGCCACAGGTCACTGGCTTCAGTGCACGGTGGTGGCGCGGGTTTTCTCATACCCCGGGCCTCTGGCCAGGCCGCACGTCCCACTGCGCAATTTTTCCGCGCTGGCGTGAATGAAGGGACAGCTCCGTAAAGCTGTTGACCCCCACATGTCGTGCGAAGAAGCGCTCCAGCACAGACACCAATGGCCATGCGCTGACGCCGGCAAACGAAGCATCATCCACTGTGAGCGAAATGCCGACCCCGCGTCCGTAGACAAGCTGGCTGTGCTGGGTCAGGCGCCGGGTAATGGGGTGGATGCGCATCTCCTTGAGCCCTGCGACCTGGCCTGCCAGCGCATGGTTGCCCAGTGCCAGGTAGAGATTCATCACTTCTCGCAACGTGGCCGCGCCTTCCTCATCCGAGAGGTCGGTCATCGCCAGGTAGTTCAGGGTGAGGTGCGATATCAGGCGCCAGGTGATCTCATTTTCAGCCACGCTGCCAACAGGACGCGAGGGGCCTGTGATAGTGCGGATGTGTCCAATGGGTGCCGACTCAATGGTGGTGAAGTCGCCTTCTGCCCGGTTGGTTGGCATCAGCAGAGGCAGGTCCCGGTTGGTGCACAGGGTGCGCACGGAAAGCTGTTTGAGGTCGTCGGAGAAGGGGGCTGCACGCTGGTCGACCAGTGACAGAAACACCTCGCTTCCCAGGTACTGGGTGCGGGGGCCAAACCGCACAGCGTGCTCGGAAAAAAGTCGGGGCTCGCGCCGCATCGCGAAGTAGGCCTGATCTTCCGACCTGATGCCATGGACGGACGCGTACAGCGGTACGAATTCCCGGTCATTGACTTGACCCTCCTGGTGTCCAGTCACGCTCAGCACGCTGTAAACCTCGAAGTCGCGCGGGCGGGTCCGCTCCATCACCACGTGGTATTCGTTCACGTCGGAGGACACGTGGATGCGATCTGCCATGCGCTCGAACAGGTTGATGGCCGGGGTGCAGTGCAGCAAGAACTTGTGATGGTCGACCACTGCTTCCAGGGCTGGTACGGCCTTGCGCAACAGCAGGGTGATCGCCACCCGCTTTGCAGGAATCTGCCGCAGTGCCGAAGAAAGACCCCGAATGGAAAAGAAGCGGAAACGCGCGGGGAACGCAAAATACTCGTGAAGAAGGCGATGTCCTTGAAACGCCCGGTGGGAGTAGGGAAGGAGCGCCTGTGATTGCTCGTATCCTTCTGCATGCAGCGCCTGGGCCGGCAGGTGTCCATACACGATGGATGGATCGTTCACGTCGTGGATTACGATTCCCAGCACCGACTGGTGCAGGAGTTCCTGCAGGTGTGATGCAATGGCGTCTGTTGCATGAATGTACAGATCCAGCCTGTCCATCGCCAGATGCGAGAACTCCATGGCACCCTGGGTTTCAAGCTCCAGTCTCAGATGTGCGGCGGACTCTGCGGGCAAGCGAAATCGGGCCAGGGGAAGGTCCAGAGGCGGGCCGGCCAAGGCGGCGCGTGTGAGTGCTATGGGCCATAGCGTCACATCGTGGCCCGTACGAAAGTCGCAGGAGGTCTGATCGTCAGTTGTCTTGCGAGAACGCAGCATGCTGCCTGCAGGCAGGCAAAAGCCATCAGCGACATTGCCTTCAATCTCGCTGGGGGACATCTGAACGACCACCATGGCCGGGGTGGGCGCCAGGTAGTGCGGGCACACCATTTCCAGAATGCGCTGCGACAACCGCGGAAACTCCGCGTCCATCTTCATCTGTACCCGCGCAGTCAGAAAGCTGAAGCCCTCCAGCAGTCGCTCGACATAGGGGTCTGCGACTTCGAGATCGCGCAGCGCAAGGCGTCCTGCGACTTTTGGAAACGCAGAGGCGAACTCGGCTCCCAACTCTCGCAAGTAGGCCAGCTCGCGGTTGTAGTACTCCACCAGACGGGGATTCATCGTTGTGCGCTCACTGTCAATTTCTCAGATCCGATACCAAGACCTGGCCCGTTTCGAGGTCGAGGCTGGTCTTGAGCAGCAACTCCAGCGGGTAGGGCATGGACCAGAACTGGCAGCGAATCTCAAACTGCAGGGTGTTGTGGTGGTTCAGCGAATCGAACGATGGCAAAAGCGTGACGGCCAGGGTTTCCGGCAGGATGCGCGGCTCAAAGGCCACAATGGCGCGGCTCACGTTGGCCTCTACATCCTTCCAGTCCAGGTCGGATAGCAGCTTGCCTGCCAGCGGCGTCATTCCGTAGTTCAACGTCGACTGTTCCGCATGCGCTAGGCCGTCAAAATCGATGTGTCCCGACGCGTTACTGGCATTCAGCAGCCAGCCCAGATCGCGCAACAGTGCTGCACGCAGCCGGGACTCGGTGACGTAGACCGCGTCGGCTTGCTCGGTACGCTTGGTGGGCTCGTGGTCCGTCAAGCGATCCAACAGCGCCGGTTGCAGGCGGTCCTTCTCGGTGCCAAATCCGCTCAATCGCCTGGAAAGCATGTGCGAAGGCGTCAGGCGTTGAAAGAGATCGTGCGCACATCAAGCATCGCGTGATCGCCCTGATCTGTGATCAGTACCCGCTGGCCTCTGCCCGCAACATGATCGCCACCTATCTCTGACCATTCAGTGCGGCGTGCGAGGCGAAGGCCGTCATCGTCTCCCGCGTGGGCGGGGTAGCGTACGGGCACTACACCTTGCAGGGTGCCCTCATTTACTAACGTCAGCTCGGCGGGTTGCCACACAACATCGCGGAGGTCCTGGGGTTTCTCCAACGTGATGCTTTTGATGGACGAGAGCGGCACCCAGTAGTAGCAGCCCGCTGAATAGAGTTCCAAAATGGGCCCGAGGCGCGAGTCCGAATCGCACAGCCATTCGAATGGGTCTCCATTGATCGATCCGCTGATCGCTGGCGCCATGTCCAGTGCCTGGGTGCGCAGATCAAATGCGGCCTCCTGGGAACCCTCTGCTTGCGCCTTCAAAGCATCCACCATATAGCTCAACCACTGCGGCGGCTCGCCCACTACAAAGGGCGTGCGCCGGCCCTCAAACACTTCAGTTCGCAAAAGCTCGCAACGCATTGCTTCGCGATATGCCTGAGCCATGGGCAACGCCTTGGGGTCCAGCTGCGCGCACACCTGCAGCTGTGCGAGGGCTTTGTCCCAATCTCCCATCACTGCGAGCAGCTGAAAGTAAAAGGTGCGCAGTGAGGCCTTTGTCGGCTCTGCTCGAATGGCTTCTTTGATGCGGCTCAGCTGCACATCCAAAGGGTTGGTTGAGTCGAAGAATGTCGTAGTCACTTGAATACTCTTTGGATTGCCGAGGGTACGCAGCAGCGGGTTGATAGCTGGCGAGGTGGTCGACTGCACGCAGACCAGTCCGTCCGCCGTCCGTACGGAAGCAGGCGCACGTTGTTGGCTGCGCCGACGCCTAACCCCCAGTCACATGCACAAACTGGCCGAATCCGGACAAGACAACGGTGTCAACGGAAACGCGACGCCCGCACCTCGCCAAAAGTTGGCTTGTATGTTTGTATGGTTTGGGTGAGATGAAGGGACGCTTGGGGCCGTCGCGTTTATTGATGCGACTGTTGTTTCGCAACGGCCCTGAGTGGACTCAGTTTCCCGCTTCCTTCACAGAAGGGAGCTTAGATACCAGTCGCAGCGAAACCGTCAGACCTTCCAGTTGATAGTGCGGGCGCAGGAAGAACTTGGAGGTGTAGTAGCCGGGGTTGCCTTCCACTTCGTTCACTTCCACCTCTGCTGCGGCCAGTGGCTTGCGGGCCTTGGTCTCTTGCGATGAGTTCGATGGGTCGCCATCAACGTAGTTCATGATCCAGTCATTGAGCCAGCGCTCCATATCGCTGCGCTCCTTGAACGAGCCGATCTTGTCGCGCACGATGCACTTCAAGTAGTGGGCGAAGCGGCAGCAGGCAAACATGTAGGGCAGGCGCGCGGACAGGTTGGCATTGGCCGTGGCATCGGCGTCGTAGTATTCAGCCGGTTTGTTGAGTGACTGGGCTCCGATGAACGCGGCCACATCAGAGTTCTTTCGGTGGACCAGCGGCATGAATCCGTTCTTGGCCAGCTCCGCTTCGCGCCGATCACTGATGGCAATTTCGGTGGGGCACTTCATGTCCACGCCGCCGTCGTCGGTGGGGAAAGTGTGTGCGGGAAGATTCTCCACCGCACCGCCCGACTCCACCCCACGGATCGATGTGCACCAACCGTAGTATTTGAACGACCGGTTGATGTTTACCGCCATCGCGTACGCCGAGTTGGACCAGCAGTACTTGCTATGGTTGCCGCCCGCGGTTTCTTCCTCAAAGTCGAACTCGTCAACGGGATTGGTCTTGGCACCATACGGCAGGCGCGCCAAGAATCGGGGCATTGCCAGACCGATGTACTTCGAGTCATCGGACTCTCGCAAGCTGCGCCAGGCCGCGTATTCGGTGTTGGTGAAGATCTTGGTCAGGTCGCGGGGGTTTGCGAGTTCTTGCCAGGAGTCCATTTGCATGAGTGCTGGCGATGCACCCGAGATGAATGGGCAATGCGCAGCGGCAGCGACTTTGGCCATTTCTCCCAGCAGCTCGACGTCTGGAGGGCTGTGGTCGAAGTGGTAGTCGCCTACCAGGCATCCGAAAGGTTCGCCGCCAAACTGGCCGTATTCTTCTTCATAGACTTTCTTGAAGATGGGGCTTTGATCCCAGCCGACACCTTTGTACCGGCGCATGTTGCGATGCAGTTCCTTTTTGGAAATGTTCATCACACGGATCTTCAGCATCTCATCCACTTCCGTGTTGGTCACCAGATGCTGCAGGCCGCGCCAGGCGCCTTCCAGTTTCTGAAACTCCGTGTGGTGGATCACCAGATTGACCTGCTCTGACAACTTGCGATCAATCTCGGCAATGATGGCCTGAACAGTCTGGTAGGCGTCATTGGAGATCGTCGCAACAGACGCCAGCGCCTGCTGCGCAAGGGTCTGAACCGCTGCCTCCACGGCATCGCGGGCCTGGTCTGTTTTTGGTTTGAATTCCTTGCTCAGCAACGCCGCGAAGTCGTGCCCCTCCATAGACTGGGTAGTCGCGGAAGATTCGGTGATAGGTAGTGCGCTCATGGGTGTTTCCGTTCGCTAGGCTGGCTCAGGCGGCGTCGTGTTGAACAGAGCCTTCAGCAGGCTCCATGGCGGGCTTGGCGCTGGTGGCCAAAGACTTGAGCAGTGCCGGGTCTTGGAGGACCTTGCGGATCAGTTCTTCGGCACCCTGCTTGCCATCCATGTACGACAGCAGGTTGTGAAGCTGGGTGCGCGCCTCCAGAAGTGTGTTCAGCGGACCGATGTTCCGCGCCACTGCGGCGGGAGAGAAGTCATCCATGCTTTCAAACGTCAGGTCCACGCTCAGGTAGCCCTCGCCCGTCAAGGTGTTGGGGACAAGGAAGGAAGCGCGTGGCTTGATCGATTTCATGCGCGCATCGAAATTGTCGATGTCGATGTCCAGGAATTTTCGATCAGCTATTTCGGGCAAGTTCTCCAGAGGCTTGCCTGACAGGTCCGCCATGACGCCCATGACAAAGGGGATGTGCACCTTCTTCTCGGAGCCATAGATTTCAACGTCGTACTCAATCTGTACGCGAGGCGCCCGGTTTCGGGCGATGAATTTTTGTCCGCTTTTGCCCACTTTGGTGATTGACATGATTACCTCTCAAGTTGTCGATATCTAAGAACCTGGGCGGACCGCGAAGTTGTTCCGACACAGGCCGTCTTGCTTCAAATGCTTACAAAAATGTGCAAATTCACCACAGCTTGAATCCGCAGTTGCCAATACCCAGAACGCCTTTCACGAAACCACAACGGGATGAAAGTGGAGCGCGCTAGAAACATCAGCCAGTGCGTCCAGTTACAGGCGAAACTTTTGCGCACTTTGTTCGCGAATCGGCTTACAGGTTTGCGTGGTTCAGTATCCGAGTCCCTGGCGAAGTGACTGTTACAGTTCGTAGATTCATTGGGGCGATTCGGGCTGCGTGCCGGTTATCACTTCAATCTGCTGAAGGCTCTGTGGCGCCAATTCCCGCAAGATGTCGATGAAACCCATACCCATCAATCTTGCGGATCGGCGGATGAGCAGTGACGCCGGGTTGGTAGGCTCGGTCGACTCCAGGAACTCGGCGATCTTGACCAGTTGTTTGATCGCATCGTCCCGCGTTTTGATCTCCAGCGTCTTCACCGTGCTCTGAACCGCCAAAGAACCGGCGTCCTGCTCGACGGCGGTTGAGACTTCTACTGCAACTGCGCTTTTGGGCAAGAGACCGCTCAGAAGCGCCACCAAGGACTGAATGTTCCCCAGGTCAGGATGCTGGTGGCTGGGGAGCTTCTCGGTGCAAATCTGCATGATTTGCTGAAGTGACGTCTTGGCTTGCGGTATAGCCAGCAAAGAAAGGGTGTCACGTTTGGATGCATCTTCAATGCTCAGTCGAAGCTGCTCCAGAGTCAGTTGCGGATTCGACTCGGCGCGCTGGCCGCGTGCCAGCACTTCAGCATCACGAACCGTGAACGTGCCAAATGTGGACCTGACAAATTCCGTCTGTCTGAGTTCACGCAGCAGGCCCGCAACGTCGTTAAGGATGGACACCGCATTCATCCGCATGAAGTAGTCATCATCCTCGGCGAGTGGATGAATGTGATCCCAATGCTGGTCTAGCAGGGCGGCCATGAGACCGAGTCCACGGGCAAGGCCCACGAAGCCTGCGGTATTGGTCCAGGATCTGCATAGCAGCCCCGCAATGCGTATGTCCTTGCTTTGTCGGAGCAGCTGCAACGCGCTGCTTTCAACCGCCTGCCAGTCGGGTTCTTCTGCTGGGATGATCGTGTCGCCATATTGCTGCTCCAGCTTGCCTCGTGCGGCTTGTTCCAGTGCGAGAAACTCGGGGGCGTACGTCATTTCCGGGCCGCAGGGCGGGCTTGACGGAACATCGCTAAGGAGCTCGTCGATATCGGTCATGGGATATGAGATGTATGTTTACAGTGGGGAGACATGAGGCTCGGACGAAGGCGGCTGCTTCATGAACAGATGCGCAAACAGCGAGCGATCCAGTACGCCGCGATGCACATGTTCGTCATAGCCCCAGCGAGGAGTGGGGGTGACCCACCAGAGGCTGTTTTCGCTGCCGCGTGCCGTCCGGTTCCTCCAGTCACCGCGGGGAAGTTGAACCCGTTCGTCAGCCGCCTGATGTGCATAAGATGCCTCGCTGAGGTCCGCGAGGATGTTGTCGATCAACGACGGCTCGCGCGGCGTGGCGCTAGCCGACTCAAACGGGCTGGCAAGATGGCTAAGGCGCTGATCCAGTTCTTCTGGCGAAAGCGTGAGACGCCTCGCTTCCACAATCGCCGCGCGTGCGCCCGACAGGAACACGCGTACGCGGGCGTCGTCTGCGAGCGAGCTTGTGGCATGGGGTGCCGTTGCCATCACCGTCAGCGGGTAGTAGCGACCGACCCGGTCCATGCTGGGTGCGAGTGCCCCAATAACGGCAGTGCCAGTAACCGCAGCTGGCACCGCGAAGAACCAAAGCGGTGCGGTCACAAATTTCTCGGGCCATGTTGTGCTGTTCAGTGCACGCAGCTCATCCATGCCCGATCTCAACCAGGTGTCCCATTCAGTGGATAACGCATGAGGCATGCGGCGCCCCACAAAATCGCCGAGGCTGGGTAGCTTGCCGTACCACGCAACGGCGCCTTCGGGTTGCGCGCTTCGTGCCTCGGGGGCTAGAGGTTGTTCGGACATTCGAACTCCTCCATGGCTTTGAGCCGGAACGGGTTGAGGACACTGCTCGTTGTGACCTCGAACCGTACCCTTCGACCGTCCACATTGAAGATGGCGGTGAACTTTTCAGGTGCGTTGCCGGGAAGAATCTGGGCCCGATCAAAGAGTCGGTGCAAGGCCCATGGCCCTTCAGTGACCAAACCAGAGTTCTCCGCGCCCGCTGCCGTGATCTGCAGCCGCACCTGACCCGTACCGCGCGTACCGGGCCAGTTCACTGACTTGGGGATTTGCGGACCGTGCTGGTAGCGCAATACATCACCGTCGACATCCAGGACCATTTGCGAGATGGATGCATCCATTTCAATCGGTTTGATGTCCAGCCGAATCCCCGGGGCCTTGCCTCCTGACCGGAAGAAGACATCTCGGATGGTCGAGGCTTTCTGAAACGACGCCAAGGAGGCGGAACCGCCTACAGGGGTTCCATCGACACCTTGTTTGAACGTCCACGTGGCGGTGGAGATGTCGACCATGGGTTGCAGCGTGCTGCGGAAAAACTCGTCCATGGTCCCACCCATCGCAAACAGTTTTGCGAAATCGTCCGCAGTGACATCTCGTCCGGCACTGCGAGTGAAGGGATACCGGCCCAAAATGGCGCGGCGGCAGAAGTCGCCAATGGTGGCATTCAGGTTGCCACCGATGGTGCTGCGCACATCGCGCCCCACCATGGTGGACGTGGCTTGAGCCAGGTCGTCATACATGATGTTGAGCGGCGGAGGGAGTCGCTTGGCCTCTGCGCGCACCCTCTCCAGGGTGGACGAAAGCGTGGGAGGGACCGTACCGCCCGATTTGACCTGCTGCCGTGCTGCTGCAATCACGGCGGACGCCTCAGCGAGAACCTGCAGGCTCTGCGTCAGAGGTGTTGGACCTGAGCCGTTACTCGTGGCAAGGCGTCGGTACTCGCGAAACCGGAAGTCCACGATGTCCGCTTCAAGTGTCCCGCTGGGTGTCAGCCCACCTACGTTCACCTGCTTTCCGGTCAGGCGGCTTAGTTGGCGTTGCTCTTCGCGAATGCGGTTCAGCTTCTCGCCCAGCCAACTGCTGGTACTTGCGTTGGTACCTCCCTCTGCGTCTGGGCGCCGGGCCAGCGTCGTCTCCCGGGAAACGGCGCGAATGAACTGCTCCAGACTGGAGTTAGCCGACGAGTAAAGTCGGGCTTGCTCTCCGGCTTGATCCAGTGAGCCGATGCGCGTTGGACGAACATCAGCCAGATAGTCCTCCCAGAGCTTCGCATACTCCATGAGGTACAGGCGTTTGACTTCATTCGCCATCTGCCCCGTCAAAACCTCCTGGGTGGTACTGCGTCTGCCGTCGGATTGACCAATGATCCATCCCTCTTCCTTGGATAGCAGCGTTGTCACTTTGGGCACTTCGTGCAAGAAGACACCGTGATAGCCGTCATAGGTAAAAAGCCCGGAGATGCCCTGGGTCAGCGGTCGGCCGCTGCGGCGGCTGAAAACCTGAGGTGCTTCTGGTCCGCTGGCGCGCACCACTGAAAAGTCTGCAGGCAGATTGTTGCCCGTGGAAAGCAGCTGCTTCAGACGGCTATACGCACGCTGCGCAGGCGACATTTGGGCCAAACGCTGTCGGACCTCCGCGACGAGAGCGCTGTCGATGGGTGTGGTTGCAAGCACCACGCGCTCATCCATGAGGCGATCCAGATGATGAGAGAGACGTTCGCTCACGCCTGCCTGTACCAATTCGGGCGTCAGACTCGCGTCCCATTCATGGCGAATCCAGGCTTTGACGGTGCGCGCATCGAATCGGTCCGCATCGTGCACCATGAGATACGCTTTCAGCGCTTCGTAGCTGGCTTCGGGATTGTTGGTTGCCGTTTGTTGAAGTGATCGCCGCAGCTGCCTCACGATGCCAGGCAGCCAAGCGTCCTCTAGCAAGCGCAAGTAGGTGTTGTCCGCAGCAGTTTGCACTTTGGGTACCTGCAGAAGGCCCCAGCGCCATCCCACCGGGGGTGATCCCGTGTATTGGTCGCTGACGGCGAGGGCTTCGGCGTGGTCCAGCAAGGGGAGCAATGCCACCAAATTTTCCGGATCGGCCGTTTTGGCTTCATCAACCGCATGGCGCAGCGTGGCAACGCTGTCCTTGACCTCGGCCAGATAGCTCAGGTTGTTCTGATTGCTGATGCTCCATGCCAGCGCCGCTCCGCTCAACGCAAGCACAAGCCCAATGAGGCCCCCCGCCTGCAGGAGTCTGAGTTGCCGCTCTTTTTTGGCATTGCGGCCGGTCAACCCCGCTTCGTTGAACATCACCCCCTTGAAGAGGGTTTCGATAAAGAAGCTTTTGCCTTGTTGTCCCGTAGCTTGTTGGTTGGGGCTGGCGATGGAAAACCGGCGCTTCAGAGCGGAAAGCACGCGATCAAACGGCATGCCTTCCTGGGTTCCGCTCGTGAAGTAGACGCCTCTGAAAAGCGGCTTCTCCTTGAAGCGTGACGACGAGAAAGCCTCCGCCAACGTCTGGTTCACCACTTCGCGAAGACCCACAAACTGTTGAGGAAGCGCATAGATCAAACCGCGCCGTGCCAGATCGGTTTCTGCAAGCAGACGCTGCGGCAACAACCGATTGATCTGCGTGACGAGTGCGTCGAATTCCGCGGTGAATTGTGCAGTGGGATCGAGGTTTGAGGCCGACTCTTTGTAGGCCTGCGTGAATCCCCAGACCTGAGACCGTTCTTCGCGCGTCATCTGACCAAAAAACTCGTTGAAGCCCGCCAACAGATCTGTTTTGGTGATCAGCACATACACCGGAAACTTGATGGCGAGCTCGTCGCATAGCTCGCCCAATCGCATGCCGATGGTTTTTGCAAGGCGTGCACGCTCTGCGTCATTGCTGCTCAGCAGCTCTTGGACGCTGAGTGTGACGATGACTCCGTTGATGGGTTGCCTGCCGCGAAAGCGCTTGAGCAACTGCAGAAAGCCGGACCAAGCGGCTTTGTCCTGTACTGCATCGCTTTCCTGCGTGGTGTAGCGTCCAGCCGTGTCCAGCAGCACCGCCTGGTCGGTGAACCACCAATCGCAGTTGCGAGTGCCGCCAACGCCGCGAATAGACCCCTTGCCAAACTGCTCCGCCAAGGGGAAATTCAGACCCGAGTTGACCAGTGCAGTCGTCTTGCCAGAGCCAGGAGACCCAATGATCAGATACCAAGGCAACTGATAGACATAGCGTTTGGTAAACCGACCGAAGAGGCCGTTTTCTGTTTCGCCAAACCGTGTCTTTGCGAGGACATCAACCGCCTCTTTAAAGCGACCCTCCAGTTCCGCCACCTCTTCGTGGCCGGGTGAAGAATCCTGGGGGGTATCGCGCCCTGCCGTCAGCCTTGCAAGCTGTCCGAGCAGCTTGTCGTTCATTCTCTTGGCTCGCCACCATTGCAAGAGAAGTTTGATGAACCAGGCAACAAACAAGGCCGCGATCAGCGCCCAGCGGACGTTTTCACTTTCCAATGGTTGATAGGGCTTGATGTAAACCAATGGCCCTATGAACCAAATCACCAAGCTCAGCAGGATCAATCCGCAGAGCACCAGGGTGTGACGATTGAACAGCAGTGCTGCCAGGTTTCTCAGCATGCTCATTTCCTAACGCTTTCACTGCGTGCATTGCCGCCGCTGATGGCCTGCAACTCGTTGTCTCGCACCTGCGGGGCTACCAGAAGAATGATTTCCACACGCCGATTTCTGGCCTTGCCTTCGCTGGTGGTGTTGGGGGCCACAGGGTCGGCTTCACCTCGGCCCTCAGCTCTCACGCGCGTGCTGTCCCGTACGGTACGGATCAGCATGTCGGACACCGACTGGGCTCGTTCCTGCGATAGGTGCCAGTTGGACGGAAAGCGCGCTGTGCGTATCGGTGACGAGTCTGTGTACCCGTTCACCACGACCTTGCCCGGAACTTCATTCAATGCAATTGCCACGCGTTCGATGACTTGTATATAGCGGGGCTTGACGGTGGTGGAAGCAGGATCAAATAGACCATCACCCCGAAGAATGATGGTGCTGCGATCTGCCAAGTCGATGACTTCGACCAAGCCTTCCCTGATTTCTGGTTCCAAAAACTGGCGCAATCGGGGTTTGTCGACCGTGGCAACTGCGGCGATGGCTTTGGGAAAGCGGATGGAGTTAATGGCTGCAAACAGCTCGTCGGATTGAGCTGCCAAACGGTAGTTGAACCAAAGAAACAGGAGAAAAGCCAACAGCAATGCCAATGCAGTGGCCACCCAGAGGGGAACCATCGTCCATGGTGGTGCCGCTTTGCGCTCCTCCCCCTTCCAGCGGATCGACAATGCGCTACTGCGGTCGCCACGTGTGCTTTCGATCAACGCCAGCAACCGGGCCTTCAGAGTTTCGAGCTGGCTGCTGCCGTTTTCAATCACGCGATAGCGGCCTTCAAAGCCGAGCATCAGGCAAAAGTACATGAGCTCAATCAGGTCGATGTGCTGGTGGGGCGTCTGAACGAGCTTTGCCAGAAGCTGAAAGAACTTCTCCCCGCCCCAGGTCTCGTTGTGCAAGGCAACCAACAGGCTGAATTTGGGCCAAACCCCCGAGCCCCCCCAGGGGGTTTGCGCTGCTGCTTCATCCACCACCGTACAGAGGCAGTACCTTGCTCCGATCACCGTTTCGATGGAGACACCCGCTACACCGGCGCCTCGTTCAAATTCCCGGATGTTCGCAAGCAGCAGTCGCTGGAATCCTTCGGGATCGGAGTTCGACACCATGGCGCGAATCTGCGGGATGAGATTGAGCAGTGCGTTCGCGGACGCCACCAGGGGGTTGCCGCCGCTGATCACATCGGGCAAATCCGTTCGTGCGGCGGCAGGAGAGGGCATGGACGTGTCCATCAGGCCCGGGATTCCGTCCGTCGAGTGTCTTACTGCCCCCGAAGCGAAGAGGTTGTCCGTCATTTGCATCGTCATAGACATCTTTTATCTGCGGATCGCCCAGAACTCCAGCTGCAACTCCGGGAATTCGCCAGACACATGCATTGCCAGCCCGCCGGAGTTGTTCAACTGCCGCCACAGGTCGTGCGTGGTATCGACCTCGAAATACGAATATCCCGCGTGGTAGGGGATTTCGCGCGGTGCGACCGAAAGCGAACGCAAGATGACACCTGGCAGGTGAAGATTGACAAGGTCGCGAATTTTTTCCACAGGGCCGAGCTTGGTCTGCGTCGGAAAGTGAGTGCGCAGAAACTCCACTGTGGTCTGGGCATGCACTGCCAGCACAAAGTCGCAAGTGGTAAGCAGTTCGGTGGACGGGATAAGGGCTACACGTACGCCGTACTGCCGCTCCTGCAGCTCGATCTGGATGGCGTTCTGTTCAAGGACTGAAGACAGGCCACGACGAAGCTCCAGCATGAGCGGTGGAAAACAGCTTCGCAGGTCGTCATGGTCATAGGCTGGCAACGGGGCCGGGCGACGCTGCTCTCGGGTGAAGGTGGCGAGTTCTCCAGCCATCTTCAGCAGATCATCAAACAGGCGCTCCGGGTGTATGGTGCGGACTCGGACCCAGTGCTCCACGGCTGGTTCCCAGCGGTTGATGTACTGCAGCATCAGAAAGTCGCCCACCTCGCCAACTCCACCGCGGCCCGGTTGTATCAAGCGCTCTTCTAGCGCCGCGCCGCGTTGTTTCAGTAAGCCATGTAGCTCGCGACAGAATGCAAATAGCGCCGATGTCTCTGAGTTGTTCACTACCGTGGGGATGAACGACTTGTCTAGCAGCACCGACCCATCGGATTTGCGCTCCACAACGTGAGCGACCGGCAGCGATACCCATCCCTCTGAGAGATCCTGCTTTGCGCGCAGGCTGAAGCGTGCTTTGCCAAGCTGTACCTCTGCGGGCTGGGCGCCGACATCATTCACGTCAGGCACCTCCAGCACTTCCGCCTGATAGCGGGTCATGCCCACATCCGACTCACTCAACGTCACCTCCGCTCCACTGCGTCGGCGCAAAGGCAATGAGAGAAATACGAGTGTGTCCTTGACGTCCTTGCCAACATCCAGAGGTGGCGGAGCATCGTCAACTTGCGGGATCTGGAAAGGCGTTCCGTCCGGCATCACCCCGTGCGCGGATATCAGCGCAATCTTGCCGAGCGCAAGCATCTGATTGTCCAGAGTGAGCTCAGAAAATCCCCAGTAAAAAGGCTGACCAGGCAGGCTGCGCCCCTGCACCAGAAAGTCGATATAGCGCTCTTGTTGCTGAAAGTGCTGCGGGCGCAGGAACATGCCCTCGGCCCACACTACTTTTCTTTGCCAGACCATGGATTACCTTGAAGTTATTTGATGCTGAACGCGGACGGCATCGCGGGACACCGTCACCAGGTAGTGCACGGGTTTGAGCCGCTCTGTCTGCCCCAACCCCCACCAGCGACGGCGCATCTCGACGGAGTTGGGCGCATCTACAGAGGTTCTCCAGGTGCTGCGCTCCAGATCCCGATAGCCCGCAAGGAAACCAAATGCACGCACATCGGGGTTGCCCTTGCGTTCAATAATCCGCCGCTCACCAGGAGCAATCAGCAGCTCCTCGCGGCGAACAAAGTCACCGCCTAATTGGCTTTCGTCCTTGTCTTGTAGATCGAAGAAGCTGGAACGCTCGAACGTAGCGGGAGCACGTAGCTCGTAGATGCGAAGCAGAACAGGTTTCGGCATGCCGTCGATATCGGGGTTCAGACTGCGTTCCGCAACGATTTCGATGATGGCGGAGGGAACGGCGGTGGGTGCCTCGACGGGTCGATTGAGCGTATTCACGACACCACATGCCGACAGTGCAAACGCTGCAGCTATGAGGGATGCGGATCTAACAATGGCTCGCCGCATGGGGGTACTGGTCGTCATGATGGCAACAGTCTTTGCAATTTCAGTTGATGGCGGGGTTCTCGGAGACCCACACCGCGAAAGCACTGAGGTTGTCCTGATGGGGGCGGCCCTTGGCGGTCACCGCCCCCGCCATGTTGTGCAGCCACACATCCGGGCGATCTGCTGCCTGCAGCGCGTCTTCCATGGCAGACTCGTGCAGGTTCTCCCACAAGCCATCCGAACACAGCAGGAAGGCATCACCTTCCATCAACTCCATCGACTGAGGCAGTACCGTAGGAGGGACTTGGGATTCGGCACCGACAGCGCCTGCAAGAACACTCCGGTTGGGGAGCGAGCGAGGATCGCTGTTGGCGTACATCCCGGCGTGCAAGAGCTGTTGCACCACACTGTGGTCCTCGGTCATGCGGTGAACCTTGCCGCCTCGAAACCAATACAGCCGAGAGTCGCCCCAGTGCGCCCACAGCGCTCGCCCGGTCAGCGGCTCGATACACAGCAACACCACGGTGGCGCTCATGTGCATGCGCGACGTGGATGTGGGTTGCTCTTCCGAGACTGTGTGCTCCGCGCGAAAGATCAGCGACGCCAGACTGGCAGGGGCAAACATAGGGTTCTCGCGATAGCCACCCAATACCGCGTCCACCGTGAGCCGCGCGGCCAGTGCGCCGTTTCCGTGTCCTCCTGCGCCGTCTGCGAGCGTGCAGCAAAAGCCCTTGGGCCCGAGGTCAATCATGCCCAGGTAATCTTCGTTGGAGGCCCGTCCGCCTTTTTCAGAGATGGCTGAAACGGTGAGTTGCAGTCGATGTGCTTCACCTGCTATGTGCGCGATCACAGCGTCTCCTCCGCAGCTTGCGCAGCATTCTCATAAGCCTCTACGAATGTCTTCCCCGAAAACGCCATCAAGTCATCTTCCGCGTGGCGACGGATGGACTCGTAGCGTTGTTGGTAGTCGTCCCACAACGCGGCCTTTCTGTGCACCGACGAGATTCTTGACATCACGCTGGGTGATGATGCAGCGCTTTTCTCCAGCTCTACCGGGCTTAGGCGTGCAGTGGCTTCTTCATAAGCGGCGCGGATTCCGGCCATCAGTGCAACTTGATGCACTGCGAGGTCTTTGTAAGCCTCTTTCATCGCCGGAACTGGCTTCATAAACCCGGGAAACGTTTGGCCGGTCAACTGCAGCATGACGCCATCGGCGGTAGGCAAAAACTTCAAGGGGTTGTTTGCGCCTGACGCAATGATGGTGACGTCAGCCCTGAACTCACGTTTGATCTCAGACCGTGCGGACAACAGGTCAATCGAACCCTGCACTGCTGTGCGCAAGGCTTCACCAAATCCACGCATGAAATCTGGGGTGATGGAGAGCGCTACTCTGTCTGGCGTGATTCCGGCGCCCTCAAGGAATGCTGAGGCCAACGCTTGCATGGAGATGCTCACTTCGGGCTCTCCGTTAATCGGCTCAGGGCGCAGCGTTGCAGGCGCTGGATCAGCTGGACGCGGAGAGGGCATAGCGTTGCTCAAACCTGCTGAAGCATGTTCATTGCTTGCGAAACCGTTGATGGAGTCGGTTCTGTGGCTTTTTGATTGGAGCGGGTTTCCCCGCTCTTCACTACCTGCCTCATGTGCTGCGCTGGTCGGCCTCAGAGAGGCTGTGGCGTGTGGCTCGGAGCCGACCGCTGCAACAGGATCGCTAACGTTGATGAACGAAAATTCTGGCGTGCTGTCTGGCGTGGCACTTCCAAACAGGGCCAGGTCCAATCCCTGGGTGGGTTGGAGCCCCGCAGCAACTGCCGACTCTGTGGCTTTTGAGGCTTGTACTAAAGGGGTAATCTTTGCGACTGCCGAATCAACGCCAAGGCCGCTACGGGCTTCGCGAGGCATGCTAAAAATTTGTGCCAGATCAGATCCGCGGGATAGGCCGTGGTCTTCGGCTTCCGCATACATCGACTCTCCCGGTTCGCGAAACAACTTCAGCGGGTTGAGCTCGATCGCGGGGTCAAGCTGTTTGGGCAGACCGGTATGTGCAGCGTTGTCCATCTCTCCTGCGAACTGGCTTGTTCGGGGCAGAGACTGCAGCAGTTCGTCATTTTTGAGCTGAGCGACCTCTGCCAGGCTCTTGGCGGCCAAGTCGCCACTCCATGCGTCGTTCGCGCTTGCAAGTACTTTGGGGTCGGCAGCAAAAGGGTCAAAGTCATCTGGAATCACCATGGCCCGGTGTTCGACCGCTTTCGAATGAGTCGCGGTACTCGCTGGAAGATGCTTCTCGAAAGGGTTGCTGGAATTGATCTGCGTTGGCACCGGATCCGGGTGCACAACGGCTTTTGTTGGAGGGTTCACCTCTGATGCGCCGAGAGGGCTGTTCTGCTCCAGAGACGCTGTATCTGGCGCTTCCACGCGCCCGAGCATCGCAAAGGGATTGTCCGAAGACGCGTCAGGGTCAGCGGCAGGCCGGTGAGTTGTTGGCAGATCGGCCAGCTCTGGCACGCATGTCTCTCCCCCCACAATCGCCGGTATATCTGCCCAAGGGTTGGGTAGCGATGCGAGGTTGAGTGTTGTCGTCTCTGCGGTGGCCAGCCCCGGGGTGGCGGACGAGTGCATTTGTTGTAGCGGCAGTGTGGTGACACCATTGACTGGCTGGTGCTCCCTGCGAGAAGGCGTATCACCTCGCAGTTCTCCCGGCAGACATGCTCTCAGTGTGTAAGGACCAATGCCAATCTCTGCGCCGGGCATCAAGGGCACTTCCTGTCCTGACAGAACCTCCAGGCCATTTACCAGCACAGACCGGCGCTCGCACAGGTTTGCGATGTAGGCCTGATCGGAATCAAGGCGCACCATGGCGTGAACCCGTGCGACCTCCGCGTCAGCGTCGGGCAAAACTAGCTTGTTTTGCCCGGCCCGCCCAATGGTGCCTCCGGCCATACCAAATATGGCAGACCAAACACGATCCGCAGGGCTACCCATTTGGTGCGTGACCACCAGTTCAATCTTGTCCATTGGATTCCCGCTCTTGTCTTGGGATGTCCCGGGAATCAGGGCGCTTTGCGCGTGGGGCGCTTGTTTCGCGCGGCGTTGCGTGCATTGTTGAACTCTCGTCCCCACACCGGATGTCCCTTCTCTGCTTCCGTGAGTTGAAATGTGGGGTCTTGCTCCAAGGCAAGGTCGAACTGCTGCCGGCATGGGCGGGTGCGTCCAAGAGCGCAATGACTGAATGCCATGAACTTTCGCGCCTTGATCTGCGATATCAAGGACAGCTCAGGCGCATCGGCCAACGGGGTAAGTTGGGCAATCGCGTCCTCAAACTGGCCTTCTGCATAGGTATTCAAGGCTTCTGCAAGTAGCGCCTCTTTCTGCGCGCGCGGATCCACTGGCGCGACAGGCGCCTCGGGAACCACGGGAGTCGCCACCTCACGCTTTGGCTCGGGAGCGTCCGGGGTGGTCTGGCACGCGGCCAGAAGCGCGCATGCACAACCGATGAGCAAGGAATTCCAGAAACGGGTTTGCATCATTTATCTCGCGTCAAAGTCATGGGTAATCGTGATCGTCTGGTCGGACTCGACCTTCAGTGTTTTTCGGACTGTCTCAAAGCCCGGGTTGCTCAGGTCGATCGTGTGAGAACCCACCGGCAGCTTTATCTCAGTGAGCGGCGGAGTAACGCCAAGACGTTTGCCGTTGAGGTTGACGTTCGCCCAAGGAGACACTCGCAACTGCACGTTGTTGTCTGATCGAGGCAATGCGCGAGAACTGAATGTGTTTGCAGATGAGGCGCCGTACGGTGTCTGTTGATATCCCGCGGCAGGGAGTAGCGGAGTGACTGCCGCGATCACGGTGCTATTGAGTGAAAAACTGAGGGGGGTGGCATTGGCTGTGCGCTGCGCATCCGTGGCGCCCTGCGATGAGCGACTGCATCGCAGTCCCCGCTTGCCCTGGGCTTTCAAGTAAGCCTCGCGCCAAGGAGTGCCCTGCAGTTCGTACCCCTCAAGTGTGAAAGATGGCCTTGCTTCGAAGGCTGCATCGAAGGCAGCGTCGCACCGTGCCCATTCCTTATTGGTGCAATATACAAATGCAAGATATCTGTGGGCGGTGGAGCGCTCCCTCCGGTCTTGCAGTCCTGCGAACAGCGCTGCCTGAAGCGCCTTTTCGGCCATGTCGAGTTTGCGGGAGTCGTAAAGCGAAATGCCTTGGCCCAGCAACTGGCGCCCCGTTGCAGAGTCAGCGCTACGTGATTCAGCGCCCGCAGGCTCGTCGCAGCCTGTGGATGCGAATGCGGCACCCGACCCCACCCACAGGAAAAGCGTAACCCAGCGCAGTAAAGCGTTCATTGGCATAGCGTCTAAGCGATAGAGGGTGGCTGGAGCTATTCGAACTGGTGGCTAACAACCACCGGCTCACCCTTCTTGACCTGCACCGTTCTGATGACAGAAGCAGCGGCGGGGTTGCTCACTTCGATGCGGTGCGTGCCCTCGGGAAGCTCGACTTGCGTAAGCGGGGGCGTTGTGCCCATCGCAGTGCCATTCACAGAAACACGACCCCAAGGGCTGATTCGGAGCACCACGCGTCCGACATCGCCCACAGGCTTGGGTGGCGTCTTCACTGCAGTGGCAGGGTCGGCTGCGGTGGCTGCAGAGCCCGCTGTTGGAGCCGTTGTCTCAGGCTTGGCGGCAGCATCTGGGAGCAGGCCACGCTCAGTTGCGGGCGGCGGCGCTGAAATTGCACTTGCTTCTGTGGGCGAAGGTGTCACCGACGCCGACATGGGGGGCACCGACTCAGTTGACTCCAGTCGATTGATCAATGCAAAGGCTTCGCTTCGGTATTTGCCTTCTGGCTGGGCCTCCAGGTACCCATCCAGAGCCGCCACCGTCCCTATGTTCTTCGCTTCTCGCCAATGCTGGTCATCGGACGGGGCTGAAGTCGCGGCAATTTGTTCCGAGGCAGATGTATCCCTGCCGCCCCACCAAACTGCCATGGAGATTGAGGCCACCACCACAACCGCACCGACTATCCAGCGGGTGGTAGCAGGGCGGCGCGTCACTGTAAGTTTGCCTGCTGGTGGAAGGATCGGGCTTGTTGCCGATGGTTGTGAGGGAAAGACGATCTCAGTATGAGCAGGCGATGTGGATGTTGCATCGCTTGGGGCGTGGTGGGGTTGTTCCGCCGTGGGCGCTGCAGAGCTTTCAGGGCCAGGTGTCGTGTTGAGGCTGGTGACCGTCCGCTGAGGGTAGGGTGGGGGCGCAACGGGCGTGGTTCCCTCGTATTGCCCGTCGAGATGGGTTGATATCGCTACCGGGGCTGGGGCGGGATGGCTGTTCGGAGCCTTTCCAGACAGGCTCCGGTCGATAGGGCTCTCAGCGGTCGCAGCCGCCTCCTTGTACGGTGCTACAGATGTTGATGCAATCGGCGCTGCCAACGGGTTTGGTGCTGATTTTTGCTCTAACTCACTTGGGGATTGCGCGCCCAGGCCAGGGGCTGCTGCGTTGGTCCATGGGTTGAACATGGGCGCGGTAAACGTCGAAATACCCAGCAGTTCCTTGAGCTCTGCAATGGTCTGGGGGCGGTCCTGCGGCTTTACGGCGAGCGCGCGATGCACGCCATGAAGGAACTGGGGAGAGTACCCCGCATAACTCGTAGTTGTAAGTGCCGCAACCGGGTCGTTGATCATTCGTGCCACGGAGGTTGCCGGTGGCTTGCCGGTGATTGCTAGATACAGCATGGCGCCGATCTGATAGATATCCGTCCATGCGCCTTGGGGCATGGCGCCGTCATCGACATATTGCTCGATAGGCGCAAACCCAGGCTTGAGCACCATGGTCAGCGCCTGCGTCATGTCGCCGATGATTCGCCGCGCGGCGCCAAAGTCGAGCAGCACCGGCATCCCGGAGTTTTGCAGGAACACGTTGTCAGGTGCGATGTCGCGGTGGTAACAATCGGCGGCGTGGAGCATCTCGACCACGTCCAGAATGGGACTCAAGATGGCTGACAACATACGTTGGTTCATGCGATCGTGCTGAGCGCCGAGGAATGTTCGAAACGTCTGTCCTTCGTAGTGGCGCATCACCATGTAGGCGGTGCCGTTGAATTCAAAAAATCGGTACACATGCACCAGAGCGGGGTGCGAAAACTTGGCCAGCAGACGCGCTTCATTGATAAAACTGCGCAGGCCTGCATCAAAAGCGCCACGGTGTTGAGAGCGCACATGGATTTCGTTCGAGGACTTGCGCCCAGCCAGCGTGGCGGGCATGTATTCCTTGATGGCCACAATGCGATCCAGACTGATGTCGCGGGCTCGGTAAACGATGCCGAAACCCCCTTCGCCAATCACGTCCAGCAGTCGGTACTCACCGATATGCACGCCAGGCGCAAGGCAGTTTGCCGACCCCCCTACAGTGTCAATCATCACGCGACGCCCTCAGTTTTCATTCTTGAATTTCAGCCTGGCTCAACCAGCAGGTTCCTGTGGTCCAACGACCACAGGATGCCAACACTTGGTTGAGCGCGCAGGGCGCTGCCCATTGTTTTATTGCGATCAGAACAAATTGCACGACATGCTGGCTTTGGTCAGTTGCCCTGGCCAAGTAAGCGCTGCTCGACGGCTGCTCATTCAGGCCAACCCCACGGCGCGCACATATGGATGCGTGTTTGTGAAGCTTTGCGTTAAGCGGCCGCGTTGCGCGCCTGGAAACGGCATGGCAACCTCGTTCAGAAGCGGTCAATCTGTTGTTTGATCGCGGGCGAGTCTACCGTGCAGATGTGGCAAAACGCGTCATAAAACCCTCACTACATACGCTCGGAAACACACTGTTTCTAATGTTGCGGAGGTTGGCCTATTTGCTGTTACTTGAAACCCCTTTTTCTGAAATCCGCTCGTATCATGCGCCCGCTAACAAGCTTGCGAGGGAGGGGAATTCAAGCAAGCAACGGGTGCAGCCCGTGACAGAAATGCCGTAATTCGAGTGCGGGTGGTTCGTGTAAATCTTTGGATTTGCATTGGGGCTTGTGCGTGCTCTTTGCGGGTGATTTCGTACTCCTCTCTGGGCAGTTTCTTCTGTGGGGGCTTCACGCTCTTGCGGAAATTTAGAGCGCGGGCGCACTGCCGTTGGTGGTGATTGCTTCGCATTTTTTGAACCAAGGAGAGGTACCCGAATGACAGTTGCAATTTTTATGAAGGTGGAAGGCGCCAGCGGGGAGTCGAAAGACGCGGCGCACAAAGACTGGACCGACGTTGAGTCCTTCACCTGGGGTGTGACGCAGCCCCACTCGATGGCTTCCGGCGGTGGTGCTGGTGCTGGCAAGGCCGATTTTCAGAACCTGAACATCGTTGCCAACATCGACAAGTGCTACCCCGCTGTGCTCAAGCATTGCGCTACCGGTAAGCACTTGGGCCAGGTGGAGATTTCGATGTGCAAGGCCGGTGGCACGCAGATCGAGTTCGGCAAGATCACCTTGACCGATGTGATGGTGACCAACGTCACTGTGAGCGGCACCAGCTCTGGCGACACCGTGGTGGTGAACTACGCCTTCCAGGCGGCCAAGATCAAGACCGAGTACTCCGAGCAGACCAGCCAGGGTGGCAAGGGTGCTACGAGCCAAATGGGCTTCAGCATCAAGGAAAACAAGGAAGCCTGATCTTTCTGGCTTCTGGTTGCGCCTACTCCGTGCGCGCAACCTAAGAGCCGTGTCTTTGGATGCGGCTCTTTTTTTGTGCGCGCCTTGTGAGCGGGCGATGCGTTTGCTACGCCGTTTGCATTGCATTGCATTGCACGCATCGCTTGTCTTTCAAGCTGCCCGTTCCTTAGCAGCTGCCTCACTCCAGAGATTCTTCATTTGCCATGACCCGCCGCGTCACCATTCAAACCCCCCTGGGCGAACAGCTGCAGTTTCGCAAGCTCGACGGCGCCGAAACGATCAGCGAGCTGTTCTCGCTGGACGTTGATTTGGTCAGCCAGAGCAAGAGCATCGACCCCAAGGCCTTGCTGGGCAAGGCCGCCTCGGTGGTGGTGGAGACAGAGGGCCTGGGCAAGCGCTACATCAGCGGCCTCATCACCCACTTCGGCATGCAGGGGCAGGACCATCGTTGGGCCTCTTACCGCCTGCGTTTGAAGCCCTGGCTGTGGATGGCGACACGCAAGACCGACTTCAAGATCTTCCAGCACATGACGGTGCCAGACATCATCATGGAGGTGCTGGGAAAATACGGCTTCCCGATCGAGAAGAAGCTCACCCGCGCATACCGCACCTGGGACTACTGCACCCAGTATGGCGAGAGCGACTACAACTTCGTTGCGCGCCTGCTGGAACACGAAGGCGCGTACTACTACTTCACGCACAGCGCAGGCAGTCACACCCTGGTGCTGGCAGACGACATCGTGGGCTCGCACAGCCCCTTGCCCGGTGGTCACGTCATTCCGTTTCATCCCCCCGGCAAAGCAGCCATTGCCGACAAAGAACACTTCCATGCGTGGGAGTTGTTGCAAGAAGTGCAGCCGGGAAGGCACTACAACGACGACTACGACTTCAAGAAGCCGCGCGCCGACCTTTCCAACATGCGTCAGAACCCGCCCGGGCACGAGCATGACAAGTACGAGATCTATGAATGGCCCGGTGGCTACACCGAGTTTCCTGATGGCGAAACCTATGCCAAGCTGCGCCTGCAAGAACACCTGACCAAGCAGAGCCGTGTGCTGGGCCGCGCCAACAAACGCAATCTGGCGCCTGGGTACACCATCAATCTGGAAAACTATCCGCGCGAGGACCAGAACCGCCAGTACCTGGTGCTAAGCGTGCACTACCACTTCGAAGAGAACCCCGAAGTGAGCAGCAGTCGAGGAGGCGGAGTTACCCCCACCAAGAACCCGCAGGAGGCAGGCTCCATTCAGCAGTTTGAAGTAAGCGCCCAGCCCACCAGCATCGAATACCGCCCCAAACGCAGCACCCCCAAGCCCCGTACCCGTGGGCCACAGACCGCCGTTGTGGTGGGGCCGCCCGGCGAAGAGATCTGGACCGACAAGTACGGCCGCGTCAAAGTGCAGTTCCACTGGGACCGCATCGGCGCCATGGACGAGAACTCCAGCTGCTGGGTGCGCGTATCCACCAGCTGGGCGGGTCCTCAGTTTGGCGCGGTGTTCATTCCACGCATCGGTATGGAAGTCATCATCGACCACATCAACGGTGATCCTGACTACCCCATCCTTACAGGCTGCGTCTACAACGCCGTCAACATGCCGCCCTGGACATTGCCTGCCAACGCCACCCAAAGCGGCATCTTGACGCGCTCCAGCAAAGGCGGGGCCTCAGGCCCCGGAATGAAAAAAGGCCCTGGTGACGCCAACGCGCTGCGCTTTGAAGACAAGGCCGGGCAAGAGCAACTGTGGATCCACGCGCAGAAGGATCAACTGACTGAGGTGGAAAACGACGAAGAAAAATGGGTGGGCCGGGACCGAGAAAAGACGATTGATCGGGACGAGACCAACACCATCCATCGTGACCGAACGGAGACGGTTGACCGCAATGAGAAGATCAATATTCACGGCTGGCGCACGGAAGAAGTTGACGGCGATGAGACGATCACGATTCACAGCAATCGCTCAGAGCGTGTTGACCACAACGAAGAAATCAGCATCGGCGACAACCGGGACGAAACTGTCGGCAAGAACGAAACGGTGAAGATCGGCCTCACCAAGCAGCACACCATCGGCATCATGTCCATGCTCAATGTTGGGCTGGTGCGGGTGATGAGTATTGGCGTCGCCTACAGCCAGAACATCGGCATGATGATGTCCACCATTGTGGGCATGACCCAGACCACCAAGGTCGGGCAAAGCCAGAAAACCACGGTGGGCAAGGACTACGTACTGGAGGTTGGTGGTGGGGGCGGTGACGCTGGTTCTGCAGCCGCCAGTGCTGGGGCTGACCATATCGTTGCGCCATCCGGCGGTAGTGCAGGCGGGGGCGGTGGTGGTGGTGAGGCACCCAGCTGCATCAAGATCGACGCCAGCCAGATATTCCTGGAGTCCAAGAAGATCCATCTCAACGCCAAAGAAGAGATTCTGCTGACGGTGGGCAGCAGCACCATCAAGCTCACCCCCGGGCAGATTGAAGTGCTTTCGCCGCTGGACAAGCTCAACTGCTAGGCGGGCACTTCGGACTGAATTTGTCGTCGCGCGGACATCACGCGCATCGCGGCGCTCCTGCAAGCGCCAGCATCTGAATAACAACACATTCGATTGAGGGAAAAACCATGGGCAAACCCGCTGCCAGACAAGACGACCTGACGGAATCCGGAGGCCCGATCATCCAGGGCTCGCTGACAGTCCTCATCGGCTCGCAAGGCGGCATAGCCTGCTCCA
>NZ_JBKBXG010000006.1:0-90404 GCF_046314175.1 Acidovorax sp. | reverse complement strand
AGAATTTTGCGTTCTTTGCATCTTCAAATTACAAAGCAGTTACATCCACGAAAGCACACAACATGACAGAACTCGCCAAAAAACGGCCTGAATTCCGCAACATCAATGCCTTCAAGGACCTCACCACCTACCGCATGACTCCTGCCGCGTGGGTGTCGATCCTGCACCGCGCAAGCGGGCTGATCATGTTCCTGCTGCTGCCTTTCATCATTTGGATGTTCGACACCTCGGTGTCGTCTGAGATCTCCTTCGCCAAATTCGCTGCGGCTTTCAACATTGGCATTGGCTTTGTGCCCGGCTGGTTCATCAAGTTGGTGGCGCTGGCGCTCATCTGGTCGTACCTGCACCACTTCACCGCTGGCTTGCGCCACCTGTGGATGGACGTGAGCCACAGCGCAGTGACCAAGGAATTCGGCAAGACCTCAGCTTTTGTCGTGCTCGCCATCAGCATTACGCTGACCCTGGTGTTGGGCGCCAAGCTGTTCGGTCTGTACTGATCGATCGACAACCAAATCATAAAAAAAGCGGTGACCGCTGCCATTCCGTAGCAAACACCGCCGCACAAGAGGAAAGCACCCATGTCCGTCAATTACGGTTCCAAGCGCGTCGTCGTCGGCGCCCACTATGGCCTGCGCGATTGGCTCAGCCAGCGCGTCACGGCAGTCCTGATGGCCCTGTTCACCCTGGCCCTGCTGGCCCAGGTGATCTTCTCCACCGGCCCCATCGGCTACGACAAATGGGCGGGCATCTTCTCGACCCAGTGGATGAAGGTGCTGACCTTCTCCGTGATCATTGCATTGGCCTGGCACGCGTGGATTGGCCTGCGCGAAGTCCTGATGGATTACATCAAGCCGGTGGGCCTGCGTCTCGCACTGCAGGTTTTCAGCATCGTCTGGCTGGTCGGCTGTGCTGGCTGGGGTATCCAGGTTTTGTGGCGTCTCTGAATCCCGCGACTGAAGGCAAAAAATAATGAGCTACACCAACGCTAACATCACCAAGCGCAAGTTCGACGTCGTCATCGTCGGCGCAGGCGGCTCCGGCATGCGCGCCGCGCTTGAACTCTCCCGCGCAGGCCTGAACGTGGCCTCGCTGTCCAAAGTGTTCCCCACCCGTTCGCACACCGTGGCGGCACAGGGCGGCGTATCCGCATCGCTGGGCAACATGTCCGAGGACAACTGGCACTACCACTTCTACGACACGATCAAGGGCTCTGACTGGCTGGGCGACCAGGACGCCATCGAGTTCATGTGCCGTGAAGCACCCAAGGTGGTGTACGAGCTGGAGCACTTCGGCATGCCGTTCGACCGCAACCCCGACGGCACCATCTACCAGCGCCCCTTTGGCGGCCACACGGCCAACTACGGCGAAAAGCCCGTGCAGCGCGCCTGCGCAGCGGCTGACCGCACCGGCCATGCCATGCTGCACACGCTGTACCAACAGAACGTGAAGGCCAAGACCAACTTCTTCGTCGAATGGATGGCCCTGGACTTGGTCCGTGACGCCGACGGCGACGTGGTGGGCGTGACCGCGCTGGAGATGGAAACCGGCGACCTTTATATCCTGGAAGCCAAGACCGTGCTGCTGGCCACCGGCGGTGCTGGTCGCATCTTTGCGGCATCGACCAACGCCTTCATCAATACCGGTGACGGCCTGGGCATGGCCGCACGTGCCGGCATTGCGCTGCAGGACATGGAGTTCTGGCAGTTCCACCCCACTGGCGTGGCCGGTGCTGGTGTGCTGCTGACCGAAGGCTGCCGTGGCGAAGGCGCCATCTTGCTCAACAGCAATGGCGAACGCTTCATGGAGCGCTATGCGCCCACCATGAAGGACCTGGCCCCGCGCGACTTCGTGTCCCGCTGCATGGACCAGGAAATCAAGGAAGGTCGTGGCTGCGGTCCCAACAAGGACTACATCCTGCTCAAGCTGGACCACCTGGGTGCAGACACCATCCACAAGCGCCTGCCATCGGTGTACGAAATCGGCGTCAACTTCGCCAACGTGGACATCACCAAGGAACCTATTCCTGTGGTGCCCACCATCCACTACCAGATGGGTGGCGTGCCGACCAACATCAACGGCCAGGTGGTTGCACAAGCCAACGGCATCAACAACGAAGTGGTCAACGGCCTGTACGCCGTGGGCGAATGCGCCTGCGTGTCGGTGCACGGCGCCAACCGCCTGGGCACCAACTCGCTGCTGGACCTGCTGGTGTTTGGCAAGGCCGCTGGCCGCCACATCGTCGAGTTCAACAACAAGAACAAGGAGCACAAGCCCCTGCCCAAGGATGCGGCCGACCGCACCTTGGAACGCTTGAACCAGCTGGATAGCTCGAAAGAAGGTATTTACGCGCAAAACCTGGCGGGCGAAATCCGCTCCACCATGCAGCTGCATGCGGGCGTTTTCCGCACCCAAGCCAGCATGGACGAAGGCGTGAGCAAGATCTCCGACATCCGCAACCGGGTCGCCAACGTGGGCTTGAAGGACAAGTCCAAGGTGTTCAACACCGCCCGTATTGAGGCGCTGGAAGTAGACAACCTGATTGAAGCGGCGCAGGCCACCATGGTCTCGGCCGCTGCACGCACCGAATGCCGTGGCGCCCACACCGTGTACGACTACGAGCACCCTGCCGACCACGCCGACTTCCCCCTGGGCCGCAACGACCAGGAGTGGATGAAGCACACCCTGTGGTACAGCGAAGGCAACCGCCTGGCCTATAAGCCGGTCAACCTCAAGCCCCTGACGGTGGACAGCGTGCCTCCCAAGGTCCGTACGTTCTAAACAGTAGCCCCACGAGAGAAGAACCATGCAAAAACGCACATTCCAAATCTACCGCTACGACCCGGACAAGGACGCCAAGCCTTACATGCAGACCATCGAGATCGAACTCGACGGCCATGAACGCATGCTGCTTGACGCCCTGATGAAGCTCAAGGAACAAGACCCTACGCTGTCGTTCCGCCGCTCGTGCCGTGAAGGTGTTTGCGGCTCGGATGCGATGAATATCAATGGCAAGAACGGCCTAGCCTGCCTGACGAACATGAACACCCTCAAGGGCACGATTGTTCTGAAGCCCCTGCCCGGCCTGCCCGTGATTCGCGATTTGATCGTGGACATGACGCAGTTCTTTAAGCAGTACAACTCGATCAAGCCGTACCTGATCAACGAGCAGATTCCGCCCGACCGCGAGCGCCTGCAGTCGCCCGAAGAGCGCGACGAGCTCAACGGCCTGTACGAGTGCATTCTGTGCGCCAGCTGCTCCACCAGCTGCCCCAGCTTCTGGTGGAACCCCGACAAGTTCGTGGGCCCTGCCGGTCTGCTGCAGGCCTACCGCTTCATCGCTGACAGCCGCGACGAGGCCACAGCGCAGCGCCTGGACAACCTGGAAGACCCGTACCGTCTGTTCCGTTGCCACACCATCATGAATTGCGTGGACGTGTGCCCCAAGGGTCTGAACCCCACCAAGGCCATTGGCAAGATCAAAGAACTGATGGTGCGCCGCGCCGTCTGACCTGCCGTCTGCACTGCCTCAACGTCAATACAGACCGACACGCCATGGCTGACACCGCCACCACCGCACCGGCAGCAGCCTCACCGCTGCTGACCGAGCGCGAACTGAGCAAGCTGCACTGGCGCTGCCGGCGCGGCCTGCTGGAAAACGATCTGTTCATTGAGCAGTTTTTCGCCCGCTTCGAGCCCGAGCTCAACCAGCGCCACGCCCAGGGTCTCGCGGCCCTGATGGACCTTGCAGACAACGACCTTCTGGACCTGCTGCTTCGCCGCAAGGACCCCGAGGGCACGCTGGATGCACCCGAGGTCCATGAAGTGCTGGGCATGCTGCGGCAAAGCGGCGGCACCCCCGTGCTGGTGGCCTGAAACGCATCTTTTAATTAGTTTGCGCTTTCAAGCCCCAGCCCATCAAGCCCGGATGATCATCGGCAACCCTAAGGAAAGTAACAATGAAGCTAGCTGACAACAAAGCCACCCTGTCCTTCAGCAACGGCAGCCCCAGCGTGGACCTGCCGGTCTACCAGGGCAGCATTGGCCCGGATGTCATCGACATCCGCAAGCTGTATGCGCAGACGGGCATGTTCACCTATGACCCGGGCTTCATGTCGACGGCAGCCACGCAGTCGGCCATCACCTACATCGATGGCGACAAAGGCGAGCTGCTGTATCGCGGCTACCCGATTGAGCAGCTGGCTGAAAACTGCGACTTCATGGAAACCTGCCACCTGCTGCTGTACGGAGAACTGCCTAACGCAGCGCAGAAGACCGACTTCACCAGCCGCGTGACCAACCACACCATGGTCAACGAGCAGATGCAGTTCTTCCTGCGTGGCTTCCGCCGTGATGCACACCCCATGGCGGTGCTGACCGGTCTGGTCGGTGCCCTGTCGGCCTTCTATCACGACAGCACGGACATCAACAACCCGCAGCACCGCGAAATCTCGGCGATCCGTCTGATTGCCAAGATGCCTACCCTGGTGGCCATGTCGTACAAGTACGGTATGGGCCAGCCCTACATGTATCCGCAGAACCACCTGAGCTACTCGGGCAACTTCCTGCGCATGATGTTTGGCACGCCCTGCGAAGAGTACAAGGTCAACCCCGTGCTCGAACGCGCACTCGACCGCATCTTCATCCTGCATGCTGACCACGAGCAAAACGCATCGACCTCCACCGTGCGCCTGTGCGGCTCGTCGGGCACCAACCCGTTTGCAGCCATCGCTGCGGGCGTGGCATGCCTCTGGGGCCCAGCCCACGGTGGCGCCAACGAAGCAGCGCTGAACATGCTGTACGACATCCAGGCCCAGGGCGGCGTGGAAAAGATCGGCGACTTCATCAAGCAGGTCAAGGACAAGAACTCCGGTGTCAAGCTCATGGGCTTTGGCCACCGCGTGTACAAGAACTACGACCCGCGTGCCAAGCTCATGCAAGAGACTTGCAACGAAGTGCTGGCCGAACTGGGCCTGGAAAACGACCCCCTGTTCAAGCTGGCCAAGGAACTGGAAAAGATCGCCCTGGAAGACGACTACTTCGTGCAGCGCAAGCTCTACCCGAACGTGGACTTCTACTCCGGCATCGTGCAACGCGCCATCGGTATCCCTGTGAACCTGTTCACCGGCATCTTCAGCCTAGCCCGCACCGTCGGCTGGATCGCCCAGCTGAACGAAATGATCGGCGACCCCGAGTACAAGATCGGCCGCCCACGCCAGCTGTTCACCGGCTCCGTGCGCCGCGACGTGCCTCCCCTGGCAAACCGCTGATCGGTACGGCGCCCCACGCGCCGTCCACGCCCTCCCAAAGCCCGCAGGCAGTGTCTGCGGGCTTTTTTCATGGTCCATCGGTAGGGCTTGAGGCGTGAGCTTTTATATACTCCCCCTGAGTAATAGGCATTTATATGCCCCCAGCGCAATCAGAGTAAGCGCATGTCTTCTATACTGCCACCCAGTACGCCGTCATTCGCTGATCACCATCGCCCGCCCATGCCCCACACCGCTGAAGACAAGCAACGCGCCATCACCCGCCTGCGCCGCATCAAGGGCCAGGCCGAGGCGCTGGAGCGCGCGGTGGAAGCGGGCAGCGAATGCGCGCCCATCCTGCAGCAGCTGGCCGCCATGCGCGGCGCAGTGCACGGCCTGATGGCCGATCTGCTGGACGGCCATGTGCGAGAGATCCTGGCGGAAAAACCCGCGCTGTCGCAAAAATCTGTCGACGAAACACTGGCGCTGCTGCGTTCGTACCTCAAATAGCCCCACCCCACACCCCACCCGATTGACTGAAAGGACCACCCCATGAAATCCCGCGCCGCTGTTGCCTTCAAAGCCGGAGAACCCCTGCAGATCGTCGAGATCGACGTCGCCCCGCCCAAGAAGGGCGAGGTCCTCATCCGCATCACCGACACCGGCGTGTGCCATACCGACGCCTTCACCCTGAGCGGTGACGACCCCGAGGGCCTGTTCCCTGTGGTGCTGGGCCATGAAGGAGCGGGCATTGTGGTGGAAGTGGGCGAAGGCGTGACCAGCGTGAAGCCGGGCGACCACGTGATCCCGCTGTACACCGCCGAGTGCGGCGAGTGCCTGTTCTGCAAGAGCGGTAAGACCAACCTGTGCGTGGCCGTGCGCGCCACGCAGGGCAAGGGCGTGATGCCCGACGGCACCACGCGCTTTAGCTACAACGGCCAGCCCATCTACCACTACATGGGCTGCAGCACCTTCAGCGAATACACCGTGGTGGCCGAGGTGTCACTCGCCAAGGTCAACCCCGACGCCAACCCCGAGCAGGTCTGCCTGCTGGGCTGCGGCGTGACCACGGGCCTGGGCGCCGTCAAGAACACCGCCAAGGTGCAAGAGGGCGACACCGTGGCCGTGTTCGGCCTGGGTGGCATCGGCCTGGCGGTCATTCAAGGCGCCAAGCTGGCCAAGGCCGGGCGCATCATTGCCGTGGACACCAACCCCTCCAAGTTCGATCTGGCACGCACCTTTGGCGCCACCGACTGCGTGAACCCCAAGGAACATGAAAAGCCTATCCAGCAGGTCATCGTGGAGATGACGACCTGGGGCGTGGACCACTCGTTCGAGTGCATTGGCAACGTCAACGTGATGCGCGCCGCGCTGGAATGCGCGCACCGCGGCTGGGGCCAGAGCGTGATCATCGGCGTAGCCGGTGCGGGGCAAGAGATTTCGACCCGCCCCTTCCAGCTCGTCACCGGTCGCAAGTGGATGGGCACTGCGTTTGGCGGCGTCAAGGGCCGCAGCGAGCTGCCCGGTATGGTCGAAGACGCGATGGCGGGCAAGATCCAGCTGGCGCCATTTGTCACGCACACCATGGGGCTCAAGGACATCAACGAAGCGTTTGATTTGATGCACGAAGGCAAGTCGATTCGCTCGGTGGTTAAGTACGCAGCGGCTTGAGGCTGCAGGGCGGCCAGCGCTTTCGGGACCTCAACGCACTCCGCCACCCGTTCGGGCTGAGCGTGTCAAAGGCTTAGCACGCCCTGTGACCAGCACTTCAACAATCTCAGCCTGAACGACTTCGTTCTGCCTCCACCGCAGATTTCAAGCCAAATCAGCCTTTAGCGCTTATCCAATAAGCGCTAGCAGCTATCAATTTAAGAGCGTCACCATGACCACTCCACTGGACCTGCAAAGCACCCACGCCTGCTTCGGCGGCGAGCAGCGCTTTTACAGGCACGACTCCACCGAAATCGGCCTGCCGATGAAGTTCTCGGTCTACCTGCCCCCGCAAGCACAACAAGGCCCCGTGCCCGCAGTGCTGTACCTGGCGGGGCTGACGTGCAATGAAGAAACCTTCATGACCAAAGCTGGTGCCCAGCGCCTGGCGGCAGAACTGGGCCTGGCGCTCATCGCGCCCGACACCAGCCCGCGTGGCCCGCAGGTGGAGTTGCTAGAAGGCGCCACCGCCAGCTGGGACTTTGGCATTGGCGCGGGCTTTTACCTGGATGCCACTCAGGAGCCCTGGCGCACCCACTGGCGCATGGAGAGCTACATCGTGCGCGAGCTGCTACCCCAACTGGCGCAGCACCTGCCCATCGACGGCGGGCGCATCGGCATCTTTGGCCACTCGATGGGCGGCCACGGCGCGCTGACTCTGGCGCTGCGCCACCCGGGCCGGTTCAAAACCGTATCGGCCTTTGCGCCCATCTGCGCACCCACGCAGTGCCCGTGGGGGGACAAGGCCTTCACCGGCTACCTGGGCGCAGACCGCTCCGCCTGGATCGAGCACGATGCCACCGTGCTCATGCAGAACCAGCCGGTTGCGCCCTACCCCGCGGGCATCCTCATCGACCAGGGCCTTGCCGACAAGTTTCTGGCCGAACAGCTGCACCCGCACCTGCTGGAAGACGCCTGCGCAGCCATCGGCCAGCCGCTCACCCTGCGCCGCCATGCGGGATATGACCACGGCTACTACTTTGTGCAGACCTTCATGGCCGACCACCTGCAGCACCACGCCCAGGGGCTTTGACAAGGCCGCGACCACTGGCGCAAAAAGGGTGGCAAAAACAATAGCCACTTAAATTCATCAATTTATTGATAAATATGATTTGAAAATGATTAAAAGCGCATAATGTGAGCCATGCGCGGCGTCTGCCTTTTGTTTCCGGGCAGCCACCCCGCCGCGCAGGGAGACGCACTATGCAATCACCGATCGCCGAGCTGGAAGCCCTGGCGCAGCCGACCACAGATGGTGGTGCCAGCGGCTCTGCCGATGCGCTGAAGCGCCGTGTTTTCGATAACGCGCCTTTCGGTTTGTGCGTTCTGGTGCGCGGGCAGCCGCAACTGGTCAATCTGCAATTCACCCATTTTTTGGGTGCGCCTTTCCCCCACGTCGCCAGTGCAGAACCCGAAGTCCTGGCATCTTGCTGGCCCGAGTTGTGGCCGCAGCTGCACGGCATTGGCCGCGCACCACGGCACGTCACTGTCCGCAAGGCGTCCGGCGAGGTGTTCAATGGCCGCGCCTATTCCCGCCCGTTTCCCTCGCTGCACCCAGAGGCTGAGCTGATCACCCTGGTCGACGATCCGCATCGCGCACAGATCGTGTTCTCATCGCAGTGGCGCGCACGCATGCTGGAGCAGATCGAGACGATGGGCCGCAGCGGCTCTGGTGAGATCGACCTGGAAACAGGCAAGGCGGTGCTGTCCAAAGGCATGCACACACTGCTGGGTGTCGCTTTTCAGCACGCACCCCGCTCCGCCTGGAGGATGCTGCGTTGGGTGCCCACCAAGGAAAGGGGTTATGTGGCCTCCATCTGGCGAGGCGCTTTGCCCGATGAGCCTTTTGAGTTTCAACACCGCCTGGTGCGGGCTGACGGCACACGACTGGAGGTGCTGCAGCGCGGCATGGTGGAAACCGATGCGTCGGGTCGACGGCATGGGTACATCATCGTCCAGGACATCACGGTCCAGCGCGAGGCCGAGCAACGCATTCAAGAGCTTGCCAACCACGACGAGGTCACGGGCCTTGCCAACCGAACCCAGCTGCTGGACCGCATAGATGCCGCGGTGCACAGCGCACGCTGGAACCCGCAGCCGTTTCTTGTGCTTTCCATCCAGGTGGACCAGGTCGACCAGATCAAGCAGGCCATGGGATATGGCGCAGGCGATGCGATGGCGATGGCCGTCGCGGCGCGCCTGACTGCTTTGGCGGAGCCCGGCGACACGGTGGCTCGCATTGACGGCGGCGAGTTCGCCATTCTGGTTGCTCCCGACAGCTGCGAGCAGGACCCGCAGGGCCTGCACCATGCCCGGTCGGTTGTGCAGGCGATGGCCAAGGCAGAGCGCCTGGGCGCCGCCGAAATCGTGCCGGGTGCGCGGGTCGGTGTAGCGCGCTTTCCTGCAGATGCCGAAAGCGCCGGCCAGTTGCTTGAAGCCGCCCAGACCGCCCGCATGGGCATCCACAAGGACGGAGAGCAGGTGGCAGTCTTCACGCCCCTGACCCGCACGGCCAGCTTACGCCGCCTGGCCATTGAATCGGGGTTGCGGCATGCGGCCGAACGATCAGAACTGTTGCTGTCGTTTCAGCTGCAGGCCGACCTGGGTAGCGGCGACGTGGTCGGAGCGCAAGTCCATCTGCGGTGGATCAGCGCCGAGCTCGGCACCGTGTCAGAGGATGAATATGCGCCCGTTGCCCTGCAAACCGGCCTCATCGTCATGCTGGGAGACTGGCAGCGCGACATGGCCTGCAAACAGCTGCGCACCTGGGATGAGGGCGGCCTGCGCATGCCCCGTCTGCATCTGAAGGTTTCCACGCTGGAGCTGCAGCAGCCTGACATTGTGGACAAGCTGCGCCGCAGCCTGTCGAGCAACGGCTTGACGCCGCAAGCGCTGGGTGTAGAGATCAGCGAGCACGCGCTGGTGAACGTAACCCCCCAGCTCAGCCGCACACTCAGCCAGCTGCGCACCATGGGCATTGAGCTGTCGCTGGGGGACTTTGGCTCCGGCTCAACGAACCTGGGCCTGCTGGGCACGCGCCCGGTGGACGTCATCAAGGTCCACCGCTCGTGCGTGCCCGATGTCACTGCGGCCACAGGTGACGTGTCGCTGACCCGGGCCATCATCAACATGGCGCACAGCCTGCAGATGAAAGTGCTGGCGGAGGGTGTGGAAACCCCCGGGCAACTGGCGTTGCTCATTGCCAATGGCTGCGACCGCATGGAAGGACCCGTCTTCGCGCAGCCCGCTGATGCGCTGGAGCTGGCGCACCTGATGGGCCAGCGCGTCCGTTTGCCAGAGCACCTGCTCACGCGCCGCCGGGAGCGGACACTGCTGCTTGTGGACGACGAACCCAACATCGTCTCCGCGCTGCGCCGACTGTTTCGCCGCGAGGGCTACCGCATCGTGACTGCAGGCAGCGGCGCAGAGGGACTGCAGCGCATGGCCGAATGCGAGGTGGACGTGGTGTTGTCCGACCAGCGCATGCCCGGCATGACGGGGGTGGAGTTCCTGCGCCGCGCCAAGGAGCTGTACCCCGAAACGGTGCGCATGGTGCTTTCGGGCTACACCGAGCTGCAGTCCATCACCGATGCCGTCAACGAGGGCGCGATCTACCGTTTTCTAACCAAGCCTTGGGATGATCTACGGCTGATCGAACACGTGCGGGAGGCCTTTGCCCACAAGGAGCTGGCCGACGACAACAAGCGCCTGGCCACAGAGGTCATCGCCGCAAGCGAAGCGCTGACACACGCCAACGAACGCCTGGAGCTGGTGCTTGGCAGCCAGCAGCAGCAGATTGACCTGGAGGCGGCCCGCGCGAACGCTGCGCGGGACATGATTGACATCTTGCCCACCGCAGTGCTCGGTGTAGATCCGGACGGCACCATCGTGCTGGCCAACCGCGAGGCAGAGCGCCTCCTTCAGCCCCACGCCCCGCTGCTTGGTGAGCCCGTTCAACGCGTGCTCGGAATGGACCAGCCATTGCCCGCAGAGTGGACCGGTATGGTCAACGCCCCCACTACAGCGGCCCCCGTCGCGCTGACTGGATCGCCCTGGCAGGTGTGGGCACGCTCCATGGGCACCATTCCACCCCGGGGGGTGCTACTGACCCTCGCGCCCGCCGATACCCCCAACGAATGCTGAAACCGGGACATTGCCATGAACTTCGATCCCCAGACACTTCGCCCATCGCCCACGCCCCCCACCGCACAGGACATGGAGCCGGGCTACCCAGTGCAGGATTCAATCCGGACAGCGTCGGCCGCCCTTGCGCGTGCAGAAATTGAGAACTTGGCACGCGCCCAGCGCTTGGACTACATCTTCCGGCGCGTGAGCGGGCATGCCAACAGCAGCACCCAGGCTCTGCAAAGCGCGTTACGTCGATACCGGGGGGTCACACCATGAACATACTCGCCCAACCCACCGCAGCCCTCACGCTGGACCGCGAAAGCCTGGCGCGCGACATTCGCGCCCTGCCGTCGCTGCCCCCTGTGGTGCTGCAGCTGATGGACCTGCTTCAACAGTCCGATGCCGGGCTGGATGAATTTGCCGATACCCTGCGGTTGGACCAGGCGCTCTCCGTCAAGGTGCTCCAGCTGGCCAACTCGCCGTTTTACGGCTTGTCTGGCCGCATCCTCTCTGTGCGGGACGCCATCCACGTGCTGGGGCTGCGTCAGCTGAGCACGTTGGTCATCGCCGCTGCGCTGACGCTCCAGTTCGAGGCACTGCACGGGCGCTCGCTGCACATGCGGGCGTTCTGGCGGCACTCCATCGCCTGCGCGGTGGCAGCGCGCCAGCTGGCACTGCAACGCGGGTGGAACGACGCGGCAGCATTCACTGCGGGCCTGCTACACGACGTGGGCAGGCTGGTAGTCGACAGCCACTACCCGGAACAAGCCGCCGAGATCATCGCGTGGGCAGACCAGCAGGACATCTCCCACAGCGAGGCCGAGCACGCGCTGACGGGCATCGACCACACCGAGCTGGGGCACTGGGTGTGCGAGCATTGGCGGTTCTCCACCGATATCTGCCGCGCGATTGCGGACCACCACAAGCCGCCTACCGACGGCCCCGCCACCTTGGCCGATGTGGTGCATGTGGCCGACGCTCTGGCCCACGCCCTGGACATCGCGGGGCTGGACAACGAGGCCGTGCCGCCGCTGAGCACCACCGCTTGGCAACGCCTGGGGCTCGTCGAACCCGCCTTGCTGCCCCTGCTGCGCACCATCGAAGAAGAGTTCCGCCATCTTGAAACCGTGCTCAGCCCCGTGAAGGAAGCACCATGACCGACACCCTGCATACATCCTCCAACATCGCAGCCCAGGGACCGCTGTGCACCATCGCGCAGCCCAGCGAATACACCCTGGCAGAGATGTCCGACGCCCAGATCCGCGCCATCGTGGGCGAACTTCTGCAAGCCAACAAAGAGCTCAAGGTGCTCAACACCAAGCTGTCTGACGCGCAGAACAAACTCATGCAGTCCGAGAAGCTGGCGTCCATCGGACAGCTGGCCGCTGGCGTAGCCCATGAAATCAACAACCCCATTGGCTTCATCTTTTCCAACTTTGGAACGCTGGAGCAATACCTACAAGACCTGTTTGAGATGCTCGCCGCCTATGAGGAGGCCGAGACTGGACTGCAGGACGGCGCCGCCCGCCAGCGCCTTCAGCAGCTGCGACAGGATCTGGACGTGGACTACCTCAAGGACGATATTCCGAACCTGATGCGCGAGTCCCGCGACGGCATACAGCGCGTGCGCAAAATTGTGCAAGACCTCAAAGACTTCTCCCGCGTGGATGCTCGACAGGAATGGGAATCCGTCAACCTGCATCACGGCATTGACTCCACGCTCAACATCGTCAACAACGAAATCAAGTACAAGGCCGACGTCGTCAAGGACTATGGAGATTTGCCAGAGGTGCAGTGCCTGCCGTCTGAAATGAACCAGGTGTTCATGAACCTGCTGGTCAATGCCGCGCACGCCATCACCGCAGAGCGCGGCACCATCACCATCCGCACTGGCACCGAGGGTACGAACGTCTGGATCGAGGTGACCGACAACGGCCAGGGCATAGCGCCCGAGAACCTGCCGCGAATTTTCGACCCCTTCTTCACCACCAAGCCCGTGGGCAAAGGCACCGGCCTGGGCCTGTCGCTGTCATACGGCATTGTGCAAAAGCACCAGGGCCGCATGGAAGTGCGCAGCGAACTCGGACAAGGCACCACCTTTCACGTGACCATTCCGGTGCATCCTTCAGCTACAGCCCAGACTGCCCCCTAATGCAGTGTTTCAGCTTGATGGCACCAATAAAAAGGATGGATTTTTGGCTCTGGCAAGGCGCAAACCGGAGCGATACCACGTGTATCGCGAGGATTTGCAAGGTCGCCAGGGGAGAAACGATGCCTTTTCATGTGCCACATAGCGTGAAACACTGCACTATTGCAACTCCATCACCGTGCAGACCGCTCACAGCCCCTGGACGCCACCACGATGACAGAAACCGACGCCCCCGACACCCCCTCGGCCCCACCGGCCATCCGTTCAGAAACTGCCACCCGCGCCACCTGGACAGTGCTTTGCGTGGACGACGAGCCCAGCATTCTGTCCGCTCTGAAACGCGTTCTGCGCTCCGAAGACTGCCAGGTGCTGCAAGCGGGTGGCGGGACCGAAGCGCTGACGCTGCTGGAGCAACACCCGGTGGACGTGATCGTGAGCGATATGCGCATGCCGATCATGGATGGAGCCCAGCTGCTGGCGCAGGTGCGCCAGCGCTGGCCCCATACCGCCAGAGTGCTGTTGACCGGCTACGCCGACATGAACGCGACCATTGCCGCGATCAATGAAGGCCAGATCTACCGCTACATCCACAAACCCTGGGACGAGACCGAACTGCGCCTGACCGTGCGCCAGGCAGCGGAACGCCAGCTGCTTGAGCGCGAACGCGCCTATCTACAGGCGCTGACACACACACAGAACGAAGAACTGAAGGCCCTGAACACCGGCCTGGAGCAGCGTGTGGACGAGCGCACCGCCGAGCTGCAGCAAGCCAACGACCAGCTGCGCCGCACCTACCTCACCAGCATCAGAATCTTCTCCAACCTCATGGAACTGCGCAGCGGGGTGCTGGCCGGGCACGGCAAGCGCACTGCCAGCCTGGCCCGCAAAGTCGCCCAGGCCATGGGGCTGCCCGAGGACGCGCTGCAGGACGTTTTCGTGGCAGGCCTGCTGCATGACGTCGGCTTCCTGGCCCTGCCCGACAGCATTCTGGGCAAGCCCGTGGGCAAACTCACCGCAGAAGAGATGGCAAGCTACCAGCGCCACCCCGTGCTGGGCGCGCAGTCCTTCATGGCGCTGGATGACCACCAGTCCGTCGCCACCATCATCCGATCACACCACGAACGCTTCGACGGCAGCGGCTTTCCAGACAAGCTCCTGGGCTTGCAGATCCCGGTCGGCGCCCGCATCCTGGCGGTGGTCGACACATACGACGACTTGACGCACGGCCACCTTACCGGCGCCCCGCTGACCGAGGCCGAGGCACGCACCATCCTGCAGCGAGGGCGCGGAACACAGTTTGACGCCGAGGTCATCGACGTCTTTCTGCACATCACCCAGGAAGTCAAACCCAAACCCATTCGGATTGAGTCGGTCGGTACCGAACAGCTGGAGCCGGGTATGAAACTGGGCAAAGACATTCTGTCCAAAGAAGGCGTACTGCTGCTGTCCGCAGGCCATGTTTTGACCGCCGACATGATCTCCCGCATTCGCCGCTACGCAAAGATAGAAGGCCTGCAACTGGAGCTGGATATTCGCCTTCCCTGAGCAGACTAGTCCGGTGAATCTGAGAAATCCACGGTACGCCGGGGCTGCACGGGGTGCAGGGCAAGGTGCGTGGCAAGGTGCGGTCCCGCGCCAACATGCGGGGTATGACCAAGGGTATTACTTTGTGCAGAGCTTCATGGCCGACCACCTGCAGCACCACACCCAGGGGCTGAAGCAGCAGCGCTGACCGCGCGCCCAAGAGGCACTGGAACCGGCATGTAAAACACCGGGCAAGGCGTTAATGCGGCCTTAAGGCTGGGACGCCACAGTGCGCCCCATGCCATTGATCCTGCAGCGCCTGCTGCACCCCCACCTCGCCACGGGCGCTCCGCACCGCGTCCCTGCCGTACCCCTTACTGCAGACGCTCCCCCCGCTGCTGCACCACCCCGGTTACACCCCGCCTGGGTCGTGGTGTTCATCAGCGCCTGGCTGGCCACGGCCTGCAACGTGCCCCTGTGGCGCGAAGTGGCGCAGCTGCCCGGACAGGGCAGCCTGCGCGGCTGGGGCTTTGCCGTGGCGTTTGCGTTCATCGTGGCAGCAGGCAATGCCGCGCTGCTCAGTCTGCTGGCCTGGCGCTGGACGCTCAAGCCCGCGGCCACCATGCTGGTGGTAATGTCTGCATTCGGTGCGTACTTCATGCTGGCCTACGGGGTAGCCATTGACGCCAGCATGCTGACAAATGTGCTGCAGACGGACATGCACGAAGCAGGCGACCTGCTCAACGGGCGCATGCTGGGCACCGTGCTGGCGTTGGCCGTGCCGCCGCTGTGGTGGTTGCTGCGCCGCCCCGTACAGCGGCTGAGCGCCCTGCGCCACATCGTGCACAACGGTCTGCTGCTGGCGGGCGCCATTGCCGTCATCGTAGTGTGCCTGCTGCTGGTGTTTCAGGACTTCGCGTCCACCATGCGCAACCACACCAAGCTGCGCTACCTCATCAACCCGCTCAACAGCGTGTACGCCCTTGGCAACATCGCCACCAAGCCGCTGCGCATGGACACCCACAAGCTGCTGCCCATAGGGCGCGACGCACAACTGGGCGCCAGCTACGCGGGCCAGGCCAAGCCGCCGCTCTTGGTGCTGGTGCTGGGCGAAACCGGGCGCAGCGGCAACTTTGGTATCAACGGGTATGCACGCGACACCACACCGCTGCTGTCTGCCCGCACCGACCTGGTCAGCGCCCGCAATGCGTGGTCGTGCGGCACCAGCACGGCTGCATCGGTGCCCTGCATGTTTTCGCACCTGGGCCGCACGGGCTACGAGGCGCGCGCCGCCAACTTTGAGAGCCTGATCGACGTGCTGCACCACGCAGGCCTGGCCGTGCTGTGGGTAGACAACCAGTCCGGCTGCAAAGGCGTGTGCGACCGCGTGGGAGAGATCATCACCAGCCAACAAAAAGACGTGGCGACAGACGCCGCGCTGTGCCCCGGCGGCGAGTGCCTCGACCGCGTGATGCTGCAAGACCTGGACACACGCATCGCCGCCCTGCCCGCTGAACAGCGCCAGCGCGGCACCGTGGTGGTGCTGCACCAGATGGGCAGCCACGGCCCCGCGTACTACAAGCGCTCGGCGCCCGAAAACAAAAAGTTTGGCCCCGAATGCACCTCCACATCGCTGCAGGAATGCGATCGCCAGCAGGTCGTCAACGCGTATGACAACAGCATCGTCGAGACTGACCAGTTTCTCGATTCAGTGCTGAAATGGCTTGCAGCGCGAGACAGTAAATCGCAGACAGCTATGATTTATGTAGCAGACCATGGCGAGTCACTGGGCGAGAACAACCTCTATCTGCACGGCCTGCCCTACTCCATCGCACCCGACGTGCAAAAGCATGTGCCCTGGATTACCTGGCTCTCACCCGCCATGCAGTCGCGCACCCAGCTCGCCACCGGCTGCCTGCAGCACGACCTGGCCGAGCGGCGCATCACACACGACAACTACTTTCACTCGGTGCTGGGGTTGATGGATGTGAAGACCGGCGCGTACAGCGTGGGGCTGGACATTTTTGCGGGGTGCAGACAGGTGGCAGGGGTGGGCAAGGCCGCGGGCTGAGGCGGCGGGTGCAACCCGGTTGGGAGATACTCAAACCCATCCCCCACCGCCCCATTGACCACGCCAGGCCACACACCATCCCGCACCAGGAACAAGAAGCCAAAGGCGCCTTTTACGTAGAGAACGGCGGCCAGCGCCTTGCCGATATGACCTACAGCCGCACCAACGCCACGATGATCATCGTGGACCACGCCGAAGTCGACCCGTCCCTCAGCGGGCAAGGCGTGGGCCGTGAGTTGCTGGGAGCACTGGTGCAGTGGGCCCGGGCGACAGGCACCAAGGTGATGCCGCTGTGCCCGTTCGCCAAGGCGCAGTTTGGCAAGGACGCGACCCTCCGGGACGTGCTGGTGTAGCGCATGCCGCGGGGCAGCGGTGCGTCTGTCGCACGTCCGCATTCGCTGCGCAGACCCAATTCACTATTGATTTGATAGCTATTAGCGCTTTATAGATAAGCGCTAGAGGCCAATTTAGCTTGAATTTTTGGTGACCAAATGGGTTGGCGCCACAGCACACGCCAACCAGTGCGCGCACCAACATGGTTGCGCTGCGCGGGCCACGGCACGGATGCTGCTCCATCCCAAAAATCCGCATTTTTGGGGGCTTTTGGCCGGTATACATTCCAGACATATTGCATGAGCAGAATGCTCGCTTCTGCGCCGATCCGCTCCCGAACGGTGCCGAGCCTCGCGTTCACCCGTCTACCAGACCCCAGGCACCACGCCCCACGCCGAAGCCCATGCCACTCACACCCGTTTCATCGTCCGTCGCGCACCCAGCGACCACCGTCAACCCATCGATTTCTTCCAGGCCCATTGGGCAAAGCGGTACAGGCTGCAAGGCATGGCTCGTGATGGGAACGGTTGCGCTCTTGCTGTCCGCCTGCGGTGACAAGAAGGCGCCTAGCGCCGCCCCTGCAGCGCCGCCGGTGGGCGTACTGACGGTGGTGGCGCAATCGCAGGGGCTGCACACTGAGTTGACGGGCCGCACCCGCGCCTCGCATAGCGCAGAGGTGCGTCCCCAGGTGTCTGGCATCCTGCAAAAGCGGCTCTTCACCGAGGGTGAGACGGTCAAGGCGGGTCAGCCGCTGTACCAGATCGACGCGCGCACCCTGGAGGCCGCAGCCAAAAGTGCCGAGGCCGCGCTGGCCAAGGCCCGAGCCTCTGCGCAGACGGCCCGCACCCATGCCGAGCGCAATGCCGAACTGGTGAAGATCGACGCCATCAGCCGCCAGGTGTTTGACGAAAGCCAGGCGCAGGTCGCACAGTCGACCGCCGACGTTGCTGTGGCACAGGCGGCGCTAGACAACGCCCGCATCAACCTGCAATTCAGCCGAATCGTCGCGCCCATCGGTGGGCAGATTGATCTGTCTGTTGTGCTGCCCGGCTCGCTGGTCACCGCCAACCAAGCGCAGGCACTGACGACCATCAGCCAGCTCGACCCCATCCTTGTCGATATCACCCAGTCCAGCGCCGAGTTGCTGGAGCTTCGCCGCCAGTGGCAGGCCGGCGTGTTCGGCAAGGTCGACGCCAGCGGCGCCCCGGTGCGGCTGGCGCTGGAGGATGGCAGTGCGTACCCGCATGCCGGCAAATTGCAGTTCACCGGTGCCACGGTTGGCCAGAGCACCGGGGCCATTACCCTGCGCGCGGTGTTTCCCAACCCCGACCGGATGTTGATGCCCGGCATGTACGTGCGGGCCCAACTGGCCACGGGCGTATCGACCGATGCCATCGTGGTGCCCCAGCAGGCAGTTCAGCGAGACCCTGCAGGCAAACCCAGCGTGCAGCTCATCAACGCAGACAACAAGATTGAAAAACGCCCGATCCAGCTAGGCCAGGCACTGGGCGCGCAGTGGCTGGTGCTGGGCGGCCTGAAGGCTGGAGACCGCGTGATGGTGGACGGCTTTCAGAAGGCCCGCGTGGGCCAGGCCGTCACGCCCGTGGCGATGCGCGTGGACGGCAACCGTGTGGTGGAAGCGCAGGCTTCCGCGCCAGCAGCACAGGCGGCGGCCTCGGCCCCGCCCAAGCCCTGACCCCAGGTCACGGGGCCACGCCGACGACCCGGGTGGCCCGGGCGGCCGGACGTCCGGGTGATGCCGGATGACCCTGTAATTTTTAGAGCCCACAGAACTCCCCACGCTGCACCATGGCCTATTTCTTTATCCACCGTCCGGTTTTTGCCTGGGTGCTGTCCATCGTCATCATGCTGGCGGGGGCGATGTCCATCTTCACCCTGCCGCTGGAGCAGTACCCCGACATCGCGCCCCCACGTGTGTCGATCAACACCACCTACACCGGCGCTTCGGCCGAGACGGTGGCGGACTCGGTGACGCAGGTGATCGAGCAGCAGCTCAAAGGCATCGACAACGTGCTCTACATGAGCTCGACCAGCGACTCCGCAGGCCGCTCGCGCACGCAGCTGACCTTTGCCCCGGGCACCGACATCGACGTGGCCCAGGTGCAGGTGCAAAACAAGCTGCAGACCGCCATGAACCGGCTGCCCGAGGCGGTCAAAAGCCGAGGCGTGTTTGTCAACAAGGGCGGTCAGGACAACCTGATGACCTACGTATTCACCTCGCCAGACCCCAAGGTCACGCAGGTGGCGATTGGCGACTACATCACCAGCAACGTGGTCGACGTCATCTCGCGTATCGACGGTGTGGGCGACGTGAGCGTGTTCGGCACCAGCTATGCCATGCGCATCTGGATGGACCCCGGCAAGCTGGAGCAGTTTGCGCTGATGCCGTCGGACATCATCTCCGCGCTGAATTCGCAGAACGCGCAAGTGTCCGCGGGGCAGCTGGGGGCGCTGCCCGCCGTCAAGGACCAGATGCTCAACGCCACCATCACGGCGCGCACCAAGCTCAAGACAGTCGAAGAGTTCCAGGGCATCGTGCTCAAGGCCGCACCTGATGGATCGCTGGTCACGGTGGGTGATGTGGCCCGCGTGGAGCTGGACGCGGACAACCTGACGGTGAAATCCCGCCTCAACAACCAGCCGGGCGCTGGCCTGGGGGTGGTGCTGGCCGACGGGGCCAATGCCATGGCGGTGGCCACCGCCGTCAACACCAAGATGGCCGAGCTGGCGCCGTTCTTCCCGGATGGCATCACCGGCGTTATCAGCTCGGACAGCACGCCGTACGTGCGCGCGTCGATCAAGGAAGTGGCCATTACCCTTGCAGAGGCCATGCTGCTGGTAGTGATCGTGATGTTCATCTTTTTGCAGAACCTGCGCGCCACGCTCATCCCCGCCATCGCCGTCCCGGTGGTGCTGCTGGGCACTTTTGGCGTGCTGTCGGCGCTGGGTTACTCCATCAACATGCTGACCATGTTTGCCATGGTGCTGGCCATTGGCCTGCTGGTGGACGACGCCATCGTGGTGGTCGAAAACGTAGAGCGGGTGATGCACCAGGAGGGCCTGCCCGCCAAGGAAGCCACCATCAAGTCCATGGCAGAAATAACGCCCGCGCTGGTGGGCATCGGCCTCACGCTGTCGGCGGTGTTCATTCCCATGGCGTTCTTCTCGGGCTCGGTGGGGGTGATCTATCGGCAGTTCTCGGTCGCCATCGTCTCGGCCATGGCGTTTTCGGTGCTGGTGGCGCTCACGCTTACCCCGGCGCTGTGCGCGACCCTTCTCAAACCCACAGAGCATTTGCAAGAGGACGCCCCCGCCCGCAACGGCGTCATGGGCTGGATGGACCGGTTCTTCCGCTGGTTCAACACCAGCTTTGACCGCAACTCCACCCGCTACGAAGGCGCCGTGCGCCAGTTGCTGCTGCGCGGCAAGCGCGTGATGCTGGTGTTTTTGCTGGTCATTGGCGGTGTGGTGCTGCTGTTTCAAAAGCTGCCTACATCCTTCCTGCCAGTGGAAGACCAGGGGTTCATCACCGCCAGCGTGACCTTGCCTGCGGGCTCGTCAGACGCGCAGCTGGAAGTTGTCCTGCAGGACATCACCCGCTATTTCATGGCCCAGCCCGACGTGCTGCGCGTGAACTCCCTCGCAGGCAACAGCGGCAACCAGAGCGCGGGGACCATCTTTGTGCGCCTGAAGCCCTGGGACGACCGGCCGAACGCCGAACAGAGTGCCGAGTTCATTTCGCGCAAGGCCACCCGGGATCTGTCGCGCATCCGCGCGGCCCGCATCTTTGTGTCGATGCCGCCGGCCATTCGGGGCCTGGGCTCAGACGCTGGCGTGAACTTCATGCTCAAGGACATCAACGGGCTGGGGAACGATGCCTTGCGGGCCGCCAAAGACCGTTTGGTCGAACTGGCAGGCCAGCGCCCGGAACTGGCCAACATGCGCACCACCGACTTCGACGTCACGTCAGAACTCAAGGTGGTGATCGACGACCGCAAGGCAGCCGCACTGGGCGTAGCCACCGCAGATATCAACAGCGTGATCTCCAGCGCAGTGGGCGGCTCGTACGTGAATGACTTCGTGCACAACGGCCGGGTCAAGCGCGTGTACGTGCAGGGCGACGCGCCGTTTCGCATGCTGCCCAAGGACATCGGGCAGTGGACGGTGCGCAACCGCACTGGCGACATGGTGCCGCTTTCGGCCTTCACATCCACCGCGTGGACCAGCAGCGCGCCGCAGCTGCTGCGCTACAACGGATCTCCGGCTATGGAGATGATCTCGAACACGGCACCCGGCGTCAGCTCAGGCGCTGCGATGCGCGCTGTGGAAGAAATCATGCGCGAGATGCCGGTGGGCATCGGCTACGAGTGGACGGGTGCATCCTTGCAAGAGCGCCAGTCTGGCGCGCAAGCCCCCCTGCTGTATGCCATCTCCATCCTGTTCGTCTTTTTGTGCCTGGCCGCGCTGTATGAAAGCTGGAGCGTGCCGTTCTCGGTCATCCTAGCGGTGCCTTTGGGCATCATCGGGGCCTTGCTGGCCACCTACTTCCGCGACATGTCGAACGACGTGTACTTCCAGGTTGGCTTGTTGACCACCGTGGGCCTCGCATCCAAAAACGCCATCCTGATCGTGGAGTTTGCGGTGCAGTTGCAAGACCAGGGCAAGAGCGTGTTCGACGCCACGCTGGAGGCCGTACGCCGACGGCTGCGGCCCATCTTGATGACCTCGCTGGCGTTCGGCTTCGGTGTGCTGCCGCTGGCTCTGGGCACCGGCCCCGGCGCCGCCAGCCGCCAGGCCATCGGCACGGCCGTGCTGGGAGGCACCGTGCTGTCCACACTGCTGGGGCTGTTCTTCGTGCCCGTGTTCTTCTTGCTGGTGCGCAACTGGGTCAACAGAAAAAAGCGGCCGAAAGAGACATCACCCACACCCGGTGTGGCTCCGTCGCTCTCGCACCAAGGAGAACCGTGATGCACCGGTCGATTGATTGCTTGAAACCCGTGGTCACCGCCTCTGCGCTCATCGTGCTGCTGGCCGGATGTGCCCAGCAACCGCCCGCCAAGCCCGACGTGCAGGGCGTGGTCGCCCCCGTGCTGGGCCAGGCGCTGGCTGTTGCCGACGCGAGTGCGCTGGCACTGAACACCTCGCAGCGCCTGGCCTGGGTGCAACATCCGGGCTTGCGCCAGGCGATTGCGCAGGCGCTCACACACAACCGCGACCTGCGCGTTGCCTTGCTCAACATCGAGCGGGCGCGTGCGCAGTACGGCGTCACCAGCGCAGCACAGTTGCCCACGATAGCCGCCGCGGCGCAAGGCAGCCGCAGCCGCACGGCGGCGGATCTGTCGAGCACCGGGCAAGCCGCTACCTCCAGCCAGTACACGGCGCAACTGGCCGCCACCAGCTTCGAGCTGGATCTGTGGGGCCGTGTGCGCAACCTCAACGAGGCAGCGCTTGGGCAGTTTCTGCAGTCAGAGGCGAACCAGCTGAACGTGCAGATCATGTTGGTGGCGGACGTGACCAACGCGTGGCTGAATCTGGCCGCCAACGAGGCTCGCCTGACGCTGGCCCGCGATACCCTGGTGGGCCGACAGAAGGCGTACCAGCTCACCGAGCGCATCCACCAGCTCGGTGGCACGTCGGGCCTGGTGCTGGCGCAAAACCGGATCACGGTGGAAACCGCACGCGGCGATGTCGCTGCCTTCACCGCCCAGGTGGCCAAGGACCGCAATGCGCTGGACGGGCTGGTGGGCAGTGGCTTGAGCCCCGACTGGCTGCCGACCGCCGACACCCTGCGCGGTGAAGCCGCTGCGGCGCCCGCAGCGCTGATGGTGCTACCGGCCGAGCTGCCGTCCAGCCTGCTGCTGGCGCGCCCCGATGTGCGCGCATCCGAATACAACCTGCAGGCCCTGTCGGCCAACGTGGCCGCGGCGCGTGCGGCGATGTTCCCGACCATCACCCTGAGCACCAGCATCGGCTTTGGCAGCCGCGAGCTGGGCAGCCTGCTGGGCAGCGGCAATAACACCTGGAGCTTTGTGCCCCAGATCCGCTGGCCCATCTTCGACGGCGGCAGTGCCCGCGCGGCGGTGGATGTAGCGCAGGCCAACCGCGACATCGCCGTGGCCCAGTACGAAAAATCCATCCAGACCGCCTTCCGCGAAGTGTCGGACGCGCTGGCCGAGCGTGCGCAGTGGCAAGAGCGCCTGTCGGCGCAGCAGGCCGTGGTGGATGCCAATGCACGGGCGTTCGAGCTGTCCGAGGCGCGTTTTACCTCCGGCGTGGACAACTACCTCACCGTGCTGGACGCACAACGCAGCCTGTACGCTGCGCAGCAGGCGCTGATCGGCCTGCGGCAGTCCGAGCAAGCCAACCGCGTGGCGCTGTGGAAGGTGCTGGGTGGGCAGTTAGCATCGCCAACTGAAGCACCTCGTTCAGGTGGCTAGCGCTCCTGCATCAGTGAAATAGCTACTATTTTCATAGCTATTAGCGCTTATTCAATAAGCGCTAGAGGCCTATTTAGCTTGATTTTTAGCGACTACCCGTACTCGGGTCAAGGGACACGACTGAAGGCGCGCTTCTAGACCGTCGGAACCGTGCCCCCATCGATCATGTGCTCCGAGCCCGATATCGCGCCTGCCCGCGGCGACGCCAGAAAAATGATCAGGTCGGCAACCTCCTGCGGCTTGGCGGGTCGGCCCAGCGGAATGCCGCCCAGCGACTGCATGATGATTTGCTTGCCGCCCTCGGTGTCCGTGCCCGCCTGGGCAGCCACGCGCTCAACCAGCGCCACGGCGGCATCGGTCTCAATCCAGCCGGGCGAGACGCTCAGCACGCGAACGCCTTGTGGCGTGACCTCTTTCGACAAGGCCTTGCTGTACGTGGACAACGCTGCCTTGGCCGCCGCGTAGGCGGTGGTGGACTCTGGCAGCGGCAGCACACGCTGGATGGAGCTGACGTGGACGACGACGCCCGAACCCTGGGCCAGCATGGCGGGCAGCAGGGCGCGGTCCAGGCGCACGGCGGGCATGAGGTTCTGGTTCAGTTCGTTGAACCACTGCGCATCGTCCAGCGCAGCAAAGCCACCGCCCGGTGCGCTGGAGCCGCCCACCACGTGGACAAGAATATCGACGTTGCCCCAGTGCGCCAGCACCGCCTGCGCGACCTGTGCAGCGCCCTCGGCGGTGGAGACATCGGCAGGCACGTACACCACGCCGTCAGCCGGTTTCGCAGGAGCTGAACGCGCGGTGGCCATCACCTGCACACCGGCATCCACCAAACCTTGCACCACTGCCGCGCCCACGCCTTTGGTGCCCCCTGTGACCAGCGCCCGCTGGCCGCGCAGTTGAAGATCGAAGCTCATACGGTGATCTCCAGCGACGCGATCAGGCCGCGTTCCAGGCGAAAGCGGTAGCGCAGGTCGACCGGGCTGCCGGGGAAGTTGCCCTTGACCCGGCTGGTGATGATCTGGTCGCCATCTGTGTGATCCAGCGCAAACGGTTCGGTGGTGTACGTGTACTTGGTCGAAGCCGCGGCCTTCCACGCCTTGATGGCGTCGATACCGACGTAGGTGTGGCCCTCGTCCTTCACGACCGCGTGTGTGGTGAAGCAGTGCGCAAGTGCTTGGGCGTTCTTTTGTGTGTCGGCCGCAAAGTAGGCGGCAATGGGTTCCGAAAGGTTCAAAGTGGTCATGGTGATGAACTCCTTGGGTTGTTGAAGCCGTCAGGATGCGCTTTCGGAACCAATTAGTGAATGGCCTAGAATTTGAATAGGCTATGTAGAAATAAATACAGAATGCGTGGATCAGATTTTGCAGAACTGAAGGCCTTTGCCGCCGTGGTCGAGCGCGCGAGCTTTGCCCGGGCGGCGGAGTATCTGGGGCTGTCGCCGTCTGCGCTGAGCCAGACGATCCGCCAGCTCGAAGCCCGGCTGGGCGCGCGCCTATTGAACCGCACCACGCGCAGCGTGGCGCCCACTGCCACCGGCGCGCAGCTGTACGCGCGCATGGCGCCACTGTTCCGTGACATGGCCGACGCGGTGGCCGAGGCCAGCGCAGCGGCAGGCCAGATGGGCGGCACGCTGCGCATTAACACGCTGGGCATGGCCGCCACGCAGGTCATCGCACCACGGCTGGGGCGGTTTCATAAGGCCCACCCGGATGTGGTGCTGGACATCGTGGTGGACGACGGGCTGAGCGATATCGTTGCGGGCCGGTTCGATGCGGGAATCCGGGTGGGTGGTCGGCTGGAAAAAGACATGATCGCCGTGCGCCTGACCCCGGACGTGAAGATGATCGCGGTAGCGTCGCCGGACTATCTGGTGCGGCGCGGCACGCCAAACGCGCCCGCTGACCTGCACGGCCACGCCTGCATCAACTGGCGGCTTCAGGTGGACGGTCGCACCTACCGCTGGGAGTTTGAAAAGAAAGGCAAGCGGTTGGAGGTTGCAGCGGAAGGGCCGCTGGTGACCAACCACTCGGACATCGGAGTGGCTGCAGCTTTGCAGGGACTGGGCATTGCCTATGCCTTTGATCGGGAGCATGTTGACGAGCACATCGGGCAGGGGCGGCTGGTGCAGGTGCTTGCCGACTGGTCGGTGGCAAAGCCGGGCCTGTTTCTGTACTACTCGAACCGGCGCCACCCGTCACCGGCATTGACTGCTTTTATTGATTGCATGCTGGACCGCGACCTGCCTGCACTCCGAGGGCGCTCCCGTGCAGTCGCCTGACTTTGGCAAGCACCGGTGAGCGGAACCACTGCGCAGTCACCGGCTGCCCATCCACCCTTCCACCTCTCCCATCAGGTGCCCCCGAAACACCTCCGCAATCGGTGACAACTGCTTGCCTTTGGGCCAGACCAGGTGCCATTGCGACTGGATGGGGAAGCCCTGCACGTTGAGCACGGCCAGGCCCTCGTGGTGGGCGCCCAGCGCATGGCGGGAGACGATGGACACGCCCAGCTGGCCTTCCACCGATTCCTTGATGGCCTCGTTGCTGCCCAGCTCCAGCACGGCGCCGGGGGCAAAGCCCAGTTGGCGCAGGTGCGCGTCGGTGGCCATGCGGGTACCGGAGCCTTTTTCGCGCAGGATGAAGCGCTCGGCCTGCAGCTGGACCAGTTTGATGCGCTTTTTGAGCGCGAGAGGGTGGCCTGCAGGAGCTATGACGACCAGCGGGTTGGGCATGAGGATGTGGTCCTCCAGCGGCAAATCGGCCGGGGGCATGGACATGACATACAGGTCGTCCAGGTTGCTGCGCAGACGGGTGATGACGTGGTCGCGGTTGAGCACCTCTAGCGAGATGTCGATCTGTGGGTGCAGCTTGCAAAAGCTGCCCAAGAGGCGCGGCACAAAGTACTTGGCGGTGCTGACCACGGCGACCTTGAGGCGCCCGCTGGTGAGGCCCTTGGCGCCGGACACGCGCTGCTCAAACGCATCCCACTCGCCCGCAATGGCGCGCGCGGTGCGGGCCAGGGCGTGCCCTGCTTCGGTGAGGTGCACTCGGCGCGAGATGACTTCGTACAGCGGCAGGCCCACGGCCTGGGTCACCTCGCGCAGCTGCATGGACGCGGTGGGTTGCGTGACATGCATAACCCGGGCGGCGGCGCTGACGCTGCCAGTTTCTGCCAATGCCAAGAAAAGCCGCAACTGGCGAAAAGTGATGTTCATAGACTTTTATCTATAGATAGCCGCATTCGAATCGATTTTACTTTGCACCCTGCTCTGCCTACCATCGCCCCAAAAGGAGTAAGTAATGCAAAGCCTGTTGGACCCTGCGATCTTGTTTTTTGCCCTGGGGGCGTTTGCAGGCCTGGTGCGATCCAACCTGGAGATGCCTGCAGCCATCTCGAAGTTCTTGTCGATCTACCTGCTGATGGCACTGGGGTTGAAAGGGGGCTTTGCATTGGCCGCGTCGGGCCTGACGCCCAGTGTGCTCAGCAGCCTGGGCCTTGCCGTACTGCTTGCGGTGGTGGTGCCGCTGGTGGGCTACGTGCTGCTGCGTCGGGTGCTGTCGGGCTTTAACGCGGCGGCGGTGGCGGCCACGTACGGGTCGGTGAGCGCAGTGACGTTTGTGACGGCGACGCAGTACCTGGAATCGCAAGCGGTGCCGTACGGCGGCTACATGGCGGCGGCCATGGCGCTGATGGAGTCGCCCGCGATCATCCTGGCCGTGATGCTGGCCAATGCGCAGCGCCAGCGCATGGCTGCTGCGGCCTCCGCGCCCCACGCGCTGCATGCGCAGCCCGTGCTGGCCGTGGCGGCGCCCGGTGTGGGCGGAGTGGCTACATCCACGCCACAGGCGGGGCATGGCGGGCCTGGCCTGTCGATGGGCAAGATCCTGCACGAGTCGTTTACCGATGGCACACAGCTGCTGCTGTTGGGCGCGATGGTGATCGGGCTGGTGACCGGTGAATCTGGCAAGGCGGCCATGCAGCCTTTCTCGGGCGACCTGTTCAAGGGCATGTTGTGCCTGTTCTTGCTGGACATGGGGCTTGCCACCGCACGCAGCCTGCCTGCCGTGCGCAACCAATCACCCTGGCTGCTGGCCTATGCGGTGCTGGGGCCCCTGGTGCACGCCAGCCTGGCGCTAGGCCTGGCATGGGTGGCCAAGGTGCCCGCAGGCGATGCCGTGCTGCTGATGGTGCTGGCAGCCAGTGCGTCGTACATCGCGGTGCCGGCGGTGGTGCGCTATGCCATCCCCGAGGCAGACCCTTCGCTGTATGTCAGCCTGTCGCTGGGCCTGACGTTTCCGCTGAACATCGTGTTGGGGATTCCGCTGTACACGCAAGTGGTGCTGGGCCTGTGGGGGGTGTAGCGCTGAATGCAACCCGCCCAATCCACTATTATTTTCATAGCTACTAGCGATTTATAGATAAGCGATAGAGGCCAATTTGATTCATATTTTTGCTGCACAGCCTGTCAAAACAGGCTGCTCTGCCCTTGCAGCAAACCCGGCTGGAACTGGGCCAGATCCAGCTCTACCCGTTCGCGGTTGAGCCCCAGCTTGCGGCAGGTGGTGGCAAACCGCTGGCGCACCAGATCGGCCCATAGGCCGCTGCCTTTCATGCGGGACACAAAGTCGCTGTTGTAGGTTTTGCCTGCGCCACGCTGGGCGTCTGTCAGGTTGTGCAGGTCTTGCACCCGCGCCATCACGCGGGCTGCGCGCTGGGGGTAGTGCACCTGCAGCCATTCGCGAAACAGCGTGTCCAGCTCCCACGGCAGGCGCAACACGGTGTAGAAGGCGCTGCGGGCACCGGCGGCATGTGCGGCCTCCAGCACCTGCTCCATGTCTTCGGTGATGAATGGGATCTGTGGCGCCACGCTCACGCCCACGGGCACACCCGCATCGGCCAGCGCGCGAATGGTGCGCAGGCGCCGGTGGGGCGCCGCGGCGCGGGGCTCCATGCGGCGGGCCAGTGCCGGGTCCAGCGTGGTGATGGTGACGTACACGGCGGCCAACCGCTGCGCGGCCAGCGGTGCCAGCAGGTCCAGGTCACGCTCGACCCCGCTGGATTTGGTGATGAGCGAAAACGGGTGTCGCGCGTCGCGCATCACCTCGATGAGGCTGCGGGTGAGTTGAAGGTCACGTTCTACGGGCTGATAACAGTCGGTGGCCGAGCCAATGTTGAGCAGACGCGGCACATAGCGCGGCGCGCACAGCTCGTCGCGCAGCAACCGGGCAATGTTCTGCTTGGCGATGATCTGGGTTTCAAAGTCCAGCCCTGGCGACAAGTTGAGGTAGCTGTGCGTGGGCCTGGCGTAGCAGTAGATGCACCCGTGCTCGCAGCCACGGTAGGGGTTGACCGACAGCTCAAAAAAGATGTCCGGCGAGTCGTTGGCACAGATGGCGCTGCGCGCGGTTTCCAGGTGCACGCGGGTGGCCAGCGCGGGGGCGGGTTGCGCGTCGTCTGCGCCGTCCTCTTCTTGCCAGGGTTGATGGTTCCACCCGTCGTCCACCACCTCGCGCGCGTCCCGTACAAACCGGTGCGCCATGGCTGTGGCCGCGCCCCGGCCACGGATGGCTTGCAGGGGGATGCGGACCTCTTCGGCGGGGTGCTGGACGTCAGAAACGTCTGTGGAAATTTTGATCATAACTGTACAAATATACAGTTACTTTGATCTTGAATCCGAGACACCCTCCTCCTGAAACAGATCCTCGATCACCCCCCGCAGCCACTGGTTGCCCGGGTCGCTCTCAAACCTCTGGCTCCAGTGCAGCGACACCGTGAAGTCGCGCAGCGGCAGTGCGGGCTCGATGATGGTGTAGCCCGCATCGGCAGCAAAGGTGCGGGCAATGTTGCGCGGCATGACCACGGCCAGGTCGGTGGCGCGCACGATGGCGGGCAGCACCATGAAGTGCTCGGTGGTCAGGCGCAGGCGGTCTTGCAGCTGTTGCATCTCCAGAATACGCAGGGTGTCTGAATGGCTGCGCACGGCCACAAACTCCAGCTGGCGCAGATCCTTCAGCAATGCGGGCCCGCTGCGTTTGCGCTGGGCAAAGGGGTGGCCTGCGCGCAGCAGCACGATGTAGCGGTCTTTGAGCAATTGCACGCGCTGGGTGTCTTTGACGGTGGGCAAAAAGCCAAACGCAAAGTCGATGCGACCGCTGTCGAGCAGCGGTGCAATGTCTGCGCGCGGCACGGGCAGGGTCTCCAGCCGCACTCCGGGGGCCAGGCGCTGCAGCTCCACCATCAGGTCGGGCAGAAAGCGGCCCTCGCCAATGTCGCTCATATGGATGCGAAACACCTTGCGCGACTGCAACGGGTCAAACCGGGCGGACTCGTTGAGTGCCTCTTCCAGCAGTCCCAGCGCGCTGCGCACGGCGTTTGCCAGGCGGTCGGCCTTGGGCGTGGGCTGCACACCTCCGCCTGCGCGCACAAACAGCGGGTCTTTGATGAGCAGGCGGAGGCGTGTCAGCGCCTGGCTGGCGGCGGGCTGGGTCAGCTCCAGCATGTCGGCCGCGCGGCTGACATTGCGGGTGCGGTACACCGCGTCGAACAGCCGCAGCAGATTCAGGTCGATGTCTTTGATATGCATTGAATGAATACTGCTTAGTTGCTTCATTGTATTGATGGATGACGCGCAGACCCGCAAGATCAGGTGCTCGTTCTTGCCTTGCTGCATTCCATGAACCATTCCCACGAAGACACCCACCGCGTTGCCACTGACGCAAAGCACCGCCCCACCGTTCGCGAGGTGGTGCTTGACCTGCTGCGCGGGTTTCAGATCAACACCATCTTCGGCAACCCGGGCTCCACCGAGCTGCCGCTGTTTCTGGATTTCCCCAGCGACTTTCGCTACATCCTGGGCCTGCAAGAGGCCGTCGTGGTGGGCATGGCGGATGGCTATGCGCAGGCCACGCACAACGCGGCCTTCGTCAACCTGCACTCCGCAGCCGGTGTGGGCCACGCAATGGGCAACATCTTTACGGCGCACAAGAACCGCACGCCTATGGTCATCACGGCCGGGCAGCAGGCTCGGTCCATCCTGCCGTTCGACCCTTTCCTGTTCTCCGGCCAGGCCACCGAGTTGCCCAAGCCTTATGTGAAGTGGAGCATCGAGCCCGCCCGCGCCGAAGACGTGCCGCTGGCCATTGCGCGCGCCTACTACATCGCCATGCAGCAGCCGCGCGGGCCCGTGCTGGTGTCGATTCCTGCCGACGACTGGGACAAGCCGTGCGAGCCCCTGCAGCCGCGCATGGTGAGCACCGAAACCCGGCCCGAGCCGCGCGTGCTGGACGCCATTGGCAGTGCGCTGGACGCCGCAAAGCGCCCCGTGTTTGTGGTGGGCGCGGCGGTGGACCGTGATCGTGCCTGGGACGACGTGGTGCAGCTGGCCGAGCGCCACAACGCGGCGGTGTGGATTGCGCCCATGTCCGGGCGCTGCGGGTTTCCGCAAAACCACCCCCTGTTTGCAGGCGTGCTGCCCGCGATGCGCGAAAAGATCGTGTCGCTGCTCAGTGGGCACGACCTGGTTTTTGCGCTGGGAGCGGCCGCTTTCACCTACCACGTCGAAGGCTTTGGCCCCCACGTGCCACCCGGCGCACAACTGGTGCAACTGATTGAAGACCCGGGCACGGCGGCCTGGACGCCGGAGGGTACGTCCGCTGTGGGGGGTATTCGCCTAGGGGTGCTGGACTTGCTGGCGCGCCCTGCCCCCGCGCCGCGCGCCCTGCCCGCGCCCCGTGCCGCGCGACCGCGTGCGGAGCCGTCTGCCTTGATGAGCGTGCCCTTTGTGATGCAGACCCTGGCCGAGGTGCGCGATGCCGCATCTATCGTGGTGGAAGAAGCACCCAGCTCGCGCGCAGCCATGCAGGCCTATCTGCCCATCGTGCAGAGCGAGACCTTCTACACCATGTGCAGCGGCGGGCTGGGCTACGCCATGCCCGCTGCCGTGGGCGTGGCGCTGGGCAAGCCCGGCCAGAAAGTGATCGGACTGCTGGGCGACGGCTCGGCCATGTATTCCATCCAGGCGCTATGGAGCGCGGCGCAGCTCAAGCTACCCATCACCTTCATCATCCTCAAGAACCGGCGCTACGCCGCGCTGCAGGAGTTTGCGCCCACCTTCGGCTTTACCGAAGGCGCCAAGCTGGAAGGCACCGACCTGCCGGACCTGGACTTTCTGGCGCTGGCGCACGGCCAGGGCTGCGATGCAGTGCACGTGAGCGATGCGGCACAGCTGCACCAGGTGCTGCGCGATGCGCTGGCACACCCGCGCGCGATTCTGGTGGAGGTGGATGTGGCCTGAAGCACCCTTGCCCATATTCCCCACACCCATTGCTCATTCCATCAACACACCAGACCCGGCGCTACCGGGCGACCCCTTTTCCGGAGACAAACATGCATCCTTCTCAACGCGCGCCTTCTCAACCCATCCGCCGCCTGCTGAGCACCCTGGCATGCGCTGCCGCCAGCCTGTTGATCACACCTGCAGCCGTGGCAGACACCTGGCCCAGCAAGCCGATCAAAGTGGTGGTCAACTTCCCGGCCGGAGGTGTGGCTGATCAGATTGCTCGGGCAGTGTCGCAGCCGCTGCAAACAGCGCTGGGGCAGCCCGTGGTCATTGAAAACCGGGGCGGCGCTGGCGGCAATATCGGTGGCGATGTGGTGGCCAAGTCGGCCGCCGACGGGTACACCTTGCTGCTCAGCTCGGGCGGCATGGTGTCGGTCAACCCGCACCTGTATCCCAAGATGCCGTTCGACCCGGTCAAGGACCTGACGCCGGTGGCTGCTGCCGCGCGGGTGCTGGTGTTTCTGGAGGTGCGGCCCACGCTGCCGGTCAACAACATCCAGGAGTTTCTGGCCCACCTCAAAGCCAACCCGGGCAAGCTGACGTTTGGCACGCCGGGCAACGGCAGCTCGCCACACCTGGCGGCAGAGATGCTCAAGTCACAGGCGAACGTGTTTGCCGTGCATGTGCCCTACCGTGGAGCAGCCCCTGCCATGCAGGACCTGCTGGGTGGGCAGGTGGACTTCATGTTCGACCCCGGCATTGGCCTGCAGCATGTGAAGGCGGGCAAGCTCAAGCTGCTGGCGGTGGGCAGCACCAAACGTTCGGCCATGTTCCCCGATGTGCCTACGCTCGATGAAGTGGGGCTCAAGGGTTTTGATGCGGACACGCTGTTTGGCTTCTACGCCCCGGCAGGCACGCCGCCCGAAGTTGTCACGCGGCTGAACCGCGAGATCAACAAGATCCTGGCCACCCAGGCGGTGCAGGACCGTATCGCCGCGCTGGGCGGGGTGCCCGCGCCCATGTCGCCTGCGGAGTTCAACAACCGAGCCGCAGCGGACAGCGCACGGCTTGGCGCACTCATCAAGGCACGCAACATCCAGAGCGATTGAGCCCCCTGCTCCGTCACGGCGGGCAACGGTGCGTGCCGCACCCGGGCTTGGCGTTGTCTGCGCCTGCTGGGACACACCGACCGCAGCACGCACCGCAGCACACCGCCAAGGCCGACTCTCAGGCCCAGTTGTTCGACAAAGCCACCAACAAGCCCGTCCCCACCAGCCCCGCTTGCCAGCGCAACGCCGTAGACCACGACGGCACATGCTGCTCTACCCGCAGGTACAACCAGCGCCCAGCAGCCAGCGACAGCACAAACGCCAGCAGCATGCCCAGCGCGTTGATCGCCGGTGAATCTGGCCACAGATGCCCCACGACCGCGTTGGCCAGCAGGCACACAGCAAAGTGCACCAGAAACACCGAATAAGACATCTGGCCCAGTTGCACAAGGGGCGCCCACTGGCTCAATCCACTCAACGACCGCACACGCTCAGAGCGCAACGCAAACACCAGACACAGCGCAGTGACCAGCGCCACAGCCACACGGCCACGGTAGTCGATGGCAAGCGCTGCGCCGCCCAGCAACACGATGGCCGCTAGCCACCCGTGGGCGCGCGGCGCACGCACGGCCCAATACGCCAGCATGCCCAAGCCATACGCCCCAAAAAAGTACAGGGCCCACATGTCCAGCCCCGCTATGCGGTTGAAGAACCACAGCGAGGCTGCGACGCCCGCAACGATCAACCCCCGCGCCAGGTTTGCGGCATGCCGGTGCGCCCAGGCGCCAGGCAACGCGCGCACCCCGGCCCAAACCAGCACGCTCAGGCTGAACAATTGAAAGTCGATGGCCACGTACCAGACACCGGCGGACAGCGCGTCTTCGCCCACCAGGTCCTGCAGCAGCAAAGCGTTGGCCAGCAACTGCGATAGCGTGGGTTCATCCGGCACCGAGGGGTGCGCCACCCACGTACGCACCAACGCGGACACCACTACGGTCAGCACCAGCGCCACGGCATAGGGCACCACCAGCCGCACAAACCGTTTGGCGATGGCGTTACCTGCATGGTCAAACCGCGCTACGCCAAGCGGCGCCAGGCTGGCTGCGGCCAGGTAGCCGCCCACCACCAAAAACACCTGCACCGCCATGCGCCCGTAGTCATACAGCCAGGCCATCAGCGATGGTGCCAGCGGCTGGGCAATGTCGGACATCGGCCCATAGAAAGCCAGGTGGTGCCAGACGATGGTGATACATGCCAGGCCCTTGACCATGTCGATCAGCGGCGAGCGAGAGGGGGCAGAAGACATGGAACTGGACGGAAAGAAATGGGGCCAGGGTAAGGAAGATAGGCCATCCGCCCTGAGGGCTCGGTTGGCTAAAACCTTCGATTGTCATCTGCAGCCGCTTTCTTGGGAGGCGCAGAACGAGGTCTTTTGCGCAACGCCCTAACGGCGCATCCACCCTCCAGACAATACTGGATTTTCAGTAATTACTGAAAATTCAGTAAATAAGGTGCACAATTCCTTCCCATATGACCTACGTCAACCAACTACCACCTCTCAACCGCCAGTTTGTGGCCCATTTTGGCGAGATGGGCAGCCGCTGGGGCATCAACCGCACCGTCGGCCAGATGTATGCGCTGATCTTTCTTTCGCCGCGCCCGCTCAACGCGGACGAGATCGCCGAAACGCTGGAGTTCTCGCGGTCCAACGTGAGCATGGGCCTGAAGGAACTGCAGGCCTGGCGCCTGGTCAAGCTGAGCCACCAGCCGGGGGATCGGCGCGAATACTTTGAAGCGCCCAAAGATGTGTGGGATATCTTTCGCGTTCTGGCCGAAGAGCGCCGCCGCCGCGAGATCGAACCCACGCTGTCGATGCTGCGCATGGCCCTGCTGGAAGAACCCAGCTCCGACCAGGAGCGCCATGCGCAAGAGCGCATGCGCGAGATGCACGAGCTGATCGATCGCCTGATGACCTGGTTTGACGATGTGCAGCGCCTGGCCCCCGAAACAGCCATGCAGCTGATGGGCATGGGCACCGCCGTGACGCGGGTGCTCGAATTCAAAGACCGATTGACCGGCAAAAGCGCCGGTACCGCTAAGAGCAACAATCAAGGAGCTTGAGCCATGGACGCCTTCATGCTGTCGCGAATCCAGTTCGCCGCCAACATCAGCTTTCACATCCTGTTCCCCACCATCACGATTGCGCTGTGCTGGTTTCTGGTGTTCTTTCGGCTGCGCTACACGGCAACCCGCGGCACACCAGCGGCGCTGGGGTGGGAGCAGGCGTACTACTTCTGGACCAAGGTGTTCGCGCTGACGTTTGCGCTGGGAGTGGTGTCGGGCATCACCATGAGCTTTCAGTTCGGCACCAACTGGCCGGGCTTCATGGAGCATGTGGGCAACATTGCCGGGCCGCTGCTGGGCTACGAGGTGCTGACGGCGTTTTTTCTGGAGGCCACGTTCCTGGGTGTGATGTTGTTTGGCCGGGGCCGCGTATCCGAGCGCGTGCACCTGGCCGCCACGTTGATGGTGGCGTTTGGCACCACGCTGTCCGCGTTCTGGATCTTGAGTTTGAACTCGTGGATGCAGACGCCCGTAGGCTACGAAATCATTGACGGCAAGTTCCATGCGGTGGACTGGCTGGCCATTGTGTTCAACCCGTCGTTCCCCTACCGGCTGGGCCACAAGCTGCTGGCATCGGCCCTCACGGCGGGCTTCTTGATTGCGGGCGTCAGCGCCTGGCAGTTCATCAAAGGCACGGCCAACGAGGGCACACGCAAGGCGCTGCGTACGGCCATCACTGCGGTGGCCCTGGTGATACCGCTGCAGATCTTCATGGGCGACTTGCACGGACTAAACACCCTGGAGCACCAGCCCGCCAAAATCGCAGCCATTGAAGGCATCTGGCACACCGAAAAAGGCGCGCCGCTCACCCTGTTTGGTCTGCCCAACGAGAAGGAAGGCCGCACCGACTACGCACTGCAGATCCCCAAGTTCGCCAGCCTGATTCTCGCGCACGATATCAATGCCGAACTCAAGGGGCTCAATGAGTTTCCGGGCGCCCATCCCCCCGTGGCGCCGGTGTTCTGGGGCTTTCGCGTGATGGTGGGCATGGGCATGCTCATGCTGGCGGTGGCCTGGGTGGGGGCGTTTGTGCTGTTCCGCCGCCGCAAGCAAGACCTGGCCACCCTGCCCCGTCCGCTGCTGTACACGCTGGTGGGCATGACGTTCTCTGGCTGGGTGGCCACGCTGGCTGGTTGGTATGTGACGGAGATCGGCCGCCAGCCTTATCTTGTCTATGGCCTGTTCAAGACCGCCGATGCGGTGGCGCCGCATGCACCGGCCATGGTGGCCACCACGCTGGTCGCATACCTCACGGTGTACGTCCTGCTGCTGGCCGCCTATGTGGGCGTGATCAAGTACATGTCAGAACACCCCACCATGCCCGTGCCCGCCGTGCCGCCGCCGTCGCCACAGCCGCTGACACAACGTCCACATCGCCCATCGGTCTGAAACGAACCCGGTTCAAAGGAGTACCCCATGGACTTGACTCTGGCCCATACCCTTCCCCTAGTGTTCATGGCCATCATGGGCCTGGCGCTGCTGGCGTACGTGATCCTGGACGGCTACGACCTGGGCGTGGGCATTCTTTTGCCCTTTGCCAGCGATGCAGAAAAAGACGTGATGGTGTCCAGCATCGGCCCATTCTGGGACGCCAACGAGACCTGGCTAGTGCTGGGCGTGGGCGTGCTGCTGATCTGCTTTCCGATGGCGCACGGCATCGTGCTCACCGCCCTGTACCTGCCCGTGGCAGTCATGCTGCTGGGTCTCACGCTGCGGGGCGTGGCGTTTGACTTTCGCGTGAAGGCACGCGACTCGCACAAGGCCACGTGGAACCGCCTGTTCGCGGGCGGGTCGCTGGTAACCACCATGGCCCAGGGCTGGATGCTGGGTGCGTATGTCACCGGGTTTCAGAACGATGCCTGGGGTCTGCTGTTTTCTGCCGGCATTGCGCTGACATTGCCCGCCGCCTACGCGATGCTCGGCGTGGGCTGGCTGTTGATGAAGACCGATGGCGACCTGCAGCACAAGGCCGCGCGCTGGGGCCAGCGCGTGTTGTGGCCCATGGGGCTTGCATTGGCAGGCATCTCGCTGGCCACGCCGCTGGTCAGCCAGACGGTGTTTGCCAAGTGGTTTGTGCTGCCCGAGCTGTTTGCGCTGCTGCCCATCCCGCTGGCCTGCGTGGCAGCGTTTTTTGCCATTCGCCACGTGCTGGCCACCCCGCGCGTGGTGCAGGCCGGCTATGGCTGGATCGTGTTCGTGGCCACCGTGGTGATCTTTGTGCTGGCCTTTTTTGGCCTGGCGTACAGCATCTATCCCTACATCGTGATCGACCGGCTGACCGTGTGGGACGCCGCCAGCGCCACAGAGTCGCTGGTGGTGATCGGCGTCGGCGTGGCGATCACGCTGCCCGCGATCATCGTCTACACCATCTTCATGTACCGCGTGTTCTGGGGCAAGGCGCGGGAGCTGACCTACGGGCTCTGATCTTCTTCGTCGATCGATCAATACCGCAGGCCACCTTCTGCATCCACAATGGCCAGCTCCACATAGGTGGAGCCGTTGTGGCTCTTGGGCGAGTACTTCACGCTGAAGCGCCCGAACGATATCTCGCCAGCGTCTTCCATGGTCTTGATGAAGGACTCGGTGGTCAGATTGCGCCCGGTGCGGCGCAGCCCCTCCACCAGCAGGCGCGCGTGCACAAAGCCCTCAAACTGCGACGCCGAGGGCTGCGCCGTGGGTGACTTGGCGCGCAGCAGGCTCAGGTATTCGGCCACCACGGGGATGGTGGTGTTGCGCAGCGACGGCATGATCTGCGCCAGGATGATGCCGCGCGCCTTGTCCTTGAGTTCGCGGTTGATCACGTCCAGGCTGGCGACAGAAAAGCCGTAATAGGCAGGCCGTGCGGCCGTCTGCTGCACTGCCTTGATGTAGTGGGTGAAGGTTGCACCGGCCGTGGCCACGATCACCGCCTGGGGTTGCGCCTTCTCGGTAGCGGCTGCGGCCGCTACAAAGTCGGGCTGCTTGGGGTCTACCTTGATCTCGGCAATGAAAGGGAACTTCTCCTCGTCCGACGCTTTCTTCAGCTCTGCCGCCAAGGTCTTGCCCAGGCCGTCGTCCTGGTAGAACACCGCGACACGGCTCATGCCCTGCTGGCGCAGCTGCGAGACGATCTTGCTGGCCTCGCTGGCATAACCCGCGCGTACATGGAACACCAAGGGGTTGAGCGTCTCCCGAAAGGCCGATGCACCCGTCACAGGGCCGAACAACAAGGTGCGGTGCTCCTTGATCAACGGCAAGATGGCTGCGGTCTGCGCCGTACCGGTGCTGTTGTAGATCATGAAAACCTTGTCAGCCTCCAGCAGCTTGCGGGTGTTCTCCACGGCCTTTTGCGCATCGAAAGCGTCGTCCAGCGTGGTGTAGCGGATCATGCGGCCGTGCACGCCGCCCTGCGCATTGACGGCATCGAACATCAGCCGCGAGCCTTCTCCATATTGCGCCGTCTGCGGGCCCAGCGGGCCAGAGAGCACGGCGGACGCGCCCAGCCGGATCTCGTCAGCTGTCACGCCCTCGTTACGCGCATGGCCCAAGCCGCTGGCGCCCAGGGCAACCAGCAGCAACACAAATGATCGAAAAAACATCACGCGCTTACCTTGCTAAGAATGGCTGACCGATATGCCAAAGCGTGCCGACGCGCACATCAGCATGCACGCCACTTTGGTTATTGATGATCACCATTATCTGCAGCGCGCTGCGGTGGGCTTATGGGGTTTGCCCTTGCCTGGGCACACCCCAAACGACTTCGCCCGCCGTGCGCAGCAGGCACACGGCGGGCGAATGAAGCACCTCTCACAACCGCTCCGCACCGTGTCCGGTGGGCGGCACGAGGAAGGCCGTCAGCGCGCCATCAGAGCTTGAGGCGCGCGCGCGCAGCCTCGTACTCGCTGCGCAGCTTGGCCACCAGCTCGGCCGTGCTGGTCACGGCATTGATGGCGCCAATGCCCTGGCCGCAGCCCCAGATGTCTTTCCAGGCCTTCTTGGCGTCGCCGCCAAAGTTCATCTTGCTCGGGTCGGACTCGGGCAGGTTGTCGGGGTCCATGCCGGCCGCGCGGATCGACGGGGCCAAGTAGTTGCCGTGCACTCCGGTGAACAGGTTGCTATAGACGATGTCATCGGAGTTGCCGTCCACGATGGCCTGCTTGTAGGCATCGCTGGCGCGCGCCTCATGCGTGGCGATGAAGGCCGAGCCGATGTAGCCAAAGTCTGCGCCCATGGCCTGAGCGGCCAGCACGGCATCACCGCTGGCGATGGAACCGCTCAGCGCTACCGGGCCGTCGAACCACTGGCGGATTTCCTGGATCAGCGCAAACGGGCTCTTCACACCCGCATGGCCACCCGCACCAGCGGCCACGGCGATCAGGCCATCGGCGCCCTTTTCAATCGCTTTGTGCGCAAACTTGTTGTTGATGATGTCGTGCAGCACCACGCCACCCCAGGCATGCACGGCCTGGTTCACATCTTCGCGCGCGCCCAGGCTGGTGATGATGATCGGCACCTTGTACTTGGCGCAGACTTGCATGTCGTGGTCCAGGCGGTCGTTGCTCTTGTGAACGATCTGGTTGATGGCAAAGGGCGCGGCGGGCTTGTCGGGGTTGGCCTTGTTGTAGGCGGCCAGGGTCTCGGTGATCTCGGCCAGCCATTCGTCCAGCAGTTCAGCAGGGCGGGCGTTGAGCGCAGGCATGGAGCCAACTACGCCAGCCTTGCACTGCTCGATCACGAGCTTGGGGTTGCTGATGATGAACAGCGGCGAGCCGATGATGGGCAGCGACAGGTTTTGCAGCGCGGCGGGCAATTTGGACATGGCAACAACTTCCTGAACAGGTTTTTGGATGAAATAGGGCTCTAGCGCTTATCCATCAAGCGCTAGCAGCTATCATTTTTATATCAACGAACTGCCCACTCTGCGGGCAGCCGTCTCGTCACAGCACGCTCGATCTCAAAAGGATTCCAGTGCCAGCTCGGTCACACTGGCCGCACCTTCCACAATCGAATCACGCAAGCCCGGCGCCTTCACCAGAATGTGGTCGGCATAAAACTGGGCCGTGGTGATTTTTGCGCGCATGAAGGCTTCGTCCTGTCCCTTGTGCAACAGGTCTTGCGCCACCAGCAAGCTGCGCGCCAGCTGCCAGCCCGCCACCACGTTACCCGCCAGCATCAGGTAGGGCACGCTGCCCGCGAACACCGCATTGGGCTGGGCCTTGGTGCCGCCCGCCACAAAGTCGATCACATCGAGCAGCGCCTTGCGTGCAGCTGTCAACCGCTTGGCCACCACCAGCGCGGCGGGCGTGCCACTGGCCAGCAGGTCGGCCTCGGTCTTCTCGATCTGCGCGGCAATGCCCTTGGCCACCTGCCCGCCATCGCGCGCCGTCTTGCGGCCCACCAGGTCGTTGGCCTGGATGGCGGTGGTGCCTTCGTATATGGTCAGGATCTTGGCGTCGCGGTAGTACTGGGCAGCGCCGGTTTCCTCAATGAACCCCATGCCGCCATGCACCTGCACGCCCAGGCTGGTCACTTCCAGGCTGGTCTCGGTGCTGTAGCCCTTGACCAGCGGCACCATGAATTCGTAGAACGCCTGGTTCTGCTTGCGCGTCTCGGCATCAGGGTGATGGTGAGCGGCGTCAAACGCGGCCGCCGCAACGGTTGCCATGGCGCGGCAGCCTTCTACCGTGGCGCGCATGGTCATGAGCATGCGCTTGACGTCGGGATGGTGAATGATGGCGGCGCTGGCGTTGATGCTGCCGTCCACGGGGCGGCTCTGCACACGGTCTTTGGCGTACTGCACGGCCTTTTGGTAGGCGCGCTCGGAGATCGCGATGCCCTGCATGCCTACAGCGTAGCGGGCTGCGTTCATCATGATGAACATGTATTCAAGGCCACGGTTTTCCTGGCCAACCAAGTAGCCGACGGCACCGCCGTGGTCACCAAACTGCAGCACCGCCGTGGGCGATGCCTTGATGCCCAGCTTGTGTTCGATGCTCACGCAATGCGCATCGTTGCGCGCGCCCAGGCTGCCGTCGTCGTTCACCATGAACTTGGGCACCACGAACAGGCTGATGCCCTTGACGCCTTCGGGCGCGCCCTGAACACGGGCCAGCACCAGGTGGATGATGTTCTCGGCCATGTCGTGCTCACCGTAGGTGATGTAGATCTTGGTGCCGAAAATCTTGTAGGTGCCATCAGGCTGTGGTTCTGCGCGCGTGCGCACCAGGGCCAGGTCGGAGCCGGCCTGCGGCTCGGTCAGGTTCATGGTGCCCGTCCACTGGCCGGTGACCAGCTTTTCCAGGTACTTGGCCTTGAGCTCATCGCTGCCCGCCGTCAGCAGCGCCTCGATGGCGCCGTCGGTCAGCAGCGGGCACAGCGCAAAGCTCATGTTGGCGCTATTGGTCATCTCGATACAGGCCGCGCCAATCGTCTTGGGCAGGCCCTGGCCGCCGAAGTCGGCCGGGTGCTGCAGGCCCTGCCAGCCGCCTTCGCCGTACTGGCGGAAGGCCTCCTTGAAACCGGGCGTGGTCGTCACTACGCCTGCGTTGAAGCTCGACGGGTTCTTGTCGCCTTCCCAGTTGAGCGGGGCCAGCACGCCTTCATTGAACTTGGCGCATTCTTCCAGCACGGCGGCGGCCGTGTCCAGGCCGGCATCTTCAAAGCCAGGAATCTGCGCAATCTGTTCAATATTGGCCAGATGCTCGATGGCGAACAGCATGTCTTTGACGGGGGCGGTGTAGCTCATGGGTGTCTCCGGGAAATTTCGTCAAAAAAAAGGCATCGCGAGCGATGCCTTTCAGTGCCTGGGCCGCAGCACAAACGCAGCCTCAGTACACGTCTTACAGGGCCTTGACCAGTTCCGGCACAGCCGCAAACAGGTCCGCCTCCAGCCCATAGTCGGCCACGCTGAAGATCGGTGCCTCGGCATCCTTGTTGATCGCCACGATCACCTTGGAGTCCTTCATGCCGGCCAGATGCTGAATGGCGCCCGAGATACCGGCTGCGATGTACAGCTGCGGCGCCACGATCTTGCCGGTCTGGCCCACTTGCCAGTCGTTGGGGGCGTAGCCTGCGTCCACTGCAGCGCGGCTGGCGCCCAGGGCAGCACCCAGCTTGTCGGCCAGCGGGGTCATGACTTCGTCGAACTTTTCTTTGCTGCCCAAAGCGCGTCCACCGGAGACGATGATCTTGGCGGCGGTCAGCTCAGGGCGGTCGCTCTTGGCGATTTCGCTGCCCATGAATTGGCTCTTGCCGTCGTCGGCGGTGGCTACAGCGGTTTCTACGGCGGCAGAGCCACCGGTGGCGGCTGCGGCATCAAAGCCGGTGGCACGCACGGTGATGATCTTCACGCTGTCGGTGCTTTGTACGGTGGCAATGGCGTTGCCGGCGTAGATGGGGCGCTCGAAGGTGTCGGCAGAAATCACTTTGGTGATGTCGCTGACCTGCGCCACGTCCAGCTTGGCGGCCACGCGGGGGGCGACGTTGCGGCCGCTGGCGGTGGCGGGGAACAGGATGTGGCTGTAATTGGATGCGATGGCCAGCACTTGCGCGGCCACGTTCTCGGCCAGGCCGTGTTCCAGGCCAGGGGCGTCGGCGTGGATGACTTTGGCGACGCCAGTGATCTGGGTGGCTGCTTGTGCGGCGGCACCCGCGTTGTGGCCAGCGACCAGCACGTGCACGTCGCCACCGCATGCCACTGCGGCGGTCACGGTGTTCAGGGTAGCGCCCTTGATGGATGCGTTGTTGTGTTCGGCAATAACGAGTACGGTCATTTCTTGTGCTCCTTAGATGACTTTGGCTTCGTTCTTGAGTTTTTCGACCAGAGCGGCCACGTCGGCCACCTTGATGCCTGCGCCGCGCTTGGCGGGCTCGGTGACTTTCAGGGTCTTGAGGCGGGGCGCCACGTCTACGCCGAGGTCTTCGGGCTTGACGATGTCGAGCTGCTTTTTCTTGGCCTTCATGATGTTGGGCAAGGTGACGTAGCGGGGCTCGTTCAGGCGCAGGTCGGTGGTAATCACTGCGGGCAGTGTGAGGGCCAGGGTTTCCAGGCCGCCGTCCACTTCGCGGGTCACGCTGACCTTGTCCGCCGAGAGTTCTACCTTGTTGGCGAACGTGGCTTGGGGCAGGTCGGCCAATGCAGCCAGCATCTGGCCGGTCTGGTTGGCGTCGTCGTCGATGGCTTGTTTGCCCAGGATCACGAGGCCGGGCTGCTCTTTGTCGACCAGGGCCTTGAGGATCTTGGCAACTGCCAGGGGCTGCAGTTCGACGTCGGTTTCCACCAGGATGGCGCGGTCGGCACCGATGGCCATGGCGGTGCGCAGGGTTTCCTGGCACTGCGTTACGCCGCAGGACACTGCGATGACTTCGGTCACCAGGCCTTTTTCTTTCAGGCGCACGGCCTCTTCAACGGCGATTTCGTCAAAGGGGTTCATGCTCATCTTCACGTTGGCGATGTCCACACCCGTGTTGTCCGATTTGACGCGGACCTTCACGTTGTAGTCCACCACGCGTTTGACAGGGACCAAGACCTTCATTGCTGCGGCTCCTAGAGTTGGTTGAATTGACGTTTACGTAAACTGGAACATTCTATGCCGCAGTGCAACGGAGAGCGCTGCGGCCCGAAACCTGAGAGAGACCGATCAAAAAAGCACGATCGTTCTTTTTCGAGATTATAGGCCAGTGCACCGGCGCACGGTCTAGAGAGCGCTGTCACATTGGTGCGCGTGCGGTTGTTCAGGCTGCCGGCCCTGCATCCCCTTCTGCTGGAGATGGTCTTCTCGCCGGCATCAATGGCAGATCGTGCGCCTGCACGTGCATCACCCGCTGCGGGTAGGGGATCTCGATCTGGTGGCTGCGCAGCGCATCAAGGATGGCCCGGTTGATGGCCGAGCGCAAGCCCAGCAATCCGTTTTCCGGGTCGGCAATCCAGAAGCCCAGGGTGAACTCCAGCCCGTCGGCGCCAAACGCAGACAACGCCGCACTGGGTTCAGGATCTCTCAGCACACGGGGACTGACGAGAGCCGCCTCTGACAACAGGCGAGCGACCAGATCGACATCACTCTCGTAGGCCACGTTCACCACGGTAGACATCCACACACGGGGGTCTGACAGCGACAGATTCTCTACGCGCTGGGTGATGAGCAGCTCGTTGGGCACGATGGATTCCCGCCCGGAGGGTGATCGGATCACCGTGTAGCGGGCATTGATCTGCGTGATACGCCCCTCGAAGGTGTCCAGCTTGACGTTGTCGCCAATGCGCATGCTCCGCTCGGCCAGGATCACAAACCCGCTCACGTAGTTGGCGGCCAACTTCTGCAGGCCAAAACCAATGCCAACGCCCACCGCGCCACCCAACACTGACAGGGCGGTCAGGTCAATACCCACCGCTGACAGCGCCATGATCAGCCCGACGAACACCAGCAGCGCACGCATGGCATTGCTGACCGCCTTGCGCAGCGACAACTCGCCGCCGGTGGCGGAGCGCAGCAAGCGCGCCTCGATGGCCGCGGAAATCCACAGTGCCAACAGCAACACCGCACCGGCAGTCAGTGCGCCTTCAATCATGGTGCGAACCGACAGGGTGGAGGCCCCCACCTTCCAGGTGATTTTGTCCAGCTCTTCAAGCACCCGGGGCAGCAAGCCCGTAACCCACAACACCATTGCCAGCCAGGCCATCCACGAGATAGACCGCTCAATCGGGCGCACCCAGGCCGAATCCGGAAACGCGACCTGCAGCACCTTGGCACCAATGCGGATGACCACCAGCGACATGAGCACCGGTATCACCACCTTGAAAGCCGCCAGCGGCACCCATGTGACCAGCAACATGCGCGCAAGGTAACCCAGGCCCAGCAGCATGATGGGGAACAGCACGCCATCCACCACCCGGGTGCCGAACAGAATAGAGCGTGAGTCGGCCTGCCCCAGCCCCCGGCTGAGCGCCGTCACAACACCCCACGCCAGCGCCACACACACCACCAGCGCCGCCAGTTCGATGAGTACCGTGGGCTGCACAAAAGCCTGCAGCCAGCGACCCACGTCGTCGAGCACGGGGCTGTTGTTGGTCAGGCCGGTCATCAGGATTGCTTCCAGGCGGGTACGCGTTTTTCGGCAAAGGCGCGGGCACCTTCTTGCGCGGCATCGTCCATCATGTTGGTGGCCATGGCCTGGCCTGCCAACTGGTAGGCAGCCTCCAAGCCCAATTCGCGTTGCTGATAGATCAGCGCCTTGCCCATGGCCACTGCTACACGCGGCTTTTGCACAATGGAGTGCACCAATTTTTCGACCTCGGCGTCCAACGCATCCATAGGCACCACGCGGTTCACCAGCCCTTGCGCGAGGGCGGTGGGCGCGTCGATGAAATCGCCCGTGAGCAGCATCTCCATGGCACGCTTGGCTGGCACGTTGCGCACCAAAGGCACGCTGGGTGTAGCGCAAAACAGGCCGTAGTGAATTCCGCTGGTGGCAAAACTGGCGCTGTCCGCTGCCACCGCCAAGTCACACTGTGCGACCAACTGACAACCCGCAGCCGTAGCCATGCCTTGCACCCGCGCGACAACGGGCACCGGCAGCTTGTGGATCGTCAGCATCATGCGGCTGCATTGCGCAAACAGCTTCTGGTAGTAGGCCAAATCCGGATTGGCAGCCATGTCCTTAAGGTTATGGCCTGCGCAAAACGCCTTGCCCGCAGCGGCCAACACCACTACGCGCACAGATTCGTCGCGGCCAGCAGCTTCCAGCGCTTGTTGCAGCGCAGTGAGCATCTCGCTGCCCAGCGCATTGAAGCGGGCGGGGTCGTTCAGGGTGAGGGTGACCACGCCGCGCGCATCGCGGGTGATCTGCAGCAGCTCATCAGAATTCGAAGTCATCATGTCATTACTCCTAGGCTTTGCAGGCGTCAGGGCGCCCAAAACTGGCGCGATCCCAACCCAGAGCCACCGTGGAACTGGCTTTGCCAGGCCACGGGTGGCGTCCCCCTCTGGGGGAAGACGCCGCAGGCGGCTCAGGGGGAGTCAAAGATCAGCCAGCACGCGCAAATGCGCTTCCACGCTGCGCGCCAGTGGGCCCATCACATAGCCGCCCTCCAGGCACGACACGATGCGGCCCTTGGAATGGCGGCGCGCTATGTCCTTCACACGCTGGGTGATCCAGGCATAGTCCTGCTCGGTCAAGCCCAGTTGGCCCATATCGTCCTCGCGATGGCCATCAAAGCCTGCACTCACAAAAATCATCTCGGGCTTGAAGGCCTCCAGCCGGGGCACCCACAACATCTCGATGATCTCGCGGATGTCCATGCCGCGCGTGTAGGCAGCGACAGGCACGTTCACCATGTTGGGCGCAGGATCGTGGTCGCCGCTGTAGGGATAGAAAGGGTGCTGAAAGATGCTGACCATCAGCGCGCGCGGGTCGCTCGCCAGAATGTCTTCGGTGCCATTGCCGTGATGCACATCAAAATCGACCACCGCCACGCGCTGCAGGTTGTAGCGCTGCAACGCATATTTGGCAGCCACCGCCACGTTGTTGAAGAAGCAAAACCCCATGGCCTTGTCGCGACAGGCATGATGCCCAGGCGGGCGAACCGAACAGAACGCGTTCTCGATCTCCCCTGCCATCACCGCGTCGGTCGCGGCCAGCGCTGCACCCGCCGCCCGCAAGGAAGCGTTCCAGGTATGGGCGTTGATGGAGGTGTCGGTGTCAATCTGCGCGTAGCTGGGGCCACCGGCCATCATTTCCTCGTTCAACCGGTCTGACATGCCCCGCAGTGCAGCAATGTGCATACGGCCATGGGCCAGTTCGATGTCGGCCAGCGACGCTTCGGGGGCGTCGTACCGCTCCAACGCATCGGCCACGCCGGTGATCAGCAAGCGGTCTTCAATGGCATCCAGCCGTTCGGGGCACTCGGGGTGGCCCGGGCCCATCTCGTGTTTCCAACAATCCCGATGGGTGAAATAGCCCGTCTTGCTCACAGTCTTGTCCCCGCGTCTCGCATTAATTGGAGTTTTTCGGATAACGTCGCGCTATGAATGCACAGCACAAGATCAAATCGTTACTCGATCAGCTTAACACGGTGATCGTGGGTAAACAGGCCCAGGTACAGGACTGCGTGGCCTGCCTGCTGGCAGGCGGGCACCTGCTCATCGAAGACGTCCCGGGGGTGGGGAAAACCACCCTGGCCCACGCCCTGTCGCGCACCTTTGGCTTGCAGTTCTCGCGCGTGCAGTTCACGGCCGACCTGATGCCCAGCGACCTTACCGGGGTGTCCGTGTACGAGCGCGGCAAGGAGGCCTTCGTGTTCCACCCCGGCCCAGTGTTCGCCCAGGTGCTGCTGGCCGATGAAATCAACCGCGCCAGCCCCAAGACGCAGAGCGCACTGCTCGAAGCCATGGAAGAAAAGCAGGTGTCAGTCGAAGGCGAAACCCGCGCCCTGCCCCACCCGTTCTTCGTGATTGCCACGCAAAACCCGCACGACCAGCTAGGCACGTTTGCGCTGCCTGAATCACAACTGGACCGGTTTTTGATGCGCATCTCCATCGGCTACCCCGACCGCGCGGCCGAGCGCGTGCTGCTGGCAGGTGCCGACCGGCGCGACATGGTGGACAGCATGCTGCCGATGTTGTCTGACGACGAACTGGCCGAACTGCAGCGCCAGGTGCAAGCCATCCACACCGCTGACCCGCTGCTCAACTACGTGCAGGACCTGATCGCGGCCACGCGCTCGGGCCGCTGGTTCCTGCAGGGACTGTCGCCGCGCGCCGGCATTGCCCTGGTGCGCGCTGCCAAGGCGCAGGCACTCATCAGCGGGCGCGACTATGTAGCGCCTGACGACGTGCAAGCCGTCCTGCCCCAGACCATTGCGCACCGTCTGGTGCCGGTGGGGGACGCGGGCCGCGGCGCTGTAGAACAAGTGCGCGCCATGGCCGAATCCGTCCCTCTGCCCTGATGTCCCCTAACGCCCCACTCGCATCGCACTCCACTCCTGCCACATCGGCCGGCAGGCTGCGGGCCGCCATCGCGTCGCTCAACCCGCTGACACCGGTTCGCAAGCGCTTTGAGAACTGGTGGATGGCTCGCCGCCCTTTGAGCGACACGCTGACGCTCACCCAGCGCAATGTTTACATCCTGCCCACCGGGTCGGGTTGGATGCTGGCGCTGACGCTGCTGGTCCTGCTGGTGGCTTCCATCAACTACCAGTTGAATCTGGGCTATCTGCTGACCTTTTTACTGGCGGGCAGCGCCGTCGTGGGCATGCACATCTGTCACGCCACTCTGCGCGGCATCACACTGCACCTCAAGGCACCCGAGCCCCGTTTCATGGGGACCAGCGCCACGCTGGAGGTGCAGGTGTCCAGCGAACGCAAGACGCCCCGCTACGGCATCGGCCTGGCAGTGCATGGCACGGTGGGCGAGCCCCACCACTGGGCATGGACCGACGTGCCCGCCCAGGGGCGAGCCAGCGTACAGGTCGCTTTTGCACCGGCGCGGCGCGGGCTGCACCGCATTCCCACGCTGACGGCCGAGACGCGGTTTCCGCTCGGTACGTTCCGCGTGTGGACCTACTGGCGCCCTGCGGCCCAGGTGCTGGTGTACCCCGCACCCGAAATGCCCGCACCGCCATTGCCCGCAGGTGAACCCCGGGGCGCGGGCACGGGCAGCGCCCCCTCGCAGGGCATTGGCGAGTTCGACGGCGTACGCGCTTACCGACGCGGCGACCCTCTCAAGCTGGTGGTCTGGAAAAAGGCCGCCAAGTCCCTGGGCACCGGCACGGACGACCTGGTCAGCCGCGATTCGCAACAAGCCCAGCGTCATGAACTGTGGCTGGACCCGGTTCTGGCATCGCTGCCCGACCCGGAAGCGCGAATCTCGCGTCTGACCGCGTGGGTGCTGCAGGCCGACCGCTTGGGCCTGGACTATGGCCTGCGGCTGCCCGGCGTGGAGGTCGCGCCAGACAACGGCCCCGCGCACCGCCGCCGCTGCCTGGAAGCATTGGCCCTGTGCTGACACCTGCCTGCTGAACCGTTGCCCCGCATTCGCATCCATTGCCCCACGTCCACCCGGAACACTGTCGCTCCATGAGCTTGCGCCAAACCCTTGCCACCTTGCCACGCGACGCGCGGGATACGTTGTTCCTGCTGTTCGTCATCGCCTGGGTGATTGCGCCCCAGGCCTCCAACCTGCCGGGCTGGGCGGCGGCAATGGCGGGGGGCATGCTGCTGTGGCGCGGGTGGATGGCACTCAAGAGCCGCCCCCTGCCTGGCCGCTGGCTGCTTACCGCGCTGGTGGTGGTGGCCGTGGCGGGCACGCTGATGACCCACCGAACGATTCTGGGACGGGACGCTGGCGTCACCCTGATGGTGATGATGCTGGCCCTGAAGACGCTGGAGCTGCGCGCGCGGCGGGACGCAATGGTGGTCTTCTTTCTGGGCTTCTTCACGATGCTCAGCAACTTCTTCTTTTCGCAATCGCTGCTGACGGCGGCTGCCATGCTGGTAGCCCTGCTGGGCCTGCTGATGGCGCTGGTCAACGCCCACATGCCGGTGGGACGACCGCCCCTGGCCCAGACCTTTCGCATCGCAGGCACCATGGCACTGCTGGGTGCGCCCATCATGGTGGCGCTGTTCATGCTGTTCCCACGCATGTCGCCACTGTGGGGCATGCCGGGCGAAAACCTCACCGGGCACAGCGGACTGTCGGGCACGATGAAAATCGGCGAAATGGCCGAGATCGCCCTGGATGAGCGCATAGCGATCCGCCTGCGTTTTGAAGGGGCGGACACCGATGTGCCACCGCAATCGGCGCTGTACTTTCGCGGACCGGTGATGGCAGCGTTCGATGGCCGGGAGTGGAAGGCAGAGCCCTTCCGTGAAGACAGTGCCTGGGCAGCGCGCGTGGCCGTGCCCGCCAACCTGCAGGTCAGCGGCCCTGCGGTGCGCTACGAGGTGACGCTGGAACCCCAGCGCCAGCCCTGGCTGATGGTGCTGGAGGCCACGCCCGAGGCGCCGCAGCTGTCCAACATGCAGGCCTACATGACCCAGGACCTGCAGTGGATGACCACGCGCCCCATCACCGACGTGCTGCGCTACAAGGCCGTGAGCTACCCCGAGTTCCGCCACGGCCCGCAAGAATCCATTCAGCAGTTGCGCGTGTACACCGAGCTGCCGCCTGGGTTTAACCCCCGCACGCTTGAACTGGCGGCGCAGATGCGTGCAGACCCCGCGCTGGCCACCGCCAGCACCGAGGTGCTGGTCAATGCGGTGCTGCAACGCCTGCGCACGGGTGGCTACAACTATTCGCTGGAGCCCGGCGTGTTTGGCGAGCACACGGCGGACGAGTTTTGGTTCGACCGCAAGGAAGGCTTTTGCGAGCACATTGCGTCTGCGTTTGTGGTGCTGATGCGCGCGCTGGACGTACCTTCGCGCATCGTCACGGGCTACCAGGGGGGCGAGCGCAACCCCGTCGATGGCTACTGGACCGTGCGCAATGCCGATGCCCATGCCTGGGCCGAGGTGTGGATGGAGGGGCGCGGCTGGGTGCGTGTAGACCCCACGGGTGCCGTCTCGCCAGGCCGCGTGGGAGCATTTCAGCGCCTTCGCCCGCCCCAGGGAGCATTTGCCAATGCCATGGGCACCCTCAGCCCTGGCATGATCCAGAACCTGCGGGCGGTATGGGAAGCCGTCAACAATGGCTGGAGCCAATGGGTGCTCAACTACAGCCAAAGCCGCCAGTTCGACCTGCTCAAGGCCCTGGGCTTTGAGTCGCCCAGCTGGCAGGACCTGACCACCGTGCTCGGCATCCTGATCATGGCGGCAGCTCTGGGCGGTGGCGCCTGGACACTGTGGGAGCGCAGCCAGCACGACCCGTGGCTGCGCCTGCTGGCCCGCACGCGCCAACGCCTGGAGCGCGCGGGCCTGCCGCTGCCCGACACCATGCCACCCCGTGCGATGGCGCAACGGGTGAGCGCACAATTTGGCGCACCCGCCCAAGGCGTGGCCGACTGGCTGCTGCGCCTGGAACAACTGCGCTACGCCCCCCACCCCGCCACCGAACTGCACAAACTGCGGCGCGAGTTCAGCTCGCTGCCGTGGCCGCAAGCGTGATTCGCCGCCCTGAGTGAATACATCGCTCCCACTTGCCCCGGTCTCACAGGGACGTGGGAGGATGCCCTGGCTGCGAAGAGACCTTGCCTGCAATCCGTGGCTTTAGAGCACACCCGCCTCCCGGCGCCGGGACCGTACAAAACACGAAACCATTGAAATGAAGAAGACAACAAGAGCCGAATGGGCCGCCATCACTATATTTTTGATAGCTGCTTGCGCAATACCAGCAAGCGCCAGAGCCCAAAATAGCTCAAAATCTTCCACCACAAAGCAACAGCGGCAGCAACAACCTGCCGTGCTCTACGCTTCGCGCCCTGACGCGCTGCAGTTTGCCGATGACCTTGCTGCGCGCCGCGACCTGGACCGCGAGTGGGTGCGCCAGGCCATCGGCCAGGCGCGCCTGTTGCCGCAGGTGCCAAGGCTGATGCTGCCGCCGCCCAAGGGCACGGCCAAAAACTGGCGCGTGTACCGCAGCCGCTTCATCGACCCCATCCGCATCCGCGCGGGCGTGCGGTTCTGGCAAGAACACCGTACTGCGCTGGAGCGCGCCGAGCGTGAGTACGGTGTGCCCGCCGAAATCATTGTGGGCATCATCGGCGTGGAGACCATCTACGGCCAGCAGATGGGCACGTTCCGCGTAATGGATGCGCTGGCCACGCTGGCCTTTGACTTCCCCTCGGCGCACCCCCGCGCCAAAGAGCGCACCGAGTTCTTCCGCCGCGAGCTGGAGCAGTTTCTGAGCCTAACCAACCGCAGCAACACCGACCCTTTTGCGTTCAAAGGCAGCTACGCGGGCGCCATGGGCCTGGGCCAATTCATGCCGTCCAGCTGGGTGCGCTATGCCATCGACTTCGACGGCGACGGCCGGGTCGACCTTTTCAACAGCCCCACGGATGCCATCGGTTCAGTGGCCAACTACTTCATCGGCCACGGCTGGACGCCCGGCATGCCCACCCACTTTGGCGTGCAATTCGACGCCAGCCGACTGCAGCTGGACGACTTGCTGCTGCCTGACATCCTGCCCACCTTCAGCGCTGCCAACATGCAGGCGCAAGGTGCCCTGCTGGATGCCGCCGGGGTACAGCACCGTGGCCCCCTGGCTCTGGTAGAGCTGCAAAACGGGCCCGATGCGCCAAGCTACGTGGCAGGCACCGAAAACTTCTACGCCATCACCCGCTACAACTGGTCCAGCTACTACGCCATGGCCGTGATCGAGCTGGGCCGCGAGGTGGCAGCGGCGCGGGAGAAATGACAACCGGACGGCAAGGCTTTGTAGGCTATGACAATCGCCCAGCCCGCGCTTGTGCACGACAGCGCCAGTCGGTCCACAATCGTGCGCTTTGGCGTGCTGCGGTGACCGACAACGTCACGGCGGCAGCCAGCCTCCAATCTGAGCCCTGCCCTATGCCTGCAACACCTACAACAACACCTGCCGCAGACGCCATCGTCCGCGTGCGCGGCGTGAGCAAAACCTACGCGGGCGGCTTTCAGGCGCTCAAGAACATCGACCTGGACATTCGGCGCGGAGAAATCTTCGCTTTGCTGGGCCCCAATGGTGCAGGCAAGACCACGCTCATCAGCGTGATCTGCGGTATGAGCAACGCCACCGAGGGCAGCATCACCGCCGACGGGCATGACACCGTGCACGACTACCGAGCCGCCCGCGCCGCCATTGGCCTGGTGCCGCAAGAGCTGCACACCGATTCGTTCGAAACCGTGTGGGCCACCGTCAACTTCAGCCGGGGCTTGTTTGGCAAGGCGCCCAACCCGGCGTTCATCGAAAAGATACTCAAGGACCTGTCGCTCTGGGACAAGAAAGACAGCAAGATCCTCGCGCTGTCGGGCGGCATGAAACGCCGCGTGCTGATCGCCAAGGCGCTGTCGCACGAGCCCAAGATTTTGTTCTTGGACGAGCCCAGCGCAGGTGTGGACGTGGAGCTGCGCCATGACATGTGGCGCCTGGTGCGCGAGTTGCGCGACGCGGGAACCACCATCATCCTGACCACCCACTACATCGAAGAAGCCGAAGACATGGCCGACCGCATCGGCGTGATCCGCAAGGGTGAACTGATCGTGGTGGAAGACAAGGACGTGCTGATGCGCAAGCTTGGCAAGAAGCAGCTCACACTGACCCTGCAGCAGCCCATGGACCGGGTGCCAGATGCACTGGCACGCTGGCCCCTGGTGCTGAGCCAGGGCGGCACCGCGCTGACCTACACCTTCGACACGCAGCAGGAGGACACGGGCATCGCCGCCCTGTTGCGCGCGCTGGCCGAGCACGGCATTGACTTCAAGGACCTGCATTCCAGCGAAAGCTCGCTCGAAGACATCTTCGTGAGCCTGGTGCACCAGGACCCAACGGACACCCTTTCGCCACAGAAAGCACCCCAAGCATGAACGGCCTGAACTGGCATGGCGTCAGCGCCATCTACCGCTTTGAGATGCACCGTGCGTTTCGCACCTGGATGCAAAGCCTCATCGCCCCGGTGCTCACTACGGCGCTGTACTTCATTGTGTTTGGCTCGGCCATCGGCTCGCGCATGGGCGACATCGGCGGCGTGAGCTACGGGGCTTACATCATCCCCGGCCTGCTCATGCTCTCGCTGCTCAGCGAGAGCATTTCCAACTCAGCCTTCGGCATCTACATGCCCAAGTGGTCCGGCACCATCTACGAGCTGCTCAGCGCACCCGTGAACTGGGTCGAGGTGCTGCTGGGCTATGTCGGCGCAGCGGCCACCAAGTCGCTGCTGGTGTCGGTGCTGATCCTCGCCACCGCGCGATTTTTTGTGCCCTATGAGGTGGCGCACCCGGTGTGGATGGTGGGGTTCCTGATGCTCACCGCCATCACGTTCTGCCTATTCGGCTTCATCATCGGTTTGTGGGCCGACAGCTTTCAGAAGCTGCAGGTCATTCCGCTGCTGATCGTGACGCCGCTGACCTTTCTGGGTGGCGCTTTCTACAGCATCAGCATGCTGCCCCCGTTCTGGCAAACGGTCTCGCTATTCAACCCCGTGGTCTACCTCATCAGCGGCTTGCGCTGGGCGTTTTACGGCCAGGCCGACGTGCACATCGGCGTGAGTACCGGCATGACGCTCGGCTTCATGGCCCTGTGCCTCGTGGTGGTGTGGTGGGTGTTCAAGACTGGACACCGCATCCGGCGTTGATGGTGCGCCGCCCGCATCAGCGGGCCGCCGTTCAATAGCGCTGCATGTTGCAGCTGTGCGGCTGCTGCGCCTTGGCCGCCGGAATCTGTCGCACCACGCGAAAGCCGTAGCCCGAGCCTTCCACGTCGAACTTCACGCCCGGCGCGCCCTTCTTGTCCATCACGCCCACCACCAGCGCCTGCTGAAACTGGTGGTCCGCCGCACGCATGCTGCCGCCCTGGCCTGAGAGCTGCACGTTGGCGCTCTCCATCTGCCGCGCAATGGCCACCACGTCCGTGCTGCCCGCCCGCTCGATAGACTGCGCCAGCGCCTCCACCATGAGCTGCATGCGCATATGCACATAGTCGTCCTGCGGCTTGGGGAAGCGCGTACGGAAAGACTGGTAGAACGCCTCGCTTTGCGCGCCTGGCACATTCGGCAGCCAGTCAGCCACCGCCACCACCTTGCCAATGCCCGCGTCGCCCATGGCAGCGGGCGCGCCGAGCGCGTTGCCATAGAAGGTATAGAAGCTGCCCTCGTAGCCCACTTCACGCGCGGCTTTCACAAGCAGGGTCAGGTCATTGCCCCAGTTGCCCGTCACCACCGCCTGCGCGCCGCTGGTCTTGATCTTGACGGCGTAGGGCGCAAAGTCCTTCACACGGCCGATGGGGTGCAGCTCGTCGCCCACCACGGCCACATCGGGTCGTTGTGCGGCCAACTGCTTCTTGGCCTCGCGCAGCACGGCCTGGCCAAAGCTGTAGTCCTGGCCGATGAGGTACACGCTCTTGATGGCTTTGTCTTCGCGCATCACTTCCATCAGCGCGGCCATGCGCATGTCGGCATGGGCATCAAAGCGGAAGTGCCAGAAGCTGCATTTTTCGTTGGTGAGGATCGGGTCCACCGCCGAGTAGTTCAGAAAGATCACACGTTTGTTCGGCTCGCGCTCGTTGTGTTTGTTGATTGCCTCGATCAGCACCGCCGCCGTGGCCGATGAATTGCCCTGCAGGATGACCTGAGCACCGTCGTCAATGGCCGCGCGCAGTGCTGACAGCGCCTCTTCGTTCTGGCCCTTGCTGTCGTAGCGCTCCAGCGCCAGCGGGCGGGGGCCGCCCACAGCGGCAGGCAGCTGCACACCACCCCGCGCGTTCACACGTTCCACGGCCCAGTAGATGTTGCGGTAAACCGCTTCGCCCGTGTTGGCAAACGCGCCCGACAGGCTTTCGATGAGCGCCACCTTCACGGGCTTGGCCTGCGCCACGGCAGTGCCAGGCGCTACAGCCTGGGCATGGCTCGCAGAGATGGGCAGCAGCACGCAACACAGCGCGGCGGTTGCAGCCAAAGCGGATTGACGTAATGCCGCTGCGCCTGTTTTCAAGCCCACGGAGCGCAATTTATTCATGCCATTTTTCCCTTGAAATGCGGCGTGGCCGTACACACCTCTTTGGCATGCGGCGACCACGTCGAGAGCCGCGCAGTGTATAGGAGTACCCCATGATCTTCGCCCCCGTGATCCGCCGCGCCGCCTACGCCCAAGCCCCCCGTTCCGCCGACCAGGCACTGCAGCGTTTTCTGATGGGCACGCTGGCCGACCCCGCTGCCGCGCGCTCTGCAGCAGGCTGCACCGTGACGCAGGACGACAAGGCCACCACGCTCCAGCTGGATGTGCCCGGCCTGGCCCGTGAGCAGTTGCAGATCAGCATTGAAGGCAACGTAGTGCGCCTTCAAAGTGTGGAAGGCGCCCCCCGCCAAGTGCAGCGCGCGTGGGAGCTGGCCGCTGATATCGACGCCGCCCACAGCAGCGCCAAGCTGGAAAACGGCGTGCTGACTCTGACCCTGGCCAAGGTGGAGCCCGCCAGCAAGGCCACCACGCTCACGATTCAGTAACTATCAAAATAATAGCTACTAGCGCCCGTACCATAATCGGTACGGGCGTTTTTTATTCAAAATCGCGTTCCAGCCCCAGCTCGTTACTCGTTACTCATGCCGCAGCGCATCGATCGGGTCCATGCGCGCCGCGCGCCGCGCCGGAAAGTAGCCAAACACCACACCGATCCCGGCCGAGAACACGAACGACATCAGGTTCACGCCCGGATTGAACAGGTGGGGCACTCCCATCAAGCCCGATATGGCCAGCGACGCGCCCGTGGCCAGCACGATGCCGATGAGCCCGCCTAGTGCGGCCAGCACCACCGCCTCGATCAAAAACTGCAGCAGCACTTCGCGCTCCAGCGCGCCAATGGCCAGGCGCAGGCCGATCTCGCGCGTGCGCTCGGTCACGCTCACCAGCATGATGTTCATGATGCCGATGCCGCCCACCAGCAGGCTCACGGCGGCCACGGCGCCCAGCAGCGTGGTCAGCACCTTGGTGGTGCCCGAGAGCGTGTCGGCCAGTTGCTTGGTGTCGAGCACGTTGAAGTTGTCTTCGTCCGAATCCGACAGCTTGCGCAGCTCGCGCAGCAGTTGGGTGAGGCTGGCCTTCACACGCTCGGGGTCGCTGCCGTCCTTCATCGACACCAGCAGCGTATTCACCCGCGTGTTGCCCGTCACGCGGCGCTGCAGCGTGCGCAGAGGCACCAGCACGGTGTCGTCCTGGTCGTTGCCAAATGCACCCTGCCCTTTGGAGGCGAGCACGCCCACCACCTCGCACGAAAACGCCTTCACGCGCAGCTGGGCGCCCACGGCATCGGCCGTGCCAAACAGCTCGCGCCGCACGGTCTCGCCGATCAGGCACACGGCGGCACCGGCGCGCAACTCGGCGTCGGTAAAGACGCGGCCAGTGCGCACCGTCCAGTTGCCGGTCTCCAGCCAGGCGTTGGTGCTGCCGATCACACTGGTCGTCCAGTTGCGCCCGCCCACCACCGCCGTGGCGGCGGCGCGCGCCTCGGGCGCCACAGCCAGGATGCCGCCGATCTGCTGGGCGATCATGTCGGCATCGGTGTCCTTGAAGGCCGGAGCGCCCGTGCCGCCGCCGGGCCCCATGCGCTGGCCAGGGCGCACCTGCAGCAGGTTGGTGCCCAGGCCCGAGATCTGGTTCTGAATGGCCAGCGTGGCTCCATTGCCCAGCGTGACCATGGTGATGACGGCGCTCACGCCAATCACGATGCCCAGGATGGTGAGGAACGAGCGCATGAGGTTGCGCCGGATGGAGCGCAACGCCAGCAGCAAAGTGTTAAGCAGCATCAGCGGCCTCCTGAATCGGAACTGACCACGGTAGGTACCTTCGATACGTTCGATACCGAATCAGCGTCCAGCCCCTTGGGGTGCGGGTTGGGGGCATCGCTGTCCACCACCCCGTCCACAAACCGCACAATGCGCCGCGCGTACTGCGCCATGTCGGGCTCGTGCGTGACCATCAGCACGGTGATGCCGTGGTCCACATTCAGGCGCCAGAGCAGCTCCATGATCTCGAAGCTGCGCTGCGTGTCGAGATTGCCGGTGGGCTCGTCGGCCAGCAGCACATCGGGCTCGGTGACGATGGCGCGTGCAATGGCCACGCGCTGCTGCTGCCCGCCTGACAGCTCGGCGGGCGTGTGGTGTTCCCAGCCTGTCAGGCCCACGGCCGCCAGCGCCCGCGCCGCCGCCGCATGGCGCGCCGTGGCTGACTCGCCCCGGTACAGCAGGGGCAGCTCCACGTTCTCTTGCGCCGATGTGCGCGCCAACAAGTTGAAGCCCTGGAACACAAAGCCAAAGTAGCGCCGCCGCAGCCGCGCCCGCTCGTCGCGCGAGAGCGACTCCACATGCACGCCCTTGAACAGGTATTCGCCCGTGGTGGGCCGGTCCAGACAGCCCAGCGTGTTCATGGCGGTGGACTTGCCCGAGCCGCTGGGGCCCATGATGGCCACGAAGTCGCCCTGGGCGATGTCAAGGTCCACGCCCTTCAGCGCCTGGAAGGCCAGCGCACCTTCGCCATAGACCTTGGTCACGCCGCGCAGGCGGATGATGGGGGTGTCGCCCACCACGCTCATCGCTTGGCCCCTGCCGCGCGCTGGTCGGTAATCACGGCCATGCCGGGCATGAGGCCTTCGCCCGTGACCTCGGTGTTGCGGCCGTCGCTGATGCCTACCTGCACGTCGATGGACTTTGCGGCGCCGTCTTGCAGCACCCACACCTGCCGCGTCTTGCCCGCGCCATCGCCCGCCTCGGCACCCGCGCCCGGTTTGCGTGGACCCGAGCCAGAGCGTGGCATGCGCGGCATGAGCTGCGACATGATGCCGCCGCTGCTGCCCGATGCAGCGGGCTTGGCACCACCCGCACCCGCCGTGGCCTGCGCACCCGCAGCCTGTGCGGGCGTGAAGCGCAGGGCCGTGTTGGGCACCAGCAGCACATCCTTGCGTTCGGTGGAAGTGATGGTGGCGGCAGCCGTCATGCCGGGGCGCAGGCTCATGTCGCTGTTGTTCACCTCCAGCCAGGTGATGTAGGTGACCACGTTGTCCGTCTTGGTGGAGCCAAACGAGACGCGCGTGACCTGGGCCGGGTAGCGGCGCGAGGGGTAGGCACTGACCGTGAAGCTTGCACCCTGCCCCACCTTGACCGAGCCCACATCGGCCTCGTCCACACTCACATCCAGCCGCAGCCGCGTAAGGTCTTCGGCCACGGTGAATAGCGTGACGGCCTGCAGCGATGCGGCCACGGCATTACCAGGCTCCACCGTGCGGGTCAGCACCACGCCGTCAATGGGCGAGCGGATGGAGGCTTTGGACAGGTTGGTCTCGTCGGTGGACAGCGCGGCGCGTGCGTCTTCTACCGTGGCGCGGGCGCTGGTTTCATCGGCGCGGGCACGGTCCAGCGTGGCGCGGCCAGCGTCCAGCTCGGAGGCTGATGGCACCTTGCCGCCGGACAGGCGGGCCACCTCTTCCAACCGGCCAAAGTTGGCAATGGCCTCCTTGGTGGTGGCCACGGCCTGGGCCAGGCGGGCCTGCGCCGACGCCAGCGAGGCGCGTGAGCGCAGCACCTGCGATTCAAGCTTGGCGGTATCCAGCTCTACCAGCAGCTGCCCCTTCTTCACCTTGTCGTTCACGTCCACCAGCACCTTGCGCACGGTGCCCGACAGCTCGCTGCCAATGGTGACCGAGCGCGTAGGCTGCAGCGTGCCGTTGGCCGACACGGTGAGCGTCAGATTGCCCCGGCGCAGCTCTTCGGTCACGTAGGTGGGCGCGGTGCTGGCACTTTGGCGCGTCTGCCAGGCGTAGAGACCACCGCCCACCACCACCAGCGCGGCCACGCCCAGCCACAGGGAGGTGCGTTGCCACCAGCGGCGAGGGCGGTCGGCCCCCAGCAAGGCGCTCAGATCGGCAGGGGAAGCTTTGGCGGGTGTGGATGTGACGGGTGTGTCGATATTTGGCATGGGACGTGAATCAGAAAATGGGGGCTGGCAGGCAATGGAGTGGGCGTGTGGAAGGGCTTGTCAGCTATTCATTCGGCTACCGCCCAGCCGCCCCCCAGCGCCTTGTAGAGGCGCACATGGTCTGCCGCGACGGCAGCGGTGGTGATGGCCACGCTCTCTTGCGTGGACAGCAGCGTGCGCTGCGTCTCCAGCACCGATTGAAAGTCGATGAGACCACTGCTGTAACGCTGCTGCGCCAGCAGCGCCGCGTTGTTGGCCGCGTCCGCTGCGGCCACCAGCCGCGTGAGCCGCTCGCGGTCGCCGCGCAGGGCCACCAGTGCGTTCCCCACATCCTGCAGGGCCGCAAGCACCGTGGCCTCGTAGGCCACGCGCGCCTGCTCCAGCGCCGCAGACTGCACACGCACCTGGGCGCGCGCGGCGCCTCCGTCCAGCAGGGGGATGGACACGCTGCCCAGCAAGGCACTGGTCACCGCACCGCCACCCGACAGCGCCCCCAGCGTGAGGGCGCGCAGGCCCAGCGAACCACCGAGGGAGAAGCTGGGATAGCGCGCGGCATCGGCCTGCGACACCCGCGCCAGGGCGGCAGCAGTGCGCTGCTCGGCCGCACGCACATCGGGCCGCTTGCGCAGCGTCTCGGCTGGGATCGCCAGCGCCAGTTCTGCAGTTGGCTGCGGTACGGGGGCACTGGCGCGCAAGGTAGCGTCGAGCGCCCCGGGCACCTGGCCTGTCAGCACGGCCAGGCTGTAGCGCGACTGTGCCAGGCTGGCTTCGAGGCTGGGAATCTGCGCGGCGGTCTGCTCGGCCGCTGCACGGGCCTGCTCCGTGACGAGCGAGGTGGTCAACCCGGCCTGGAGGCGCCACTGCGTGATCTGCAGGGTCTCTTGCTGGCTGGCGAGGTTGCTGCGTGCAATGGCCAGCCGCTGCTGCAGTCCGCGCAGCTCGATGTAGTTGACGGCCACCTCAGCCGCCAGCGACACCTGAACGTCGGCCAGGCTGGCCTCGGCCGCACGGGCGTCGGCCTCGCTGGCGTTCACGCCGCTGCGCAGGCGGCCAAACACGTCGGGCTCCCAGCTCGCATCAAAACCGGCCTGGAAGGTGTTGCCCGTGTTGTTGCTGGCCCGGCTGCGCTGCGCCGAGCCCGAGGCCCCCACGCTCGGCGCCAGACCGGCCGATTGCACATCCACCTGGGCGCGCGCTTGCTGTAGCGACGCCTGGGCGGTGCGCACGCTGGTGTTCGCGTTCAGAGATTGCTCGACCAGCGCGGTGAGTTGAGGGTCATCGAACCGCGTCCACCACCGGGCCAAGGCCGTTGCCGCGCCGTTGGAAGCAGCGTTGCCGCTGGAGCCCGCCCACGCAGACGGCAGGGCCACTGCGGGTAAAAGCCCCTCCGTGGGCGCCAGGCTTGCACAGCCCGAGACCAGCAATGCCAGCAGTGTGGTGAGTGCCATCTGCACACGCGGTGCGCTGCGCCTGGGGTGGGTGCGCAAAACATCTGCAGTGACCCGATGGATAGGACTCATGGAAAGGCATCGCTCAAGGGAAAACCCGATTGTGAGCAGCCATTCAAGTCAAAACGTACCGAAAAGGTCAACCCCAGGTAAAGAATTGATGCAGCGCAAAGCTTGGCCCCTCCACCAGGGCGGGCTCACCAAACAATCCGGCTTGTCGGTTCGCCAGCGGACAGACGGCCGAAACGCAGCGCCCGTCGCCCTGCACCAATCAGTGCGCGTGGACGAGTCCCAGATGGGAGAGCCCCGCGCGCACCCTGTACTCGCTAGGGCTGCACCCCACATGCGCGCGAAATGCCCGGCTGAAATGCGCGCTGTTGCTGAACCCCCAGGACAGCGCAATGTCAGTCACCGAGCGCTGTGCATGGGCCGGGTGGCGCAGGTCGCGCAGGCAGGCCTCCAGGCGGCGGCGCTGGATCATGGCGGCCAGCGTTTCCTCATCGTCAGAGACCGCGTTGTACAGGTGCCGCTTGCTGCAGTTGAGCGCCTGGGCCATGCGGTCGATGGTCAGATCAGGGTCGCCCAGATGGCGGTCGATGTACTGGCTGATGCGGTCGCGCAGGGCCTCGCGCTGCGACAGCATGCTCTCTTGCCCATTGCGCTCCAACAGCGACAGCTGCACCAGGTGTGTGATCACATCGGCCACCCCGTCGGCAGCAGCATCGGACATGGTGGGCAGCTCGGAGAACGCGGCACGCATGGTGTCCCACGCAAGCCGCGACACGCCCGACGTGCCCGAGAAGCGCTGCACCATCAGGTCGTCGAGCTTGAGCTTGCGCTCGGGCAGCTGCTCTTTGGGGATCATCAGCACCATCTGGCGCACGGCCTCGGGGTTGCTCACGGCGTACGCGCGCGTGGTGTCATACACGCTCCATTCGCCGGGTGACAACCACACCTGGCGGCCGTTCTGCTCAAAACACGCGCGCCCTTCGAGCTGCGCTACCACCTTGATATAGGCCCGGTCGCTGCCACGAATCAAGCTAGGTGTGCGCACCACACGGTGGCGGCTGACGTTGAGCTGGCAGAGATTCACATAGCCCGCCTGGCCCGAGGTGATGTGGCCCGCAAAGGCCTCATCGCCAAACGCATCCGACTCCAGCCCCCCAATGAGTCGCCAGACCGCGTCGCCCCACAGATGCAGGCGGTCGCGCGCAGGCACGGCGTCGGTCGATACCTCGGTCAGGGGGTGGGCCATGGTGTCTCCAAGGGGGTTGCGCGAACCAGATCGTTATGCGGCTGAATTATCGACTGCAAGGGTATCCCGTGCCGTCCGGGGAAATCCGGGTAAACCCGCTGCCGCCTGCACGCTGAGGCAAGCGTTTTGTGCACGCTCAGCGCAGCGCACAACGGCCCGTCTGCCTACGATCCAGTGACGGTTTGCACCACGCAGGCCTCCATCCGAGGAGACAACAAATGACACAGCAGCATCAACCATCCAAGCGTCAGTGGATCAAGGGAGCCGCCGCCACAGTAGGCACCCTGGCCGTGGCGCCGCAACTGTGGGCCCAAGGCAGTAGCAGCGGCCCCGTTCGCATTGGCTACGCCATCGCCCGCACAGGCCCCTGGGCAGCCGGCGCGCAGGTCAGTCAGGAACCCAACTATCTGCTGTGGGCCGAGCAGGTCAACGCAGCGGGGGGCCTCAGCGTGAAAGGCTCCAAGCGCCCCATCGAACTCATCGGCTACGACGACCGCAGCGAAACCGAGACCTGCGTGCGCACCTACGAAAAGCTCATGGGCAGCGACAAGGTGGATCTGATCCTCCCGCCCTGGGGCTCGGGCGCCAACTTCGCCATCGCGCCGCTGGCCAACCGCTTCGGCTACCCGCTGCTGGCGCCCACGGCACTGTCGCGCAAGCTCATCGACATGAACCTGCCCTACTTCTTCTCGCTGCTGCAGCAGCCCGACAAGATGATGGGCGCGCTGGTGGACATGCTGGTGGCCAACAACGTGAAGACCATTGCCATCGTCTACATGGACGACCTGTTTGGCCTGGAAAATTTCGCAGCGCTGAACGCAGCGCTCAAGAAGACCAGCATCCAGGTGGTGGAGCGCAAGAGCTACCCGCTGGGCGTGAAGGACCTCGCGCCGGTGCTGCGCGGCATCAAGGACCAGAACCCCGACGCCTTTATCGGCATCACCTACCCGCCCGACACCATCCTGGCCAGCCGCCAGGCGCGCGAGGTGGGGCTGAACCCCAAGTTTTTCTATGCCTCGGTGGGCACGGCCTTCCAGCTCTACAAGAACGTGATGCAGGCCAACACCGAAGGCGTGATCGGCATGGGCTCGTGGAGCGTGAAGACCAGCCCCGAGGCCAAGGCGTACTTCGACGCACACGTGAAGAAGTTCAACAAGGAGCCGGATCGCTGGGCCAGCGGCCACTCGTGGGCCGCGCTGCAGATCCTGCAGCAGGCGGTGGAAAAGGCGGGCCTGGACCGCAAGGCACTGCGCGAGCACATCGCCAAGAACGAGTTCAAGACCATCCTGGGCGGCATCCGCTTTGCGGGCAGCGAGAACGCCTCCATCCCGGGCACAGTGAGCCAGTGGCAGGGCAGCGACTTTGAAGTCGTCTGGCCCAAGGACCGCGCTACAGCACAGCTCAATACCGCCAAACCCGCTTGGAAATAACAAAGTGTCTTTGACTTCCTGGGCCGAACTGGTCGCCAGTGGCCTCATTACCGGCGGCATCTATGCGCTGGTGGCCATGGGCCTGAATCTGCAATACGGGCTGATGCGCATCATGAACATCTCGCATGGCGAGTTTCTGATGCTCGGCGCCTTCCTCACCTGGTCGGCGCACACCCTGTGGGGCATCTCGCCTTTGCTGCTCATGCCGCTGGCTTTTGTCGCATTGTTTGTGCTGGGTGTGGTGGTGCACGCGCTGTGCTTCAAGCGCCTGGCGGCGCGCGCGCCGAACGTGGATGTGTTCGAGGCGCGCAGCCTGATGGTGGGCTTCGGCCTGATGTTTCTGGTGCAGAACACCGCCCTCTTGATCTGGGGTGGTGACCTGCGCGGGTATGAATACCTGTCCGACCCGGTGCAGATTGCGGGCATGCGCTTCACCGAGAACAAGCTGGTGCTGTTTGGCGTGGCACTGGCGCTGTCGGCAGCGCTGATTGCGCTGCTCAAGCTCACGCTGCTGGGCAAGGCGGTGCGGGCGCTGATGCAATCGCCCACCGGGGCGCAGCTGGTGGGCATCAACACGCGGCGACTGCACCCCATGATGTTTGGCATTGGCCTGGGTCTGTCGGGCGTGGCGGGGGCACTGTTGTCCATGACCTACGAGATATCCCCATCAATGGGCGAGCCCTACACCGTGACGGCGCTGATCGTCATCACGCTGGGCGGCTTCGGCAGCCTGGCGGGTAGCCTGGCTGGCGGCCTGCTGCTGGGTGTGGTCGAAGCCCTGGGCATGCACTTCAGCAGCCCGTCTCTCAAGATGCTGCTGAGCTATGCGGTGTTCATCGGCGTGCTCATATGGCGCCCCAACGGACTCTTTTCGAAAAAATGACTTCCCTTCATTCCAACAAGCCCTGGCTGGCGCTGGCTGCGGGGGGGGCGGTTGTCGCCACCCTGCCGTGGATGGTGTCTGAGTTCATGGCTTCCGTGCTGCTCAGCTGCCTGATGTACATCGCGCTGGCCACCAGCTGGTCGCTGTTCTGCGGGGCCACGCGGTATCTGTCGCTGGCTACATCTGCCTTCTTCGGCATCGGCGCCTACACCAGCGCCACGCTGTTGGCAGTGCTGCCCTGGCCGCTGGTGATTCTGAGCGGCGCGCTGATTGCCACCGTGGTGGCGGTGGTGATGGGAGCTGCCGTGCTGCACCTGCGCGGCACCTACTTTGCCGTGCTGACCTTCGGCATGACGGAGCTGATCCGCCACGCCGTGACTTTTGTCGAAAAACAGGTCTCGGGCACCGTCGGCCGCGTGCTGACGGTGGTGCCCAGCAACGAAACCGTGTACCTCACCGTGCTGCTGATTGCGGCCGCTGCCATCGCCACATCCATCGCCATCCAGCGCAGCCGCTTTGGACTAGCGCTGTCGGGCATCGGTGCCGACGAGCAGCGTGCGCAGACCCTGGGCGTAGACACGCGTCTGGCCAAGATCGCAGGCTTTGGCATCACCGCTGCCTTTGCGGGCGCCGTGGGCGCGGCCATGGCCGTGCGCTGGACCTACATCGAGCCCGCAGCCGTGTTCAGCCCCTTCATCGGCTTTCAGACGGTGCTGATCGCACTCATCGGCGGCGCGACCAGCATTGGCGGCCCGGTGCTCGCTGCCATTGTGTTCAGCCTGCTTGCCGAAACGCTGCGCCTGCAGCTGCCCTACGGCTACATGATGGTGCTGGGCCTGCTGCTCATTCTGTGCGTGATGTATTTGCCCAACGGCCTGGCCACGCTGTGGCAGCGGCGCAAACCTGCTGCAGGGGCGCACCATGGCTGAAGCCCTTTTAACCATTGACAGCGTGACCGTGCGCTTTGGCGGCCTCACCGCCGTGGACGGGGTGAGCGCCACACTGCACACGGGCGAGCTCATCGGCATCATCGGCCCCAACGGTGCAGGCAAGACCACGTTCTTCAACGCCATCTCGGGCGTGCAGCCGCCCACCTCGGGCACGCTGCATTGCGGTGCCGACGACCTCACCTGCAAAGGCCCGCACCACTATGCCGCGCACGGCATTGCACGCACCTTCCAGACGCCCCGCGTGTTCCCCGACATGACAGTGCGCGACAACGTGCGCTTTGGCATGCAGTTCGCGGGCCGCCACCGCCAGGGCCCCGTGGGCCTGCGCAACGAAGACGAGATCCTGGCCATGCTGGGCCTGGCGCACCTGGCGGACCGCCCTGCCGCCGATGTGACGCCGTCGCAGCAGCGCCTGCTGGAGATCGGCATGGCCCTGGGCACACGCCCGCGCCTGTTGCTGCTCGACGAGGTGGCCGCGGGCCTCACCGAGTCCGAGGTCGATGCCATGGCCCAGCGCATCCGCCGCCTGCGCGACGACTATGGCCTGACCGTGGTGTGGATCGAGCACGCGGTGACTACGCTACTCAAGTACGTGGAGCGCGTGCTGGTACTGCACCAGGGCCGCAAGATTGCCGACGGCGCGCCCGCCGAGGTGGTGCGCGACCCGCAGGTGATCGAAGCCTATCTGGGTGACGAAATGGCCAGCAGCAAGGAACAAGGAGCCACGGCATGAGCGGCGCACACCTCACCGTGCAGAACCTGACCACCGGCTACCATGGCTTTCAGGTGCTGCAGGACCTGACGTTGGAGGCCGCGCCCGGCATCACCGTGATCGTGGGCCCCAACGGTGCGGGCAAGACCACGCTGCTCAAGGCCCTCGCGGGCCTGCTGCCGCGCCAGGGTACCGTGCAACTCGACGGCCAGGCCGTGCCTGCAATGAATGCCACGGCCTGCGTGCAACGCGGCCTGGCGCTGGTGGCAGAAGGCCGCCAGCTGTTCCCGCAGATGACAGTGACCGAGAACCTGGAGCTGGGCGGCTGGCTGGTGCCATCGCGGGTGCGTGCCGAGCGGTTGCACCAGGCGTTCGAGGACTTTCCGCGTCTCAAGGAACGCGCCACGCAGCTGGCAGGCACCATGAGCGGCGGCGAGCAGCAGATGGTGGCCGTGGCCCGCGCCATGATGAGCGGCCCGCGCCTCTTGATGCTGGACGAGCCCTCGCTGGGCCTGGCGCCGCGCATGGTCGATGAGCTGCTGGCCATCGTGCAGCGCATTGCCGCGCAGGGCGTGACGGTGCTGATGGTGGAGCAGAACGTGCGCAAGGCGCTGCAGGTGGCGCAGCGCGGTTATGTGCTGGAGCGCGGGCGCATCGTGGCGTCCGGCGCAGCCTCCGACTTGCTGAAGTCCGACGTGGTGCGCCAGGCCTACCTCGGCGTCGCTTGAACACCCTTTCCCCTTTTCTCTGTTCTTTTTCAGGAGCTTTCTTCCATGACTGCCATTTCTATGCTGATCAACGGCGAGCGCGTGCAAGCCACCGGTGGTGCCACATTCGAGCGCCGCAACCCACTGGACGGCTCAGTAGCCACCACCGCGCCCGCCGCAACGGTTGCTGATGCCAAAGCCGCCGCCGACGCGGCCGCCAAGGCCTTCCCTGCCTGGTCGTCGATGGGGCCCAATGCACGCCGGGCGTTGCTGCTCAAGGCCGCACACGCACTCGAAGCCCGCACCGCCGACTTTGCTGCCGCCATGGCAGCAGAAACCGGAGCGTCTGGCATGTGGGCGGGCTTCAACGTGCACCTTGCTGCGGGCCTGCTGCAAGAGGCTGCGGCACTGACCACGCAGATCGCAGGCGAGGTGATCCCCTCCGACGTGCCGGGCAGCCTGGCCATGGGCGTGCGCCAGGCGGCGGGCGTGGTGCTGGGCATTGCACCGTGGAACGCGCCGGTCATCCTGGGTGTGCGTGCCATCGCCACGCCGCTGGCCTGCGGCAACACGGTCATCCTGAAAGGCTCCGAACTGTGCCCCGCCACACACGGCCTCATCATCGAGGCGCTGCAGGAGGCCGGTTTGCCTGCCGGTGTGGTGAACTTTGTGACCAATGCCCCCGCTGACGCAGGCGCTGTAGTCGAGGCCATCGTGGCCCACCCTGCGGTGCGCCGCATCAACTTCACGGGCTCCACCAAGGTGGGCCGCATCATTGCGCAGACCTGCGCCAAGTACCTCAAGCCGGTGGTGCTGGAGCTGGGCGGCAAGGCGCCTCTCTTGGTGCTGGACGATGCCGACATCGACGCCGCCGTGGCGGGCACGGTGTTTGGCGCGTTCGCCAACTCGGGCCAGATCTGCATGTCCACCGAACGCATCATCGTGGACAACGCCGTGGCCGACGAGTTCGTGGCCAAGCTGGGCGCACGCGCCCAATCCCTGCCCCTGGGCGACCCGCGCAAGGGCCCGGTGGTGCTGGGATCGGTGGTGGACATGGCCACCGTGCACCGCTGCAACGCGCTGATCGACGACGCACTGGCCAAGGGTGCCACGCTGGTCTGCGGCGGCAAGAGCGATAGCACGCTGATGCAGGCCACGGTGCTCGACCATGTGACGGCCGAGATGGACATCTACCGAGAAGAGTCGTTCGGCCCCGTCAAGCCCGTGGTGCGCGTGAACGGTGTGGAAGAAGCGATTACCTGCGCCAACGACAACGAGTTCGGGCTGTCGTCCGCCGTGTTCAGCCGCGACGTGGCCAAGGCCTGGAACGTGGCGGCGCGCATCGAATCAGGCATCTGCCACATCAACGGCCCCACCGTGCACGACGAAGGCCAGATGCCTTTTGGCGGCGTAAAAAGTTCGGGCTATGGCCGCTTTGGCGGCATGGCCGGTGTGCGCGAGTTCACCGAGTTGCGCTGGATCACGGTGCAGACTACGCCGCGCCACTATCCGTTCTAAATATCAAAAAAGATAGCTGCTAGCGCTTTATGGATAAGCGCTAGCGGCACTTTTTGCCATATTCTTCAAGCGGCAATCGCATCCAGCGGCCAGCGCGGCTTCACGTCAAACGCGTAGTCGGTTCTGGCCTCTTGCTGCCCCGCCTGCAGGCGCATGGCGGCGGCCATGGCGATCATGGCGCCGTTGTCGGTGCACAGGTGCAGCTCGGGGTAGTGCACGCGCACCTTGTTTTGCGCGCAGGCAGCGTTGAGCTGCGCGCGCAGGTGCCGGTTGGCGCCCACGCCGCCAGCGACCACGACGCGCGTCAGGCCGGTCTGCTTGAGCGCCGTGAGCGTCTTTTTCACCAGCACGTCCACAATGGCCGCCTCGGTGCTGGCCGCTAGGTCTGCCTTGCGGGTTTCGAGTTCGTCACCCAGCTTTTTGGCCTGCGTCAGCACGGCGGTCTTGAGCCCGGCAAAAGAGAAATCGAGGTTGCCGCTGTGCAGCAGCGGGCGCGGCAGTTTGAAGGCCGCCGGGTCGCCCTGCTCGGCCAGGCGCGACAGCGCCGGGCCGCCCGGGTATCCCAGGCCCATGAGCTTGGCGGACTTGTCGAACGCCTCTCCGGCGGCGTCGTCAATGGTTTCACCCAGGATTTCGTAGCGGCCCACGCCGTCCACACGCATCAGCTGGGTGTGACCGCCGGACACCAGCAAAGCGACGAAAGGAAATTCAGGCGGATCAGCGCTCAGGAACGGCGAGAGCAAGTGCCCTTCCAGGTGGTGCACGCCCAGCACCGGCTTGCCCAGGGCTGCGCCCAGTGCGCAGGCCACGCCCGCGCCCACCAGCAGCGCACCAGCCAAGCCGGGCCCTCGGGTGTAGGCCACCACATCCACATCGGCGAGCGACTGGCCCGACTCATTCAGCACCTGCGTGGTCAGGGGCAGCACGCGGCGGATGTGGTCGCGGCTGGCCAGTTCGGGCACCACGCCGCCGTAGGCCTGGTGCATGTCGATTTGGCTGTGCAGCGCGTGCGACAGCAAGGTCGGCACGGCATTGCCGGTGGAGCGGACCAACGCCACGCCCGTTTCGTCACACGAAGATTCAATACCCAGGATCAGCAAGCTCATGCCCCGAGTGTAAAACCCGACCCTTCACCGGGCCGGATGCAAAAACCCCTGCGGGCGGTGACCGACAGGGGTTGAGCGGAGAAACTTGGCTGTGCTTTGTAGTTACCAGCGGTCCGACCGCATCCGCAGCTCCCAGGCCCCGCCGCGCAGCTCGTACACGCCCACGGCGCCGTAGCGCTGCTCGCCCTTGTCGTCCCAGGTCATGGTGCCGATCACCGGTGCATAGCCGTTGATGCTGTGCATGGCCTTGGTGATGTCCTTGGGGTCGGCCGACTTGGCCTTCTGGATGGCGGCAGACAGCACGTACATGCTGTCATAGCTGTAGTGGCCGCCATAAGCGGGCGGCTTTTTGTACGCCTCGATGTACTTTTCGAGGAAGGGCTTGCCGGTGGTGAACTCTTTGGCCTCCAGCACGGGCGACGTGGCGTAGATGCCTTCGACCATGCCCATGGCCTTGGTCATGTCGGTGGTCTTGATGGTGTCGCCGCCCAGCAGGCTGACCTTGGTGTGGTCGACCTTGCGCAGAGCTTCGAGCAGGGCCAGGGCCTGGAAGTCGTTGAGGGTGGAGACGATCACCTCGACCTTGGCGGCCTTCAGCTCGCCCGCCAGTTCATCAAAGGCCACGGTCTTGTCGTCAAACGACTTGCGCACCAGCACTTCTTTCTTCTCGGCCTTGAGCTGCTCTGCCGCGCCGTCGGCCAGGCCCTTGCCGTAGGGCGTGCCGTCGTCCAGCGCGGCATAGCGGGTGGCGCCCAATTGCGTGGCCGCAAACGAGCCAATGGCGCGCGCCTGCAGGGTGTCGTTGGCCACCATGCGGAAGGTAGTGGGGAAACCCAGCTGCGTGAACTTGGGGTTAGTGGAGATAGCGATCTGCGCGATGTTTTTGGCGGCGTAGATGGGCGCGGTTTCAATGCTGACGCCCGAGTTGAGGTGGCCCACCACCGCCACCACACCGGCATCTACCAGTTGCTGGGCCACGGTCTTGCCGGTGGCGGCGTCGGCCTTGTCGTCCACCGACACCACCTCCAGCGTCACACGCTTGCCGTCTACGGTGTAGCCCCCCTTGTTCAGCTCGGCCACGGCCAGGTTCACGCCGTTGAGCAAGTCTTGCCCCAAAGCACCCAGTGGGCCGCTCAGGGGTTGGGCCACACCGATCTTGATGGTGTCGGGCACTTTGCTGCAACCCGCCAGGAGAACGGCCGTGGCGATGGCCGTGAGAGCCAGACTGGCCGAGAATCGGCGCCGGTCGAGGTGTTGGTTCATGCAGAAAACTCCATAGCAATATGTCAATGTGACCGGATGTATATGCGACGCTGTTTCTTGCGGCTACCGGGAATGCCCTGCCGCGCTTCAAACTATTAGCAAGTTTCAGGCCCCGCAAGCCAGCGGGCCGCGTGCGGGGCCTGTTCCCGAGGGTATGCACCGCTTCGATGCACCAATTTGTGGCGTAAAAATTGCTTATGCTCACGGCATGAATGAGGCTTTGCGCATCGTGGTGGTGGCCCCGGATCTGGCCGTGACCGACCCTGACGACGAACACGCCCTGCTGCAGGCAGAGCGGTCGCGGGCGCTGCGCATTGGGTTGCTGGAGAACAACTTCAACCTGGTGGCCACGCTGCCCGCTGACGTGTTCTTGAGCGACCGGCTGGCCCAGTTGCAACCCGACCTGATCATCGTGGACGCCGAGAGCGAGGCCCGCGACGCGCTCGAACATGTGGTGATGGCCACGCGCGACGAGCGCCGCCCCATCGTGATGTTCACCAACGATGAAGACACCTCGCATGTGAAGGACGCGGTGGCGGCTGGAGTGTCTGCTTACATCGTGGCGGGTCTTTCGCCCCAGCGCATTCGCCCTATCCTGGACGTGGCCATGGCGCGGTTCCAGCACGAGCAGGCCTTGCGCGCCGAGCTGGCCGACGCCAAGACCGAGCTGAAAGACCGCAAGACCATCGACCGCGCCAAGGGCCTGCTGATGGAGCGCCAGGGCCTGACCGAACAGGCCGCTTACGAAAAGCTGCGCAAGACCGCCATGGACAAGGGCCTGAAGCTGGTGGATGTGGCGCAGCGCATGCTGGATGTGATGGACCTGCTCGCCTGAGAGGCCGAGAGTCTTTTATCCATGCCCGCATTGCGCACCAAAACGCCCCGGCTCGGCTAAAAAACTCCCAGCCTCTGAGCCCGCTTCGGCCCAGCTCGGCCAGCCGCACCGATCTGCAGCACTACAACCGTCTGCCCACGCACTTCATGGTGCAACGCACAACTGCAGTGCGGCCCGCCAGACTGCCCCAACCCAACAAAATTCAAGCCAAATTAGCCTCTAGCGCTTGATGGCAAAGCACTAGCAGCTATCAAAATTAAAGCAATCAGGTTGGAAAACAGCGCCGACAAGGCTGGCACGCAGCTTGCATTACACAAGCAAGACCAACGATGGTCTCACCACGAACAGCACTGACCCAATGGCGGGCCGGTGCTGCCAAGGAGCCCCAGAACCCGTTCAAAGGCTCCGCACCGGACAAAGGCGTCCCCACCCGCACTCGGCGCTGCTGGCATGTACCCATGTAAGCAGCACCTAGCGCGGTGTGAGGACGCCTTTTTTGTTTTTCACGCCAGGAGGAAAGCCCCATGACCGATCTGCTCAAAACCAGCCTCAACCGCCGCACCGTGCTGCAGGCCGCCAGTGTGGGCGCCGTGGGCGTCAGCCCCGCGCTGCGCGCACTTGTCCACGCCCAGGGCTCAGACGCCCCCGAGAAGAAGGAAGTCAAGATCGGCTTCATCCCGCTGACCGACTGCGCCAGCGTGGTCATGGCCTCGGTGCTGGGCTTTGACAAGAAGTACGGCGTCACCATCATCCCCACCAAGGAGGCCAGCTGGGCCGGTGTGCGCGACAAGCTGGTGAACGGCGAACTCGACTTTGCCCACGTGCTGTACGGCCTGATCTATGGCGTGCACTTGGGCACCGCCGGCCCCAAAAAGGATATGGCCGTGCTGATGAACCTGAACCACAACGGCCAGGCCATCACCCTGTCGAAAGCATTGGCAGACAAGGGCGCCGTGGACGGCCCATCGCTGGCCGCGCTGATGGCCAAGGAAAAGCGTGAATACACCTTCGCGGGCACCTTCCCGACTGGCACGCATGCGATGTGGCTCCACTACTGGCTGGCGGCTGCGGGCATCAACCCGCTGTCGGGTGCCAAGCTGATCACCGTGCCGCCACCGCAGATGGTGGCCAACATGCGCGTAGGCAACATGGACGGTTTCTGCGTGGGCGAGCCCTGGAACCACCGCGCCATCATGGACGGCATCGGAGTGACCGCCAACACCACGCAGGACATCTGGAAGGACCACCCCGAGAAGGTGCTGGGTACGTCGGCCGAGTTCGTCAAGAAGAACCCCAACACCACCCGCGCCGTGATGATGGCTGTGCTGGAGGCCAGCCAGTGGATTGACGCCAGCCTGTCCAACAAGATGAAGATGGCCGAGACCGTGGCCCAGAAGTCCTACATCAACACCAGTGTGGATGCCATCAACCAGCGCATTCTGGGCCGCTATCAGAACGGCATGGGCAAGACCTGGGACGACCCCAACCACATGAAGTTCTTCAACGACGGCGCGGTGAACTTCCCGTACCTGTCAGACGGCATGTGGTTCCTGACCCAGCACAAGCGCTGGGGCCTGCTCAAGAGCCACCCCGACTACCTGGCCGTGGCGAAACAGGTCAACCAGGTCGATCTGTACAAGTCCGTCGCCAGCGCCATGAAGATCAACGTGCCCAAGGACGTGATGCGCACCAGCAAGCTCATCGATGGCGTGGTGTGGGACGGCAAGGACCCCGCCAAGTACGCGGACGGTTTCAAGATCAAGGCTTAAGCGCAAATCGCTCCCTTCGCATCGCCGCACAGCCCGCCAGCCCCCGCTCCAGCAAGCCCTGCACACAGGAGAAAACCATGGTCAGTGCCGTTTTTCACCCCCCGTTAGATGCAGCCCCCGTGGCTGCAAAAAATGCTATGAATAATGTAGCTGGCAGCGCAATACCTGCAAGCGCTAGAGGCCAAAAACACCCCAATCCTGCAGCCGCAGGTACGGTGACCGCCAACGCGGCAGCCCCCGCCCGCGACTGGGCCGCGTTGTCGCGCAGCTTCTGGATGGCGGTGTTGCCGCCGCTGTGTGGCCTGGGCTTGCTGGTGGGCCTGTGGGCGGTGGTGTCCACCACCACGGGGGGCAGCATTCCGAGCCCCAAGGACACGTGGCTGCAGGCGCTGGAGGTGTTCAGCAACCCGTTCTACAGCAACGGTCCCAACGACCAGGGGGTGGGCTGGAATGTGCTGATGAGCCTGCAGCGCGTGGCCATCGGCTTTGGCATGGCGGCGCTGGTAGGCATTCCGGCGGGCTTCGTGATCGGGCGGTTCAACTTTTTGTCGCGCATGTTCAACCCGCTCATCAGCCTGCTGCGCCCGGTGTCGCCCCTGGCATGGCTGCCCATTGGTTTGCTGGTGTTCAAGGGTGCCAACCCGGCCGCCATCTGGACCATCTTCATCTGCTCCATCTGGCCCATGATCATCAACACCGCCGTGGGCGTGCAGCGCGTGCCGCAAGACTACATGAACGTGGCCCGCGTGCTCAACCTCTCCGAATGGAAGATCGCCACCAAGATCCTGTTCCCTGCCGTGCTGCCCTACATGCTGACCGGCGTGCGCCTGGCCGTGGGCACCGCGTGGCTGGTGATCGTGGCGGCCGAGATGCTGACGGGCGGCGTGGGCATTGGCTTCTGGGTGTGGGACGAGTGGAACAACCTCAACGTCAAGAACATCATCATCGCCATCTTCGTGATCGGCATCGTGGGGCTGGTGCTGGAGTTCGCGCTCATCAAGCTGGCCACGGCATTCACGTTTGAAGAGGTAAAAGCATGAACACGACCACCACAGCAGCATCCGCACACCCCTCCATGAGCACCAAGTTCATCGAGGTCCACGGCGTCGAGCAGACCTTCAAGACGGCCAAGGGCCTGTTCCCCGCGCTGCGCGACATCAACCTGACGATTGCCAAGGGCGAGTTCGTGGCGCTGATTGGTCACTCGGGCTGCGGCAAATCCACGCTGCTCAACCTGATCGCCGGGCTGACCACGCCCACCAACGGTGTGCTGCTGTGCGCCAACAAGGAAATCAAGGGCCCTGGGCCAGAGCGCGCGGTGGTGTTCCAGAACCACTCGCTGCTGCCCTGGCTGACCTGCTTTGACAACATCTACCTGGCTGTGGAGCGCGTGTTTGGCGGCAAGGAGAACAAGGCCCAGCTCAAGGCCCGCACCGACGCCGCACTGGCCCTGGTGGGCCTCACGCCCGCTGGGCAAAAACGCCCCGGTGAAATCTCGGGCGGCATGAAGCAACGCGTAGGCATTGCCCGGGCCCTCTCCATGGAGCCCCAGGTGCTGCTGATGGACGAACCCTTCGGTGCACTGGACGCGTTGACCCGCGCCAAGCTGCAGGACGAGCTGTTGGAGATCGTCGCCCGCACCCAGAGCACAGTCGTGATGGTGACCCACGATGTGGACGAGGCCGTGCTGCTGTCCGACAAGATCGTGATGATGACCAACGGCCCTGCTGCGACGATTGGCGAGGTGCTGTCGGTAGACCTGCCCCGCCCCCGCAAGCGCGTGGAACTGGCCGAAGACCCACAGTACGTGCAATACCGCAAGGCGGTGATCGACTTCCTGTACACGCGTCAAGGGCACGTAGAAAAAGCCGCTTGAGCCGCCGGGTCGGCGGCGGCCCAGGCACCCAAAACAAAAAGGCTCTGACCGGATCGGTCAGAGCCTTTTTTACGTTCAATGGCTTCCGGTGATGTATTGCTCCAGCTGCTCAATGATGAATTTCTGCTCGGAGATGATGTCCTTGACCAAATCGCCGATGGAGATCATGCCCACCAGCTTGCCACTGTTGTCTACCACGGGCAGGTGGCGCAGGCGGCCGGTGCTCATGATCTGCATGCACTGTTCGCTGGTCTGCTCGGGCCGTACAAAACGCACGGCGGTGGTCATCACGTCGCGCGCCAGCGTGGCGGCTGACGTACGGCCCAGCAGGGCGATCTTTCGGGCGTAATCGCGCTCGGTGAAGATGCCCACAATCGCATCCCCCTCGGTCACCACCAAGGCCCCGATGTGCTTGTCGGCCATCAGTTGGAGCGCATCAAACACCGATGCCGTGGGCGCGATGGTGTGGACAGTGGTGTCTGGCTTGGACTGAAGAATCTTGGCAACTGCGGTCATGGAACCTCCCTCGTAAAACCTGGAACAGGTACAGCCAGATTTCAGCCTATAAGCCCCGCTAGCGCAACCCGCGCACGTTTGATTCGCCACGCGTTGAGGGGGCTTGCCGCCCACTCAACACATATTGTTTCGCCTCTGTTGCATTCGCTGGAGCGCGAAACAAACCGAAAAGAACCGAAACCGCGACGAGAAGACGCTGGCCGCACCGACCGGCACCATTGCGGTCATGTTCAACGCGATTTGCAAACAATCCCTCGGCTCCACCCTCTGTGTGCACAGAAAAGGCCGCTCGATTGTTTCCAATACCGGAACAGTCAGTTTGCGACGGGGTGGTTTTTCTTTGAACACCCCCGGCGTACAGTTCAACCCATCGATGAGCCGAACCCGCAAGGCGACTCACCGAACCCGGGTTGAAGCAGTTTTCGATGTCGCTTTTCCCCGGATTTTTTGAGACGCTTTTTTAACTTCAAGGACTTATCAATCATGAACACCACCGCACGCTTCCTCTCCATCGCCGCTGTTGCTGCTTTTGCCTCTTTTGGTGCCCAGGCTGACGAAGCGGACGCTTCGCAGTTCGCCACCAAGTTTGAAACCAACCGCACCCGCGCCGAAGTGCAAGCCGAAGCCGCCAGCGTGGCACAAACCCGCAGCACTGAGCCAGCAGGTTCGCGCGTGGTGACGTATTCGTCCACGGCTGACCGCGCTGCAGTGCGTGCCCAGGCCGCTGAGGCGGTTCGAACCGGCCAGATCCCCCACGGCGAAATCGGCTCCATGTAATTGCCGCACCGCTTGATTCAGTCCGTTTTCATCACACCCAGTTTTTAATCTCTTCAGGAGTTTCACCATGAACAAGACCGCTCGTTTCCTCTCCATCGCTACTGTTGCTGCTTTCACTGCTTTCGGCGCCCAGGCTGATGAAGCCGACGCTTCGCAGTTCGCTACGAAGTTCGAAACCAGCCGCACCCGCGCTGAAGTGATGGCGGAAGCCTCCACCGTGTCGCAAACCAGCGGCGCCATCCCCGTAGGTTCGCGTGCTCTGGTCTACACCTCTACGGCTGACCGCAGTGCCGTGAACGCCCAGGCCGTGGACGCCCTGCGCACCGGCAAGATCTCTGCTGGCGAAATCGGCTCTCTGTAAATCGCCGACTTCTCGCTGCAGCTCGCACTGCAGCGACTCTGGCAAAAGGCCGGGGCTCCGAAAGGGGGCCCCGGCCTTTCGCGCTTTCAGGCACCAAAAATTCTGCCTGGCCACGGCAAATCGAAACAGACCTTACATCTGGAGCCAGAAAACCCGTCCATAGAATGCCCGCGCGACATCGCAATCCGCTCGCAAATCACCACCCCAATCGACCCGAACGTTTTCATGATCAACGCTGCCGCGCTGTCCAAAGCCACTGCCCTCCTTGCTGAACTCAGAACCAGCCGCCAATTCGACGGCTACAAGGCATGGGGCGTCAACAACGTGGAACTTGCCAATCAACTGGGTGAGAGGATCAGCGGCGGAAGCACCTCTTGGCCCAACCAAGGGGGCACCAGCCTGTGCGGACCCGCAGCTTTCATGTTCTGTCTGATTCACGACCGGCCCGACCTCTATGTGGGGCACATCATCGATTTGTGGGCAGGCCGACCTGCCACCCTGGGGCAGCGCAGTGTCAGGCCCAACGCCCAAGTCCGAACCACAGCAGAAACTATGGTGCCGAACTCACAGCAAACATTGCCCGCAGCAGCCAATATCAATGCGGTGGACTGGATCAGCATGGCAAGCCTGCGCAACGACAGCCCTGACCTGAATCCCTTCGCGGACTATGACCATCCGAGTGCGACGGTGTCGGCAATCACCCGTCCCAGATACATGCAAGGTTGGTTCCATGCTGCAGGCGCCACCACCTTGCTCGACAACACCAATGAAATAGTTCCGCTTGCAGATTGGAACGAGTTGCTGGAACTGGCGCCCTACCAGGCCAGTGGATGGGTGGTCATGCTGGTTTCCGCGGCAATGTTTCAGGGAGCGGGTGGCAACACCTACAAAAATCACTGGGTGGTGCTGAACGGCCCGATTTCGGTCAATGGCAGGCCTATCAGCATCTACAACAAGACCAACAAACCCGACCTTGAAACAGCCTCGATCCAGGCCAGGGTGTTCACGTGGGGAAATGAGTCGCAGGGCCTGGCCACCACCAAGTCGCTGCCCCATCTGTCGCATTTTCTCAAGTGCTTCCATGGGGGCATTGCCTTTTCATCCATTCCGTAATCGCTTTGCAGGATCGCTTCATGCCCTCGCTCCTTCACGCTCTCGCCCGCTCTTCTCCAGCGACTGCTTGGCGATTCCGTGCCATTGCTAGTGCCATGGCGCTACTGGTCGGCACAAGCGTGCACTCCGCTACCCCGCTGCCCGACCAAACAGCACGCGCATCGTCGCCGCCAGGGGACATGCCGGGTACCAGCATCCAGCCCACGCGGCTGGAGTCGGCAGGCGCCATCCACAACGATCACAGGAGTCTTCAGCTTGTTTTTTCGCCCAAGGGCGATCGGTTCGCTCATGTGCATGACCGCGGGCTGGAGCTGTGGCAAAGCCAACCGCTCAAGCGACTGACCAGTGCCCCGGAGACATCAGGACTCGGTATTCGCCAAGTGCAATTCAATCCCCACGGCCAACTGAACTACATCGATGGCCGAAAACACGCGTGGATCACACCTGATCTACAACGTGGCATGGGTGGCAAGGCAGATCTCATCAGCCCGGATGGGCGCTATGCGGTGCGTACCGGACTGCGCGAAGGCGAAGATGGTTTTGCACCGCAGTTCTACAACGCCACGAGCGATGTGTACGACCTGCAGGAACAGCGCAGCGTATGCCAGTTTCCGGCCATTGGATGGGTGACGAACGCAGCATTCACTGCGGATTGGTTTGCCGTTCAATTGGCATTCACAGGCCCTCAGCCGCCCAAACCATTGGCTCTGTGCGAGATGGCCACCGGGCGTGCTCTCATCATGCCGTTCGGCGATGCTCGCACTGTCACGCCCACGCTGGACCCACAAGGTCGGTGGCTGATGGTGCATGCGAGCGGTTCCCGCCTGCTCGGACTATCGGATTGGCAAGAAAGCAAACTGTTTGCGCTGCCTCTCGCTGAAAGCGCTTTCGCAAAGAATCCCAACAACGAGCCCTATCCGTGCGCCGAACTGCCGTGTGGCCAGCCCGCATCCGCGCTGGTAGCAACTTTGCCCAAGGCGAAGCCGGGGACATCACCCGACGGAAATTGGCTGGCCGAGTGGGGTAGCGATCAAACCATCAGGATGCATAAAAGTCCGGACATGCAGCAAGTGGCCACGCTTGCACATGGGCCCTATCAGGGAAACATCAACCAAAGCACGGGGGGACGCCGGGCGGTGTTCTCGGCCAACAGCCGCTGGATGGGGCTGCAGGCGGGTCGCCAGCTGTACCGGGTAGATCTGCACAGCAACCCATTGCGCCTGCAAGAGCTGACCCCGCCCCCTGGCGAATTTGATTTGCAGGGAGTTTCCAGCGATGGCCACTACTGGCTGGTGCTGCACAGTAGCGGCCCCAATATGCGTTTGCAAGGCGCCTTGTGGCATGCAAAACCTTGATGTCAACCGACAACTCTGACGGCGATCAATTGCACGAACTGGTTTGACATTGGGCCTGATCTGCAAACAAAAGGGCTTCCAACTGGAAGCCCTTTTTTTGCGTGCATTCGCCTTCAGAAGAGCGGCGACTCCACGCCTTTACGCGGAGTCGCCATCACCAGCGAGCGTCTGTCTTGCAGTTACTTGCCAGCCCGTGCCTGCGCCACAGCGCCCTGCACGTCTTTCCACAGCGCTTCGCCCACGTTGGCCGAAATGCTGGCGTTGACCGCACCCAGCTTTTCGCGCATGCGGTTGGCTTCGGCGGCGGACAGTTCGTTGATCTGCATGCCCTTGGCTTTCAGGTCTGCCAGCGCTTTGTCGGCTTCGGCGCGGGTGTCCTGGCGTTCAAAATCACGGCTCTTTTTGGCGGCGTCCAGCAGCACCTTTTGTTCTGCCTTCGACAAACCGTCCCAGTATTTCTTGCTCACCAGAACAATCCAGGGGCTATAGACGTGGTTGGTGACCGTGAGGTACTTTTGCACCTCATAGAACTTGCTCGACAGGATGGTGTTGTAGGGGTTCTCCTGGCCGTCCACTGTCTTGGTTTCCAAGGCGGTGAAGAGTTCTGAGAACGGCAGCGGCACTGCATTGGCGCCCAAGGTTTTGAAGCTGTCGAGGAACACGGTGTTCTGCATGACGCGCAGTTTGATGCCGTCCATGTCTTCCAGCTTGGTGATGGCGCGCTTGTTGTTGGTCAGGTTGCGAAACCCGTTCTCCCAATACACCAGGCCCACCAGGCCCTTTTCCTGCAGCTTGTCCATCACCTTCTGGCCCACGGGGCCGTCCAGCACCACATCGGCTTCCTTGGCGTTGTTGAAGAGGAAGGGGGTGTCCCAGATCGCCATTTCCTTGGTGATGCCCACCAGCGTGGCGGTGGAGCCCACCATCATCTCTTGCGCGCCACCAATCAGCGCCTGCTGCATCTGCACGTCCGAGCCCAGCGCTGCAGCGCCGATGGCGCGGATCTTCATCTTGCCGCCCGAGGCTTTTTCGACCTCTTCAGCAAACACCTTGGTGGCGCGGCCCTGGTTGGACACTTCGTTCAGGCCGTAGCCAAAACGGATGAGGCGCGGCTTGATGTCTTGCGCGGCGACCTGGAACGAGCAGGTGATGGCAGCCACCGAGAGGGCGGCCAGCAGGGTGCGACGGAAAGTTTTCATGGGTTGTCTCCTTGATGAAATGGCAGGGTGAAAAAACGGGAAACCAAACAGCAGCGCGCGTTAAAACATCAGCTTGAGCGGCCAGAGCACGATGGCGGGGAACAGGATGAGCAGGACCAGCATGGTCATGTAGATGAGCAAGAACGGCATGACCCCACGGATGACGGGCTCCATACGCAGCCGCCCGATGCCAGCCACCACGTTCAGCACCGTGCCCACAGGCGGCGTCAGCAGCCCCAGGCAGCCCACAAAAATGAACACGAAGCCGAAGTACACAGGGTCAATACCGGCCTTGGCGGCCAGGGGCGCCAGCACCGGCGCGAGGATGAGGATGGTGGGCGTGAGGTCCATCACCATGCCCACTGCCAGCAAGAAGGTGCACACCACGGCCATGAACAAAATGGGGCTTTGTAGCAGCGGGCCCATGCTTTGCGCCAGCTGGTTGGGCAGGTCCGCCAGCGTCACCATGTAAGACGCGGCCGTGGCCGCGCCGCACAAGAACATGACCACCCCCGTCGTCTTGGCGGCTGCCACAAACACCTTGTAGATACCCGCCAGGTTGAGTTCGCGGTACACCAGCGTGGCCACCAGCAGCGCATACATGGCCGCCACCACTGCGGCCTCGGTGGGTGTGAACACGCCCATGCGCAGACCACCGATGATGATGACCGGCATCATCAGCGCCCACGCACTGCTCACCAGTGCGCGGCGGCGCTCGGGCCAGGTGGTCTTCTCGGCCACCGACAGACTATTGTCTTTGGCCACCCAGCGCCACACCATCACCAACGCCACGGCCATCATGATGCCGGGCACGATGCCCGCCAGAAACAGCTTGCTGATGGAGGTGTTGGTCGTCACGCCGTAGATCACCATGGGCATGGACGGCGGCACGATGGGCGCGATGATGCCGCCCGCCGCAATCAGCCCGGCGCTGGATCCATCCGGGTAGTTCTGGCGCCGCATCATGGGCAGCAGCAGCGTGGCCAGCGCGGCAGTGTCGGCAATGGCCGAGCCGCTCATGGACGCGAGCATCAGCGACGCGGCGATCGCCACGTAGCCCAGGCCGCCAGGGATGTGACCCACAAAGGTGCGCGCCAGGTCGATGATGCGGCGGCTCAGGCCACCGGCGTTCATCAGCTCACCGGCCAGAATGAAAAACGGCACGGCTAACAGCGGAAAGCTGTCAAACCCGGCCTGCATGTTCTGCGCAAGCAACTGCGCATCGAAAAAGTCGAGGTGCACCATCAGCGCCAGCGCGGTGAGCATGAGCGCAAACGCAATGGGCACCCCCAGCGTCATGGTGGCGAACAGCACGAAGAGAAACAGGGCAATCGTCATAGCAGCTTCAGCCTTTGGTGGCCGTATCGGCGTTGTGCGGGGCTGTGTGGGAATCAGGCGGCGTGGTGCCGCGCAGGTCGTGCCAGGCTTGCAGCAGCAGGATGGCGGCCATGCACACGCCCATCAGCAAGATGCCGCCCGCGCCCAGCGCCAGCGGGTAGTTCATAACGGGGCTGCGGCTGTCCATGCCCACCACCACCTGCTGCCAGGCGCCCGATATCAAAAAGTACAGCGCCAGCGCCATCAACCCACGCGACAGCCAGCGAAGCACCGCAGCGGGCGCGCCCTTGAGCCGCGCCGTCACCAGGTCGAACCCCAGGTGCTGCCCTTCGCCAAACGCCAGCGTGGCCGCCAGGCACACCAGCCACACAAACAGCAGGCGCGACAGCTCTTCAGACACCACCCAGCCGGTGCCCCACAGATAGCGCTGCACCACGTTGCCAAACACGGCAATCACCATGCCCAGCAGGCTCAGCGCCATGAGCGCCTCGACCACGTGCTTCAAGAATTTGCGAATCGCCATGGCTTAGACCTCCAGGCTGGGGTTGGACACAGACGCGGCCACCGGAGCCACAACAGGCGAGCCTTGCAGCCACTGCTCAACCTGCGCGCCCAGTTCTGCCAGTGGGCGGGTGGCATCCACGCGGAGCACTCCGACCTCGCTGCTCGGGTCTTCCAGCGTTTCAAACTGGCTGGCCACCAGGCTGACAGGAAACAGATGACCGGGGCGCGCGGCCACCCGCTCGCGCGCTTGGTCTTGCGTGAGGCTCAAGAACACAAAGCGCAAACCCGGCACGGCAGCGCGCAGGCGGTCACGGTAGCGCTGTCTTAGCGCAGAGCAGGTCAGCACGACACCGCCGGGGTGGGCCTGAAGCTGGGCGGCCAGCGTGTCCAGCCAGGTCTGGCGGTCGTCGTCGCTCAAGGGCACTCCGCTGCGCATCTTGTTGACGTTGCTGGAGGAATGGAAGTCATCGCCTTCCAGCAGCGGCAGCCCCAGGTGCGCAGCGCACACCTGGCCCAGGCTGGACTTGCCGCAGCCGGCCACGCCCATGACCACCAAAAACACTGTTGAGGGCACAAAACTCATATTGGTAGCGCTATCCAATGAAACCCAAAAAAACATCCAGGCCGGATGTCTGAGAAAAAGAATCGAGACCGTATCGAACCTGCATCAGCACCTGCAGATGTAGCTTGTCGCCCGTTTCGGACAGCGCTATCCTATTCATTTACGCGCCCACAACACCGAGGGAAAACCCTTGTCAAACCCTTCCAGCCCCGGCAAATCCGAGTCCAGACGCCGCTCCAGTGGCCGCACTACCTTGAGCGATGTGGCCAGGGCCGCAGGGGTCAGCCCCATCACCGCGTCCCGCGCCTTGCGCGGCGAACGCGGCGTGGCGCAAGAACTGGTGCAGCGCGTGAAAGACGCCGCCGCTCAACTGGGCTACGTGCCCGACCCCGCTGCGCGCGCCCTCGCATCGCAGCGCAGCGTGCAGGTGCCGGTGCTGGTGCCGCTGTTGTCCAACGCGCTGTTTGTGGACGTGCTCGAATCCGTGCACCGCACCCTCTTCCCACACGGCTACCAGGCGCTGATCGGCGTGACGCATTACGACCCGCTGGAAGAAGAACAACTGCTGCGCACCTACCTGGCGCAACGCCCGGCAGGCCTGCTGGTGACGGGTTTTGACCGCACCGAGGCATCGCGCCAGATGATTGCCGCCAGCGGCGTGCCCTGCGTGCACCTGATGGAGATGACGCCCGCACCCGGTGTGTTCTGCGTGGGCTTCTCACAGCAGGATGCAGGCCACGCCATGACGGCCCACCTGCTGTCGCGCGGCTACAAGAACATCGCCTTTGTGGCGGCCCAGCTCGACCCGCGCACCATGCAGCGCGCCGAAGGCTACCGCCGCTGCCTGCGCGAAGCCGGTGTGTACGACCCGCGGCTGGAGTTGCTCAGCCCCCAGCCTTCTTCCATCCGCCTGGGCGCAGAGCTGCTGGAGGAAGTGATGCGCACCCGTCCCGGCGTGGATGCCGTGTTTTTCTGCAACGACGACCTGGCACAGGGTGGCCTGCTGGCCGCACAGCGCCTCGGTGTGGCTGTACCCGGCCGCGTGGCCATTGCAGGGTTCAACGACCTGGCGGGCAGCGACCAGATGCTGCCTCCACTGACGACGGTACGCACCCCACGCTCGGCGATTGGCGAAGCGAGTGCGCAGATGCTGCTGGCGCTGATGCGCGGCGAGGTGCCACCAAAGAACTCGGTGAATCTGGGATTTGAGTTAACGGTACGGGAAAGCACCTGAGCCAAACCGGGCAGACCCAGCGACGCCGCAGCGGGCATCCACACGAAACACCAGGCTGATTTTTGAGTGTTTTCAGGCCCTAGCGCTTGATGGATAAGCGCTGATAGCTATCATTTTTGAAATTTTTTAAAGCGTTGCCGGGGCTTCGCTGTACGAGGGATAGGCGTCGATGCAGACGCCCATCCGGCGCATGATCCACTCGCCCCGCGCGTCTTTCAGCATCGCGTTCCAGGTTGAAAAACTGGACACGCGGCGAATGAACTTCTCCCAGTCGTCGTCCGATGTTCTCTCCAGAAACACAACCTGCTCAGGAACAAACGCGCTGGCACGCAGCAGCGCACCGAAATCCGGGAACATGGTGTGCCTGGCAACAAAACCGGGGGTGAGCAGTTCGTCCACTGGAATAAAAACAGCCCGGCTGGCGGTCCTTTGCGGATCAACACGGGGCAACCGGTGGTCCAGGGGCAATACGTTCGCTTGGGCGCGTGGCATGGGGGCTCCTCCCAGTCTTTTGGTCACTGGCGGTTGCAAATACAACACTGCGCACATCGTGACCGCCAGAACGCACGGCATCTGTGCGCTGTCGCACTGACCCAATACCTTGCCCCAACCGTCGAAAACTATCAAAACAATAGCTGCCAGCGCTTACCCCATAAGCGCTAGCGGCCAAAAACACCAAAACTCCGGTACAAAACCCCGGTCACGTCAGGCGCGCGCCAGCGCCCTTTCTGACGACGCCCTGATCTCCTTGCGCATCTGCACCGCATCACGCGCCTGGCTCGTTGCCGATACGTCGATGCGGAACACCTGGACGGTCTCGGTCACCGTCTGTGCCTGGCCGTTGAGCTGCATGGCAGAGGCTGCGTTTTCTTCCACCAACGCAGCGTTCTGCTGGGTGATGGTGTCCAGCTGCGCCACGGCAGCGTTGACCTGCGAGATGCCGCTGAGCTGCTCGTTCGATGCGCTGTGGATCTCGCCGATCAGCGTGTTCACGCGGCGCACCAGCTCCAGCGATTCGGTCATGGTTTTCTGGGCGGCGTCGGTCTTTGCGTGGCCTTCGCTCACCTTGGTGGCCGAGTCGTCGATGAGCTGGCGGATCTCCTTGGCGGCCGACAGGGTGCGGTGCGACAGGCTGCGCACTTCAGACGCCACCACGGCAAAGCCCCGGCCTTGTTCGCCCGCTCGCGCGGCCTCGACCGCAGCGTTCAACGCAAGGATGTTGGTCTGGAACGCAATGGAGTCGATCAGCTGCGTGATCTCGCTGATGCGACCCGACGCCGTCTGGATCTGCTTCATGGTGATGGCCACGCCGTCCACGGCTTCGCTGCTGCGCTCGGCCACTTGGGACGCCTGCGTCGCCAGCACCGTGGCCTGGCGGGCCGATTCGGCCGTCTGCTTGACGGTGCCAGTGATCTCTTCCATCGACGCCGCCGTCTGCTCCAGATTGCTGGCCTGCGCTTCGGTGCGGGACGACAGGTCCTGGTTGCCCTGAGCGATCTCGCGGGTGGAGACCTGCATGTTTTCGCTCTCCTGGCGCGCGTCGCGCACGATGGACAGCAGGTTCACATTGAGCTGGCCCAGCGCCTTTTGAAGGTGGCCCACCGTGTCGCTGCGTGATGCGGAAATGTTCTGTGTGAGGTCGCCCGCCGCCATGCGGTTGGCCCAGCGAAGCATCTGCGCAAGCGGCGCCACAGTCACCTGATGCAGGTACACCGCCATGCCCAGCGCCAGCAGCACCACACCCAGCCACGCAGCGCCCGAGCCCAGCGTCAACGTGTGGCCGCCCACCAACGCGGCGCACCACGAGGCCACCACCAGGAGCAGCGTGCACGCCATCATCTTGCCCATGGCACCCAAGCGCAGCACGCCCGACAGCTTGCCCCACAGGTTGTTTTTGACCAGCACACCAGCGCGCAAGGTGTGCACCAGTTGGCCCGCCTGTTTTTCGGCCTGCATCTGCTTGTACAGCGCATCAGCCGCCTGGATCTGCTCGCGCGTGGCCTCGGTGCGCACCGACATGTAGCCGGTGGGTTGGTCGCCCTGCATCAGCGGGGTGACGTTGGCCATCACCCAGTAAAACGTGCCGTCCTTGCGCCGGTTCTTGACCGGGGCGGACCAGGGGATGCCGCTTGCGATGGTGTGCCACATGTCGCGGTACGCCTCTTCGGGCATGTCGGGGTGGCGAACGATGTTGTGGGGCTGGCCCAGAAGCTCTTCTTTTTCGTAACCGCTGACCTCGATGAACATCGGGTTGCAGTAGAGGATGCGGCCCTTGAGATCGGTGGTGGACACCAACGTCTGGCCCTTGGGAAACGCATATTCTTGCGTGCTGACGGGAAGATTGACGCGCATAGGAAGCCCCTCTTTGATGGATGCGTCGTCACTCCAGAACCTGATAACACGGCAATGACGGCAGCGACGGCAGTGGAAGAACCGAGAACATCCTATTTCGATTTTTCGCAATTTGAAACAGGGAAATCGCTCCGGCCACACATCTTCCAGTTTGGTGCAGCCCTCCAAAGGCAGGTGGCGACACTTGATGCACCGCACCAATGTGGGAGCCGGCGGAGTAGCAATATTGATAAAAATCGGCTCTAGCGCTTATCTGCAAAGCGCTATCAGCTATTCTTTTAGAAGCACCTGACCCACCCTGACCTCAGGCGACGATAAAAACACCGCAGCCCGCCGCTACGCGCTGCGGGCCGATTGCGCCCCACACCAGTGCAAACCATCTGGCACGGCCATTGCTTGGAAAGCACAACGACCCGGCAGGGTCACGCGATTCTCCCGTGCAACGGCGCACAGAAGGGTCGCAAGGACGAAGGCGTCCCCACATGCGGTTTCGAGTTGACATCGAAGCAGCATCGTGTGGACGCCTTTTTTGTTTTTCGAATTGCCCAGACGATGAACCGACGGAGTACGTCACGATGAAAAAGCTCAAACTGGTGATGGTGGGGAACGGCATGGCCGGTGTGCGCACGCTGGAAGAGCTGCTCAAGATTGCCCCCGATCTGTATGACATCACGGTGTTCGGGGCCGAGCCGCACCCCAACTACAACCGCATCCTGCTGTCGCCCGTGCTGGCCGGCGAGCAGACCATCGACGAGATCATTCTGAACGACTGGACCTGGTACGCCGACAACCACATCACCCTGCACACCGGCTTTACCGTGACCGACGTGGACCGCGTGCGCCGCGTGGTCAGCGCCACGGGCGCAGCGGGCGATGTGATCACCGCCGAATACGACCGCCTCATCATGGCCACGGGCTCCAACCCGTTCATCCTGCCCATTCCCGGCAAAGACCTGAAGGGCGTGCTGGCCTACCGCGACATTGCCGACACGCAGGCCATGATCGATGCTGCCGCCACCTATAAACACGCCGTGGTCATTGGCGGCGGCCTGCTGGGCCTGGAGGCCGCCAACGGCCTCATGAAGCGCGGCATGACGGTGAGCGTGGTGCATGTGATGCCGTCGCTGATGGAGCGCCAGCTGGACGACGTGGCGGGCAAGATGCTGCAGAAGTCGCTGGAAGACCGCGGCATGCGGTTCTTGATGGGTGCGCAGACGCAAGAGCTGGTGGGCAACGCCGACGGGCGCGTGGCCAGCGTCAAGTTCAAGGACGGCACCGAGGTGCCCGCCGACCTGGTGGTGATGGCCGTGGGCATCCGCCCCAACACGCAGCTTGCCGAAAAGATGCGCCTGCACGTGAACCGCGGCATTGTGGTGAGCGACACGCTGCAGACCACCACCGACGCACGCATCTACGCCGTGGGCGAATGCGCCGCGCACCGGGGCATTGCCTATGGCCTGGTGGCGCCGCTGTTCGAGCAGGGCAAGGTGTTGGCCAACCATTTGGCGGAGTTCGGCATCGGCCGCTACCAGGGCTCGCTCACGTCCACCAAGCTCAAGGTCACGGGCATTGACCTGTTCAGTGCAGGCGACTTTCAGGGCGGCGACAACACCGAAGAGATCGTGATGAGCGACCCCTTTGGCGGTGTGTACAAAAAGCTCGTCATCAAGGACGACAAGCTGATCGGCGCCTGCTTGTACGGCGACACGGTGGACGGTAGCTGGTATTTCAAGCTACTGCGCGACGGCCGCAGCGTGAGCGACATCCGCGACAAGCTGATGTTTGGCGAGAGCAACATCGGCGACGTGGGCCACCAGGGCCAGAGCAAGGCGTCCGCCATGGCCGACACCGACGAGGTGTGTGGCTGCAACGGCGTGACCAAGGGCGCCATCTGCAAGGCCATCAAGGACAAGGGCTTGTTCACGCTGGAAGAGGTCAAGAAGCACACCAAGGCCAGCGCATCGTGCGGCTCGTGCACGGGCCTGGTCGAGCAGATTTTGATGTTCACCGCCGGTGGCGACTACAGCGCCACGCCCAAGACCAAAGCCATGTGCGGTTGCACCGACCACGGCCACCAGGCGGTGCGTGAGTCGATCCGCGCCAACAAGCTGCTGACCATTGCCGATGTCTTCAAGTTCATGGAGTGGAAGACGCCCAACGGCTGCGCCAGCTGCCGCCCGGCCATCAACTACTACCTCATCAGCACCTGGCCCAAAGAGGCCAGGGACGACCCGCAAAGCCGCTACATCAACGAACGCAGCCACGCCAACATCCAAAAGGACGGCACCTACAGCGTCATCCCGCGCATGTGGGGGGGGGAGACCACAGCCGACGAGCTGCGCCGCATTGCGGATGCCGCCGATAAGTACGACATCCCCACCATCAAGGTCACCGGCGGCCAGCGCATCGATTTGCTGGGCGTGAAAAAGGAAGACCTGGTCAACGTGTGGAAGGACATTGGCATGCCCAGCGGCCACGCCTACGCCAAGGCGTTGCGCACCGTGAAGACCTGCGTGGGCAGCGAATGGTGCCGCATGGGCACGCAAGACAGCACGCAAATGGGCAAGGACCTGGAGCGCGCCATGTGGCGCATGTACGCCCCGCACAAGGTGAAGTTTGCAGTCAGCGGCTGCCCGCGCAACTGCGCCGAGGCCGGCATCAAGGACGTGGGCATCATCGGCGTCGATAGCGGCTGGGAGATGTATGTGGCGGGCAACGGCGGCATCAAGACCGAGGTGGCGCACTTTTTTACCAAGCTGAAAACCGCTGAGGAAGTGCTGGAGTACACCGGCGCGTTTTGCGAGCTGTACCGCCAGGAAGGCTGGTACCTGGAACGCACCGTGCACTACGTGAACCGCGTGGGCCTGGACTATGTGAAAAAGCGCATTCTGGAAGACCACGAAGGCCGCAAGGCGCTGTGGGAGCAATTGCAGTTTGCGCTGGACGGCGAACCCGACCCGTGGTTCGAGTTTGACAAGGCCGCGGTGGACACGCGCCAGTTCATCCCGATTGCCGCGGCTTGACCCCGTTTATTAAACCAAATATGCCTTCAGCGCTTGATGGATAAGCGCCAAAAGCTACCAAAGGAATAGCAATGAGCGAATGGAAACTGATCTGCCGCGTGGACGAGATCCCCGTGCTGGGTTCGCGCCGCGTGACGCGCCCGCAGGGGCTGGATGTGGCGGTGTTTCGCAATGACGTGGGCGGTGTTTTTGCACTGCTGGACCGCTGCCCGCACAAGGGTGGGCCGCTGTCGCAAGGCATTGTGTTTGGCACGCATGTGGCGTGTCCGTTGCACAACTGGACGATTGGGTTGTGCGACGGGCAGGCGGCGGCGCCGGATGAGGGGTGCACGCCGAAGTTTGCGGTGAAGGTGGAGGATGGGGTGGTGTATCTGGATGCGTTGGAGCTGGGGTCTGTGGCTCTTGATTTGACCCGGCCTGTGGCTGGGCCTGCGCGGCGCGTTGCTGTGGATTGAGATGTCTTTGTTCGCGCTTCTTTTTGACTCTGTGCCTTTGCAAAAGGCGGAGGCCGGGGTGTGCGCCCGGCAGCGCAGTGACTTTCTTTTGCGTCGCCAAAAGAAAGTCACCAAAGAAAAGGCGACCCTACACGCTGCGTCCCCACACGCCCTTGCGGGCGTGTGGGGAAACCTGCGGTGCTCGCGTCCAGCGGGGTCTCGCTCGAACTCGCTTCGCTCAGACAATCGCGAGC